>CP054179.1:2622988-3278735 GCA_015709615.1 Gammaproteobacteria bacterium | reverse complement strand
TGGCAGAACCGATTATGCCGCCTGGCAACACGCTTTTGCAGTCAACACAATGGCGCCGCTGAAAATGGCCGAAGCATTCATCCGGCAAGTATCTTGCAGCGAGCGCAAAACCATCGCCACCATCACCAGCAAAATGGGCAGCGTCGCCGACAATCGCGGCGGCGGCAGCTACATCTACCGCTCCAGCAAAGCGGGCGTAAACATGGTCGTAAAAAGCCTGTCGATCGATCTGAGTCCGCAAAAAATTATCACCGTAGTATTGCACCCCGGCTGGGTTAAAACCGACATGGGCGGCCCCGGCGCGCTGATCACCGCCGAACAAAGCGTCACCGGCATGCGCCGCGTGATCGACAATCTTACATTGGCCGACTCTGGCAAGTTTTATGCATTCGATGGGCAAATCGTGCCGTGGTGAGATTTTTCCGGAAAAGACCCGGGTTAAAAAACGATCGTTATTGTTATTCATTCCTTGAAATTAATACGGTAAAACCGTGGTAATAATGCGATTGATCGTCTGTTTGCCGCTCTATAATCCGCAAATTAATAAGGGTCTTAGGAAGTTAAAGCGGGTTTAAACGTAACAATTTAAGAATTTCATGATAGAGATTATCACGGCGATGATTAAAACGAAATTCGGTTTCTTTCAAGTGCAGGTAGAAAGTATGTTCGGGCACACCATTGAACTTGGCCAAACGTCTTTTAGCAAAACTCCAGAAAGACTCGATACCATTAATATGCCGCTCGCCACTGGCAAACTCATTGTCACCATGGTGAACCCTGAAGTGCTTATCAAAGCCGATATCGACCAATCCGTCATAACCACGCCATCCATCGGAATGGATTACGGTATCGGGCGCTACATGCCCACGGATAATGGCTTGCAATGTCGCTTTAGAGCAATCTGGAACAATCTCTGTATAAACTTTTCCTTGGCGTTTAAGCACACCAAAGACTATTGTTTTGCCATAAGCGCCCCGCCCCCTTTTACCCCTGACTCGCTGGACACCAAAGTAAGACTCATCAACTTCTACAGAACCTTGCAGAGGGGATTCAAGTTCGCAATTCTGGGCAATTCGCTGTCGTATTTTAAGATAAATGGTATTGACGGATCGGATAGAAATGCCGGTCAATTGGGCTGTGTCAGTAGCAGTAAAATCCATCGAAAAACATCGAATAAGTTGCCTGAATTTTGCTTCTCTGATTCGAGAACGAAAATAGTATCTGTTTTTAGCATTCATCTCAGAAAGTTAGCACACTTTAGTAAGTGCTTAACTTCCTAAGACCCTTAATAATTAATCGCTCATCACTCAATTTTCGCAAGGAGAACGGTATGCCGAGTATTACGGACGACTATCGCATTGACGCTGTGCTGGCTGGCAGCGATATCCGCTGGGATGCGGGGCGGGATGGAACTGTGGCGTTAACGTACAGTTTCATGTCGGCATTACCGGTGTATGCCGATCCGGCGCAGGATGGCAACGGTTTCAGCGTGATGACCAGTGATCAAAAAACGGCCGTGCGGGAAATCCTGGCTACGCTGTCGTCGCAATTCGATATCACTTTCCGCGAAGTGGGCGATTCCGCAACCTCGTACGGCCAGCTTCGGTTCGGTAACAATGCCCAAGCCGCCACATCCGGTTATGCGTATTATCCGGATAAACTGACCGGAGACATCGCCGGAGATTTGTTTATCAACAATGCGGCGGCGGTTTCGCAGACAAGTCACGTCGTGCCGGGGACCAATGCTTATTCAACGCTGATCCATGAAATCGGACATACGCTCGGGCTGAAGCATCCTGGCAATTACAATGCGGCCGATCCAGAATCAACTAATGCCAATGACGGACCTTTTTTGACCGGTGCGGAGGATTCCGAGTTGTTCAGCATCATGTCGTACACCCAGCAGAACCAGGGTCTCGAGCGGATTAATCTGGCGCCCTACGATTACGCGGCTCTAGCTTATCTCTACAATGCCAAACCCGAGCATACCGGCGATGACACCTACACCTTCTCGACAGCCAGCGGCCGTAGTGTGGAAACCATCTACGATGACGGCGGCACCGATACACTCGATGCATCGGCACTGCATACCGCCGCCGTCCTCAATCTGAATTCCGCCGCACCCGGCACGCTCAGCTCGGTTGGCCTGACCCCGGACAACCAAGCCGCAATCGATAATCTGTCATTGGGATTAACCACGGTCATCGAGAATGCCATCGGCGGTTCCGGCAACGATACGCTGGTCGGCAACAACGCCAGCAATACACTGACCGGTAACGACGGCAACGACACGCTGATCGGACAATTGGGCAACGATAGCATGACCGGCGGCGCGGGTTCCGATATCTTCGGATTATCCAATGTCGGTTTTTATACCTTCCAGGATTTCGTTCCCGGCGTGGATAAAGTGGCATTCGATACCAAACTGGGCATTTCCAGCTTTGCACAATTGTCACCGTACATCACCAGCATCGATAACCAAGGAGATGATGTCGTCGTGCACTTTGTCGACAACATCGCCAGCATCACGTTTGTCGGCGTGTTGCAACAACCGGCAGCGCTATCGGTCGGCGATGTGGTGTTTCAGGCTTTCTAACCAGTATAAAGTTGCTTAGCTCGTTGATTACGTTCATGACACCTGCCCCCGTCATGAACGTAATCAACTTGTGCAACTTGCAATCATCACTGACCGATTGCATCAACCTTGAAAGTATCCCCGCAATTGGATTTACCTTGCGGCGGCGCATTCACCAGCAATTTCTCCAGATCATCGCCCGGCTTCAAGTCAGCCGATAAATTCAACTGCACCTCGACCAGCATGCCTTGATTGCAGCTCAGTTTGATCCGGTCCTTAGCGGCGGATCCCAGCACGGCAACCACACGCGCAAGAAAATCTTCCGTGCGCACCTGCTGACCGATGCGGCGATTCATAAAATAAGCCGCCCCGGCATCGTTGAATTGGCGCGTCAGATCCGCCGCCAAGTCAAAATAACCTGCCATCGGCCAATTCGCCTGACAGGTGCCGTGTTTAAACCATTCATGGCGTTCCAGACAGGAACCTGACGTCACACTGGGCATTACTTCGGCTAAAGAAGCTTTGGAATCGGCGTCCAATTGAACCGCCGGGTAGTCACAGAAATCGCTTTTTTGCCCTTTGACATCGCCGCAAAAGCCGTAATTCGTGCCGCAACTCTTTTTGTTCGGCCATAAACCGTGCAGCGCAAAATGACGCGCCTGATAAACCTTGGGATCGGTGATTTTACATTCCGCTTTGTCCGGCTTACCTTCGCAGAAAGCCGGCTGCCACGACAACGCAAGCACGTAGCTATCCGCCTGACCGGCGGTATTGCAGCTACCGCCATGATCTCCGCCATCTCCCCCGCCGCCGTCCAGTTGCGCCTGACCGCACGTCGCGCTCACCCAGCGTTCTTTCGGGTTCGCGCCGGGCAAAACTACCCGGTACCAGTCGGGATTACCTGGCTTGATGACTTCGATGACGTTGTATTTTCCGCCTGCCAGAACCTGCGCATTGTCCGGATTGGTCGATTTATTTTTTGACACATAGGCTGGACACGCTTGTTGCGCGATAAAAACACCGGACGCTTTATCCGCCAGGACGGGATGAGCATGGCCGATCGCCAGAACAACCAGAAAAACTTGAAACATTACGCTCTTTTTCAGCATGACCATTTCTTTTCTCCTCTCTTTACAGGCAAAATTAAACTACACGATTAACCGGCTCATTATTAAGCATGGCTTCCCCGGTTCACTATGGTTTTTGTCACAAAAACCGCTATTCCGGCAGTACACGATCAGTTCCGGGTTAACAGGCCGTTGAAAAACTATCTGCGTTGCCGCTACGGTGTTAAAAACAGGCTCAAAATGCTCATTTAATACACATAAACTGCGCTTTTTCTCCTGTTTTTGCCTTGTATCGACTGTCTCGAAAACGTTTTTCAACGACCTGTTAAGGGGATGTAATCAACAAATCTTTCCGGCCCGGCATCCGTGCTCGCGCCTACACGACTTGCAGTGCGCTATTGATTATCTTCTGAAAAAGTAAATTGTATTGGTCAAGCGCTTACTTCCATTACAATATGGCTATTGCATCAATGCTCTGGGCGCTACTTTACTCACAAAAGCATCCATCAGGCAACCCATTATCAGTTAATCCAGTCAAGAAAAACAATGACCACAATGACTCCTCTGGAAGCGCGGCAGCTTCACCGGGCGTGCGATCCCGATCAATTTTCATTCCGAACAACGGCGGAAGTAGCGGACCTGACGGACATCATCGGCCAGGCGCGGGCCATGGATGCAGTGCGCTTCGGTTCGGATATCCGCCGCGAAGGCTACAACCTTTTTGTACTCGGCTCATCTGGCATGGGCAAGCACAGCTTGGTGAAGCAATTCCTCGAAAGCCGGGCGAGCCGGGAAGCGGAACCGGCGGATTGGTGTTATCTGAACAATTTTACCCAGCCACACAAGCCGAAAGTGCTCAAACTTCCGTGCGGCAAAGGAGAAGAATTGCGCCAGCACATGGAACGGCTGGTGGATTATCTGCGCAGCGCCGTTCCGGTACAATTTGAAAGCGAAGAGTACCGCAACCGGGTCAATGCGATCCAGCAAGAATATAACGAGCGCCAGGAACGTGAAATTGCCGATCTAGGGGAAGAAGCGGAGAAAAAAGAAATCATCCTGCTGCGCACACCGGAAGGATTCGCTCTGGCGCCGAGCCGCGATCGCGAAGTCATACCGCCGGAAGAATACGACAAGCTGCCGCAGGAAAAAAAAGACCGGATCGAAGCGGACATCAGCGAGTTGCAAGCGCATCTGGAAAAAATCCTCAGCCATCTGCCGCAGCGTCGTCGCGAGCGCAGTGAGCGCATCAAGCAGCTCAATCGCGAGATGATGTTATCCAGCGTTGCGCACATGATCGACGAATTGCGCGCAATCTATGCCGGTTTACCTGACGTGCTCGCCTATTTCGACGCTGTGCAGCAGGACATGGTGATGCGCGTCGACGATTTCCGCAAACCCGATGAATCGATCAACATTTCCGGCATGTCGGTCGTCACGCACCAGACGTTCAATAATTATCAAGTGAATGTGCTGACCTCCAACCATCATACAGCCGGTGCGCCGGTCATCAGCGAAGATAATCCGACGTACAGCAATCTGGTCGGACGGGTCGAGCATATTTCCCAGTTCGGCGCGCTGGTCACCAATTTCACATTGATTAAACCGGGCGCGTTGCACCAAGCCAACGGCGGCTACCTGCTGCTGGATATCCGCAAAGTGCTGATGCAGCCGTTTGCCTGGGAAGGTTTGAAACGCGCATTGCAAGCACGCAAGATTCATATCGAATCGCTCGGGCAGGTTTACAGTCTCGTCAGCACCGTATCGCTCGAACCGGAACCGGTTCCGCTCGATGTCAAAGTGATCCTGTTCGGCGAGCGGTTATTTTATTACCTGTTGCAAGAATACGATCCGGATTTCAAAGAACTGTTCAAAGTCGCCGCGGATTTCGAGGAAACCATCGAGCGCACGCCGGATAACCATTTTCTCTACGCGCAACTGATCGCCACATTGACTCGTAAGGAGGGATTGCTGCCTTACGACCGCCATGCAGTCGCCCGGGTGATCGACCATAGCGCCCGCCTGACGGGAGATTCGGAGAAACTCTCCATGCATATGCGCAGCATCGCCGATCTGTTGCATGAGGCCGATTACTGGGCGCGCGCCAACAATCTCGATGCCGTGCGGGCACGCGATGTGCAGCAAGCGATCGACGCGCAGATCCGCCGCCAGGATCGCATTCGCGACCGGTTATACGAAGCGATTCAACGCGATATTCTGATGATCGGCACGCAAGGCGCGGTAACCGGACAAGTCAACGGTTTGTCGGTGATCGAACTGGGCGGCTTCGCCTTCGCGCAACCAACCCGCATCACCGCCACCACGCGTTTCGGTAAAGGCGATGTCATCAACGTGGAACGCGAAGTCAAGCTGTCCGGCGCCATTCACTCCAAAGGCGTGTTCATTCTCTCCTCCTTCCTCGCCGCGCGTTACGCCAAGGATCAGCCGTTCGCGTTGTCCGCCAGCCTGGCGTTCGAGCAATCGTACGGTATGATCGACGGCGACAGCGCGTCGCTGGCGGAATTGTGCGCACTGCTCTCCAATCTGGCGGATGTGCCGGTCAACCAATCGCTGGCAGTGACCGGTTCCATCAACCAGCTCGGCCAGGTTCAAGCCATCGGCGCCGTCAACGAAAAAATCGAAGGTTTCTTTGACATCTGCAACGCGCGCGGACTAACCGGCAATCAAGGCGTATTAATTCCCGCAGCTAATGTGCAGCACCTGATGTTGCGCCAGGACGTCGTCGAAGCGGCAGCGGCGGGTAAATTTCACATTTATGCGGTAGCGGATATCGATCAGGCCATTGCGCTGCTGACCGGCCTAACGGCGGGAGAAGCAGATGCAAACGGTGAATATCCGCAAGGCAGTATCAATGGGCTGGTAGCAGCGCGCGTGACAGAACTTGGAAAAATCAGCCAATCGTACCTGGGAAATAAATCGCACTAAAGGGGAAACTCGGGCGCATCGGCGGTACGCGGCAGGTCAGTCCGATTCTCTCAGAAAGCCCGGTTGCTCCGCTTAATCCATTAGAATTGCAGCAACGCAACCGGAAACGATGTAAACAAGCTTGAAACGAGCAGTTGCGGCACGCCATCCCTATCAGTGACCGGTACCGCTTCTTGCGTCAATACATTCAAACCTTGCCGCTTGACGGTAAGGTCAGGAATATCGATCACTGTCGTATCATCCCACTGGAGGGTTTCCATCAGCGGTCCGCCGGCATCCGCCGCTACCAGCTGCGAAAACCAGCGCGGCGCAATGATGACTAACGTCGTTTCTTCGCTCCGGCGGGCAAATGCGCAAATATGATCTTTTTGAGCACCCGCCGCGGCCAGCGGCAGGTAAGCGCCATTCTGAAAAACTTCCGGCCATCGTTTGCGGCATTGTAACAGCCGCCACGTTAAGTACAGCTTGGCGCGCCCGTCGGTCATATCCTCCAGCAGCTGTTTTACCTGTTGCGCCAGCGCATTCTGCGGTACGTTGACATGAGCTTCCAGGTCTTTCAGCAGTTGCTGGTTTTGCGTGTAATCGACAGCTTTCCGGTTATCCGGATCTACCAGACTGAAATTCCATAATTCATTACCCTGATAGATATCGGGCACACCCGGCACGGTCAATTTGAGCAAAGTTTGCGATAACGAATTCAGCATTCCCCATTGCGCGATGATTGGATGAAACGCCTGAAAGGCTGATAAAAAAGTATTCTTTTCCGGAAAACACAACAGTTTCTTAATGAAAGCCGACAAACCTTCTTCATAGACTGTATTGGGATTGATCCAACTCGTGTGCTGTTTCGCTTCGCGCACTGCTTTGAGCATATAGGCTTCCATGCGCTCGATCAGTGTTTGGTGTTTATCTCCGGTGAATTCTCCCAATGGCCAGATACCGGCCAACGTTTGATAAATCAGGTATTCATCATTAGCACTCGGGATTTCTTCGTCATTGACACGCATTTTCTTATGCTTATTCAGTTGCCGCCAGCGCAGTACTTGTTTATGCCAATTACCGGAAATCTCGGATAAGACATTGATGCGCGCACGCACATCTTCGCTGCGCTTAGTGTCGTGCGTGGAAGTGTTGAGCATGGAATGCGGCCAATATTCCAAACGCTTGCTATTTTCGGAATGAAAGGCATTGACCGAAACACCGAAAATACGCGGATCGCCGCCGACTTCATTCAGCGAAATCAAGCGGTGATACTGGTAAAAGGCGGTATCTTCGTAACCTTTGGCCATCACCGGGCTGGAAAATTGCTGAAACTTCATGGCAAAGCCGGTGATAGCGGCTGCATAAAGCGGGTCTTCATCCGTTGCGGCATCAAGCAACAACACCGAACCGAGAAAATCGAAAATACTAATATCCATGATTTGGGTGAGTTTCTTGGCCTTGGCTATCGCCCACTCAACGTAGCGCCGATCCAACGCCGTGACTTGATTGTCACGGACATAAGTACGGTAAACCGGCAAGCAAGCGGTTACCTCGGCCAGTGCATGGCGCAGATTATTGGTAGTGAAGTCTCTTGTGTAAGGCCGCAGCTCGCAGATACGGCTCAATTGCCCCGCCATGACATTGAGCTCGCTCGCCATCGCATGCTTCATAATCTGATGCTTGCTGTAATAAGCCAGTTCTTCAAAATCGAACCGGCTATGAGCAAACGAACGGTAAGTGCGTTCCAATGCGGCTTTGGCTTGAGGATTAACAAACAGTCCATTGACTAAGTTGCAGAAATCATAGCCGGTGGTGCCATGAATGGCCCAGTCCGGGCGTAATGATTCGTGGCTGGCGAGGATTTTCTCGGCTACGATGTAAATCGCTTTTTCTCCCTCCACCGGCAGCGATCGCATGGCGGCACGGTCCTGCAGCCGCTGAAAATACTGCAAGGGATCGTACAATCCGTCGGGATGATCGATACGCAGACCGTCAACTTTGCCGCCGGCAATCAATTCCAGCGCCAGCTGGTGGGTGATCTCAAAAACATGATGATCTTCCATACGCAAGGCTGCCAGATCGTTGATATCAAAAAAGCGGCGGTAATTGATTTCATCGGAGGCGACGCGCCAGTTGGCAATCCGCCAGGACTGAACTTCAAGCAATTCATGCATCAGCGTAAAAGATCCGAGACTATCCAAGCTGCCGTTATAATCGTTGAGGGTGTCTTGCACCATCTGCCTAATGGATGGCGAAACCTCGATCAATGCCGCCAGACGTCTCTTGAGTAATTCCTGATCGCGCCGCCGTTCCAGAATTTTTTCAGGTGCGGTAGTTTCCTGCGGCGGCAGATTATCAAAAGCGGTGACCAGGCTTGCTAGTTCTTGCAAGTAAAGATCATCGGGAGGCAATTGCGCTTCCACTAGCGACAAGCGATGCCGCAATAACCGCGGATAGGCGCGTGGAGTAATCGGCAGACGATGTTGGTAATACCATAAACTGAAGCTACCGCAATTCTCGTCGAAGCTGAGCTTCAATTCACCATCTTCCAGCGTCTTGCCGTAGGATTTCCCCAGTATGGGCAGCAGCACTTTGCCGCATAACTCTTTTTTGAGCGGCTGCCAGTCGATATCGAAAAAAGACGCAAAAGCCGAGGCAGGCCCGTTTTCGAGTACATCAAGCCACCATTGGTTATCGGCTCCCATCACGCCCATGTGATTGGGAACCAGATCGAGGATTTGCCCCATACCGTGCGCATGTAGCGCTGCGCAGAACGATTCAAATTCCTCCTTTGTTCCGATTTCAGGATTTAACGCGTTGTGATTAACGATATCGTAACCGTGATTACTGCCGGGGCGCGCCTTGAGATAAGGCGAACAATACACATGGCTGATGCCGAGCTGAGCCAGATAAGGCACCAGCCACGCCGCCTGCACAAAAGTAAAATCCCGGCTGAGCTGCAAACGGTAGGTAGACAACGGGATGCGCAAATGCCGGTTGCGCTTGGCTATAGTGCGCATTCGAGGGCGTTCCTGACGCATTGCGGCACATAGGGCAAGCACCCTATGGTCGGTTGCGCAAGCTTCGAGGCAAATGGGAATTTTGCGGCGCCAATTCGGATGTTGCGTCGTGGTGGAAGGAATATTGATCTGCTCCGCCACCTCGAGCACATCCTCCATTTGCACCATCAATAGCTTGGCGGGGCTGCGCGCCAGGTAACTATAGACCGCGACAATGAATTCCGGCGTTGCAGTGGACAGTGACGCGGGATTGGCCGCCAAACCTTGCGGCAATAATTCCGCTTGCTCCAGCAACAGCAGCAGATGAGCGCGCTCCTGCGCGCGGCCGACAATTTGAGCGCGGCGCGCGTCATCCGAGCTGAATAATTGCAATGCCGTGCGCTGCACAATATCCCGTCCTTGCCAATAACCCGGCAGCGTCGGCAAGTCATGCGTTGTCACCGCTGCAAGCGCTTGGGCGGGATAGTTCTGTGGCGCAATGAAGTTGCCGGCCGTATCCTTTTCCAATATCAACAACCGGTAAGAAAGAATATCCGCCGGCGGCAAAGCAGCCTGCACCTCGGCCGGCACCGTTCCCAAATCTTCACCGATAATCAAGCATTGGTTGCGTTGACTTTCCAGAGCCAGGATCCCGAGCAATTCTTCAAAAGGATAACGCACATAAGCACCTTCCGCGGGCGTCAGGCCAGCCGGTATCCAGTACTGACGCATCAATCCCATGACATGATCAAGACGCAAAGCGCCCGCATATCGCATAGCGTGCCTGAGCGTCGCAATGAACGGCGCATAGCCCGCTTCGCGCAGGCGATCGGGTACGAGCGGCGGCAATCCCCAATCCTGGCCTCGCTGATTGTTCAGTTCCGGCGGCGCCCCTATTCCGACCCCCATTGCGTAAAGCGCCTGATTGGCCCAGGCCTCGGCCCCGCTGCCATCCACCGAAACCGCCAGATCCAGATACAAACCCACACCAAGCCCTAATTCCAATGAACGCCATCCGGCCGCACCCAGCTGCAAATCCGCCTGCCATTGCAGGTAAGCAAAAAATTTGATGCGGTCAAGGTGCTGTTGTTCAAATGCATGTACTTCGTCCGATCCGAATTGGCGGTATGGTTCCGGCCATACCGGCCAGCCCCATACGCCGGGGTCTTGATTATGGAAATATTCTTGCAGCGCTTCGAATAAGGCAAGATGATGCAAATGCTCGCCTTCCTGCGCCTGGAAAGCGCGAAAGGCCGTGGCACGTTCGCTGTTTACCGCAATATGCCGTGTTGAAAAATGCTGGAATAACATTTCCAGCAAAGGCAACTTAAGCGCGGCGACACCGGCATAATCGACCCTATCGGTTGCGCGCAATCCTTCCAAGCGGATTTGAAACTCCGGCGTTCTCAGGATGGAACGCACCGCCTCGCATTCATGAAAATCGGCAATCGCCTCGACATCAAGGTAAAGAATGTTCAGAAACAGACGGCTGGAAGGACTATACGGGCTGGCATGCTCCGGGTTATGTGGAAACAATGCATGCAGCGGATTGATGCCGATAACATCGGCGCCTTGCGCCGCCCATTGCTCCAGCAGTCTGCGCAGATCGGTGAAATCACCCATGCCCCAATTGCGTTCCGACCGCACGGCATAGAGCTGGATGGCGGGGCCCCAGATGCGGCCGGTGCGGGCAACCGCTTCCGGTTGATAACAGTTAACCGGGGTAACAATGAGTGTCTGCTGCGCGCAAGATTCACCGGAGCGTAATAGCGTCAGATGGTGGTAGCCCGGCGTCAGGCACTTGGGTAAATTCAGACGCCAAGCGGTATGAGCAACGCGATCGATTTTTCTGGTTTTAATTTTTCGCAACACTTGAGGACTACAATGTCCTTGCAGGCTACCGCCTGTCTCAAGATCCAAACGCCACTCCCAGTCACCGGAAAAAAGATTGTCCGGTATAGCCAGGCGCACCCAGGGCGTATGCCAGGGCACTACCGATACCGGCTCAAGTATGCAGCGCCAAGGGCGCAGTTTGTGTTCCTGGATGGCGGCCGCGATTTTTTCCGCTGTGGAAACATCGAACCCCATGGCGGTCAACAGCAGACGCTGGGTTGTTGCAGAGGTGAGATGCCGCCGCTGCCAGTTATCGGTATATTCCGGCAAGATGCCGGCCAGATCGCTCAGTTGCGCCAATAACTCGGTTTCATTTCCGGACTTAGCCATGATGCTCGTTCAAATACCAGACGGTAGCGAAAGCGGGTAGGATGCCGGATGAAAGGCTCTGCTCCAGTTTCTCTTCACTGCCGAAGAATGCCTTGCCTTGCGGCAAACCGGCCAAGCTGACCGGTATCGCACCCAAATTGACATAGACCGACAATTGCGCGTCAGCTTCAAGTGACCAGCTGGCATGCAGCGCAGAGGGCGAAAGCACTGCAAAATGGCCGTCATGCACACCATGCAGACGCGGCACAATGATGCGTTGACGGATCTCCAGCAACGTATGATACAGCTTGAGCCAGTTGCGATTGTCCGGCTGCTCTTGCGCCTGCCAATCCAGTTTGGCCAGCTTGAAGGTTGACGCGGCGCAAGGATCCGGGATTCTATTGCGTGCCGCAGGATCATGGAAACGCTCAAAGCGGGCGAACTCGTTGCGCCGCCCCTGTGTCACAGCTTCCGCAAGATCGCCGCTGAATTCGCAAAAAAAGGGAAACGGTTCACGCGCACCCCATTCCTCTCCCATGAACAGCAACGGCACGGCGGGCGATAGCAAAAACAAGGCTACGGCGGCACGTAATGGTGCGGCTACCGTCAAGGTCACCAAGCGCTCACCCATAGCACGATTACCGATCTGATCATGATTCTGAAGAAAGCTGACAAAAGCCGAAGGCGGCAGAAAGGCGCTTGATTCACCGCGCGGCTTGCCGTTGCGATAAACGGAAATTTCGCCCTGATACGCGAATCCTTCCGTGAGGCAGCGCCCGAGATGACAGATCGGCTGGCGGACGTAATCCGCGTAATAACCATCGCTTTCATGGGTTAGCAGAACATGACAGGCATGGTGTGCATCGTCGTTCCACTGCGCGTTGTAGCGTAGCGCTTGTCCGTCCCGCTCGCGCATTAGATAACGGACGGCATTGCGATCATTTTCCAGAATCAGGTGAATAGGGCGTTGTGCGGCGAACGTTTGCCGCACGGTGTGCGCCAGCTCCTCGAGAATATCGGGATGACCGTTATCGTGCATAGCATGCACGGCATCCAGCCGCAAGCCGTCGAAATGGTATTCTTCCAGCCAATAGAGCGCGTTATGCCGGTAAAAATCACGCACCGTTGTTGAACCGTCGCGATCGAAGTTGATCGCCGCGCCCCAGGGCGTATGATGCCGATCATTAAAGAACTGCGGAGCGTAATGATGGAGGTAATTACCTTCCGGTCCAAAATGGTTGTAAACGACATCCAGCAGCACCATTAACCCGCGCCGGTGAGCGCTTTGTATCAAACGCTTGAGATCGTCCGGAGTTCCGTAAACGCTATCCGGAGCAAATAACAGGGTACCGTCATAGCCCCAATTGCGTTGCCCGGGAAAATCGGCTACCGGCATCAGTTCGATCGCGGTCACACCCAGTGCAGCCAAATAATCCAGCCGCTGCTCAACGGCGGCGAAAGTCCCTTCAGGCGTGAAAGCGCCCACATGGATTTCGTATATCACCGCCTCTTCCCACGGCCTGCCGCACCAGTCGTCATCTTGCCAATCGAATGCGGCAGGATCGATGACCTGACTGGCTCCATGCACATCGTCAGGGTTATAGCGCGCGGCGGGATCGGGTACGCACAGCCCGTCATCGATTTGGTAACGATAGAGACAGCCTGCTTGCGCTCGCGGACTTATCCACTCATACCAGCCTTCTTCCGCAGCGGGCATGGCAACAGGCGCTTCATCGCCGATAAGCAGCACGACCCGGGCGGCCGATGGCGCCCATAAGCGGAAACGCACCTGGCTGGCTTGTGTCAATTCGGCGCCGAAGGGCATGCTGTGTTGTCGTTTCATATGTTCCCTTATCAATAGTGCTGCTGTAAGGAGCGAAGCCGGTCAGATGTCGGTATTATTTTCCGCGCCTGCGATGGCCTGATCAAACAAGTCGAGCAATAAGAGTACTGGACTCTCCAGCAATACAGGGTCGCCGTCGAGTGCTTTTTTTACTTCAGCGAGTATTTTCTCAAGCTGAAACCGCAGGAGTAATTGATGCCATTGCACCGGCTCGATCGGATATGAATCGACTTCAGCCATAGTCATGCGGTAGCCCGAAAGAAAACTATCGATGGCCGCTCTTTGCCATTGCAGCGCGCGGCTCTCGAGCAAATCGCGGAGCGTCCGGTTTTCAGTAAAATGCCGTTTTACCGTGAGCGCGGCGGCCATGCTCAGCGAATAGCACATTGCCGCAACATCCTTGAGAGGTGGCTGCTTGGCGCGGCGGAGTTCGAGCGGCAGACTGGGATCACCTTCAAAATCGGTAATTATGAAATCGCTATGCGCCATCAATATCTGATCGAGATGATAATTTCCGTGGGTGCGGCTTTTGTACCCGCACAACTCATCGCCTTGCGCACTCGCAAAACGGTCCAGTACAGGCTGGCGCAGACTGAGCAGGCGCGCGCAAACAGTTTGCAGCGGCTCGGGCAACTCGAAGGATTTCCGTTCGAGTTGATTAAAAGTATCGATGAGATCCGCGCGCAATTGTTCCGCGTGCGCCGCCGCTTCGCTCATTGTCAGCGTTTCAGGGTCGAATGCCGGATCTCCGGTGATCTTGGCTAAGGCACAATGCAAGCCGGCAGTGCACCGCCCCAGCACTTCCATCTGCGATAGGTAACCGGCATGTATTTCCGGCTCGCACGCTTGATCGAGTTCCGTGGCGCATAGTTTGAAGTAGCGATCCAGATAATCCTGCGTGTAATCCCAGGCAGTACCTTGATTGGGAATATAACCATGCAACACGGCAATGGCAGTCGCGCCATTTGCGGTCTGATACTGCAAACTTCCTGCCAAAGGCGCCACACACCGGCAGGGTGAAGTTTCGGTCAAAAACCTGCCCATTTCCAGTTCAGGATTGATACCCTCTCGCACCCGCCGGTAAACCTTGAGAATCAACTGTTCACCATACACGATGGCGGTATTGCTTTGCTTGAGCCGGGGTCGCGTCACCTGGATCGTTTCCGGCAGATCGGGAAATGCCGCAGTGCTGGAAAACACCATTTCACCGGAAGCGAAGGGAAAGCGTAGGTTGGCTGCGATAGCTCGCAGAAAAAAACAGCAAAATGCATCTTCACCCAAGGCATCATAAAGTATACCCTCGCGCGCATGCTGCCTGACCTTCGCCAGCATCCAAGGCGACATCGCATGGTATTGCTGTTCCGCTGTTTCGCCGAGCGACAGGCCCAATGGCAAGAAATAGGTTTGCGCCGTACCGTTATCCAGTGCAAGTTTGATCAATAGCGGCAACCATCCTTGGCCTTCCGCAGTTTTCCAGACATCGCTCAGCTGCAGATCCAATTCAAGTTGCGCAATCGCATGTTCCGCCCCGGCATACCAGTATTGCGCGGCAAGAAACGGCGGCAATATTTCCGTCTCCAATTGCAGCCGGGTTTTACGCGTCAGCAGATCACTCACTTTACCAACCGGATCGGCCATCAACGCGCTTAGCAATCCTTCAGGCAAAACCAATACCGGCATCATTTCCCGGGGAAGCTTGTCAATGTGCCAGACGGGCGCTGCCACATCGGTTGCCAATCGAAACCAGTAAAAACTGTAACTCGGCAAACTCAATAGATAGGGCAACTCGCCAATGGCTGGAAAAGCGGTACTGCCGATCAACTCAACCGGTACGCGGCCCTTGTACGCAACCAGATCCAGTTCGACGGGCTGCGCGCTGCTCGCAAGGTTGGCTACGCACAGAATGCTTTCTTCCTGATATTCGCGTAAATAGGCGAGTACTTTGCGATTGCCCGGATGTAAAAATTTGATGCTCCCGCGTCCAAAGGCTTTATGACTTTTACGCGTCACAATCAAGCGGCGCATCCAGTTCAGCAGCGAGCTTGCATTGCGGCTTTGCGCTTCCACATTCACGGCCTCATAGCCGTAGAGCGGATCCATAATGGGTGGCAAATAAAGCCGCTGCGGGTCGACATTGGAAAACCCGGCATTGCGGTCGGGGCTCCATTGCATCGGTGTGCGCACGCCGTTACGGTCGCCGAGGTAGATATTGTCGCCCATGCCGATTTCATCACCATAATAAATGATCGGAGAGCCGGGCATCGACAGCAGCAAACTATTGAGCAGTTCTATTTTGGCGCGGCTACCGCCCATCAACGGCGCAAAACGACGCCGGATGCCCAAATTAAGCCGCGCGCGCGAATCGACAGCATAAATCCCGTACATGTAATCACGTTCCCGGTCAGTCACCATTTCCAGCGTCAATTCATCGTGATTACGCAGAAAAACCGCCCACTGACAGTTTGCCGGTATCTCCGGAGTCTGCGCCAGTATTTCAATGATGGGATGGCGATCCTCCTGGGCTACCGCCATGAAAATACGCGGCATCAAAGGAAAGTGAAAAGCCATGTGACACTCATCGCCGTCGCCGAAATACTCGCGCACGTCTTCCGGCCATTGATTAGCTTCGGCCAGAAAAATACGATCGGTATAATGCCGGTCCAGGCCCGCGCGCAAATGTTTGATGACGGCATGGGTTTCGGGAAGATTTTCATTATGCGTTCCCTCGCGCTCGCACAGATAGGGAACGGCGTCCAAGCGCATGCCATCCACGCCCAGATCGAACCAGAATCGCATGGCACGCAGTATTGCGTTCATCACGTGAGGGTTGGCAAAATTGAGATCGGGCTGGTGGGAAAAGAAACGATGCCAGTAATACGCTTTGGCCACTTCATCCCAAGCCCAGTTCGATTTCTCCGTATCGGTGAAAATGATACGGGTATCTTCGTACTTCTTGATCGTCTCGCTCCAGACATAATAATCACGCTTGGCGGAGCCTGGCGGTGCTGCGCGCGCTGCTTGGAACCACGGATGCTGATCGGAAGTATGGTTGATAACCAGTTCGGTAATCACTCTCAGATTACGTCTGTGCGCTTCTTTCAAAAAGACCCGGAACTCGGCCAACGTTCCGTAATGGCTATGAATATCGCGGTAATTCGAAATATCGTAACCGTCGTCGCGCAACGGCGATGGATAGAATGGCAACAGCCACAGGGTATCGATGCCGAGATCCTTTAAGTAATCCAGCTTGGTGACCAAGCCGGGAAAGTCGCCGATGCCATCGCCATTACTATCGCAATACGCACGTACATGCAGCTGATAAATAATGGCGTCTTTGTACCAAAGGGTATTTTCTGCGGTATTCATAAACTCCCTCCGCCAGTCAAATAATTGATACCTCTGCGATTGCTTAAAAGATTACCGCGCAGCCGGCCGCTTTAATTCACTTTAATAGTCAGTACTTCAAATAATTCATCTATTCACGCAAATTGTTCTGTATTTTCTCTGTGTTTCAAATTGCACCCATCTAATCGTCCGCAATCCCCTGCCCCGGAAACAGCACATCGGTGAATCCGAACAAGCGAAAATCCTTGATGCGCATCGGATACAAAATGCCTTGCAGATGATCGCATTCATGTTGCACGACGCGCGCATGAAAACCGCTGACGCTGCGGTCGATGATCTTGCCGTATTGATCCGCGCCGTGATAGCGCAACCGCGCGTAGCGCGGCACCATGCCGCGCATTCCCGGCACACTCAGGCAACCTTCCCAGTCGTCCTCTAGTTCATCCGATAACGGTGTCAGTTGGGGATTGATCAACACGGTGAAAGGCACTTCTTCGGCACGGGGATAACGCGGATTTTGCTCGAAGCCGAAAATTACCACCTGCAGGCTCACACCGATCTGCGGCGCGGCCAAGCCTGCGCCGTTGAGATACGCCATGGTATCCTGCATATCCTGGATCAATTCGTGCAACTCGGCGGTATCGAAGCGCTCGACCGGTTTGGCGGCTTGCAACAATACCGGATCGCCCATTTTAAGTACCGATCTAATGGCCATCGCAACCCACCGCATGTTCCAGGATGTTTCTGACATGCGCCATCGCTTGCTCCAAAACCGCATAGATTTCCTTTAGCGCTATGGCATTCACATTGGCGCCCCGCCCGGCGGCATGGTTGGCAACCACCGCGAGAGTGGCATAGCTTAATCCCAATTCTCTCGCCAAGGCCGTTTCCGGCATACCGGTCATGCCGACCATATCCGCGCCATCGAGCTCCAGCCGGTTGATTTCCGCAGCGGTTTCCAATCGCGGCCCTTGGGTCGCAGCGTAAACGCCGCCATCGGTAATGGCTTGCTGTGCATTATGCGCCGCTTGCAGCAACAGCGCGCGCGTCTGCTGGCTGTACGGCAAGGTAAAATCAATATGTGTCACCGGTTGATCCTTTCCTTCAAAAAAAGTGAAATTGCGTCCATAGGTATAATCGATAATCTGATGCGGCACCACCAGTCTGCCCGGCGCCAGATCGGCGCGGATACCGCCGACCGAAGCTACTGAGATGACATGCTCCGGTTTCAGCGAATGCAGCGCCCATAAATTCGCGCGGTAATTGATCGCATGCGGCGGGATGGTGTGGCCATGTCCGTGCCGCGCCAGAAATACGATGTCCACACCGCGCAATTTGCCGAATGTCAGCGGCCCGGAAGGTTCGCCGTACGGCGTGCGGATGATTTGCCGGTGTGATATTTCGAGACAGGATAATTGCGTCAACCCGCTGCCGCCGATAATTGCCAGCACTGTTTCCCTCCGTTTTAGTCTTTTGCTGCATAAACTGCGGGCAGATTGCGCCACGCGCCATGAATATCCATGCCGAAGCCGAACACGTAACGATCCGGCACCGTCAAGCCGGTAAAATCGGCCTGGAACGGTTTCGGCCTGCCCGTTTGTTTCTCAGCAAAAACCGCACTATAAAACGCTTTCGCGCCGTTCTCCAGCACTTTGTCGCGGATCGCCGCCAGCGTGATGCCTTCATCGAGAATATCATCCAGCACTAGTATCACCCGGTCCTTGACACATTCTCTGGGCTCCACCCGCCAGCGGATTTCTCCACCCTTCAATGCATTGCCGTAGCGCGTCAAATGCACATAATCAAAATCCAACGGAAATTGCAACTGCGGCAGTAACTGTCCGGCGAAAATCACCGCCCCTCGCATCACGCACAAGACTAACGGTTGCTGCTGCGATAACACGTGTGTGATTTGCGCTGCCAAACGATGCACGGTTTGCTGCACGGTTTGCTCGGAATGAATCAGCTCGGCTGTTGCAAATATTTGCTGCGCTTGCGAGGCATTTATCATGACAATGAAATGTTCAAACTTAACAGGATCAAGTTTGAGTAGTGTGCAACAAAACCGGATATTTTCCTACTGGTACAGAATACTCATTTGCAACTTGTAAACCGCGCTTTTTCACTTGGTTCCGCCTTGCTTGACCACCGCTCGCCAGCATTTTCAGAGCCTCCAAGGAAAATCTCACGTGAAATCATTGCAATACACACGATTTGGCAGGATAGCGGCGAATTCCGCCGCTCATCGCCTTGACGATTGGCAGTTTATTGAATACGGCAGGAAATACTTGCGGGGATTACTTGGAACGGCTCGGATTGTTGAGATGAGTACCTACGCCATATTCATACACCAGTTTCCCGCCCAGCCATCCGGCGCCGCAAAGAAAAACAAAACCGGTAACCGACAAAGCGATGGCGATCAAACCCGGTTGTTCGAGTTGCGTGCCGCTCAGTCGCAAAAATAAACTGACCGCATAACAAGACCAGCTGGTCATGACCAGTATCATGTGCTGATTGGCTATCTTTGCCGCTGGGCTCTGCGGATCGATTTTCCCTAGTTCCAGCAGGCCGGTCGTCATCGCCAGCAACGCGGTAATCGTGCCGGTAACCAGCAACACCCCAGCCACCCAACCGACTTGTTCATTAGTAAATAAACTGGCAATGTCTGCGAGCGTGGCAAGAAACCAGGTTGCTACCGGGAAATGAACCAACATCGGATGGATAGGGTGTTTCATGGGCGTTATTTTCCTTGTTAACTAAAGAAACAGACTCAGCAGTGTAAGAAAACCAGCTACTGCCACACCTGCATGGATCAACACGACACTCTTAGGAGCGACGGTATTTTTAATATGAATCGAAGCCAAATAGAAGCCGCCCAATGCCGCCACGACCAGCAAACCCAATGCGGCGGTCAGGCGCGAATCCCCCGAGCCTTCCAGCACCAGCATGATGAGCATGACCAAACCTGCCGCTCCCAGCAAAGCATGCACAATGGACAAAGACCAAGGCGCCAACTGCCCGGCAAATACTTTCAGAGCCAATACGGCGCCACCGACAGCTGCGATTGCTAAAACAATGACTAAATATGTAAGCATTCACTTCTCCTTTCCTTATAATGTCAGGGCCTGTACTTTACTGCACCTTTTATAACTTTTGCAATATAAAAATGTCAAAACTGATTTTATTAAATATTTCAAATAGTTAAATGTCATCGTTATCCTTCCTAGGCCAGAGCCAGCAATCATTAGTCACCGCTTTACTGCGCAACCGCGCCGGACTCACGGTGGACGAGTTGTCACAGTTATTGTCTATTTCCCGTAACGCGGTCAATCAGCATCTATCCAGCCTGGGAAACAGCGGCTTGATCCAAAGCGCCCAGCGGGAAAGTACCGGCGGCAGGCCCAGCAAAATTTATTCGTTGTCACCGGACGGTTTGGAGCTTTTTCACAGGCGCTATTCGTTCATTGCCAAACTGCTGCTTTCCTGGGTCGACAAAAGCCTGGGCGAACAGGAACTGCAAGCGTGTTTGCAATCGCTGGGAGAGCAAATAGCAGGCGAGTTCGAGCATCGCATGGCGAAACAGCCAACACCGGCTGATAAACTTCGTGAGGCGGCGGCGATTATGTCCGAGCTGGGCTACGATGCCAACGTGAGGCAGGATTCGGAGAATTCCGCCGAGATAATCGCCAATAATTGCATTTATTATCAATTGGCCGAACAACACCAAGGATTTTGCGCACTCGATTTGAGTTTCCTGTCCGCTTTGTTAAAAGCCGACATTCAACACAAAGAATGCATCGTCAAAAAGGGGAACTACTGCTGCTTCGCGATTGCGGGGCATGCGGAATAATGGAAACGCGCGATTAGAAAGCACTGAAAACTACTGCAACAATGCTTGCAATCCGGTTTCATCGAGCAACGTTATCCCCAAACTGACCGCTTTGTCATACTTACTGCCGGGATCGGCACCCACGACGACATAATCGGTTTTCTTGGAAACGCTGCCGCTGACTCTGCCGCCCAGCGCTTCGATTTTTTCCTTGGCGTCTTCTCGGCTCATCGTCGGCAACGTGCCGGTGAGCACGAATGTTTTACCGCTCAACGGTACGGCTGTTCCGGTTAGTAACGATTTCCCTTCGTGCTCATCCCAATGCACGCCGCAGGCGCGCAGTTGTTCGATGACTTCACGGTTATGCGCTTCGGCAAAAAAATCGGCGACACTTTGCGCCACGACCGGGCCGACATCGGGAATTTGCTGCAAATGCTCGCTGTCCGCTGCCATCAAGCGGTCCAGACTACCCAAATGCGCCGCCAGATCTTTCGCCGTCGCTTCACCGACATTGCGGATACCGAGTGCGTAGATAAATCGCGCCAGTGTGGTGCGCTTGCTTTTTTCGATCGCGTTTACAATGTTGTTCGCCGATTTATCCGCCATGCGTTCCAGATTAGCCAGCGCAGCGATTCCCAATCGATACAGATCCGCCGGTGTACGCACGATCGCCTGGTCGACTAATTGATCGACCAGTTTATCACCCAAACCTTCGATATCCATCGCCCGGCGCGAAGCAAAATGTAACAGCGCCTGTTTGCGCTGCGCCGGACAAAACAATCCACCGGTGCAGCGCGCCACCGCCTCGCCCAGCAAGCGCACCGCTTTCGCGCCGCACACCGGACAATGTTCCGGCATGGTAAATACCAAAGCACCCGGCAGGCGTTTTTCCGCCACCACCGCTACCACTTCCGGGATCACATCGCCGGCGCGGCGTACAATCACGGTATCGCCGATGCGTATATCCTTGCGTTCGATCTCGTCAGCGTTGTGCAAGGTCGCATTGGTCACGGTGACACCGCCGACAAATACCGGTTGCAGCCGCGCAACCGGCGTCAACGCACCGGTGCGGCCGACCTGCACGTCGATATCGAGCAATTGCGTCATCGCTTCTTGCGCGGGAAATTTATGCGCAATGGCGAAGCGCGGCGCGCGTGACACGAACCCGAGCTTCTCCTGGAACGCCAGTGAATTGACTTTATATACCACACCGTCGATAGCATACGGCAGATCGTCCCGCTTGGCGCCAATCGCTCGATAGTATTCCAGCAATCCGGGTAATCCCGTCACTACCCGGCATTCCTGAGATACCGGAAAATGCAAGGCGGAAAGATATTGCAGCATCCGATAATGCGTATCCCGCGGTAAATTTGCATCGTCGCATTGCCCAATGCCATACGCGAAAAAAGTGAGCCGCCGGGTCGCCGTTATACCGGGATCGAGTTGACGCAACGAGCCCGCGGCGGCGTTGCGCGGATTGGCGAATTCCTTTTCACTTTTGGCCAATTGCTGCTGATTTAGGCGTTGAAAATCTTTTTTCAACATCAATACCTCACCGCGCACTTCCAGCAACGCGGGTGGATGAGACAGCGGCAATCTTAAGGGAATCGACCGGATTGTCCTCAGGTTCAGCGTAATATCTTCACCGGTATAGCCATCGCCGCGCGTTGCGCCGGTTTTAAAGTCACCATCCTCATAACGCAAACTGACTGCCAATCCGTCAAATTTCGGTTCTGCGGTATATTCGATCTCATCAACAGCCAGCCCTTCGCGCGCACGCCGGTCGAAGGCGTCGGCTTCGCTATCTTCAAACGCATTGCTCAACGACAACATCGGAATAGCATGCGTAATTTGCGCGAAGGCTTTGAGCGGCGCTGCACCCACCCGTTGCGTCGGTGAATCGGCGGTGATCAGTTGCGGATAATCCTGCTCGATTTGCTGCAATTCGCGCAGCAATCGATCGTAATCCGCATCGGGAATGGCAGGATCATCGAGCACATAATAACGGTAATTATGCCGCTCGATCTCCGTTCGTAACGCCTGCGCGCGCCGATTCATTTTTTCAATATTGTCGTGCATTGCCAAAGTATAACCAATCGCGGCAAAACGCGGTTTTAGTTATTGGCTAAAAATCCTTTATACTGCGCACTCCATCGAAAAATTCCTTTACGAAATCCCAATGTCTCAAGAAGAAACGTCACGCGACATGAGTAGCAACACATTAAAAATCCGCATTCAGATTCAACAACCGCAACCGCAAGCCATCGAAGAGCTTTATCCCGAACCGGAAGTTACTTATGAAGAAACGCTGGATTGGAATAGAATCGCCATCGCAGCGGTATTACTGCTGTCTCTGCTTGTTTTGACCGGCTATTTGCTCTTTGCCGGTGGAGATGGCGAGAAAATTCCGGCGGACAGTACAACCGCTACGGTTCCTGAGGATTCGGCGCTGCAGAAAAAAACCAAACCGCAGCTCGGCACGGCAAACGACACAACCGGAACGCAATTCAGCGAATTGATCAGCGCACAAAAACCGACGTCCGAACCAGCCGAGCCAGTCAAATCCAAAACCTCGAACAATTCGATCAAACCCGTCGTAATACCGGCCAGAAAACCGCCATTCAATTCAACAGCCAATCCATCCGGCAATGCCGGAAAAAAAATCCCAAAAACGGCTGTACAAACGAAGCCGCAGGCATTAGCCGAGGTGAAACCGCAAGTGCCAACGGATCAGGCGGAGGTTGTCCGGGCGCAATTGAGTCATGCGATCGAAGCACGCGAACCGGTCGATTCCATCGACGCAGTGCATCTGCAACCGGGAGAATCCAAACCCATTTATTTCTATCTGCATTTAAAGAATTTGCAAGGAAAGAATGTCCGCATCGACTGGTATTACAATGACAAATTGGATTCAAAATTGAATCTGCGTGTGCACAACAACAATTGGCGCACGCACGCCAGCAAACAACTGGATCAACGGCGCCTGGGCGCATGGCGCGTTGAATTGGTCGATGAAACCGGAAACCGCCTGGCGGCAAGAAACTTTACCGTCACTCAGCCGTGATGTCCGCTCACAACCTGTTGTACGCATCCAAGGATTAATTATGAAATATTGCAGCCATTGCAGCGCCACCGTCGAATTGAGCATCCCGGAAGGCGACTCATTGCTACGCTACATATGCACTGTGTGCAAAACCATTCACTATCAAAATCCCAAAATGGTGGTCGGCTGCATTCCGGAATGGGAGGATAAAATCTTGCTGTGCCGCCGCGCCATCGAACCGCGGCTGGGCTGGTGGACACTGCCGGCCGGTTTTATGGAAAACAATGAAACGCTGGCGCAAGCCGCGGCGCGCGAAACGTTGGAAGAAGCCAATGCGCGCGTGGAAATCGGCGATTTGTACGCTGTCTATAGCCTGCCGCATATCAGCCAGGTTTATTTCTTATTTCGCGCACGGCTGCTCGACCTCGATTTCAAACCCGGCATCGAAAGCCTGGAAGTCAAATTGGTTTCCGAGCACGAAATACCCTGGGAAGAAATGGCGTTTCGCGTCATCCACGATCCATTGCAGCAATATTTCAAGGAACGCAAAGAAGGGAAACTGGGATTTCATATGGGTGTTATCGACAAGCCATCTGGTCGTTCCTGAGTAAGGCTATTGTTTCCTTGTGCAAAACACCCCTAAGGTTTTAGATTCCCCCTCGGCGCGCTATAATGTCCATTTTTCCAGACTTCAGACTCCTATGAAGCATTTACTCGGATTATTGTTATTGTTTTTCGCTTTTTCATCGGTATCCGCCCAGCCGCAAAATATCTCCGTCGCAGCCAAGGCTTACATGCTCTCGGATTTTCAAACCGGTCAAGTACTGGCCGGTCAAAACGAAGATGAGCGCATAGAGCCGGCGTCATTGACAAAACTCATGACGGCGTATGTGGTATTTGCCGCGATCAAACAAAAATTGCTGGCACTGGATCAAGCGGTTCCGGTATCCGAAAGCGCCTGGCGCATGATCGGTTCGCGCATGTTCATCGAACCCAATAAACCGGTGACTGTGGACGAGTTAATCCGCGGCATGATCGTGCAATCCGGCAATGATGCGTGTATCGCTTTGGCGGAAGCAGTCGCGGGCTCGGAAGCCGGCTTTACCGATCTGATGAACAAAGAAGCAGCCCGGCTGGGAATGAAAAACACTCATTTCACCAATTCGACCGGCTTGCCCGATCCGGATCATTACACAACAGCGCACGATCTGACACTACTGGCAACGGCGATCATCCGCGATTTTCCGGAATTTTATCCGCATTATTCGCAAAAAGAATATACCTACAACAATATCACGCAACCGAATAGAAACCGGTTGCTATGGATAGATCCGCATGTCGACGGCATGAAAACGGGATGGACCAAAACCGCAGGCTATTGTCTGATTACCTCGGCGATTCGCGACAAACGGCGGCTCATTTCAGTCGTCATCGGCGCCAAATCCGCCAATGCGCGCAGCCAAGAAAGCCAACGGTTACTTAATTATGGCTTCCAATTCTACGATACGCTGCATTTATACAAAAAGAACGACTCATTGACCACCATCCATCTATGGAAAGGCGCACGCAACGAGCTAAAAGCCGGGTTCGACCGGGATGTTTATTTCACGCTGCCTAAAGGCCAAGGTGACAAACTGAAGGCCACCATGGAATACAAGCAGCCACTCATCGCTCCGGTGCAACTCGGTCAGGAAGTAGGCACGGTAAAATTCACACTGGACGACAAAACCATCGAAACCTATCCGTTAGTCGCGCTGGAAAAAGTCGATAGCGCGAACTTCATCGGCCGGGCCTGGGATAGTGTAAAATTACTCTTTAATTAATACAGTCTTAACCCATTACGGAAGGTTCGCATGATATATCTGAACGGTAAGTTTATGCCTATTGAGGAAGCGTGCATTCCGGTGCTGGATCGCGGTTTTATTTTCGGCGACGGTGTGTACGAAGTCATTCCGGCTTATTCGCGCAAACCCTTTCGTCTCGGCAAGCATCTCAAGCGATTACAACACAGTCTGGACGGCATCCGCTTGAAAAACCCGTTCAGCAACGACGAATGGAAAAATCTGCTAGAACAAGTCATCGCAAAAAATGACGGAGAGGATCAATATCTCTACCTGCACATCACACGCGGTGTCGCCAAACGCGATCATGCATTTCCGGCCAACGTGCCGCCGACTGTTTTCATCATGAGCAATCCGCTGCTGCCGCCGCCCGCGGAGCTGCTGGTCAGCGGCGCTTCGGCCATCACCGCACTCGATAACCGCTGGATCCGCTGCGACGTCAAGGCCATTTCGCTGTTGCCAAATGTGTTGTTGCGGCAACTGGCGGTGGATGTGCAGGCGCTGGAAACGATCCTGATCCGCGACGGATTCCTGACCGAAGGCGCTGCCAGTAACATTTTCGTGGTCAAGAACGGCGTGCTGCTGGCGCCACCGAAAAGTAATTTGATGCTGCCCGGTATCACGTACGACGTGGTGCTGGAGCTGGCGGCGGCGAATCGCATTCCGCACGAAGTGCGCGACATTTCAGAAGCGGAAGTACGCACGGCGGACGAGATTCTGTTAACTTCCTCGACCAAGGAAATCATGCCGATCACTTCACTGGACAATCAACCGGTTGGAAAAGGAAAACCGGGCGAACTGTTCGCGCGTTTGCACGCGCTGTATCAGGACTATAAGGCCACGAACATGCGCGGTCATTCCTGCGGTTGCTCGCATTCGTAACCGACAGTTTGAATTCACCGATGTCAGAACAACCTTCACTGATCGAATATCCTTGCGACTTTCCCATCAAAATCATGGGCAAGGCTCAGCAGGATTTCACCCAGATTGCGCTGGCGATTGTTAAATTTCATGCGCCCGATTTCGATACCGCGACTTTGGCGGTCAAAGCCAGCAAGAACGGCACTTATTTAAGCCTTACCTGCACCATCCGCGCGACTTCCCGCTCGCAACTGGATGCTCTGTACCAGGCTTTATCGAGCCATCCCATGGTTGCCGTGGTATTGTAATTGTTGTGCTCTTTCACGATGCAAAATCAATCCTTGTCTGTTTCCACTCCACAACATTTCGTCGTCAAAACACTGGGGTTATGCGATTACCAGACAACCTGGCAGGCCATGAAGGATTTTACGCATCACCGCAGCGAGCAAACCCGCGATGAAATTTGGCTTTTGCAACACCCGCCGGTTTTTACTCAAGGCATTGCCGGAAAACCGGAGCATCTGCTGCACGATCATGGCATTGCGGTGATTAAGACGGATCGCGGCGGCCAGATTACTTATCATGGGCCGGGACAAATTATTGCGTATTTGTTGCTGGACATCCGCCGCCTGAAACTCAGTGTGCGCGAATTGGTCAGACAAATGGAAAATGCCGTGATCGACGTGCTGCAAGATTATCACGTCAAAGCCGCCGGCCGCACAGAAGCGCCCGGCGTGTATGTCGGCAAAGCCAAAATCGCATCGTTGGGTCTTAAAATCCGGAAAAACTTTTGTTACCACGGCATCGCGCTGAATGTGGATATGGACTTAACGCCGTTTTCGTACATCAATCCTTGCGGTTACCAAGGATTACAAGTCACGCAAACCAAAGATCTGGGCATTCCCGACGGCGTGGAAGTTTTAGGTGCAAAACTAGCAAATCATTTACAAGAAACACTTCTTACCAGAAAAATCAACTGAATATATGACTACCGATACCCGCCAAAAAGGCGCCGACAAAACGGCGCGCAATCCCGTCAAAATAGCACCGCAATCGCGTGACGATCTGCTGCGCAAACCCTCGTGGATTCGCGTGCGCTCATCCAACAGCGAAAATTATTACGAAGTCAAACGTCTGTTGCGCGAGCATAAACTACACACCGTATGCGAAGAAGCATCCTGCCCCAACATCGGCGAGTGTTTCGGCAAAGGCACCGCCACCTTCATGATTCTGGGCGATTTATGCACGCGCCGCTGCCCGTTCTGCGATGTTTCGCACGGCCGGCCAAAACCGCCGGATGCCGATGAACCGCTGCATCTGGCACAATCGATCGGTGCCATGAAACTACGCTATGTGGTCATCACCAGCGTGGATCGTGACGACTTACGCGACGGCGGCGCACAGCATTTTGCCGATTGTATCCGGGAAATACGCGCCCATTCGCCACACACTAAAATCGAAACCTTGGTACCGGATTTCCGCGGCCGTCTCGAAGTGGCGCTGGAAAAACTCGCCGCCTGCCCGCCGGATGTTTTAAACCATAATCTTGAAACGGTACCCCGCTTGTACAAACAATGCCGCCCCGGTGCAGACTATGCGAATTCCTTAAAACTGCTGAAAGACTTCAAGGCGCAATTTCCGCATATTCCGACTAAATCCGGTCTGATGCTGGGATTGGGCGAAACCGACGAAGAAATCCTGCAAGTTTTGCGCGACCTGCGCGAACACAATGTGGAAATGCTGACCATCGGGCAATATTTGCAGCCCAGCATCGGTCATCTGCCGGTCATGCGCTACGTCACGCCCGAAGGCTTTAAAGTGTTTGAACAAGCCGCGCTGGAAATGGGTTTCAGCCACGCCGCCTGCGGCCCGATGGTACGCTCCAGCTATCATGCCGACCAACAGGCGCACGAATCCGGTTTGCTTTAAGAAGAAAATTCGAGAAAACCGCTACACTCAGCGATACTGCGTTGAAATCAGGTTATAAAGCTCATTGTCCACTCGAAAACTGCGCTTTTCCACCTGATTTCACTTGCCTGATCATCGCCCTCACTACCTTTTTCAGAAACTTCCCTAAGCAGAATCAGAAAAAGCTTCAACTCATCGCATTTTTTCCGATATTACTTCCCAAATGTTTGCAGTAAACTGCGGATCGTTGATCCACCTTGATTCAAAAATAAACAGGGGTAACTATGGAGAAAAGCGCAATACTGAGTGCGTTGGCTACCGAAGTCGAGCAAGGAAGATTGATTTTTCCCACCTCGACGCATGCAGCGATCAAAATTAATCGTGCTTTAAACGATCCCGATTGCAATCTTGAGATGGTGATCAAATTGATACAGTTGGAGCCGTTGTTGTCGGCCAAAGTTGTCGCTATCGCCAATTCCGTGGTTTTCAACCGTTCGGGAAAAAGAATCACCGATGTACGTTCGGCCGTGAATTTGATCGGCGTGCGGACGGTGCGCAATCTAGCAACGGCTGTCGTGGTGCAGCAGCTTGCCGGAGCGCAAGCGCGAAGCGAAATGGTGACACAATTATGGCAGCATTCCGCTCATGTGGCTGCACTGGCGCAAGTCATCGCCCGCCGCATTACAAAGCAAGACCCGGAGACCGCGATGTTTGCGGGCATCATTCATGAGATCAGCTGGTTCTATCTGTTAGCGCGCGAAAAGTATTATCCCGGCTTGGTCGATGAGAGCCTAGCCAGTTCCTGGAACAGCGACGAAGATTTGGAGGATGAAACGGAACTCGAGTGCGAAATAAAAATCGGCAGCGCGATCCTCAAAGCGCTATCGATTCCGGAATCGATCATCGACAATATCGTTTATTTATGGCGCGGTTACCTGGCATTTCCTCCTGCCACGCTCGGCGATACGCTGTTGTTCGCCGATCAACTGGCTCCCGTCAAATCTCCTTTCATGCTACCTTCAAATCAAACGGGTTTCAGCATCGCAAATATCGATCTATTATCCGACGAGGAAACGTTGAGTAATATCCTCAAAAACTCGCAAGAGGAAGTCAACTCGCTAACACACGCACTGTGTGTATAAAAAGCCGGTGATTTTTTTGCCAGCCTGAAACCTCTCTATGATTCCATTCGCTGCCAGGCACACAGAATTATCAAGCAGCAATGATCTCAAAATCATGCGTTATGTTTACCGTCTGCTTCAGCATGATGGAAGCCGAGCAATATTTCTCCGCGGACAGATTAATGGCGCGCTCGACCGTTTGCGGATTCAGATTGTGACCAGTAATAACGAAGTGCAAATGAATATCGGTGAATACTTTCGGATCGACCGGCGCGCGTTCGGCTTCGATTTCAACGACGCAATCGGTGATGTCCTGACGGCTTTTTTTCAGAATCAGCACCACGTCGAATGAAGTGCAACCGCCCAACCCCATTAGCAACATCTCCATCGGCCTCGGTCCAAGATTCTGTCCGCCGGCATCCGGTGCACCATCCAACAATACCGAATGACCACTGCCAGATTCCGCCAGGAAACTGACATTTCCTTTCCATTTAATACGAGTTTTCATCACGCCCTCAGCAAATCAGGATTTGTCGCAAATTTTGTTTTGATGCAAATAAAAAGCCGACGGTGTTAGGCGTCGGCTTTCCTGAATTCAGGATGAATTACTTCAGGGTCAGAATAAAGTCGGCTAACGCTTTAGCATTTTCCGGGCTGACGTTAGCATTAGGTGGCATTGGGATTGTGCCCCAAACACCGCTACTTCCTTTTAATATTTTATCTGTCAGGTATGCAGAAGCATCAGCTTGGCCTGCGTATTTACCAGCGATATCTTTCAGAGCCGGGCCAACCAGTTTGGTGTCTACATTATGGCAATTCAAACATCCACTACTTTTTGCCAAATCAGCGTTGGCTTGAGCAACACCAGCTAATAAAATGGCAGATGCAGCAACTGCTCCAATTAAAACTTTTTTCATATCTCTTCCTTATAAAAATAATAAAAGGGTTGATATTCTAACCCGAACTTAACAGACTTGCAGCAATTCCTGTCAATTTGCACCAGCAGTACGGCGTTGTCGCGCTTCGACTCGAACATTGACCGGCTCGCTGCTAACTCCGATGATACTGCGTTGCTGAGACTTAAAGGTAAATTATTTAGTTCCGGCGCAACAACGAAATTGCAGCGAGCATTCCTTCACGGCGGAGGAGCCAGCTTAACCGGCAACCAGCACACCTCCGCCAGGAACTGATACCACTGACCACTGTCGGGAATGTCACTTCCGGGCTAATCCGTTATCGCACCTGCGCTGGCGCTGGAAACCAGTTGCGCGTATTTCGCCAAAACCCCGCGCGCATAACGCGGTTGCGGCGGTTGCCAGGCGGCGCGCCGCTGCGCCAAAACGTCATCCGGCACATTCAGTTGCAGTAAGCGCTGCTCGGCATCGATGGTGATTGAATCGCCTTCCTGCACCAATGCGATAGTACCGCCGACAAAAGCCTCCGGAGCAACATGCCCGACCACCATGCCGTAAGTGCCGCCGGAGAAACGCCCGTCGGTGATTAAACCAACGGAATCGCCCAAGCCTTCGCCGATTAGCGCAGCGGTCGGTGATAACATTTCCCGCATGCCGGGGCCGCCTTTCGGACCTTCGTAGCGGATCACCACGACATCACCCGGCTGGATTTTACGCGCCATGATGGCCACCATACAGGTTTCTTCCGATTCGAACACGCGCGCAGGCCCGGTAATTTTCGGATTCTTGATGCCGGAAATTTTCGCCACGCACCCTTCGGTCGACAGGTTGCCTTTCAGAATCGCCAGATGACCTTGCGCGTACATCGGATTACCCCATTGCCGGATCACGTTTTGGTCGGCGCGCGGGGTATCGGGAATATCCTTCAGCACTTCCGCCACGGTTTGACCGCTGATGGTGATGCAATCGCCGTGCAGCAATCCATGATTCAGCAACATTTTCATCACTTGCGGAATACCGCCTGCTTGATGCAAATCGGCCGCCACATAACGCCCGGATGGTTTCAGGTCGCACAATACCGGTACTTTGGCGCGTATCCGTTCGAAATCGTCTATGCGCCATTCGACTTCGGCGGCGTGCGCAATCGCCAGAAAATGCAAAATCGCATTAGTGGAGCCGCCCACCGCCATGATAACGGTCACGGCATTTTCAATCGATTGTCGCGTGATGATGTCGCGCGGCAGGATTTGCTTTTTGATCGCATTGACCAGCGCTTCGGCGGATTGTCCCGCGCTGATCAGCTTCTCGTCGTCTTCCGCCGACATGGTGGAAGAATACGGCAAACTCATACCCATCGCTTCGAACGCCGACGACATGGTATTCGCGGTATACATACCGCCGCACGAACCGGCACCGGGACACGCATGCCGTTCGATCTGCAACAATTCCTCGTCGTCGATCTTATGCGCGCTGTGCTGCCCTACCGCCTCAAATACGCTGACCACCGTCAAATCCTGATTCTTATAGTGACCCGGCTTGATCGTGCCGCCATAAACAAAAATCGCCGGCACATTCATGCGCGCGATCGCGATCATCGCACCCGGCATATTTTTGTCGCAGCCGCCGATAGCGATCACACCGTCCATGCTTCCGCCCTGCACGCAGGTTTCGATCGAATCGGCAATCACTTCGCGCGACACCAGCGAATACTTCATGCCCTCGGTGCCCATCGAAATACCATCCGATACCGTGATGGTACCGAACATCTGCGGCATCGCCCCTGCTTTTCTAAGCGCCGATTCGGCTTTCAATGACAGATCGTTCAATCCTTTATTACACGGCGTAATCGTCGAATAACCGTTAGCCACACCGACAATCGGCTTGTTAAAATCCCCATCGCTGAAACCGACCGCGCGCAACATGGCGCGGCTGGGTGCGTGTTGTGTCCCTTGGGTAATAATCTGGCTCCGTTTATTGTCTGGCATGCTTGCTCCTGAATAAAATAAAAATACAATTTATGACCAAGCGTGCGCAAACGCACTTGGTATAATGTCCGCTATTTTACCGTAAATAAGGCCGAAACTATGCTCATTCACCCGCAAATTAATCCCGTTGCCATCGCTATCGGACCGCTTTCCATTCATTGGTACGGATTGATGTATTTGCTGGGTTTCACGTTCTTTATTTTGCTTGGCCGGTATCGCATCAAACACAATCCGCAATCAGCTTTTACTTATGAAATGCTCGATGATGCCCTGTTTTATGGCATGCTCGGCGTGATTCTGGGCGGACGCCTGGGGCACGTGCTGTTCTACCAATTCGGTTATTACCTGGAACACCCATTGCATATTTTCGCCATTTGGGAAGGCGGCATGTCGTTTCACGGCGGCTTTCTCGGCGTTTTCGCCGCCATGATGTTACTGGCGCGCAAATACAAACTCTCCTGGCTTACTGTCACCGACTTCGTTACTCCGCTCATTCCACCGGGATTAGCCGCGGGCCGCATCGGCAATTTCATCAACGGCGAACTGTGGGGACGGCACACCGATGTACCATGGGGCATGGTTTTTCCTTATGTCGACGAATTCCCTCGCCATCCGTCCCAGTTGTATCAATTCGCGCTCGAAGGCGTATTGTTGTTTATTTTTATCTGGATTTATTCGTCCAAACCGCGCGCCACCGGCGCGGTCACCGGTATGTTCATGATCGGTTACGGCGTATTACGTTCATTTGCGGAATTCTTCCGCGAACCGGAAGACGGTTTCATGGGCGTAATGACACTCGGAATTACGATGGGTCAATGGTTATCGATTCCGATGATTGTGGCGGGAATTGCTGTCGTGCTGTGGTCCAAGCGGCAAAAATCTAGTGACATCGGCGTTTCCTTAAGAAATAATCAGCGGAAAAGTAAAAAACATTAAGGATTGGCAAGAACATATTCACATCTAATAAAATACCTTATCATATAATCAAATTACCCAAGCCGCATCTAGTGTAAATCATTAGATAAAAACAAAGATTTCCCCAATAGGCACATACCCTCCCGTACGATAAGATGGCATCGTACATTCATCCTCGGAGGGTACTGATCATGAAAGCATCAAAATCATTCTCCATTATACTTTTAGCTGCCGTTGGTTTTCTTGCCACACCCGCAATTGCTGTCGATGGCATTCACGATAACGATCATGCCGCACTGGCGCAATATTACGAAAATCTAGCCGATGAGGCAAAAGTAAAGCTCCAGCAAAATAAATCCTTACTTGAACAATACGAAATGCACCCCTACTACTTCGGGCGGCAAGGACAGGATATCAAATCGCATTCCTCCGCCAATGTTCGTGAATACGAAAAAATTTTACGTCAATACTTGAAGCAAGCGGATTTGCACAAAAGAATGGCTGCCGATCAAGAAAATCGGGCTATAAACAAAGCCAGAATCAATCATAACCCGGATACAACTGTAATCAGATAGTGCCGGCTAAGTAATCGGCGATCAAAAACCGCAACCGGAAGTTCACCCGTCGGATTCTGGCGGGTGAGTCATTGCAATACAATCACTCATCCGCCTCCAGCAACCGCTTGGCAGGAAACCAGACGGTGAACCGGCTGCCTTTTCCCACTGTGCTGGTAATTTCGAGACGCGCTTCGTGCCGGTTCAACACATGCTTGACGATCGCCAGCCCCAATCCGGTTCCGCCGGTTTCTCGCGAACGGCTGCTGTCGACACGATAAAAACGCTCCGTTAAGCGCGGAATGTGCTCCGATTCTATGCCGATACCGCTATCCTGCACAAAGAATACCCCTTGCCCGGCGCGCTTCTCCCAATTAATCGTAATTTCACCCTTATCCGGCGTATAGCGGATGGCATTGCTGATCAAGTTTCCAAATGCGCTACGCAACTCTTGCTCGCTTCCCAGCAACTGGTCATGCGTTGCAATGTTTAATTTGATTTGGTGGCGACCCGAGCTGAGCGATTCGGCATCCTGCAGGACATCGTTCAACAAGCTGACGACATTTACGGTCTTTTCGCTTGCTTTACTCTGTTCATTTTCCAGGCGCGATAAAATCAGCAAATCTTCGATCAGCCGCTGCATACGGGTTGTTTGTTCCGTCATCAAAGCCAGAGCGCGCTTATTGAAGCCGTTATTCACGTTTTCATCGGCTGACAAAGTTTCGAGAAATCCGCCAATCACCGTTAGCGGCGTGCGCAATTCGTGCGAAACATTGGCGATGAAATCGCGCCGCATCGTTTCTATTTTCTCAAAGCGCGTAATATCCCGGCTGATCAGAAGCTTCTGGTTATAACCGTACGGTACTAGTTGCAACGAAACGATCATACCGTGCTGGCGCGTTTGTTTCAAAATCAGCGGATTACTGAATTGGCGCGCAGCCAGATACTCGACGAACGGTATTTGCCTGACCAGATAAGTGATTTGCTGCCCGGCATCCAATGTCAGATTAATCCCCAAATGTTGCTCGGCCACCGGATTACACCACTCAATCCGGTCATGTTCATCCAGAATGACGATGCCATCCGGCATCGCCGACGTCACACTACGCATACGCTCCAGCGCCAGGCTCAATAATTCCCGGCTCTGGCTATGCTGACGCACGTAGCGCGCCAAATGCGCAAAAACATCATCCCATGCGCCGGAACCGGCCGGGATGCTGCCCGGTGTATGATCGGAAAGCTGCAACCAGCGTTCCAGCGCAACGATGTGGCGGGTATGATGCAATACCATCCATAGCATCGCTACGCCAAAAAAGATCAATGCATTCACGCCGCCGAGAATCATCCACAACACTGCGGTAATAAAGATGATCATCAGAATGTTAGAAGATCGTTGCCAAATATCAGACACTGAATAAATCCTGAAAAAAATGATTGCGCGGAAAAAAGTTGGGGAATGGCTTAAATTTCCGCATCGGAATCTTTTACCGGCGGCGCAGCCAGCGCGGAAAACCGGTAACCTGTGCCCCGCACCGTTTGTATCCATTCATCCTTACCCGCTGGTTGCAATGCCTTGCGTAATCGCCGGATATGCACATCGACGGTGCGTTCTTCGACAAACACATGATCGCCCCAAACCCGGTCGAGCAATTGACTGCGCGAATAAACCCGTTCGATATGTGTCATCATAAAATGCAGTAAACGATATTCCGTCGGTCCCAATGCAATTTCCTGATTCCCGGCCATCACACGATGATTAACCGGTTCAAGCCGCAAACCGTCAATTTCAACTGCCTCGTCCGAAGCTTCCGGAATCAGCCTGCGCAGCACGGCGTTGATGCGAGCGATCAATTCACGCGACGAAAAAGGTTTGGTGATGTAATCGTCCGCTCCCATTTCCAATCCCGTCACCTTATCCAATTCCTGCGTGCGCGCTGTCAACATGATGATCGGAATCAACCGGGTGCGGTCATCGCGCCGCAAAACGCGCGCAAATTCAATGCCGCTCATTCCGGGCAACATCCAATCCAGCAAAATCAAATCGGGTAAGGCTGCCTTGATAACTGCCATGGCTTTTTCGGCGTTATCCGCGCAAACCGTTTCATAACCGGCTTGCTGCAGATTATAGGTAATCAACTCCTGTATGGCCGCTTCATCTTCCACAATCAATATCGTTGCCGTCATATACGCTCCTAAACCGGTCGATTTTTCCCTGCAGTTTGCTACAATGCGGTCAATGAATTTTTAGTCCGTAAACATTGAATACACTATGGCCGGTTTAACCAAAGATACACCTTACCCTACCGAAATTAAGCTGCACACGAAATCCAGGATACTCGACATCGCTTTCTCCGACGGCAAAGCATTTCAATTTCCCTGCGAGTTTCTGCGCGTTTATTCACCATCAGCCGAAGTAAGCGGCCATGGCCCAGGGCAGGAAGTACTGCAAACCGGCAAGAAAATGGTCAACATCACCAAAATCGAACCCGTTGGCAATTATGCCATACAGCTTAATTTTACTGACGGCCATAACACCGGGTTGTATTCATGGGATCTGTTGTATAACTTCGGGCTCAATCAGGATAAAATGTGGCAGCATTATTTGCAACGCATGGCTGAGGCCAGCGCCAGCAGGGAGCCGGCAACCCGTCCTAATACTGTAAATCATTCCTGCAAATAAATTTTTTAGCCTTCGCCAACTAACCTGAGAACTCAATTCCTGTCATGACAAAAACCACCCATTTTGGCTTTAATACCGTTGCGGAAGAAGAAAAAGCCGGCAAGGTCGCGGAAGTCTTTCATTCGGTAGCGGAACGCTATAACTTGATGAACGATTTGATGTCGGCAGGTCTGCACCGTCTATGGAAGCGCTTTGCTATCGAAGTCAGCGGCATTAAAAGCGGCGACAAGGTTTTGGATATCGCCGGCGGCACCGGGGATCTAACCGCACTTTTTTTACAGAAAGTGGGCAAGTCCGGCGAGGTTTGGCTGACCGACATCAACAATTCCATGCTGTCGATCGGCCGCGACCGCATGATCGACGAAGGCACGCCGACACCTGTCGCGCAGTGCGATGCGGAAAAATTACCCTTCCCCGATAACTATTTCAACTGTGTGAGCGTCGCTTTCGGTCTGAGAAACATGACGCACAAGGATGCCGCTCTCAGGGAAATGCTGCGCGTCATCAAACCGGGAGGAACTGTCATTGTGCTCGAGTTTTCAAAAGTCTGGAAACCGCTGCAACCGGCCTATGATGCGTACTCATTCAAATTACTTCCCGCCATGGGAAAAGTCTTCGCGAATGATGCGGATAGCTACCGCTACTTAGCCGAATCCATCCGCATGCACCCTTCCCAGAATGAATTAAAGGATTTGATGGAGCAAGCGGGCTTTGAACGTGTCGAATACTTCAATATGACGGCGGGCATCGTGGCACTTCACCGCGGCTATAAGCTATAAGTAAAAACAAACGATTTCCCGGCGGCTTCCGCTCAATTCAGTTGATCCTGGGGAATCGCCGCTTTTGCAATATCCCGTTCCAACAATTTCAATTTTTCCTTCATCAGCTTACCGATAAATAATTGCGGTTCCGAAGGGATCAGATTTTCGTGCAACTCACGTTGCCGGACTTTCTCCATCGCCTGAACAAAATGTTCGACAAACTGATAGGGTTTGTCGTCCATATTTTTAAATAGCGCTTCGCCAAAATAGGTATATTCATTTTCGTTGGCACAACCGAAAGAGGCTTTGTCGGACGCAGCCGCAGTAAAAATCAGACTGTGTTCGTTTTGCAGCGCCTTGATAAACCCACCGGAATAGCAAGCCGAAATCAGAATAATGCGCCAGTGGATACCGGCATCATCCAGGTATGTTCTGATATCTTCCGGGCGTATGTAATTGAGATCGAGCGGCCACATTTCCACAGCCAGTTCATGATTCATCGATCCATGGCTGGTCAAATAAAGCAATACCACATCCTCGTCACGATTCATTTTACTGCCGATATGCTGCAGCGCAATCCTGAGATTGGTGGACGATGCCAGCGGTGTCGTATCGAGCGTTTTCAGGTTATTGACCAAAGCAACGGAACGCCCTGACACGCCCAGACGCTCGGTCATGACGCGCTGCACATGGTCGATTTCCCGCATAAAAACATCTTGCGTGGAATCGGCGCCAAAACCGACAAAGAACAAATCGTTAATCCCTGCGACGCCCGGTTTGATTGGATCCAGCGCATTGTTCAACAGCCGATACTGGCTATAGTAAACATACTCCTGATTGACATCGTAGCGGGCGTCATCGGCATGCGCAGCCAGCTCACCGCCATCGTCATAACCTTCGTACCAGAAACTGAACGATAAATTGGCCAGCGGATAAGATGCGCTCAACCACAACAGGGTAATCAAGGCAGCTTTAGGTTTATTTCCTGCGAGCAATTGCAGTGCGATATAAAAACAAACCGCTAAGGCCCAGGCGATAAAAAGGATATAACCGGCAGCCAGGAATGTTTCCGGCAAGTAAGTCAGAAGAGTAAAAGAAATCAAGTAAAAGAAAGGCAAAACACAATACGTGATCACCAAAATTTTCAGCAAATCGCCTCGATTACCGGTCAGCTTTGCAAATACAAAACTGACCAATAGAGCAATCAATAATTTGACACCGACATAACCCAGTCCCGACAAATCAAAAATTGCACTGGGTGTAACCACATACGAAACAACCACTGCCGTCAACGCATAAAACCCCAGCAACAGAATGAGCTGATCGTAAGAAACGGTTATTTTTTCGATGCTATCGCGGCGAAAAGCCAGCAACCGGATTCCGCAATAAAGATTCAGAAACACAATCTGGAATTCCCCGATCAACCCGGATTGTTTCGATTCTTTAGAAATGCTTGCGTATAAATCCATTCTTTTCTCCAGAATAATGTCAGCTGCTATAGCGCGTTATGAACGGCATTTATCGATCCGAATATAGGGGATGTGAAAGCCGATTCTGGCGAAATCATCGCCCATGCGCATCCCATCTAAGTTTGATCAAATTGAGGAAAAACAAAGGAAACCAGCTTTCATTCAGATAACCATTGTGCGGCAAAGTTCAGTGATCGTCATCAAGGTTTTATCACATGAGCGCTTCCGGCAAGATTAGTTTCCGGCTGCGGAGCAGAATGTATCCACTAGCATCGCTAAAACGCAAATAAGCGGGTATTTTGCCGCGCTTCTAAAGTTTTTCCCGCGCGGATCGATACGATACACTTCTGATATTAATCCCGATTTTCTCTTGGGTTAGCCAAAGATCCAAATATAACTTACTTATCAATTGCGGGGAATACCACATGAGCACAGCATTGCATGAAATCGACGAGCGCGCTAATTTGACCACCAGCAACAAGTTCGAACTATTGCTGTTCAGGTTGGGCGAGGCCTCCGGCGATGGACAGCGGGAGTTGTTCGGCATCAATGTTTTCAAAATTCGCGAGATTCTGGTCATGCCGACCATCACCGCCATCGCCAATGCACCTGCTAATGTAATGGGCGTGGCCAACATCCGCGGCCAAGTGATTACCGTCATCAATCTGCCCAAGGTCGTCGGCTGCACGCCGAAAAAAGGACTCCCGATTCTATTGGTTACCGAGTATGCACGCTCGACGCAGGCTTTTGCTGTCGAGGAAGTCAACGAAATCGTGCGTCTTGAATGGAATCAGGTCATCGCGGCGGAAGGCAAAGGCGGCAAACTAGTCACCAGCATCGCCAGAATCGACGGTAATACGGAAGATTCCCGCTTGGCGCAAGTACTCGACGTCGAACAAATACTGCGCGACGTTTTACCCGCACCCGATAACGAAATGACGCCGGAAAAACTAGGCCCGGCGATAAAACTCCCGGACGGGAAAGTCATTCTGGCGGCAGACGATTCCCCGCTTGCCCGCAGCATGATCGAAAGCGAACTGAAAGCGCTAAATGTTCCATTTGTCATGACCAAAACCGGACTGGAAGCTTGGAATCGCATCCAATCGATGTCGGATGCCGCCGCCACCGAAGGCAAAACCATTCAGGATAAAGTCGCGTTAGTGCTGACCGACTTGGAAATGCCGGAAATGGATGGCTTCACGCTCACCCGCAACATCAAGAACGATCAACGATTCAAATCGATCCCGGTGGTGATTCATTCCTCATTGACCGGCGAAACCAATGAAAAACACGTCAAATCGGTAGGTGCGGATGCTTATATCGCCAAATTTGTCGCGGAAGAACTGGCCGAAACCATCCGCAAGGCGTTAGCGTAGTGATTGCTGCGGCTGATATAAACTCCGGCTATCATTTTTCCGCCAAAAAATGTTCGACCATGGCTTGTTTATAATCGATCTGGCCAAACGAAATGTCCTTTAACTCGCCCTTGCGGTCGAACAAAATACAGGACGGCGTTCCCTGGAGCGCAAAGCGCTCGAAAGTTTCCGCGCGCATCGATTTCTGCTCCATGTAACGCCGCACCTGCTGCAGCACGGTTTGTTGCTGCTCGGCGCTGAATTTATCGAAATCGGGCAGAAACTTTTGCGCATACTGCAGTACACGCTCATCGGTCACCGGCTCGGTTTCCGCCACGACGCGATCCATCCCCACGGCAAACGGTATTTTCCACGGCAACATGCCTTCCCGCAACAGGTTATATTGACTGAGCGCCTTATGGGTTTCGCCGATCACTTCACCGCTAGTCACCAGCTTCTGCAAGTTCTCCAGTGTATTTTTATCGTAATCCTCAAATGCGGTAGCCAGACCGATCACAACCAGCCCCCGCTGATGATAGCGTTCATGTAAATCAATCGCCCTGGGAAGCGAATAAATAAAACAACCGGGACAGTTCACCTGAAAAACCTCGATCAATACCACCGAACCGGTCAGATCGTTGAGCGAAAGCGGGCCGCCTTGCACCCAGGTAGCCACCGTAATATCGGAAAATGTGTGATTAGTCATTGTTTAAAAGCGTTAGAAAGTGCAAATATTTTGGAATATTACAGAAACTGTCGGCTAGCGTGCAGAATTTTCGAGATCTTTGCGAATCTCTATCGCTCAAAAAATTTTAATCAACAGAAAAATGATCGAACTCCCCCATAAACTAAGATATCGTTATTCCATCCGTTTTATTTTGAAACTGTCACATTGAATGTTCGGTATGCAGTAGCGACACCGTCACTGACTTGTATTGTGAAAGTATCTGGACCGAGATAAGCGGGTTTTGGTCGGTAAGAAATGGTACCGTGAGGAGTGATATTGGTACTACCGGAACTAGCCGTAGCACCTGAAATAGTCAATGCGCCTTTTATTGGTGCAACAGCTTGACTCCAAGTTAATGTTTGCCCGCTATCCTTATCGCTGACATGCAGGTAAGGTTTCAGGTCTGTTACGCTATTTTTGTGCACCAGGATAGTGGTAGAACCGCCCACAAAGACGGGTGCCACGTTCGGCAGCGGCGAGACCGTGACGGTGAACACTCGCGCTTCGCCGGCCGTGCCGTCGCTCACATGCACGGTAAACGTGTCGCTACCGTTATAACCAGGTGCCGGCTGATAGGTGATGATGCCACCGGGGGTGATGTCGCTTGCGCCCGTGCCGGCGGTCGCGCCCGAGATTGTCACCGTGCCGTGCGCGGGCACCGCATTCAAAGTCCATGTCAGCGTTTGGCCGCTGTCGGTGTCGCTGACATGCAGGTTAGGTTTCAGATCGAGCGGCGGGCTGTCTTGCGCAACCGTCAGCACCGCCGTTCCTCCCACAAAAGTTGGCGCTACGTTCGGCAGCGGCGTGACCGTTACGGTGAACACCCGCGCTTCACTGGCCGTGCCGTCGCTCACTTGTATGGTAAATGCATCGCTACCGTTATAACCAGCCGCGGGTTGGTAAGTGATGATGCCGCCGGGGGTGATGTCGCTTGCACCCGTGCCGGCGGTCGCGCCCGAGATTGTCACCGTGCCGTGTGCGGGCACCGCGCTCAAAGTCCATGTCAGCGTTTGGCCGCTGTCGGTGTCGCTGACATGCAGGTTAGGTTTCAGATCGAGCGGCAGGCTATCCTGCGCAACTGTTAGCGCCGCCGCCCCCCCCACGAAAGTGGGCGTTACGTTGGAATCCAGAACCTCGGTCATTAAGTACTCGTCCGTTGTGAGAGTGCCGACACCGGTTAGTGCGATACCAAAACTTAAAGCTTGCGCACCCTCAGGTAATGGTCCGATTACATAACTCATGTGCGTCCAATCGCTGGCCGCTTGCAAGCTCGGAGCAGTACGCCAATACTTCCAGACACCATTTGCATCAAGATAAAATAGAGGCACCCAAGCTGAAATGGTGGATTTATAGTAGGCCTCAATCTGATAATTGGTACCCGGATTCACAGAAGGAGCACACTGACCGGATCGCTGACCGGCATCGAGTTTGGGCAGTAGTTTACGGTCACCGCTGGTATAAGAAGTGATCTGAAGTTTTTCTGCGAAGTCACCGGCATAAGCATCGCTAGTATGTGTCCACGTTGCAGTACTGACTCCATAGTCGCCAACCTGCCAGCAATACGGAAAACCGTTACTGGCCAGTACCTCAAGCGATGAATTGATGATCATGTTGGGACCAAGCGGCGGAGGCGGTAATGCCGGCGGATAGTCTCCGGACATGACTTGATGGACGGTTCTCACATAAGTACCTTGCGATTCCCGGTCTTTTAACCATGTCAGAAAATTAATCAGCGTTTCTTGCGTTATTGAGCCTGTATCGCAGCCATCGCACACGCTATGAAACAACAATACAACCCATCCTCCCGAATAGGCTTCCGCTTGCAGTACGTATTTTTGTATATCCGCCAGCGTATCCGTTGACAGCACCCCTTTGACTGTCGGCAAATAATATGGATTGGCCGGTGGCAACGGCACACCCCACGGACAACCTTGGCACCCTATCCCCGTGGTGGTCCGCGCGCTTTCGTATTTACCAATCGGTTTATCCAAAACGCCATAGGTGCCAGGGCATCCTCCTGCGATAAGGCTTTGCGTAGTAGGTCCGGTAGATCCGTACGGATAAGCGAATGAATGCACTTCATCGCCGTACCACTCCCGGAGATTCTTCAGGTCGTCGCAAATAGCCTGCAATTGACCGGCATCATCCAGTGTCGCGAGATTGACATGGTTTATGGTATGTCCGCCGATTTCATAACCGTTGCCAAACAGAATATCAAGCTCGCCTTTGGTCAACCAATTGTTGCCGTCAATGGATCCAGTCAGGCGTATTTTATTGGAGTTGACGTAGAAAGTAGCCTTCAGTCCGCTATCCAGCAGTGGAACAATTGCGGCCGACTGTCTCAAACCATCGTCGAATGTAAGCGACACTACCGTGCGGTATTTCGGACTCGAAGCTTCAACCGGTAATATCGGATGTAACAACAGCAGAAAGCACAGCAACCACATCTTTACGATGAATGGAATTCTGCGCCGTTCGCTGTGCAACACGAATAACTTCACAATACCTCCACCGTGATGAATGAAGGTTCTGCCAAATGAGTGTTGCCGTTATCGGGTGAAACCGCCGCCACCAGTTGATACACACCGGGTTTGTGCGCCGTAATCCGCAGTTGCCATAGCACGCCTGATTCATTCTGTATCGCAAAACTCGCATGCCGATGCTTCCCATCATGCCCAATCTCGGCTAAATCGATAGCGCTCATCGCACCGCCGTCAATCGGCTCAGCTGGGATTGACACCCATGATGCCGCATCTTTCCTTACCTCGATAGCGATGTCGTTTGCTTCAATATCAAAATCATGCACTTCGCTTCCCAAATGGATAAAAAAGCGCAATTGCGCATCTTGTCTGATTCTTTCGGAACTGGGAAAGTACACATTAATGGCAAACGGCTGGTGTGCGATGACTGCCAATCGTTCGGTCGATTTTTGCGGTTCCATTAGTTTGAGATTAAGTTTCGGTAAAGCTACCGATGCGGCCTGCAATCCGTAATCAGTTCCGCTCAGAATCGACAGTGCGAGAATACAGAAAAACTTACATAATCTAGCGGTCGATACGGCCACATAACGTCTGCAGTTTCTCATATGGCTTACCTCATGCAAGGGTAATGTCAGAATTATTATTATGTTTGAAGAATTATTTCGGTATTTTTCTAGGGCGGGGTTAAAATGAATCTCGCCATTTCAACTTCAATAATCATTTCTTCAAGACATTTCCATGATAACAGTAAGGGATGCTGAAGAAAATAAGCAAATCTCTTATTTTCAAGGAAAAATACTAAGTGTCATGCGCTACTGGTTAATGAAGTCCGAGCCTTATGAATTCAGTATCGACGATTTTGCCGCACGGCCTAATCAAACGGTTGCGTGGGAAGGTGTGCGCAATTATCAGTCGCGCAATTTCATGCGCCATCAAATGGCGGTTGGAGATCCGGTGTTTTTCTATCATTCGTGCTGCAAGGATCCCGGCATCATGGGCATTGCTGCCGTGAGCAAACCGGCTTACCCGGATGCCACACAGTTCGACCCCGCCAGCAAATATTTCGATTCCAAAGCGGCCAAAGACAACCCGCGCTGGTTTAACGTCGAGATTACCCTGCAACGAAGAACCCGTCTGATCGCGATCAAGGAACTGCGGCAGTATCCCGAGTTGCAGCGCATGCGCGTGTTGCAGACCGGCAACCGCTTATCGATCACGCCGGTCGATCCGGCCGAATGGCAGTTCATCATGGGTATTCTGTAATGCGGTTCGACTCTTCTTATCCGGCTTAAATCATGGAATGGTGGTTGATTTATCTGTTGACCGGAGCATTTGTGGGATTCTTTGCCGGTTTACTCGGCATTGGCGGCGGCCTCATCATCGTGCCGGTGCTGATTTCGCTCTTCACCGCGCAAGATTTTCCCGCCGGCCGCATCATTCATCTGGCGCTGGGCACCACGATGGCGACGATCATTTTCACTTCGGCTGTCAGTTTGCGCACGCATCATTTACACGGCGCAGTGAATTGGCCGGTTGTGAAAAACATCACCCCCGGCATTTTTCTCGGCACATTCGGCGGCGCAGCGCTCGCCGGATCGATGACCGGGCAGCTGTTGAGCATTATTTTCGTCATTTTCATCTTTTACGCCGCCACCCAAATGCTATTGCAATTCCGCCCCAGTCCGATGTTCCAGCTGCCCGGGCGAATCGGCTTGTTTCTCGTGGGTAACGTCATCGGCGCGTTGTCCAGCCTGGTTGCAATCGGCGGCGGATTGTTATCGGTGCCTTTCCTGACGCTGTGCAACGTTAAACTGCAACACGCCATCGGTACCGCTGCCGCGATCGGTTTTCCCATCGCACTGGCCGGCACGGCCGGTTACATCGTGAACGGCATGCTGCAAGCGGAAAGACTGCCCGATTATTGCCTAGGTTATGTGTATCTACCGGCTTTGTTCTGGCTGGTAGCCGCCAGCATGATGACAGCGCCGCTCGGAGCGCGACTCACGCATTCCACCCGGACGGCCATCCTGCGGTCAATCTTTGTGGTACTGCTTTATGGCTTGGGTATCCGCATGCTGATCGGTATTCTTTAAGGAAATACCAGATAACAATTTTTCAGAGTTTTTTTCTTGTATCATGCTATAGTCGCAATGTAGTAAAAAAGTAAGTGATGTATTTTTTAAAATTTTAAGGATATAGCTACAAATGAAACTCTCAGTATTTTTGATCGCAGCAATGTTCGCATTAACATTATTAACCGCATGCGGCAAGCCTACAGCACCGGAAAGCGCAAGTTCCGACAACTACGGCACCACGCACGAAGGTAAACCAGCTGAAGGCCGTAACGAGCTGCCAGGTAAATAATCGTTACTTTAATTACGAAGTAACAGATTTATCGTTTCAAGTTGTTGAGTTGCACCCTGTAGGATCTATCATTGTTCCTACAGGAATTTTCAAATAAGCAGTCAATCCTCAAAAATTTCCCTGGTTTTAAAAAAGTCTGTCAGTAATCGGCTTTAGCCATTTCACGCCCTCTTTTCTCATCGACGGCTGCAAGCATCACAAGACCAAGAACAAAAAACGCCAGCGTGCTGAGTAACGCAATGCGGTGATCTCCGGCAAACAGGTAAACCATGCCGCCATACGTCAGCGGGCCGATAATCGCGGACAGTTTGGTCGCCAATCCCCATAAACCGAAAAATTCGCCCTGCCGCCCGGGTGGTGTAAATTGTCCCACCAGCGCCCTGCCCGCCGACTGCGCGCCGCCGAGTGCAGTGCCGATCAAATTGGCGGCGACCCAAAACAGCCATTCATCCGTCGCGAAATACGCGCAGACGATTGCCGCAATCCAGATCAGCAGCGTGATGGCGATACAGCGCAGCGAGCCGATGCGATCCTGCAAGTGGCCGAACAGAAAAGCGCCGATCGCCGCAGTGACATTCACCACCATAATCAGGATGATCGTATCCTGCGTTTTGAATCCCATCACCTCTTGCGCGTACACCGCCGCCAGCACGATCACGATATGGATACCCGCATAGTACGTAGTCAACGCCAGTAGAAAACGAAACAGATCGATGTGCAAACGCGCTTCGCGCAGCGTGGCGCGCAAACGACTAAACCCTTGCCGCACGATATGCGCGCTGTCGAACGATTCCACAACCGTGGCGCGCTCGCGCAGCCACAGCAGCGTCGGTAGCGCGGCCAGCGCAAACAACGCCGCCACGATCAGATTGGTCACCGGCACATACTGCGCGGCTTCGATGCCCTGCTTCTCGGCGTACGTGACATAAGCCAGACACAACACCAGCGCCAGCAAGCCGCCCAAATAACCGAGCGCCCAGCCGTAGCCGGACAGCCGCCCGATCGTCTCCGGTGTGCTGATTTCCGGCAAAAAAGCCGCGATCAGGTTTTCGCCGCTGGAAAACATGAACGTCGCCAGAATCACTAGCGCCATCGCCAACGCAATATCTCCTGGCCCGGCAAAATACAACAATGCGGTAAACACCACGCAACCGATGGTGGTGACCGTCAGAAAGCGTTTCTTAGCGCCGGAATAATCGGCAATCGCGCCCACCACCGGCGCGCTGATTAAAACCAGCGCATTCGCCGCCGCCATCGCCAGTGTCCATAGCAGCGTGGCATCGCCACTACCCTGCCCGGCGGCAATCACGCCGACAAAGTAAGCATTGAAAATAGCCGTCAGGATAACGGTGGTATAGCCGGAATTGGCGAAATCGTACATGCACCACGCGAAACGTTCGCGGCGCGTGACCGGTCCGGAAGTATGGGAAGACGAATTCATCAAGCGCTATTTGCCCACCATCTTTTCCGGCACCACCCACGCGTCGAACTGCTCCGCCGTGACATAGCCGGTGGCAATCGCGGCGGCTTTCAGAGTCGTGCCTTCGCGGTGTGCTTTTTTGGCGATCTCGGCGGCTTTGTCGTAACCGATATGCGGATTCAGTGCGGTCACCAGCATCAACGAGTGATGCATCAGCGCATCGATGCGTTCAATATTGGCTTCGATACCGGTGGCGCAATGATCGTTGAAACTGACCATAGCATCCGCGAGCAGCCGCACGCTTTGCAGGAAATTATGAATGATCAGCGGTTTCATCACGTTCAGCTCGAAATTCCCCAACGCGCCGCCCATGTTGACCGCGACATCGTTGCCCATGACCTGGCAGCACACCATCGTCATCGCTTCCGATTGCGTCGGATTGACCTTGCCCGGCATGATCGAACTGCCCGGCTCGTTCTCGGGAATGCGCAATTCGCCGATGCCGCAACGCGGCCCGGATGCCAGCCAGCGAATATCGTTGGCGATTTTCATCAGCGATGCGGCCAGCGTTTTCAACGCGCCGTGCGCATGCACCAAGGCATCATTACTTGCCAGCGCCTCGAATTTATTCGGTGCGGTGACGAACGGCAGCCCGGTCAGACGCGACAACTCCGCCGCCACGCGCACGGCGAATTCCGGATGCGCGTTCAGCCCGGTGCCGACCGCCGTGCCGCCGAGCGCCAGTTCGCACACATGCGGCAACGACGCTTGCACATGCTTCAACCCGTGATCCAATTGCGCGACATAACCAGAAAATTCCTGCCCCAGCGTCAGCGGGGTCGCATCCTGCAAATGCGTGCGGCCGATTTTGACGATGGCTTCAAACGCTTGCGCCTTGGCCGCCAAGGTGCCGCGCAACAATTGAATCGCCGGAATCAAGCGCTGCTGCAATTCCTGCACCGCGGCGACGTGCATCGCGGTCGGGAACACGTCGTTGGAAGATTGCCCTTTATTGACGTCGTCGTTCGGGTGCACCTTGCGATCCGCGCCGCGCCCGCCGCCGAGAATTTCCGACGCGCGATTCGCCAGCACCTCGTTGACGTTCATATTGGTCTGCGTGCCGGAACCGGTTTGCCACACCACCAGCGGAAACTGATCGTCGAAATTCCCGGCGATCACTTCATCGGCCGCCTCGATGATCGCCGCTGCACTCGCCGCATCGAGCAATCCCAAATCGTGATTAACCTTGGCGGCGGCGCGCTTGACCCGGGCCAGCGCATGAATCAGCGCCACCGGCATATGCTCGCCGGAAATCTTGAAATTCTGCAACGAGCGCTGCGTTTGCGCGCCCCACAATGCTGCGGCGGGCACTTCGACCACGCCCATGGTGTCGCGTTCTTCACGAGTTTGCATGCGGTTTTACCTCATTAAATAAATGGGATGAATTGGAGAAATTGGGAGGATTGGTTAATCGAAATTGCGATTTTGTTTAACACAAACGCGCCTTTCAATACGCGAGCTGTTCCAAGGTAATACCCATAGCCGCCGCGGCTTTCTCGAGTGTTGCCTTGCGCGGGCGTTTGGCAGCTTCGATCTGCGCGTAACCGGCTTGCGTAATCCCCATGCGTTTAGCCATTTCCTCTTGCGTCAGCATCAGGTATTCGCGCCAGGCGGCGAGCATACTGACTTCATTCATGATGCGTTTACCAACGACCTCGTTGGGGATCATGCCCGGGCGTACCACGCCGGGAAGTTTGACAAACTCGGCATAAGGCACGACGACAAAAGCCGGTTTTCCGTTGCTATCCAGAATGGTTTGGTAATTAATAAGTGCGCTCATCGCGTTTTTTCACCTCTTCAATATCAATATTCCGTTTCCAAATCAAACATGACGCGAAAGCTATCCGAAGGACAGTATAATTAATACGACAAGGATGGCTGACAAACTCATGTTTGATTTAGAAATGGAATAACATGCACGCTGCCGTCAAACTCGAAAAATACCCGATATTCACCAACCCGCAACCGGTAGCTATACGCATGATTGGCGAGTTTCTTGACACCTTGGCAATCAGGAAAATAAGCCAGCGACTGAACCTCAGTAAAAATTCTTTTGCGCACGGCGGTAGCCTTGATTTTCTCAATCTGTTTAAGCGCTTTGGGTTTCCAGTCAATGTCATTCACACTTATGATTATAAGCCTAAAATAAGTTTTTTAACAAAAATATAAGATTTAAGGTCTTTGTAAGCTTTATCTCCTAAAATGCGACCCTGCCGCCGAGCTCCGCGTCATCTTCAATGGCAACAACCCGTAGGTTGGGTTGAATGAAATGAAGCCCAACGATTGGCGACCTTGTTGATGTTAGGGTTCGTGCCTCACCCCAACCTACGAGCTGCTGTGCTATTTAAGAAATGTCTCGTAATCGGCCTTAACCCCACTTGGTACACTTGCAGCATCAATCAAATTTAGTGCTTCTTTATACCTGCTCTTGCATGATGTGTTACTTGAAATTCTCCTATTAAGAGCACCGCCTGCGCCTGCAAGCTTAATCATGTGTGAGATTTCGCGAGGCGAGAATGACTCAATCATCTTCTTGTAGTAGGGTTCAGCCGCCCACGAGACACCATATCCATTCCCAATATAACAACCAACCACTGCGGACACATACGCCTCTTGGGCAGTTTCTGGAACCTCGCCTTGCCGTGATAACTCAGAAAGCCTTTCTGCGAATGGGGGTTCATTATAAAAATTATTCAGGGCCAGATGCGCCGTCATCAATCTTTCAATCGCCCTTGAAAATACCGCGTGTTGTTCAGACTCATTTAGAAGACCAAGCAAACCTAGCTTTTCAAAGAATTGCTGTGATGCGATGTAGCGTTTTTCGTCACCCTTCGCTAAATATTCCGAGTGCTTATTTATAAGATCAGATTTTACAGAAGCGGTAAATCCTTCTTTTAGTGCAAAGCAAATATCCAGCGAATTTAGACGGGCTGGCTCAGGCGTGCTTGGATCGCAGTAAATCCCATGAGCCATACCAATCAGTAGTTGGCGTTGGGCATCATGTGTTTGAGTTAATCGGTCTATCCAGATTTGGCATTGCCCCCCAGAAAACCGAGCATTCTTGATTGCAGTAATGTACGCGCTTATATCTACGCCGCGAGGTGATGATGATTCACCCAATGCATACTTGGTACATCTGTTAAGGAATGTAACAAACTCCCTGTCATTGATTTTGCCAAGCGTAGGATGCGCTGCTGAAAAGTTGTTTCTTACATCACGGCATTGATCCAAGAAGAAAAAACCGTCTTCATTTATAAGATTCAGCTTTAAGCAAAGCTCCAGCAACTTGCTGTCTTGCAACTCAAGCAAGTGTTTTTCTTCAAAATCAGATGCCAATATTTGAGCAACAACGGGTAGCCCGAAGTTACGAACTTTATCTCTCAAATGAAGTATTGCGGCGTTCCATGCGTAGTTAACCGCGCCATCAAATAAGCCAGTACTGACTGCAACACACATGCGGGCTACCAACTCGCCACGCAACTGAGGGGGAATTTGCTTTAATTCCCTAGGCAGATCCTTCCATGCGTATTCTATTTCCTCGTCACTAGCGAGCACTTCACGAGGAATACCAAGCGAAGCCACTAATTCGTTAATTGCTGGCATCACTTTTTCAGGCAAGGCAGGTAGTTTTGGTTCTTCGTACTTTATGATTTCAGCCATGAATGTGTCCTGTTCATATTGCGCGGCTAACGTGCTACAGCAACCCTCAATCCCAACTCAACGCCCCACCCGTTTGATACTCCGTCACGCGTGTCTCAAAGAAATTCTTTTCCTTTTTGAGATCGATCATTTCCGACATCCACGGGAACGGGTTGTTGGCGTTCGGGTACAGCGCGTCCAGGCCGATTTGCTGGCAGCGGCGGTTGGCGATGTAGCGTAGGTATTCCTTGAACATCGGCGCGTTCATGCCGAGCACGCCGCGCGGCATGGTGTCTTCGGCGTAGCGGTATTCCAATGCGACGGCTTTTTGCATCAGCGCGCTGATTTCGTCGCGGAACGCTTTGGTCCACAGGTGCGGATTTTCCATTTTGATCTGGTTGATGACATCGATGCCGAAATTGCAGTGCATCGATTCGTCGCGCAGGATGTATTGGTATTGTTCCGCCGCACCGGTCATTTTGTTTTGCCGGCCCAACGCCAGGATTTGCGTGAAGCCGACGTAGAAGAACAAGCCTTCCATGATGCAGGCGAACACGATCAGGCTTTTCAGCAATTGCTGATCGGTTTCCAAGGTGCCGGTTCTAAAATTCGGATTGGTCAGCGTGTCGATGAACGGAATCAGAAACTCGTCCTTGTCGCGGATCGACGATACTTCATGATACGCGTTGAAGATCTCGCCTTCGTCCAGGCCCAGCGATTCGACGATATATTGATACGCATGGGTATGAATCGCTTCCTCGAATGCCTGGCGCAGCAGATACTGGCGGCATTCCGGGTTGGTGATGTGGCGGTAGGTGCCGAGCACGATGTTGTTCGCCGCCAATGAGTCGGCGGTGACGAAAAAGCCGAGATTGCGCTTGACCAGGCGGCGCTCGTCCTCGGTCAGGCCGTTCGGGTCTTTCCACAACGCGATGTCGCGGCTCATGCTGATTTCCTGCGGCATCCAATGATTGGCGCAAGCACCGAGGTATTTATCCCACGCCCATTTGTACTTGAACGGCACCAGTTGATTGACGTCCGCTTTGCAATTGATGATGGATTTGTCCTCGACTGAGATGCGGCGGTTAGCGCTGCCCGCTACGTCTTGCGCGCCCTCCATCCCTGCTGGATGGCTGGCGGTGCTGTGATCGCGGTCATCCTGTGCCGGTGTGGCCAGCGGCAATTCAAAATCGTGCAAGGCGGTGCGCGGCATGGCGTTGACCGGCGGTGTTTGCGGTTGTTGCGGTTCGTCTTCAAATGTCAGCATTCTTCACTCCTCGTTATTCTCATTGATTCGGGCAGGTTATTGGCAGGATTCGCAGCTCTCGTCATCGATCGCGCAGTACTTGATTTCCACCGTGGACACTTCCACCGCGGCTTTGACCACACCACCGTCGGACGGCACCGCGTTCAATGAACCGGCGCGCACCGTGGATTTTTCCGCTGCTGTCGCGCCCATCGAACGCAGGTAATACGTGGTTTTCAAACCGCGCAGCCACGCCAGCTTGTAAGTTTCGTCCAGTTTCTTACCGGAAACGCCACCCATGTAAATATTCAGCGATTGCGATTGGTCGATCCATTTCTGCCGCCGCGCGCCCGCTTCGATCAGCCAGCGCGGATCCATCTCGAACGCGGTAGCGTACAGCGTGCGGATATTGTCCGGAATGCGGTCGATCTTGCTGATCGCGCCGTCGAAATATTTCAGATCGGCGATCATCACTTCGTCCCACAGATTGAGTTTTTTCAGATCGTTGACCAGCGATTTATTCGCAATGGTAAATTCGCCCGACAGATTGGATTTGACGTACAGGTTCTGATACGTCGGCTCGATACTGGCGGACACGCCGACGATGTTGGAAATCGTCGCGGTCGGCGCAATCGCCAGGCAGTTGGAATTGCGCATGCCGTATTGCTGGATGCGCGCACGCAATGCGTCCCAATCGAGTGTCGCGGACAGATCCGCTTCGACAAAGCCGCCGCGCTCGTTACGCAACACTTCCAGCGTGTCGTGCGGCAGAATACCGCGATCCCACAGGCTGCCTTTGTAGCTGCTGTAGCAGCCGCGCTCTTGCGCCAATTCGGTCGACGCCCAATAGGCGTGATACGCCACCGCTTCCATCGAACGATCAGCGAATTCCACCGCTTCTTGCGAGCTGTATGGAATGCCCAGTTGATGCAGACAATCCTGGAATCCCATGATGCCCAGGCCGACCGGACGGTGCTTCAGGTTGGCGTTGCGCGCTTTGGCGACGGCGTAGAAATTGATGTCGATGACGTTGTCGAGCATGCGCATGGCAATGCGCACGGTGCGCTTCAGTTTGTCCAGATCGAGCGCGCCGTCCTTCAGATGCGCGAGCAGATTGACCGAACCGAGATTGCACACGGCGATTTCCTTGTCGTTGGTGTTCAACGTGATTTCGGTGCACAGATTCGAGCTGTGCACCACGCCGATATGGTTCTGCGGCGAACGCACGTTGCACGGATCCTTGAACGTGATCCACGGATGGCCGGTTTCAAACAGCATGCTCAGCATCTTGCGCCACAACTGCACCGCCGGGATTTTTTTGTACAGCGTCAGTTCGCCGCGCTCGATTTTCGCTTCGTAGCCGAGATACGCTTGCTCGAACTGCTGGCCGAATTTTTCGTGCAAGTCGGGCGTATCCGATGGCGAGAACAGCGTCCAATCGCTGCCGTCCATGACGCGTTTCATGAACAGATCGGGAATCCACGTCGCGGTGTTCATGTCGTGCGTGCGGCGGCGGTCGTCGCCGGTGTTTTTGCGCAATTCCAGGAATTCCTCGATGTCCAGATGCCAGCATTCCAGGTACGCGCACACCGCGCCCTTGCGCTTGCCGCCTTGGTTGACCGCCACGGCGGTGTCGGACACCACTTTCAGGAACGGCACCACACCTTGCGATTTGCCGTTGGTGCCCTTGATGCGCGCACCCATCGCCCGCACCGGCGTCCAGTCGTTACCCAAGCCGCCGGCGTATTTGGCCAGCAGCGCGTTTTCCTTGATCGCTTCGTAAATGCCGTCGAGATCGTCCGGCACGGTGGTCAAGTAGCACGACGACAATTGCGAACGGCAAGTGCCGGAATTGAATAAGGTCGGTGTCGAGCTCATAAAATCGAAACTCGACAACACGTGATAAAACTCGATGGCGCGCGCTTCGCGGTCGATTTCGTTCAACGCCAATCCCATCGCCACGCGCATGAAGAACGCTTGCGGCAATTCGATGCGGCGTTCCTTGATATGCAGGAAATAGCGGTCGTACAGCGTTTGCAAACCGAGGTAATCGAATTGCAAGTCGCGATCGGCGTCCAGCGCTTCGGACAAGCGCTTCAAGTCGAATTGCGCCAGGCGCGGATCGAGCAATTCGGCTTCGATGCCGCGTTTGATGAATACCGGGAAATAATCCTGGTAGTGCGCCTGCATCGCCTGTTGCGTGACTTCCTCGCCCAGCACTTCGTGGCGCACGTTGTTCAGCAACAAGCGCGCGGTGACATAACTGTACGCCGGGTCTTTCTCGATCAGCACGCGCGCCGACAGCACGACGGATTTGCGCACTTCGTCGAGCGATACGCCGTCGTACAAATCTTTCAAGGTAGCCTTCAGAATCAGCGACGGGTCGACGGTGTTGCCGAGACCGGCGCAGGAGGATTCGATCAATGCGGATAATTTGGCGACATCGAGCGGCACGCGCTGGCCATTGTCGGTCACGGTCAGCGTTTCCACCACCGCTTCGGCGCTTTGCTTCAGCTTGGCGCGTTCACGCGCCCGCGCTTCGCGGTACAGCACATACGCGCGCGCCACATCGTGTTCGCCGGAGCGCATCAATGCCAGCTCGACTTGATCCTGAATGTCCTCGATATGGAACGTACCACCGTCCGGCTGACGGCGCAGCAGTGCATTCACCACATCGTTGGTCAACCCGGCCACCACTTCGCGCACCCGCACCGACGCCGCGCCCTGCCCGCCGTCGACGGCGATAAACGCCTTGGTCATCGCTACTGAAATCTTGCCCGGCTCGAACGACACCACCGCACCGTTGCGGCGGATGACTTTATGCTGGGAAAAACGGGAATTTTGCGCGGGTGTATCCATAAAACTTTGACTTCCGGAAACCGGTTTGTGGTGAATTTGTTCTGTCGCGAGCTGCATGGGTGATCCTCCTGACTGGTGATTCATCAAAGAAAAATACAAATTTCTGTTGATTCAATGAAATAGCATTACTTTCGATAAAACCACAATATCTAGTGGTTAATGAAGAATGCTACGGCACTAATGGTACAACACAAATTATTTTTATGCAGGAAATTTTTAACAATTTTGCAATTCAGAAAAGAAAATCCGCCACCGCTCCCGGCTAAGATCGATTGCTATCAGCGAGTTGGAAATTGTTGTTTTTGATACAGCGGAAAAAGAAAATGACCCGGGCGCAGCCAGGCGGAGGACTTATAGCGATGAATTGCGGCAACGGGCGGAAGCAATCACCGCGTCATGACAGACCCGCGAATGCTATTGTGCCAGCAATTTATCCAATTGATTGGCAAACGTTTTTCGGTCATTTTGACTCAAGGCGGACAGGCCGCCGGTATCGACGCCGCTGGCGCGCAAATCTTCCATGAAATTCCGCATACTCAAGCGCGCACCGATGTTTTCCCGGGTATACAGCTCGCCGCGCGGACTCAGCACCAGACCTTGTTTTTCGATGACTTGCGCCGCCAGCGGTATATCGCTGGTAATCACGAGATCGCCGCTTTCCAGCCTTTTGACGATTTCATTATCGGCCACATCGAACCCGTGCTCGACTTGCTGCATGCGGATAAAGGGCGACGGCGGAACATACAAAGGATGATTGGCGATCAATATCAAATGCCGTTTCGTTCTTTCCGCCGCGCGAAAGAGAATTTCTTTGATCACGCCGGGGCAAGCATCCGCATCAATCCATATTTTCATTTTTGTTCACTTGAGTTGAGCACATTCATTTTCAGTTTTTTCTTTTTCGCGTGCTTCATGCACCTTGGCCTGCGAATGACACCGCAAAAAACCGGATCGGCGTCTATATTAATACAAGAATGCCGGCGCTATGGCACAATGGCTTTTATAGCGGCTACCTAAAATAAAAAAAGTCTCTGCAGCGCGTTGATGTTTTTCTAAGGAAGCGCTGATTAATTCGGTGAACGAGATGAAGCACGAGACGCACGGAACGCAGCAACCGAGACATATCAACATGATAGGCGAGGAAGCGAGTACCGCGCAATGAAGTGATTCGCTCGTGTAGTCAATTAATCAGCGTTTCCCTAACCCGACTTATTTTCACTAAGGAGTTCACATGCCTTTACTTGATCCGACCTCGAATGAGCTGAAGAAAGACAAGCTATATAGCGCAGCAATCATCGGCGCCACCACATCCGGCAGCTCGCGCATCTGGATACGCACGTATACGGAAGGCCATTGGACGCTGGTGATTGCCAGGACACCCTTGCACGGCGACCTGGTGCGGCTGCAGGAAAAACCGATTGCGCAATTCATGGCGGATATGGGCATAGACATCGCCGATACGCAATCGCATGACTTTACCCAGCAAACGAACCTGACACATACCTTCGATGTTACCGGTCTGGACGCCGATACCATTTATTACTACGCCGTGATCTCCGGCGAGCTGGACGCCGCTAAAGTACCGCGCCGTACCGAATTGGGCGGCGACAAGCCGCTGTGGTTCCGCACCATGCCCGAGTCACCGGCAGAACTCACCTTCGGCTTTTATAGCTGCCACGATCATATCAGCGCCAACGGCGATGTCGGCGCCTGGCCGCATTTTCATGAAAAACTGACCGATACCGGCGCGCATTTCGTCATCGGCGGCGGCGATCAGATTTATGTCGATACCAATGCCAAACAAGGCTTCCCGGATATTTGGCAGTGGCTGAAAGACAATAGGGAAGATTTGCTGAAAACTTTCGCCAAGGGCGATAATTATGACCGGGAAGGCATTCAGCTGTACTTGCTGAATATTTACCGCTGGTATTACCGGGTTTATTGGAATGTATCGTCGTTGCGCGAAGTATACGAGCGTTTTCCGCAATACATGGTATGGGACGATCACGAAATCATGGACGGCTGGGGCTCTTACACGCACGACGACAGACTGGACAGAATTTTCCGCATGTTTGAACACGAGGACGAAAAAGTCGGCGATATGCTGGTCGATTTGATGTGGAAAGCAGCTTGTCAGGCTTATTACGAATATGAACACAGCCACAATCCGCCGACGGCGATCAATTTGCAGAACCCCGACGAGTGTCAATGGGATTATGCCTTCAGTCACGGCGGCTCGGCGTTTTATATGCTGGAAATGCGCGGCCATCACGATCTGGAAAAGGATAAAAAAATCGATCCGTACATCATTCTCGGCCGCGATCAATTCAACCGCTTCAAAAACTGGCTGGCTGCGCAAGCCAACAGCGACAGCAGGTTTCTGTTTGTCGTTTCGCCCGTTCCCATCCTGCATTGGATCGATAACATCGTGAATTACGCCGATCTGGGCGGCGCGAAAGACGATTTCATGGACGAATGGAGTCATGAATCCAACTGGAGTGAACGGAATCAGTTGCTGGAGGAAGTGTTCAACCAACTGAAGAACGGCAATAAGACGCTGATTTTTCTCAGCGGCGATGTACATTGCGCCTCGGTATTCAGGCTGCACCATAAAAACTACCGCGGCGCAAAAGTCTATCAACTGACATCCAGCGCTATTTCCCGTAAACCCGCTCCGTCGATCAGTTATCTAGGTATTACGAATGGCGGTGCGATGAAAGGAAATGACAATATTTACAGTGAACGCCTGTTCGCACTCGCCGGCAACAAGAATTTCTCTATTTTTCGTGTACGGCAAAACGAATCCGGTGCGCCAATGGTAACCGCCGACTTATACTGGCCTTCCGGCGATAGCGGCGAAATCACCAAGAAGCAAATCGTTTTCGACTGAAGCCGGGGATTCGTTCAATGAGCAGTGTGCGGCTTCTCTGTTGTACGAATGATTCAATGCTCAGGCGGCGTATTTTTTTCGCTGGTCAAAACCTGCGGCAGCGCCGCCTTCAAATAATAAAACATCGACCATAACGTCAGCACCGCGGCAATGTAAATCAACCATGTGCCGGCTTGTTGCGGATCGAAGTGTTCACCGATTTTCTCGTGATACAGCAGCAGCGGGATCGCGATCATTTGCGACGTGGTTTTGATTTTGCCGAGAAAAGACACGGCCACGCTTTTCGACCGGCCGATTTGCGCCATCCATTCGCGCAGCGCCGACACGGTGATTTCGCGTCCGATGATGACGAGCGCAATCGGCGCGTCGAGCCGCCCCAAGTAAACCAGCACGATCAGCGCGGCGGATACCATCAGCTTGTCGGCGACCGGATCGAGAAAAGCGCCGAATGCCGAAGTTTGATTCAGAACACGCGCCAGATAACCGTCGAACCAATCGGTAATCGCCGCACCGGCAAAAATCAGCGTTGCCACCAGATTTTGTTCGGATGGCGGCAACCATGAATGCGGCAGATAGAAAATACCGACAAATAACGGAATGGCGAGAATGCGCAGCCAGGTCAGAATATTGGGAAGATTGAAAGGCATGATGATAGAGCGATTAAGTGTTTAACGGATAGCCGCCTGGATTGCTATCCAGCACGCGGTCAATGTAATTCCTTGTAGATTTTTTCTGCCAGCTTGCGACTGATCCCTTCTGTTTGTTGCAGCTCTTCGATGCTTGCGGTCAACACCCCTTTCAATCCGCCGAACCGCCCCAGCAACTGCTGCCTGCGCTTGGCGCCGACGCCCTCGATATTTTCCAGCGTGGAACTGGTGCGGGCTTTGGCGCGCCGCCCGCGATGGCCTTGAATGGCAAAACGGTGCGCTTCGTCGCGGATTTGCTGAATCAGGTGTAGCGCCGCATGCTCACTGGGCAATTGTAACGGCTTTTCGAACAGCGGAGAAATCAATTGTTCCAATCCGGGCTTGCGTTCTTCGCCTTTCGCCACGCCGAGCAGATTGGCGTCGGATATGCCGAGCTCCTGCAACGCTTCCTGCGCCGCCGCGACCTGCCCCTTGCCGCCATCGATCAGAATCAGATCGGGCAATTGCCCTTCGCCGCTGACTACTTTCTGATAACGCCGGGTCAGCGCCTCGCGCATCGCGGCATAGTCGTCGCCCGGCGTGATGCCTTCGATGTTATAACGGCGGTATTCGTTATTGCGCATGGCGCAATTATCGTACACCACGCACGACGCCACGGTCGCTTCGCCGAGTGTATGGCTGATGTCGAAACACTCGATGCGCTGGATTCCCGGCATATTCAATTCCTGCTGCAACGCGTGCAAGCGTTTTTCCTGGCTGGCCTGACGGCCCATCATCTGCTGCAACGCCAACTGCGCATTTTCGGCCGCCATGTTGAGCCACACGCGCTTTTCACCGATCGGATTCAATTGGATGGTGATTTTATGCCCGCATTGCTCGGTCAGTAATTGCTGCAATGCCTCGCGCTCGATTTTCTCGCCCAGAATAATCAGCGGCGGCGCGCTGCGGTTCAGGTAATGCTGCGCCAGAAATGCTTCCAGCACACCGGCTGCGCTGTAATCGTCGGCGTTCTGCGGGAAAAAGCTCTTGTCGCCCAAATGCCGCCCGCCGCGGATCATCGCCAGATTCACACATACCTTGCCGGAACCATCCAGCGATTGTACGCAAGCGACCACATCGGCATCCAGCGCCTTGCCGCTATCGACGAACTGTTTTTCGCGGATGCGGCGCAACGCCTGAATCTGATCGCGCAATAACGCGGCTTGCTCGTACTCCATCCGTTCGGAGGCTTGCAGCATCTTGGTGTTGATCACTTCCATCACTTCCGTTTGCTTGCCTTGCAAAAACAATTCCGCGTTTTTCACATCCGCTTCGTAAGCCTGCCGGCCGATTTGCCCAATGCACGGACCGCTGCAACGCTTGATCTGATACAACAGGCATGGCCGGGTGCGATTGCTGAATACGCTGTCTTCGCAGGTGCGCAAGCGAAAGATTTTTTGCAGCAATTGGATGCTTTCGCGCACGATACCGGCGTTCGGATACGGCCCGAAGTACTGATGCGCTTTGTCCAGCACGCCGCGGTAAAACCCCAAGCGGGGAAATTCGTGTCCGCTCAGAATCACGTACGGATACGATTTATCGTCGCGGAACAGAATGTTGTAGCGCGGCTTCAGGCTTTTGATCAGATTGTTTTCCAGCAGCAACGCTTCGGCTTCCGAACGCGTCACCGTGGTTTCAATCCCGCTCACTTGCGACACCATCAATTGCGTCCGGGGCGCCAGATTGCTTTTCTGAAAATACGAAGACACTCGCTTTCTCAGGCTCACCGCCTTGCCGACGTAGATCACCTCACCCTTGCCGTTGAGCATGCGGTAAACGCCCGGCTGCAACGGCAAACCGCGGCAAAACGCCTTGGCGTCAAAAACGGTATCGGTCAAACCGCTTAATCCCCGTTGCCGAGCAGTTTTCCGCCCACCGCCCAATTTTCATCGGGCAGCTCGTCGAAACTGATGTAAGTGTACGACTTCGGTTTCTTGGCGATGCGTTCCAGCGTATCGGTCAATTCCTCGGCAATCTGTTGTTTCTGCTCGCGCGTTAATGTTCCCGCCACGCGGATATTGACGTAAGGCATGTAAAATTCCTCCTTCCAAATAGGTTGTTATGGTTGTATATCAGCAACAATGTCCGCAAACACCTGCTCGAACATTTCCGCCGTCAAGCGTTTGGTTTGCGTATTGTAGCGGCTGCAATGATAGCTGTCATAAAGCCGCACACCGCTGCCCGGCGGCAAACGATGCGTCGCGCCGTGCGCAAACGGATAATCCTTGGCTTTCAGGCGCAAGCTCAGCAACACCGCTTGATGCGCCACCGTGCCGAGCGCCAGCACGGCGGCGCCACCGCGCTGCACGAACCGGTTCATCTCAACGGCGAGATATTGATTGCACTGCTTGATTTCCTGCGGCACCGGCTTGTTTTCCGGCGGCAGGCATTTCACCGCATTGGTGATGCGGCAGCCGGTCAATTGCAACCCGTCATCGGCGGAAACCGATTCGGACCGGGTGGCAAATCCGTACTTGTGCAGGGTTTGGTATAGCAAAATCCCGGCATAGTCGCCGGTAAACGGCCGCCCGGTCCGGTTGGCGCCGTGCATGCCGGGCGCCAAGCCGACGATCAGCAACTTGGCGTCCGCATCGCCGAATGCGCTGACGGGGCGCGCGTGATAATCCGGGTAACGCGTTTTCACCGTTTGCAAAAAACCGGCTAGACGCGGGCATTGCGTGCAGTTCAGCACGTCCACGTCATCGTATGGGTGGGGTGAAGAATCGTTCGTCATTGGAGAAACCGGAATTGTAGTTTTAGGTACATCGTTTCAATCACGCCAGGAATAATTTGCCGTCAAACATCACAATTGTTTGACAATCCTTTTCACGGCAACGTCCTCCTGGCTGGCACTCACCGCGAAACCAAGACGGCGCACCAATTCCAGCATTGGCCGGTTGGCCGCCAGCACTTCGCCTTCCATGACTTGGATGCCCTTGGCGCGCGCGGCGTCGAACAGGCAATTCATCAGTTTGTTACCGATGCCCTTGTTTTGCCATTCGTCGGCAACCACCAAGGCAAACTCGCACGATTGATTGTCGGCGCTTGCCACGTAGCGGCATACGCCCAATTCCTGTTCCTGCTCATCCCGTTCCAGCACCGCGACCAACGCCATTTCGCGGTCGTAGTCGATCTGCGTGAAACGCACCAGCATGCCTTGCGATAATTCCTGCAGCGCATCCATGAAGCGGAAATATTTCGATTCATCGGACAATCCGCGCACAAACGCCTGCTCGATCCCGGCGTCTTCCGGGCGGATCGGGCGAATGGTCAAGTTGGTGCCGTCCGGCAACTGCCAGTGCGTGATCAAATGCGTGGGATACGGATGTATCGCCATATGCGCGTAGCGGTCGGCGGAGGGTTGCAGATAATCCACGACGATGCGCGCGTCGACGGCGCACGCGCCATGCTCGTCGACGATCAGCGGGTTGATATCCATTTCCTTGATCCACGGCAGCGCGCACACCATTTCCGATACGCGCAGCAAAACACTTTCCAGCGCCGCCCGGTCGGCCGGCGGCATATGGCGGAAAGCGCCCAGCAAGCGGGCGATCCGCGTGCGTTGGATCATGTCCTTGACCAAGAAACCGTTCAGCGGCGGCAAAGCCACCGCGCGGTCGCCGAGCACTTCGACCAGCACGCCACCCGCGCCGAATGTGATGACGGGACCGAACACCGCGTCAGTGGTCATGCCGACCATCAATTCCCTGCCGTTGGGTTTGACGATCATCGGTTCGACGACGATGCCATCGATCCTTGCACCGGGATTTTTCTTTTGCACCGACTGAACGATGTCGTGATACGCCGACCGCACAGCTTGCGCGTTACCGAGGTTGAGGCGGATTCCGCCGCAATCGGATTTGTGCGTAATGTCCGGCGAGTTGATTTTCATCGCCACCGGGAAACCGAATTCTTCCGCAATCAGCAAGGCTTCATTTGGAGAACGAGCCACCACGGCCTTGGCGATCGGAATGCGAAACGCCGCCAGAATCGCTTTCGATTCCATCTCGCTCAGAATCTTGCGATGTTCAGCCAACGCGCCTTCGATCAGCAAGCGTGCGCCCTCCTCATCCGGCACGCAGTGATCGGCAATCGGACCAGGCGTCTGCAATAGCAATTTCTGGTTTTGATAATAGGCGGAAATGAAGGAAAACACTTCAACCGCCGGTTCCGGTGTGCGGAAATTAGGTATTTTCGCTTGGTCAAAGGCTTGCCGGCATGCAGCAACTTGCACCTCCCCCATCCAGCAAGCAATCAACGGTTTGTCGAACTTCGCTGCGAGCTCAATGACCGCATGGGCGACTTCCAGCGGTTGCGTCATCGCTTGCGGCGTCAGAATGACCAGCACGCCATCCACGCCGTCATCTTGCAAACACTGCGCAACTGCATAACGGTAGCGCTCCGCAGTCGCGTCGCCGATGATATCGAGCGGATTACCGTGCGACCAGGTCGCGGGTAACAACGCATTCAATTGCGCCAGCGATTCGGCGGATAATGCCGCCAGCGTCACGCCCAGATCCGCTGCGCGATCCGCCGCCATGACACCGGGGCCGCCGCCGTTGGTGACAATCGCCAGACGGTTGCCGCTCGGGCGGAAATGTGTTGAGAGCGCTTGTGCGGCGGAAAACAGTTGCACGATCGTATCCACCCGGACAACCCCGGCGCGCTGCAAGGCCGCATCGAATACATCGTCCGAGCCGACTAGCGCGCCGGTATGTGAAAACGCCGCTTTCGAGCCTGCCGTATGGCGCCCTGCTTTGACGATGAAAATGGGTTTGATCCGGGCCGCTGCGCGCAATGCGCTCATAAAACTACGAACGCGTTGGATGCCTTCGATATAGAGCAAAATGCTGTGAGTGTGCGGGTCGGACGCGAGGTAATCGAGAATCTCGCCGAAATCCATCCCGGCGGCGCTACCCATGGAAATAATGTTGGAGAAACCTACGTCGTTGGGCTTGGCCCAATCCATGATGGCGGTACAGAATGCGCCCGATTGGGAAATCAACGCCAATCCGCCCGCTTGCGCGCCACCGTTGCTGAAAGTCACGTTCAAACCCGACGCAGGACACAGAATCCCCAGGCAATTTGGCCCGACCAGCCGTATACCGTAACGCCGGGCATTTTCAACCACAGCCTGTTCCAGTGCCGCGCCCTGCGGCCCGGTTTCCCTGAATCCGGCCGACAACACTAGGGCAAAACGCACGCCGCGTTTACCGCACGACTCGATGATGTCCGGCACCGTCGCCGCGCGTGTGATGATGACCGCCAGGTCGACCGGCTCAGGAATCGACTCGATTCCGGCATGGGTGCGCACGCCTTGTATTTCGGCGTGATTCGGATTCACCGCATAAAGCTTGCCCTGGTAACCGCTTTCCCGCATGTTGCGGAACACCACGCCACCGACGGAATCCATACGGCTGCTGGCGCCGATCACCGCCACGGAACGAGGAGAAAACAGCAGACTGAGATAATGTGCATTCATGGATTTATCCGCCTCAATTAATCAGCGTCTCCTTTACTGACAGACAAAAGGCGCGAAGCTTGATGATACCGAGCGCAATCACTTCGCTCCGGCCGGTTATTCCGATTTAACCATACTTCTTGCGATTACGGCGCCGCCGGTTATGCGCGCGGCGCAAGTCATCCTCGGTCGGCGGAGCGGGTTTTTTGTCGGCGTAGGGATTATGACCAACTTTAAAATCGACGCGCAGCGGCGTACCGGTCAGTTTGAAAGTTTCGCGGAAGGTGTTTTCCAGATAACGCCGGTAGCTATCCGGCACATGTTCGAGCATGCTGCCGTGCACGATGATCAGCGGCGGATTGGAACCGCCTTGATGGGCGTAGCGCATTTTCGGGCGCGACATGCCGCCGCGCGGCGGCGGATGTTTCGCGACGGCGGCGATCAACGCGCGCGTCAGTTTTGGTGTCGGCAAATGCGCCATGGCCGCGGCATAGGCGGCATCGATCGAAGGCAACAAGTTTTTCATACCGCTGCCGTGCAGTGCGGAAATATAGTGCAGCTGCGCAAAACCCAAGAAGGCCAATTTGCGGTTCAATTCACGTTTGATGGTGTCGCGCTGGTAGTCGTCCAAACCGTCCCACTTATTCACCACGATGACCAATGCACGGCCGGTTTCCAGGATAAATCCGGCAATATGCGCATCCTGGTCGGAAATTTCATTGCGCGCGTCCAGCACCAGCACCACGACATTGGCGTCCTCGATCGTTTGCAGCGTTTTGATGACGGAGAATTTTTCCACGGTTTCATGCACCTGGCCGCGGCGGCGCAATCCGGCCGTGTCGATCAGCGTGTATTGTTTGTCCTTGTGGGTAAAGTCGATGTAAATGCTATCGCGCGTGGTGCCCGGCTGATCGAAGGCGATCACCCGCTCTTCGCCGAGCAATGTATTGATCAATGTCGATTTGCCGACATTCGGGCGGCCAACGATGGCGATTTTGGGATGATTGCTTTCCGGTTCTTCCTCTTCAGCCTCGGGAAAATCCGCCAGCGCCACATCGGCGAGTTCCTGGATGTTATCGCCATGCATGGCGGAAATCGCATGCGGTTCGCCCAAGCCCAATTCGAAAAACTCTGCCGTAACGACAGCGGTCGCCATGCCTTCGGTTTTATTCACCACCAGTAAAATTTTTTGCCCGGATTTGCGCAATTGCTCGGCGATGATCCTGTCGTGCGCCGTTACACCTTGGCGACCGTCGACGATGAACAATACTTTGTCCGCTTCGTCGATCGCTTGCAGCGTCTGTTTCGCCATGGCGTGCAAAATACCGTCCTTGACAACCGGTTCGAGACCGCCGGTATCCATGACCAGATAGGGTTTGTCCCCCACCCTGCCCTGGCCATAATGCCGGTCCCGTGTCAAGCCGGGAATATCCGCGACGATGGCGTCGCGCGTGCGCGTCAGGCGGTTAAATAAAGTCGATTTGCCGACATTCGGACGGCCAACCAGAACAAGGGTGGGTTTCATGATTTTTTACTGCTACCGTAATGCGGTGTGTGCCGCTTAATGAAAAAATGGAAAAAATGCGGTTGCTAGGGAAACTCTGAAAAACTACTGCACGCGGTTATGCTGCATTGAAATCAGTCTCAAAATGCTCATTTACTACCTGTAAATTGCGCTTTTTCGTTTGATTTCACTTTGCCTGACCATCGCTCGCTACCTTTTTCAGAGCTTCCCTAGAATTGCGTGCTGAAAGCGTAAACGCCACCATTGTCTGTCTGCACCGCAAAACCATCCGGCAACAGGCTGGCGGCGTTGTGAATCATACTGCCATCGGTGGGTGCGCGGGCGATCAAGGCGCCATCGTAATTGCGCAGCAAATTGACATAACCCTGATCGTCCGCCACCACAATATATTGTCCGGTAATGACGGGCCGGGTTAGTTTCTTGCTGCCCAATCGGCCTTGTTTCCACATACTGGCCCCGCTGAGCAAATCGTAAGCGGCCACCACGCCGTTCTCTTCGGTTACATAGACATAATCGTTATCCATTGCCAGGCCGGCGCTGCTGGAAGATTCGCGCGCCCAAATCGGCGCGCCATCGTTAATGGCAAAGCACGCGACACGGCCGCGATAGGCAGCCGCACACACCAGGCGGTCATTGATCACCGGCGCGCTGGTAATATCCGTCATGCGCTCCAGTTCAGTCACGCCGCGCGGCTGGGAAACGGCGACTTCCCAGCCGATGTTGCCGTTGAATAAGCTCATCGCCACCATTTTGCCACCCGGAAAACCGGCGAATATCGCGCCGTGCGCCAAAGTTATCCCGGCTGTGCTGCGCACCGTCAAGGACGGCGTTGCGCCCTGGTAAATCCACTTGCGCTTGCCGTCGATGGCGTCGAGCGCGAAGATGCGGCCATCGACAGTGCGCACGGCGACAACATTATTTTGCACTTGCGGCGGACTCAGGATTTCGCTGGTAACCGACGATTGCCATAACATATGACCGGATTCGTTATAGGCCAGCACTTCGCCCTTGAAAGTTCCGATCAGAATCAATCCATCGCCAATGCCCACGCCGGCGGAAAATTTGCTTTTGGTTTTGACTTGCCACTCTTGCTTACCTGTCGCGGCGTTATATTTAGTCAGTTTTCCTGCTTCATCGGCGACATAGACCGCGCCGTTGTCATACGCAGTATAGAAGGAAGCAATTTCGTTCTCGCTGACTTTGTCTTTCCATTTCAGCGGAATACGCTCAACGGCCTTTAAAGCGGCCAGTTCTTCCTTGTCGTAAACAATCGGTTCATCGGTTATCATCAGATCGGATATCCCTGTGCTCATCGATTCAATGAGGCGCATATCAAAGGGATTCATCGTGCCACACCCCGGCAGTAGCAACGCGCAAATCAATCCGCAGTAAAATAATCGCCCGAAGGATCGGGCGCAATCCGGCAGGATAGCCACTGCAATGCGTAATCTAGTCGGAAACACCCAGCGCATCCAATTTCATTTGGACAATATTGAAATAATTGTTACTTTTACTTAATTTGTCGATCGCTTCCTGATAACTCAACTTGGCTTCGGCAATTTTACCCGCCGCAACCTGAATGTCGCCCTTGCGATCCAGATACAACCCGGCGAACGCTTTACCGTGACCGGTGCTCAACGTCCGTAATGCTTCATCGTATTTACCTTCGTCGAGCAAAATACCGGAAATTCTCAACCGCGCCACATCGTGCATTTCCGTTTCCTTGGCGTGATCGATAATCCATTGCAGGTTTTGTATCGCGCGTTTGTTGTTGCCCGCTTGCACATCCGCTTGCGCGGCAATCAACGCTGCACGGGGCGCGTAACCGCTGGAAGGGTATCCTGCCGTCAGCAATTGCGCCGCGTCGTTGATTTTCGCCGCATCGCCGCCGGATTGCACTTGCTGCAATAAAGCATACAAATCGGCCGCCTGCGACGCCTGCTTCTGTTGATAATATTGCCATGCCTTGGTAGCACCGGCCGCTACCAGAACCGCCGTCAACACGATAGTGATCGCGTTGCCGTATTGCTTCCACCATGCCGCGAGTCCTTCGATTCTTTCCTGATCTTCATGAGAGTATGCCATGGTATTTTCCTAATTAACGCCAGTTTATTAATAGTGTGATTCTTTGTTATTAATCAATTCAGCAACCAGATCCAGCTTCACGCTCGCCTGTTCAACCGGTTCGCGCAACGGCTTGAGCATCACTTCTTGCGCCTTACATTCATCGTCACCGATAATCATGGCATAGCGCGCGCCGCAAGCATCGGCTTTCTTCATTTGCGATTTAAAGCTGCCGCCGCCGCAATGCAAAATGACGTTAAGACCTTGATCGCGGAGCGATTCGGCGCACTTCCAGGCATAGCCCGCCGCCTGTTCTCCTTGATGCACGATATAAATATCCGGTATCGGTTGCGGAGGAATCTTTCCACCGCCTTCCTGCATCAGCGCAAGCAAGCGCTCAATGCCCATGGCAAAACCGCAAGCGGGCGCCGGTTTCCCGCCGACCTGTTCGATCAAGCCATCGTATCGTCCACCCGCACAGACAGTTCCTTGCGCGCCGAGCTTATCGGTGACCCATTCGAATACCGTGCGATTGTAGTAGTCGAGCCCTCTGACCAAACGCGGATTAATTTCGAAGTTAATCCCCTGCTCGCGCAAGATATGCTGTAAGGATTCAAAGTGACTGAGCGATTCGGTATCGAGATCGTCCATCAGCTTCGGTGCATTATCGATGATGCCCTGCATGGCCGGATTCTTGCTGTCGAGGATGCGCAATGGATTGGTATGCAAGCGCCGCAGTGAATCTTCGTCGAGCACGCCGCGATGTTGCTCGAAGTATTTGATCAGCCGGGAACGATGCAACGCGCGCGACTCGGCGTTTCCCAGCGTACTGATTTCCAGCCGCAAACCGGAAATTCCCAGCAAATCCCACAGACGCGCGCACATCACGATCAATTCCGCGTCGATATCCGATCCGGCGTAGCCTAATGCTTCCACACCGACCTGGTGAAATTGCCGGTAGCGGCCCTTTTGCGGGCGTTCGTGCCGGAACATCGGGCCGGCATAATACAAGCGCTGCGGGCCGGCATATAACAAACTATGTTCGATCACCGCACGCACACAGGAAGCGGTGCCTTCCGGCCGCAGCGTCAGACTGTCATTGTTGAGATGATCGACAAAGGTATACATCTCTTTTTCCACAATGTCAGTCACTTCGCCGATGGAACGGATAAACAAATCGGTCTGTTCGACGATCGGCGTGCGGATATTGCGGTAACCGTAAGCGGCGAGCCAGCGTTGCACGGTCTGCTCAAAATGCACCCACAAATACGATTCATCCGGCAGGATGTCATTCATCCCGCGGATCGCTTTTACGCCATTAGCCATCAGACAGCTTTTCTCGGATACTTTTCGCTGACATAGCGATCGACAATCGCGCGGAATTCGTTGGCGATATTATCGCCTTTCAAAGTCACTGTTTTTTGACCGTCGACGAATACCGGCGCAACCGGGGTCTCGCCGGAACCGGGCAGGCTGATGCCGATATTGGCATGCTTGCTTTCACCCGGGCCGTTCACCACACACCCCATGACCGCCAGCGTCATATTTTCCACGCCATCGTATTGCTCGCGCCACACCACCATTTCGTCGCGCACATACGCTTGAATGCTTTCCGCCAGCTCCTGAAAATACGTGCTGGTGGTGCGTCCGCACCCCGGGCAAGCGGCTACCAACGGAACAAACGCGCGCAATCCCATAGTTTGCAGAATTTCCTGCGCGACGATCACTTCGCGCGAACGCGTTCCACCCGGTTCCGGTGTTAGCGAGATGCGGATGGTATCGCCGATACCTTCCTGCAGCAGCACGGCCAATGCCGCCGTCGATGCCACAATCCCTTTGGAGCCCATGCCCGCTTCGGTCAGGCCTAGGTGTAGCGCATAATTGCAACGCTCGGCCAGTTCCCGGTACACCATAATCAAATCCTGCACGCCGCTCACTTTGCAGGACAATACAATCTTGCTGCGTGGCAGACCGATTTCCTCCGCCTTGGCCGCACTCTCCAGCGCCGACGTAATCAACGCCTCGCGCATGACGTATTTGGCGTCTTGCGGATCACTGGAAGCCGCATTCTCATCCATGATGCGCGCCAGCATTTCCGGATCCAGACTTCCCCAGTTGACACCGATGCGTACCGGCTTGTCGTACTTGCAGGCAATTTCGATCAGCGTGCTGAATTGTTCGTCGCGTTTCTTGCCATGCCCGACATTACCCGGATTAATCCGCAATTTATCCAGTGCTTGTGCGCATTCCGGGTAACTGGTCAACAACTTGTGACCGTTGAAATGAAAATCGCCCACTAACGGCACGTGGCAACCCATATCATCCAGACGCGCGCGAATTCCCGCTACCGCTTTCGCCGCTTCCATCGAATTGACGGTTATACGCACCAGCTCGGAGCCGGCGCGCGCCAATTGCGCCACTTGTTCGGTTGTGGCAACCTCATCCACCGTATCGGTGTTGGTCATGGATTGCACTACGATCGGTGCGCCACCGCCCACCATAATTGGGCCAACCCGGACGCCCACACTGGGCCGGCGATTTATTGAAGAACTATTGTCAGACATAATTTAATGGTATTGAGATCAAAAGATTACAGAGATTTTTATTCGAGCGTGAAACGCGCGGTTCCACCTTGTTTTTTATAGGACGAAATGTCGATTTCCTTGTCATTATAGGTGAGATTGACACCCGATGCATTGCCTATCACGATCGACAATGGCCGCTTGCCGGTGACCATCTGCTCGCTGCCGCCCTTCTTGAGCTGTTCGAATACGGAAGTACCGGCGCCGTCAACAACTTTGACCCAGGAGTCGGCAGTAAATTTGAAATATAAATGGCCTATGTTTTTCGCCGTATCCGCTTTCTTCTCTACTTTCTCGGTTTTTTCGGTTTTTTCGGTTTTTTCGGTTTTTTCGGTTTTTTCGGCTTTTTCGGCTTTTTCGGCTTTTTCGGCTTTTTCAGTCTTCTCTATTTTTTCGGTTTTCTCAGTTTTCTCTATAACAGGCTTAATGTCGACTACTACGGTAGTTGTTTTTACGTCCGCCGCTGTTTCAGCATTTTCCGGATTACGTGCCGTGTGGGTGGCCTCCTCAGATGATTTATTCACTGGTGCATCGGTTGAATTCTTAACAACCGCCGGCAAAGGCAATTGAATCTCCACCGACGCCACAGATGTTGTTGCAGGTTCATTTTTTGTTTCTTCACTTGTGGTATTGGAATCGTAATTCTTATTCCAACCGCCGTTTTCAAATAGAAAATATGCACCTAACACGATTACAAGCAAAATGACAGCGATAATCAACGAATGATTCCCCGGAGCCTCGCGGTTCGAGGAAAACGATATTTGTTTGTTCTTGAACGGGGTACGTTCATAGGTTGATACTACCCGTGTCGATGCCGGAAGCATTTGCAGCAACGGAGCCGGATCCAATTGCACCAGATGGGCATAATTGCGAATAAAACCACGTAAAAACGTACGTCCGGGTATTCGCTCAAAATCTTCTTTTTCAATCGCCTCGATTTGCGGCACGGAAAGGCGCAATTGCCGCGATACCTCATCGATACTCATGCCTTTGGCCATTCGCGCGTTGCGCAATAAATGGCCGACACTCTGCACAACGCTCGCCGCATCAATGTTGTTGAATTCGGTTTTTGCCGGCGGATTATCAAACGGCATACTCATGCTGTTGTAATTATTATTGGTTTGAAGTTGTCCGCGGTGATGATCAGCGCCGGACGCCGGCGCATTGAAATCCTCTTCATGCTGATCAGTTAAAGTGGTCTGCTCTGCGGCCATAGCGACATTTTCTTGCACCGTCGGCACGGCCTGAGCGTTTTCGGAAAATCGCTGATTGCCGCCGTTTTTCTCATCGGTTGTATTCATCATTTCACCGCTCCTTCTCGAATCATGGCTGTTTCTTTGGACTCAGGAAAATGTTTCTGCAACTGAAAAATATAGCTGTCAACGGCCAATTGATTCCCCATTGCCTGCTCAATTTTTATCGCCATCAACAGACTTTCCGCAGTGGGGGGGTTATTCTGCGAAAACTGCGCCAGCTTGGATTTTGCTTCCGCTAAATTACCGCGCTGAAAATCAATATCGATCAATCCGATTATCGCTGGCGAATAGTTAGACTGAAGGGATAATGCTTTCTGAAACAAAAGCCTTGCTTCCGTGTAATTCTGGCGTTTTGTCTCGCAAATCCCGGCGTTGGCATAAGACATTTCCGGTGTGGCATAGAGTGGATCCTTGGCCGCCGTCATGAAATGTTCAATCGCTTGATCCATGCGTTGGGAAAAGCGCTGACATAAAAACCAGCCATAGTTATTGCGGATTTCGGAATTTCTCGGCGCCAAGCGGACGGCGCGCTCAAAATTCTCCAGCGCTTTGCTGTTTTCATTCAAAGTCATATTAATCAACCCCAGCACATTGTAAGCCAGCGCGTAATTGGATTGAGCTTTCAAGGCTTCATTGACTTCTTCGATGGCGACATCAAGTTGCCCGCGATAATAATATTCGGCCGCCAGTTCGGTATGGATTTTAGCGCTTTGCAGCGCCCGATCCGATCCAGTCTGAACCGGCATGCCACTGTTCACGGCTTGCTGCACGCACCCGCTCAATCCTAATAAGACCGGCGGCAGTGCAAAAAGCAGCAGCAACCAATTTTTTTTCACTGTACAGCCTCTGTTTTCAAACCGGCCGTACGGCGTGTCTTGTCTTTCACTTGCCCAGCAAGTTGACCGCACGCTGCGGCAATATCGTCACCCCGGGTTTTCCGCACCGTGGTAACCAATCCTGCTTGCATCAATATATCCCGGAAAACCCGCACGGTTTCAGCAGAAGAACGTTTAAACCCGGAGTCATGAAATGAATTAAACGGAATTAAATTAAATTTACAAGGAACATCCTGCACCAGTTTGATGAGCTCACGCGCATGCGCGGCGCTGTCATTGACACCATCCAGCATGACGTATTCAAACGTGATGAAATCACGCGGAGCGGACGGTAGATAGCGTTGGCAAGCCGCCAATAATTCCTTGATCGGATACTTCTTATTAATCGGCACCAATTGATCACGTAATGCATCGTTCGGCGCATGCAAAGAAATCGCCAAAGCGACCGGGCAGCGCTCCCGCAACCGGTCGATCGCGGGCACCAACCCGGATGTGCTGACGGTTACACGACGGCGGGAAAGACCATACGCATGATCATCCAGCATAATATCCAGCGCGGTAACCACGTTATCAAAATTTGCCAGCGGCTCCCCCATGCCCATCATGACCACGTTGGTCACGGCTCGGTTTGCCTGCGGCACCTTATCTCCGGTCTCCAATCCGATCATCTTGTTGGCAATCCACAGCTGCCCGATGATTTCGGCCACTGTTAAATTACGATTAAAACCTTGTTTTCCCGTCGAGCAGAAAGCACACGCCAAAGCGCACCCCACTTGACTGGATACGCAGAGCGTGCCGCGATTGGCTTCTGGTATGAATACCGTTTCTATACCGTTGCCGGAACCGACCGACAGCAGCCACTTGCGCGTGCCGTCCGCGGCCTCGGAGTCATAGGTGATTTGCGGCAATTCGATAACCGCCATCGCAGCCAGTTTCTCGCGCAAACTTTTGGCCAAGTCACTCATTGCGGCAAAATCAGCAGTACCGAACTGATGAATCCAGCGCAGCAGCTGTTTTGCACGGAAAGGTTTTTCACCTATTCCGGTGCAAATATCAACCAGGCCCTTGCCATCGTAATTTAACAGATTGATTGTCACTATTGAGCTACAAAACTTGGTGTTTTAACGTGAATAGATATTCAACGCCGGGAAGAAACAGGCAATCTCAACCGCAGCCGTCTCAGGTGCGTCCGAACCATGCACGGCATTGGCATCGATACTGTCGGCAAAGTCGGCGCGAATCGTTCCTTTCTCCGCTTTCTTGGGATCGGTCGCGCCCATTAAATCGCGATTCTTCTTAATGGCGTCATCTCCTTCCAGCACTTGCACCATCACCGGACCGGATGTCATGAATTTAACCAGATCGTTGAAAAATGGGCGTGCTCGATGCACAGCGTAAAATTGCTCCGCATCGGCTTGCGATAAATGCACCATGCGCGCCGCGATAATTTTCAAACCGTTTGATTCAAAACGGGAATAAATCTGTCCAATCACATTCTTTGCCACAGCATCCGGTTTAATAATGGATAGTGTTCTCTCAATCGCCATCAAATACTCCAATAAATTAATAAATTAAACGTTATATTTTAACAAAAAAACAACCGTGATTCGAAAAACATCGGGATTAATTCGCTCATCGATCATTACCCGAAGGGAATTTCCCGGAATGGGCGCTATTATCAATGAAGAAATATTTCTAGATCATTTGATTAGGCTTATGCCGCTCGCGAAAATATTTCTTATTTTCATAATATGTTTCATTGTTATTATCCTCAACCCAGCCTGGGTAACCTAATAGGGGGACAGGCGCGAGATCGGAGCTGGCCGATAGTGTATGTAACAAAAAAGATTCCAGCATCGAATCAATCGCAACAAGTTGGTCTGGCAGCGCTTGTGCAAAAAAAGTTTGATGCACTTCAAAAATAATAGCTTTTCCAGTCATACCGGTATAGGGATTCAGTGCTTTTTCATACAATCCATGACCAAAAATAAAAAACCGCATGGATGACAACGCTGCACTTCGCTGCCGCCAAAATAATTCTTTCCACTCAAAATCTTTGATTAATTGAATTAATGCAGTTTGACTGCCAATGACGATCACGCCGGATTCGTCAAAAAGAGTTGCAGCGTCTCTTAATCCGCACCGGTTTTTGTCTTTATTGGATAGTTCCGCCAGCTGCGCCTGAAAATGCAATTCATTGAGCGCCGATTTGGCGCGCGGAAATAATTTCCATACCAACGCATTAAAAAAATCATGCCAGTTCCCGGCCCTTGTCGGCACTTGGCCAGTCAAATAAATTCTTGATTCATATTTTTGCCCGGCATCCTGTTTTCCAGGAGTTTGGGATACAAAACGGACAAGTTTTCCCGAGCGGGTAAAAATCTGCCGGTTTTGCCGGAAATTGAAATGATTGAGATCATCCGGCTCCGGCCAGTTTTGTTGATTCTCTATATATCCTTTCAGATGGAGAAAGGATTCAAACATCGGCGAACGATCAACGAAACCGGGATCCCACTCATGCACACCCATATTGAAGTTCGATCTGACCGGTGTAATTTTTGTTTCAATGTGTAAAAACTATTGATTATCGATAGATGGACCATTCTTTCCCGCTTCACCGGCCCGCACCAGCTTCAGATGATCCAAACCAAAATGAATAAATGCCAAGGCCGTATAGATCGGAGCCAACAAATTGAGTACCGGCACAAACTGAATAAATCCCGTTAATAATCCCAATCCCCATAACGAATACCGGTTTTGCGCGCAGATCAATTTAATTTCCTGCTTAGTGGCATGCTCGGATAGCGCATCATAACGGAATAACTGTTGGTTCATAAATGCCGCTGCAATAAAGGGAACGATAATACCGGCTCCTACTGCCCAAAGCGGCACAGTGACAACCCAGATCAGTATAAATACGCCGCTGGCAAGTAGCGCATTGATGATGCTTCCGGCGATACTCCCCCCATATTCACGCTTAAGTTCGGGATAGTCACGATTCGCCACCAGATTGATCAGTGCCGGCATTATAAAAATAGCCGTTATAATTAAAGTAGTTACTATTACAAGCGGTATATATACCATGATGTAAATCAGATTCTCAATGGCAGCAGAAACCCAATCAGAACCGTGATTTTGCAGCCACTCACCGATACCAGCTTCATTTAAAAATAAAATAACCAGTTCGGAAAAATTTTCACGAAAAACAAAACCAATAACAAGCCACAAAAGAGTCGAAACCAGAATCGGCCAAACTATAATCCAAGCAATCTTAAAACGTATCAGATCGCGAAATGCACTTGCAATTGCTTTAAATATAAAAGACATTTAATTACCAGTTAAATAAATGATTATGATCAGGTGGCGAAATTATCTATGATATCCATCGGGTTTGCTAGCGCCCACACAATAAATCCGGATATTTATGAAACACTGAATTTATCCCTGCATATGCCGTAAAAAAATCACAACAGTAGTGCAGTTTTTGAAAAACTGATAACTTGATTCTTGATTCAAATCGTCCCAAGTCACATGAAAATGCTTTGCATACTAAAGTTCCAAACAAAGGTGTCGATATGACACGCAATGAATTTCGTTAAGAGGTATAAAAATGAAAATAGATAAAACATTACAGCCAGTGTCTACCGTATCAGTCAATGATGGGAAAAGGCGTACTGATGTCACTTCAGCTGCGGATACCAGTCAAGAAGAAAGCGTGCATTTAAGTGCAAATGTTGCGAAACTGCAAAATATTGACAGCAGCTCGGCGAGCGGTTCGATTGTAAACTCAGCTCGGGTTCAAGAAATAAAGCAAGCAATCAGTGAAGGAAATTTTCAAATAAATCCTGGCGTAGTTGCTGACCGGCTACTTGAAACAGTTAAAGAGCTAATTCAGTCTAAAAAAGGTGCGGCTTAATGTCTTCATCACAACACATAGCATGCTTTCTGAAAGAACTCGAAACTGAAAAGAATATCTTTCAAGCATTCATCGAGATTCTGAAAAAAGAAGAAAATGCACTCATTGAAGGAAAAATAGAAGATATCGATTATCTCGCCTCGGATAAATCGCGTTTAATTGAAGAATTGATTCAATTTGATGAAGATCGTAATGAATATCTGAAGAAACAAGGACTCATCCTGGAAAAAAATAGTATCGATAATTGGCTAACCGAGTTAACCAAACAACATTCCAGTTTGTCTGAAATAAAAATTTTATGGAATGAGTTACTCAATTTGGCAAAAATTGCTCAGCAGCTTAATTACTCCAACGGCTTGATGATTTCGTCCCAACTACAACATAACCAACGTACTTTTGCCGCTTTGCATTGTGCGGCGGGAAATGTTTCGCTCTATGGTCCCAAAGGTCAAACTTACATTTGATCTCAATCTACTTATTCAACAATTGGAATCTCAGTGACCTTATCCGGGTTGGTTGATAGAATCATAACCGATACCCGGCGATTCCTTTTTCTACCGTCCAATGTTTCATTGCTCTCTATTGGTCTATTTTCACCATAGCCGATTGCAGTAAGCCGATGCGCTTCAACACCGTTTTCTATAAACAATCTGACCACGCTGCTTGCGCGGGCTGTCGATAATTCCCAGTTTGATGGAAAGTTGCCATTGTGGATAGGTAAATTATCCGTATGCCCCTCGACATGAATCTCATGTTCATGTCCCTTGATCACATTGGCAACCGCTTGCAGCGTCAAACTTGAATTCTCGGCGAGTTTAGCCTGTCCCGGTGAGAAAAGAACACTGGCGTTAATCTCCACCGTTATTCCCTGAGAACTTTGCGTAATCCTTACCTGACCGTCTTTTACCAAGGGATCCAAAGCATGCAGAATGTCTTTGGCCATGCTTTTCATTTTTTCCTGCTTCTTCGCTGTGTGTATGCTGAGATTGTCAATCAGCTTGATTGAATCCGTTTGATTCGATGGGTGGATGTTAATAGGCACAAATTCCGTCGATTGCACGGGCACCGCATTGGTAGGGTTGCTGCTTTTGAATGCACTCACTAATGAAGAGCTTAAGACACGATACTTACCTTCGTTGACCGATGAAACCGCGTACATGACCACAAAAAAAGCAAATAGCAGCGTTATGAAGTCGGCGTAGGATACCAGCCAGCGCTCCTGATTTTCAGCATAGTCATCGGTTTTTTGCCTTCTTTTTCTTCGTAACATAGCCATTCAGTAATCGTTTAATCCAAGGCGTGCATTAAATGAAATAACCATTCAACCGGCTCTCGATAAGACGCGGGTGTTCGCCGTGCGCAATGGCAACAAAACCGTCGACCAGTATTTCTTGCAGCACGACATGTTCACCGATGATCGTTTTCAGCTTATTCGCGATCGGTAAAAAAACCAGATTGGCCAAACCGACGCCGTAGACGGTCGCGACAAAAGCAACGGCAATGCCATTTCCTAGCAGATTGGGATCGGATAAGTTCTCCATCACATGAATCAATCCGAGTACCGCACCTAAAATACCGATGGTCGGCGCATAGCCGCCGGCAGCTTCCCAGATTCGTGCTGATTGACGCAGATAATTCTCCACAGCCAAGATCTCAATTTCCAAAGCTTCACGCAATTTGTCCGGCGGACTGCCATCCGCAAGCAGCTGCAATCCTTTTTTCGATAACGGATCTTTTACCCCGGGTACCAGTGCTTCAAGCGCCAATAATCCATCCTTCCGGGATATTTGCGACCAATTGATAATTTGTTTAATCAAAGCTTGCGGGGAATTGGATGGCGGGAAAAAAACCCAGGTACTCATGCGGATACCATTGACAAAAATTTTTACCGGACTTTGCAGCAACACCGCCCCGACAGTACCCCCCATGACAATTAATAAAGCCGCGGCCTGCATCAACGAACTGAGATGACCGCCCTCTAGGAATTGCCCGCCGATGATCGCGACAAAGGCCAGCAGAATGCCGAAAACACTGTTCAAATCCATTTTTGATTTTTTGAACATGACAAAATCCGTTTACGGCTCCGGTGCTGGATAATCGGGATAAAAAAACGCCTTACGTATTTCTCAAGCGGCTGCGCAGCCGGGCAACGGCCTGCGTATGCAGCTGGCAAACACGGGACTCGCTGACACCGAGCACTTCGCCGATTTCCCGTAAATTCATTTCCTGTTCGTAATGCATACCCATCACCTGTTTTTCCCGCGGCGGCAGGTTATCGATGGCGGCAATCAAAGTGTTGCGAAAATTTTCGTCCAGTAGCGCATTCAATGGATCGCCTTCAGAATCGATAAACAGGCGATCCAGAAACGGTTCTTCGTCTTCCTGCTGAAAATCCTCGTAATAAATCAATTGCGCACCGCGCGCGCTTTGCAGCGTTTCATGGTATTCATCCAACGACATATCCAGTTCCGTCGCCAGATCTTGTTCGCTCGGTGCGCAACCGTTGCGCTGTTCCAGCATACTCACTGCTGCTTCAATACGGCGCATCTTTTTCCGGATGCTGCGCGGCAACCAATCGGCTTCGCGCAACTCATCCAGAATTGAGCCCCGTATCCGCTGCGCCGCATAGCTTTCAAACTGGCGCCCGTATGAGCCCTCGTAGCGATTAATCGCATCCAACAAGCCGATCATCCCGGCTTGAATCAGATCATCGACCTGCACGCTGGCCGGTAAACGCGTCATCATATGATAGGCAATGCGCTTTACCAGCGGCGTAAATTCAGTGATAAATTGTTCTTTATCAATCGTTTTAGTTCCAGTCGCAGTATACATATTCAATCACACCGTAAAATTGGCCATACTCAAATGACTCGTCATAATCAATCGCTGCATGAAATGATCCATTCCTCCGCTATATCTATCCGGGCAAGTGGAACGCAAAATATTTCGCGCCGCATGCCGGAAACAAACCGCCGCTTGCGAAGCCGGGAATAGCTCTATCACCGGTTTACACAATTGCGTTGCATTTCGTAATCGTTCGTCGCTTTGAACGTAACCGGCATATTCCAGCGATATCGTCAAATACTGACGCGCCACCCGGTATAAATTCTGGTAAATCATCAACGCCTCCGTTTCCGATTCAACTTTATTCACCAAAATCAGAAAATGCTGCTTGGCGTATTCCTGACTCATGATTTTGATCAGCGCGTAAGCACCGGTAATCGACGACGCCGAGCCGGAAATGACGATCATCACTTGCTCCGAAGCCAGACTGAGTGGCAAAACATGCGTCGTGCCAGTCATCGCGGTATCGATCAGCACGATATCGACCGACTCGGTCAGCTCGGAAAAACTCTTAACCAGCCAGTCCTGTTCCAATGGATTCAACGTGCTCAGCGCATGAATGCCGCGCATCGCAGATAACACGGTGATATTGTCCGGACTGTGCAGCAGCACTTGATCCAGTCTTTTGTCTTTATGAATTACATGCAATAAATCGAAGCGCGCTTGCAAACCCAAACTGGTGCAAATATTGTTATGGCAAGGATTTTCATCGATCAATAAAACCCGCTGGCCGTTCTGCGCCAGCGCGGCGGCCAAATTGACCACGACACTGGTTTTCCCGACGCGCGATTTGCCGCCGGCGATGGTAAAAACACGCGCCGCATCATGTCCCCGGTACGAAACCAGGTTACGCAAACCCGCCGCTTGGTCTTGTAAAATCAGCCTAGTCATACATCAATCCCGCCAGTGATTTTTCTTCTGCCTGCGGTAACTCGGCGTTATTCTTGCTTGCCATGATCAAAGCAAATTCCGCATCCTGTAGTGTGAAAGCGCTGTCTCCCGGCGCCGATTTGAAAATGCGATGAAGCAGGTAGCGTGCATTGGCGGCATGAATATCTTCCGGAACCTTCTGCCCGTTCGCGACATAGTGCAACGGCAATTTTCTGCGGATGACGACATCCAACGACACCCCCAGGCTCGCGGCCTCGTCGACTTTGGTGATGATGCAGCCGTAAACGCCGTTCTTCTGGTAGGCGGAGATAACTTCATCCAGCGTTCTGCCGTTAGACGCGGCGCTGAGGATGAGCATGCGCTTCACATCCGCGCCGCAGTTGCTGAGCATCGCGATTTGCTGCGCCACCATCTGATCGCGCTGACTCATGCCCACGGTATCGATCAGCACCATGTGTTTGTTTCTCAGTTCCGACAGCGTTAACTGCAGATCCTCAGTGTCTTTGATATTGCGCACCGGAACACCCAATAACTGCCCGTAAATCCGGAGTTGTTCGTGACCGCCGATCCGGTAGCTGTCGGTCGTCAGCAGCGCGACTTTGTCGGCACCGTGCCGAATGACGCAACGCGCCGCGATTTTTGCCGTGGTCGTGGTTTTACCGACGCCGGTGGGACCGACCAGGGCATACACGCCGCCTTTTTCAATCATGTCGTCGCTGGCAACCGTGTGTAAATTGAACGTCAGAGCGGATAGCGCTTGTTTCAAACTTTGTTCGTAATCGAGACCATCCGGTAATTTGTCGATCAGGCGGCGTGCCAGCAGCGGACTAAAACCGTTATCCAGCAGTGTGCGCAGCAGTTTCATTTTTTCCGGCCTGCGCTGAGTGAAATTTCCCCAGGCCACTGTCGCCAGTTGATCTTCCAGCGTGGTTTTCATGGCTTGAATCTCGGCGATGATGTCTTTGGCCAGCGATGCGGATAATCCGTTATTCGAGTTTTTCTGGCTTTCCGCCGGCTCATTGGCCATCGATAACAACGTTGAATACGACGGCTCCGGGGCGCTCAGCGCTTTACTTTGTTCGTAGTGCGAAATCCCAATCCCCTTTGACGGCGACATTGAAGGCGGCGGCGATGCCGGCGTGTGCACCAGATTACTCATGTCGGAATCCGCCAATGCCATGATCTCCACGCCGTCCCGGGTTTTCCGGTTCGACAGAATGACGGCATCCTCACCCAATTCCTCTTTAACTTGACGCAGCGCTTCGCGGGATGTGGCAGCAAGATAGCGTTTTACTTTCATTTGTTACCTCCAATCATGGAAGTGATTTTGATTTTTCGTGAATCCGGAATTTCGGAATGCGCCAGCACACGCAATTGCGGAATAGCGCGGCGCAAAAATCTTGCCAGCAGGAAGCGGACTGCGCCCGGTACCAGCAGCACCAGCGGCAATCCCAGTTTTTCCTGCTGTTGCGCGGCGTTGCGAGCTTCCCGCAACAGCGTATCGGCAAGCCCAGGTTCGATACCGGCACCTTGCGCACCGCCGGTTTGCATGACGTGCGTCAGAATATTTTCCAGCTCAGGGTGCAGACTCATTACCTGGACTTCCGCGCCGGCAGGATAATATTGATCGACGATCGCACGCCCCAGGGCGGCTCTGACGACCGCGGTCAAGTCGATAGCGTCTTGTGTTTGCGCCGCATGCTCGGTCAATACGTCAACGATGGTGCGCATATCGCGAATATGCACATTCTCTTCCAACAGATTGTGCAGAACCTTTTGCACCGTCGACAGCGGCAGCAGTTTCGGCACCAGATCTTCGATAAGTTTCGGAAATTGCGTATTGAGATGATCCAGCAATTTCTGCAATTCCTGCCGTCCCAGTAATTCGGCGGCATAGGTATGGATCAGATGATTGATATGTGTGGTCACCACCGTACTGGCATCGACCACGGTATAACCGTTGATTTGCGCTTGCTCGCGCAAGTTCGCTTCGATCCACACGGCGGGAAGGCCGAATGCCGGATCGGTCGTCGCCGTGCCCGGCAATTGCGCCGTGACACGCCCCGGATTGATCGCCAGATACATTCCGGAATACGATTCCCCTTGGCCGATGATCGAACCTTTTAACGTGATGCAATACGCATTCGGCCGCAGTTCGAGGTTATCGCGGATATGGATGACTGGCGGCAAGAAGCCGATATCCTGCGCGAATTTCCGACGAATGCCGTTGATCCGCTTGAGCAAATCGCCTTGTTGCGCTTTATCGACCAAAGGAATCAGGCGATAACCGACTTCCAGTCCCAGCGTATCGATCGGCGTGACGTCATTCCAGCTCGCATCGGCTTTTTCAATCGAAGGCAGTTCCGGTGCAGGAGGCGCTGCAACCGGCTGCACCACCGGATTCTTCAGTTTGAAATAAGCGATTCCACCCAGAATCGAGGCAATCAGCAGAAATACAAAATTCGGCATGCCGGGAATTAAACCCATGATGCCCAATATGACAGCAGTGATGATCAATATCTGCGGTTGATTGAACAATTGATTCAAAACTTGTTCGCCCAGATCTTCATCGGTCGTGACACGGCTCACCATCAAACCGGCGGCGGTCGAAATGATCAGCGCGGGGATTTGCCCGACCAGCCCGTCGCCGATGGTCAGCAGAGTATAATTTTTTGCCGCCGTACCCAATTCCAGATCATGTTGCATGACACCGACAATCAACCCGCCGACGATAGTAATCAGCATAATCAAGATGCCGGCAATGGCATCACCGCGCACGAATTTGCTGGCACCGTCCATGGAACCGTAAAAATCCGCTTCCTGGGAAATAGTTGCTCTGCGTTTGCGCGCTTCATCCTCGCCGATCAAACCGGCGTTCAGGTCGGCATCGATCGCCATTTGCTTACCCGGCATGGCGTCCAAGGTAAAACGCGCGCTGACTTCGGCAATACGTCCTGCACCTTTGGTAATCACAACAAAGTTGATCACCACCAGAATAATGAACACCACCAGCCCGATCGCGTAATTGCCGCCCACCAGGAAGTGCCCGAACGCTTCGATTACTTTACCGGCCGCATCCGGTCCGGTATGACCGTACAGCAATACCACCCGGGTCGAAGCGATATTCAGCGACAACCGCAGTAACGTGGTCAGCAGCAGAATCGTCGGGAAGACCGCAAAATCGAGCGGATTGCGGGTATACAAACTGACCATCAACACGATGATCGATACCGCGATATTGAAGGTGAAAAACAGATCCAATACGAACGGTGGCAACGGCAGCACCATCATGGCCAGAATGATGATAATCAGGATCGGACCAGCCAGGTTCCTGAGGTTGCTCAGTGTTCCTATCGATGACAAGGTGAGTGCATTATTCATAGTGCCGCCCAGTAAAAACTCATCAGTAAAATTGCCGGTTTACGCATTGCCCGGCTCTGCCGCGCCTGGGTCCAATTCCGCCGGAACCGGTACATCCACCGGCGGTTGCGGTACTTTTCCGCCATATTCGTTATAGCGTCTCAGCTGAAAGACGTAAGCCAGCACCTCGGCAACCGCGGTATACAACTTCTCCGGTATTTCGCTTTCCAGCTCGGCATGGTGATATAACGCCCGCGCCAGCGGCGGTGCTTCAAGAATCGGAATGCGATGTTCCGTCGCAACTTCACGGATACGCGCCGCCAATAAATGCACTCCTTTGGCGACGACTTTCGGCGCGCGCATGCTATTGCTTTGATAACGCAGCGCCACGGCGTAATGCGTCGGGTTGGTGACAATCACATCGGCTTTCGGCACTTCCGCCATCATGCGGCGACGCGCTGCTTCGCGTTGCAGGCCGCGAATACGCGCTTTGATGAACGGATCGCCTTCGCTCTCCTTGTATTCCTTGCGGATTTCTTCCTTGGTCATGCGCAATTGCTTGGCGTGTTCCCACAGCTTGTAAGGCACATCGATCAAGACGACCAAGATCATGGCGCCGACAATCAACAGAAAACTCATGGTCAGGAATTCACCGGTGCGGCTAATGCCCAAATCGACCGGCACCGTCAGCAGCATCATCACCGCGTCCTTATTGCTCCAAATGACCAGCGCCGCGACACCGCCGATCACAATGGTCTTGAGAATCGCTTTGACCAGTTCAACCAAGCTGTGCATCGAGAAAATCCGGCCCAAACCACTGATAGGATTGATGCGGTCGAATTTAGGCATAATCGCCTTGGTGCTGAACATCCAGCCGCTCAACGACATTGGCGCAAAAAAGGCCACAATCACCAGTAAAAACAATAACGGGGCCATCGCCAGCAATCCTTCGAAAGCGAGCTCGTAAAAACGGTTGAGCATCAAGTTGGGCTGATGCGCCAATTCCCGTTCTATGTACATGCCTGTTTTCATGACTTTCAGCAATCTATCCATCAAGCCGGAACCCATGAACAGGATGCCGGCCGCAGCCGCCAGCAATAACGTGAATGTCGTCAGTTCTTGAGAACGCGCGATCTGACCCTCCTCTCGCGCTTTCTCCAAGCGCTTCGGCGTCGCCTCTTCCGTTCGTTCTAAATCACTGTCTTCAGCCATGATCAGCTCCAAATTTCCACAAATGAATTATCATTGCGAATACTCGGCTTCAATGCCGGGAATAAAGAAGGATTCATGCCTTTTATTATCGAAATATCGAAATCAATCATTTATAAATATTAATATCAATGAGTTAAATAACAATTACAAGATGTTGCTGGGCATCGCAAAGCTGTACCGCTAGCAAGATCTGATTACCCTCATATGCTTATGCAGTCTACGTTACGTTTGGTCCGCTACTTCCTGATAACAGTCGTGTTAATCACCGGCTTTTCGATACTTGCAGTCGCCCTGATGCTGCGCGGCAGCTTGCCGCAATATGACGGAAAAACGGCAGTGCCCGGTTTAACCGCGGCAGTATCGATCGACCGCGACGTATTGGGCAGTGTCACCTTGCAAGGCGCCAACCGGTTGGATCTGGCGCAGGCAATGGGTTATGTCCATGCACAGGAACGCTTTTTCGAGATGGATTTGATGCGCCGCCAGGCCGCGGGCGAGCTGGCGGAATTGTTCGGTCCCGGCGCAGTGGCGCACGACCGCAAGGCGCGGCCGTTCCGCATGCGCGCACGCGCCGCCGCAGTGCTGCAACAACTCCCTGCGGAGCAATGGCAACTACTCGATGCTTACCGGATGGGCGTCAATCAGGGTCTCGGCGCGTTGACGGTGCGGCCGTTTCCTTATCTGTTGACACAAACCGGACCGGCAGCCTGGCGCAATGAGGACAGCATTTTGGTGATCTACGCGATGTTTTTCACCTTGACTGAAGAGAATATTTACCGTGAATTGGCGCTTTCGCACATGCACGCCGCATTACCGGAGTCGGTCTATCAATTTTTGACACAAAACGCCGGTGTCTGGGATGCGCCGCTGATCGACGAACCGTTTTCCCTGGCGCAGCTTCCGCCGGCAGCGGATCTCAATTTGCAAACGCTGGACGAGCGTTTATTCCAGGACGGTGACTTGAATAGCGAAGAAACGCCGGGCAGTAACAGTTTTGCGGTTTCCGGCGCATTGGCGGACGGCGCTGCGATCGTCGCCAATGACATGCATTTGACGTTGCGGGTGCCCAATGTCTGGTTCCGCTCGCGGTTGATTTATCCGGATACCGCCGCAAGCGGCAAAATACATGACATCACCGGCATCAGCTTGCCCGGTGTCCCGGCCATTGTCACCGGCTCAAACCGTCATATCGCCTGGAGTTTCACCAATAGTCACGGCGATTTTTCCGACTGGGTGCGCATTCAAATCGATGACCAAGATAACACGCGCTATCTCGGCGCAACCGGCTGGCAGCCGCTACAGATCGTGCAAGAAACCATCCGTGTACGCAATGCACCGGATGAGATGCTCACGATTTCCGAGACCGAATGGGGGCCGGTGATTGCGCAAGATCACGATAAAACCCCGCTGGCATTGACCTGGACGGCACTGCTCCCGGATGCGGTCAATCTTCAGCTGGTCGAACTGGAAACCATCACAAACGCAGCGCAAGCGGCGGAAATTGCGCCCAAGTTCGGTATTCCGGTACAGAATTTTATCGTCGGCGATCGCGACGGCGATATCAGTTGGACACTCGCCGGCCGCATCCCCGCCCGTTCGCCTGATTATGATGCGCAAATCCCCGCCGACTGGACGTCTGCGGGTACCGGCTGGCAGGGCTGGCTCGATCCGGACGATTACCCGGAACTCCACAATCCGCCGTCAAAACGTTTGTGGTCGGCCAATTCGCGCACCGTTTCGGGCGAACAGCTTGAGCTGCTCGGCAACGGCGGTTTCGATCTCGGTGCGCGCGCCTTGCAAATTCGCGATCGATTGTTCGCCAGAGAGCGGTTCGATAGCGATGAGATGCAAGCGATTCAATTGGATTATCGCGCGTTGCTGCTAACCCGCTGGCATCAACTGCTGCAAACCACGCTCGAATCGGCCAACAGTAATGCAGCGTGGATTGACGCGTTGAAAACCGCATTGTCCGATTGGAATGGAGAAGCTTCGGCAAATTCCGTCGCGTACCGCATCGTGCGCACGTACCGCTATGAAGTCATGAAAACGGTATTGAACGGCTTTGCCGCTCCGGTGCGGCGGCAACACGCCGGTTTCGAGCTGCCCCGGCTCAGCCAAACCGAATTGATTTTGTGGCAACTGATCGAACAACGGCCACAGCATCTACTGCCGCCACAATTCAAAAATTGGCAGGAATTGTTGCTGCGCTGCGCACAAAGAAGCGCGCAACAAATGCAGCAAGATGGCGGTATCGCGGAACGTAACTGGGGAACGCAGAATGCGGCGCGCATCAAACATCCGCTGAGCCAGAAGCTGCCGGGATGGATTTCACAATGGCTCGACATGCCGCACGATCCGCTGCCGGGGGATCACAATATGCCGCGCGTACAATCACCCAACTTCGGCGCCTCGCAGCGTTCCATCGTTGCGCCGGGACAGGAAGAACGGGGTTATTTCGATATGCCCGGCGGACAAAGCGGACATCCGCTGTCACCGTATTACGGCAGCGGGCACGCCAATTGGGTCAGCGGCGAACCGACGCCGTTCCTGCCGGGTGCGGCCGAGCGGCAGATGAAATTGATTCCACGGCGATAAGCTGGGATTGTATCGGCCCGGCCGGTCCGATGCAGCTCAGTGCTTTTTCTGTTCAGTGCGGTGCGCTTCGGTTTCTTCGATGATCTGCGCATCTTCGATGATCACGGTTTGCTCCGCCTCGGACTGCCGGTGTGCTTCGCCGGATTGCTGCATGGCATTTTCATACTTCCGGCGCAGCCACCAGAAGCGTATCCCCACCACCACCACGGCGACCGCTAATAAAGCCAGGAAAGCGGCAAAAAAGAAAATGCCCAGAATGGCCATGATGATCACGACCGGAATGAGGATCGCGTAGGTAAGCCAGCGGTTGACGGGGGAAACCGGCACACGCTGGTATTCGCCCGATTCGTTCTGGCGGTACTCGGAAACTCTGCTGATGATAATTTTCCTCTCTTCGTCGCTCATTGCATCAACTCCTCTATTTCGGCTATTGCTTTGGGCGCTGCCAGCGTCAGAATTTCATGCCCTGACGGCGTAACCACGACATCGTCTTCTATACGAATCCCGATATTCCAAAAATGTTCCGGAACATCATCCGCCGGACGGATGTAGCATCCCGGCTCGACGGTCAATACCATACCGGGTTCCAGTTCGCGCCATTCGCCCTTCAGTTTGTACTCGCCGGCGTCGTGCACATCCAATCCGAGCCAATGTCCGGTGCGGTGCATGTAGAAGCGTTTGTAATCTTCCGATTCCAGCACAGCTTCGACGCTGCCCTGACACAATCCCAGATCGATGAAACCCTGCGCCAGTATCTGCAATGCCGCCTGATGCGGATCATTCCAGCGGTTCCCCGGTTGCACTTGCGCAATCGCCGCCGCCTGCGCGGCCAGCACCAATTGATAAACATCGCGCTGCGCCGCGGTGAATTGGCCGTTCACCGGAAAAGTTCGGGTGATATCCGATGCATAGCCGTCCAATTCACATCCGGCATCGATCAGCAATAAATCGCCTGATTTCAGCTCGGCATTATTCTGCACGTAATGTAACACACACGCATTGGCCCCGCCCGCGACAATGGAGGTGTAAGCCGGTGCTTGTGCACCGTGCCGGTAGAAGGTGTAGAGCAACTCCGCTTCGATCTCGTACTCGCGCATGCCCGGGCGCGTTGTCTGCATCGCGCGCTGATGCGCTTGCGCGGAAATATCCGCGGCGCGCTGCATAGTCTGCAACTCGTCGGTATCCTTGATCAGGCGCATTTCGTCCAATAACGCGCGGCTATCGCGAATTTCCGCCGGGGCGGCAATACCCGTGCGCGCCAGCTCGCGCACCCGGTTTAACCAGCCGATGACGCGCTGGTCCCATGCCGCATCCAATCCTACTGCCGTATAAACCGCCGGTTGATCGGCCAATAATTTAGGCAGCAGCTCATCCAGCTTGTCAATCGCATGCGCTTCATCGAAACCGAACATTGCTCTCGCGGCTTCCGGCCCGTGGCGGAAACCGTCCCAAATTTCCCGCTCCTGATTCTTTTCGCGGCAGAACAACAGCTGTTTCAGCGGCGCATCACCACGGGCGGCAACGAGCACCAGCACCGCTTCCGGTTCGCGAAATCCGGTCAAATAATAAAAATAGCTGTCGAAACGGTAAGGATAATGCGCGTCCCGATTGCGCAGCCGCTCCGGTGCGGTCGGAATGATCGCGATGCCGGATTGCATTTTGCTGGCCAGAAGCTGGCGGCGGGCGATGAAATGTTGAAAGTGTGTCATAAGCGAGTTCTTTATTCCTTAAATCGATCTGGCGGATGATTCCGCGCGGGATTTGAGTTGTTTGTCTAATAATTCCAGCCGCTCCGGCGTTCCGACATCGACCCATTGCCCGGAAAAATATTCGCCGCTTACCTGCCCTGCCTGCATGGCCTGGCGCAACAACGGTGCGAGTTTCACCGGCAATCCCGGTTGCAGGCCATGAAAAAGCCGCGCCTGATAAATACCGATGCCGCTGAATGTCAGTTTGGCATTGCCGTTGAGCATCACCCGGTCATGTGCCAACGCAAAATCGCCTGCGGCATGGTGCGGCGGGTTATCAACCAGAACCAGATGCGCAAGCCGTCGGCCGGAGTCCGACTGCATGGCTTGGAAGGCCGGTAATAACGTGGCGTAATCCATAGCGCAAAAAATATCGGCATTCACCACTAGAAACGGCTGATCGCCGGATTCTCCCGTCAGTAACGGCAACGCATTGGCGATTCCGCCGGCGGTTTCCAGCACCACCTTTTCGGGTGAATAACGGATACGAACACCGTAACGTTCGCCGGTTCCCAGAGCGTTTTCGATCATTTCACCCAGATACGCATGATTGACGACGATGTTGGTAAAACCAGCGCGCGCCAGATTGTCCAGTTGATGTTCGATCAACGCGCTGCCGCCCGCTCTCAGCAAGGGCTTGGGCAGCGCATCGGTAAGCGGGCGCATGCGCTCGCCGCGCCCGGCCGCGAGAATCATCGCTTTATAGGGGATGCGCTCAGAAGGTATAGCCAACTTTCTGACCGGATGATTCGGCCGGATGCAATTCATCCAGCAAATTCAGCAACGGATCAAGCTCGCGGTAGCGCTCGCACGCTTTGCGTAAATAGTGCATCACCAGCGGTATGTCGTTCAAATACGCCGCCTTGCCGTCGCGGTAATTGAGCCGGGCAAAAATTCCCAGCACCTTGAGGTGACGCTGCACCCCCATCCATTCGAAATCCCGGTAAAAATCCGCAAAATCGGCGCTAACCGGCAACCGCGCCTTGCGCGCTTTCTCCCAATAACGGATGGCCCAATCGAGAATACGCTCCTCGTCCCAGTGAATATACGCATCCTTCAACAGCGACACCAGATCGTACGTAATCGGGCCATGCACGGCATCCTGAAAATCAATGATGCCCGGATTGGGGGAAGTCACCATCAGATTGCGCGAATGATAATCGCGATGCACCAGTACTCTGGGTTGCGCCAGATTGTTTTGCACAATCCGGGAGAAAACCGTGCGCAAGGCAGCCTGTTGTTTTTCCGTCAAATCAGTCTGCAAATGTTTCGCGATGTACCAATCGGGAAACAAATCGAGTTCTTTTTGCAGCAAAGCCTCATCATAAACCGGCAAGCTGTCCGCTTGATGCGACAATTGCATTTTGACTAGCGCATCGGTGGCCTCGCCGTACAGTTGATGCGCGCTCTCGATCCGGTCATTCAATGCTTGCAGAAACGTTGTACTGCCCAGATCGGATAGCAGCAAAAAACCCAGCTCCCGGTTTTGCGCCAGTATTTCCGGCACATGCACACCGGTTGCCGCGAGTATCTCCGCGACCCGCAAAAATGGCGCGCAATCCTCGTGTTGCGGTGGCGCATCCATGACGATAACGGTCCGGTCGTCAAAGATGGCACGGAAATAACGCCGGAAACTGGCGTCCGCCGATGCAGGCTGCAATGTAAACGGCCGCGCGGGAAATTGATCTTTCAGCCACTGCTCAAGTAATTGTTTGCGTTCCATTCATATATCCGGATTATTAACCGTTATTGAAACAGTTCATGATTTTAAGGGCATGCCTCTATTCACCGGTTATCTGCAGCATGGCAGAATAAAGGCGGATCCTTAACACTGGAACCGTTCGCAATAACAGTGGATAATCCGTTTTCGTAAAATAAAATTGTTTCGGATTTTATCACGTAGCCATTCCAATCAGCTGATCAACTGGTGAGTCATCAACAAGGAGAACATCAATGCTTAACAAAAATGTAATCGACGAAATCAATGCCAAAGTCAGCGAAATTCTGCACCACAGCCCAGCCAAGGATATAGAAAAAAATATCCGGGTGTTGCTGTCGGGCGCATTTACCCGGCTTGATCTCGTCACGCGCGACGAATTTGACGTGCAACAGGAAGTTCTGCAGCGCACCCGGGAAAAATTGATCCTGCTCGAAGCCCGGGTTGCCGAATTGGAAGCACGCTTAAACCAATCCACACTGAGTTCAACAGAAAATAATGAAACATCGGATCGCGTACAAACGGAAGGTTAAGCCGAAACAATCTTTGCTTGCGGCTTGCTATCCTTGAGCTTTTCCCCTTCCGCGCCTGGCTAGACTCAGGATTGCGTTTATTAAATGTCTCTCGCCGTTCTGTATAGCCGGGCAGTCTCCGGCGTCCAAGCACCGTTGGTGACGGTGGAAACACACATCGCCAACGGCTTGCCCAGTTTCACCATCGTCGGTCTTCCCGATACCGAAGTCAAGGAAAGCAAAGACCGTGTCCGGGCGGCGTTGCAAAATGCGCAATTCAAAATGCCCGCGCAACGCATCACGGTGAATCTGGCGCCCGCTGACTTGCCGAAAGAAAGCGGGCGTTTTGATTTACCGATCGCGCTGGGAATACTCGCCGCCACTGGGCAAATCCCCGGCGGCCAGCTGGATCAGTACGAATGGGCCGGAGAACTCGCGCTGACCGGCGAACTGCGCCCCATCCACGGCGCGCTGGCGATGACCTACAACGCCTCGCAATCCGGCCGCAGTTTCGTACTGCCGCAACAAAACGCCGCCGAAGCCGCGCTGGTCGACAAAGCCACGATTTATGCCGCCAAGTCGCTGCTGCAAGTCTGCGCGCACTTGAGCGGGCACGAACCCTTGCCGGTTTACCGCAATCCTCCGGAGAGTGGCAGTGGCACACAGGATTCTGCCTATCCCGATCTGGATGAAGTCAAAGGACAAACGCATGTCAAACGCACGCTGGAAATTGCCGCCGCCGGCGGACACAGCCTGTTGATGATCGGCCCGCCGGGCACCGGAAAATCGATGCTGGCGGCGCGTTTTCCCGGCATTCTGCCGCCTATGACCGAGCAAGAAGCCCTGCAATCCGCCGCGATTCAATCGCTCGGCTACGGTAATTTCAATATCGAAAACTGGAAACGGCGGCCGTTCCGTTCCCCGCATCACACTGCTTCCGGTATCGCTTTGGTCGGCGGCGGCAGCCAGCCGCGGCCCGGTGAAATTTCGCTGGCGCTGCACGGCGTGCTGTTTCTCGACGAGCTCGCAGAATTCGACCGTAAGGTACTGGAAGTTCTGCGCGAACCGCTCGAATCCGGCAAAATCACCATCTCCCGCGCCGCCCGCCAAGCCGAATTTCCGGCACGCTTCCAATTAATCGCCGCGATGAACCCCTGCCCCTGCGGCTACCTGGGCCACCCTTCCGGCAAATGCCACTGCACCCCCGACCAAATCGCCCGCTACCGCGGACGAATCTCCGGCCCGTTACTCGACCGCATCGACATGCAAATCGAAGTTCCTGTGGTACCGCAACAAGAGCTGATGAAACAACAGACTACCGGTGAGAAAAGCAGCGCCATCCGCCAGCGTGTTGAAAAAGCGCATCAATTACAACTGAACCGGCAAGGAAAAACCAATAGCGGTCTGAGCGTCAAGGAAATCGATCAGCACTGCGCGCTCGATAGCGCCAGCGAAAATCTGTTAACGCAAGCCATCAGCCGTTTGAACCTGTCCGCCCGTGCGTATCACCGTATTCTGAAACTGGCGCGAACCATTGCGGATTTATCAGGTACCAAGAAAATCAATAATCAGCATATTGCGGAAGCGATTCAGTATCGTAGGTTGGATAAACAATAGGTTTCATTTTGCATCATCTTTTAAAACCAAATTAGAGAACATGATATTGGTCTTGATTCTTCATTCTGGACCTGACACCAGCTTTTGCATCGTCAAATCGTGTAACTGTCAGATCGGATCTGAATTACTACAAATTATTCAGGTTTTCTTCGAGGCAAGCTTCGTGGACGAAATTGCTCACAACCAGTATAGCATCTAGTACCGTCTAGGCTTGCTTTAATGCCAACATGATCAGCACTCCAATCTCCGGCACAGTCTTCAAATGATGCATTCCAAGTAAGCCCTTTCACCACTACATTTTTCACTATATCTATCCCTTCACGGCCCACGTTCATAATTTCCGCCGAAAGCAAGCCTCCCGGCCCTCTCGATGTTGATTCACAATTAGCCATACAATGAAAATATCTATCTGCCCCTTTTGTATTGGCAGCTTTCATATCATTATAGTTGCGAATAAAGTCACCTATACCTCCGTAGAAATCAGCTGCTACATTCAATGCGGTACCATAGCCACCTAATGAGTTCGCCATATCCAAACCAGACCAGTCAGTAGAGCGCTCAGTTGCACCGGATGAATTTGATCCTGATACTGGAGGATCAACTGCATATTGGTTGGGTTGCATCAAATTTTTAAATATCGAAAGAGTAAGATCTTGAGATTTATCTTGGATAAGATCAGAGTATCCTTTTTTTGTGGCATTTCCACTAGCATTTTCAAGTCTTGTAGTTTCCGATTGTGTATTAGTGGCTCGATTTATTCGGTCTTTATTTGAGTTATTTAATAAATGACTTGGCAGATCTGACTTTCGAGTGGATTTATCTGGTTTATCTGCCTTATCTGGTTTATCTGCCTTATTTGGTTTATCTGCCTTATCTGGTGTGCTGTCTTTTTGGTACATAATCCTTGCCTTTTCTTTAGCTCAGACTGCACGAAATGATAAAAGTAAATCCAGCGAAAGATCCTCCAACGGCTGTACATCCGATTCTAGAGGCATACCACCTAGAGCACGTATTGTCCATATGCCAATAGGACTTACATTATGCAACGATGCAACACCAACAACATCTGGTTCACGAATGGCATCTCTCCGACCAACACGCGCCAGTTGCGATGGTGGAACTTTTGATTGATCCACTGTAACAATTTTGCCAGACATATGCTGGATAGTGGCTTGCATTGGCGGTTTAACCGATATCCTCCATAACGTATCGAATCTCCGATTTATATTTACAAATGCACTCAATCCTCTTACACGCACATGCGCCATATTCAAAAAAAAGTTTTTGGTAACATCAACATTCCAAACACCCCTACTTCGTCCATCTAACCATGCATCATCGCCAATTAGACCTCGTATAGATATCGGTAAAACAAAACACTGTTCCTGCCGAGAAAAGCGAATTAGCCATTGCATTGTTTGTCTTGTCCAAAGCAGGCAACGATCGTAATAATCAAGATCTTCTGATTGTTGTGGTAAAGGAATATCATAACCATAAATATCGCTAAGGCCTCTTTGGATCACTAAAAGTCTAGCCAATGCATCGCGAAAATCCAATTGGAATCTCGCTTTGATTTGTTCCAAACGTTTTCCCGCGTTCAGAATACCATCTGGATCAGTTGCTGCGCGAGCTTTAATATCTTGTATTTTTCTTGCAACTAGTGTTCTTCTCCTCAAAAAAACTGAGTTCCGCTGATCCCACTCTTTTTTGGCATTTGCACCATTCATACGCTCAGCAGCACTGTACATGGAAGCATTAAAGGAAAATAGTTGACTAGATGCAAAGGATCCTTGCGTAGAAAACTCATGATCGGATTGAGTCTCTGCTGCATCGGCTGCATGCTGAGCAACTGTAGCTGTCACTTTTCCATATGTGTGAACTGAATAGCCATTAAAGTGCTGGTCTTTCCAAGTGTATGGAACTAAACCTGCTAGCCATGCTCCCTTTCTATTTGCATTTAGAACTTCAGTAAGCTCTTTGGAACCAAAATTGACATCAATTATGCCTTCTATCACATTCGAACTAAGCGAGTTAAAGAGGTGGGTGACATAATTAGACCTGTAATCCGCTGTGCTTTCCTGTAGAGGTACTTCGTAGATGCCGGCCTCTTCTTCTTCTACGTGAATCTTGTCGAGCTCAGCGTACTCATGTATTTCTAACATCGTAGCAAACCATTTCTGCGCTAAGTCATCCCAGTTTGATCTTTCACGCAGTGCTCGATCCAGAAGATCTGCGGCTTGATCAAGTAGTGGTTCAACATGTTGCCAACTAAAATCTGTATCCGCTTGATCAGATTTAAAAATGAATCCATATTCAATTCTACGTATTTGATCGGTAAGAGTCGCTGATGTGGATCCATCCTTGGTTAGTTTAAACGTTGTATCCAGAGATTTAACTATTCGATCCCATGAACTTTTTTCCGTATTGGCTCGCTTAAATGTTATTTTAGGAATTGGATCTTGAGAAAACACCTTGGCGAAGCTAGTTTCCTGATTGGATAAGCGCTCCTTGAGCTCTCCAGTTATCTGTTGAGCCTTTTTTAAAATTTCAGTATTACCCTGATCGGATTTCTTGAGCGATTCGACTTCTGCTAGTGATTGTTGTTCTGGAGTGTTTCCATTTTCAGCAAGAACTGAGCCAGCAAATCCCATTAATCCAGCACCCAACAGCATTCTTCTATCTAATCCATCTTTATCCATGACCTCTCACTTACAAAGTAGCTGTATACCACTACATAAATGGTAAAAAACACCAATTAATAAGTAGCTATTGAAATCAAAATACTAAATTAAATATGAAAAAATAAATTTCCTGTTTCTACTATAGAAACCTACTTAAAACCGTTCTTCATGTCAAACACTTGCTTAATTTTTAATAATGCACTCCCTTAAAATACAAATTTAGGTAAAAGTTGCCCAAGAAGCGGATCACTTCAGTCAAAAAATCAAAAATCGCAAATGTAAGCAATTAACATTAATCTGATTTACTTGCCATGTTTCTTATTCCACTCCTTTTCTTTCGTCAATAATATTTTGATTTATACCAAGAAACAAAGCAACAGCTCGCCGATGCTCATTCATCATAATTATCCCACCACACTCCCAACTCGACCAAGTACAAGGATCAACACCAAGATTCTTGGCAGCGACTTTCTGTGCCCAACCTAATTCTCTCCGCTTGGCCAGCAATAACTCAGCAATCGAACTTGGGTTTGGTAACTCCGGATCATAACCAAGAAACTGAATTAATTTTCCAATGTGGTTAATACTCGGTTTCCTGTAATTTAATTCCCAGTTCAGAACTGTTTCGGCAGCAACTCCTAATAACTTGGCTAATTGAGGTTGGGATAGCTTGAGAAAAAGCCTGCGCTTTAATACATGCTCACCAAGAGTTTTAGGCTCAAAATCATAAGACTTAAAAATTAATGATTTAAGAGAAATACGGGCATATTGCAAAAAGGCAACGCAACTATGCCCCTGCGGCTACCTGGGCCACCCTTCCGGCAAATGCCACTGCACCCCCGACCAAATCGCCCGCTACCGCGGACGAATCTCCGGCCCGTTACTCGACCGCATCGACATGCAAATCGAAGTTCCTGTGGTACCGCAACAAGAGCTGATGAAACAACAGACTACCGGTGAGAAAAGCAGCGCCATCCGCCAGCGTGTTGAAAAAGCGCATCAATTACAACTGAACCGGCAAGGAAAAACCAATAGCGGTCTGAGCGTCAAGGAAATCGATCAGCACTGCGCGCTCGATAGCGCCAGCGAAAATCTGTTAACGCAAGCCATCAGCCGTTTGAACCTGTCCGCCCGTGCGTATCACCGTATTCTGAAACTGGCGCGAACCATTGCGGATTTGGCGGGAGTTGAGAAAATCAGCAATCAACACATTGCGGAAGCGATTCAGTATCGCAGATTGGATAAGCAATAGACTTCATGCATCATTCCGGCAGTACCCATAAAAATACAAGGTTTGTTCAAACTCACGGAACGATGGCCGGTAAGCTGCGGTTTTAGCTGCAATATAACTTTTATCATTACCGGTTCAAATAAATTACTCCAATGCCTTATTGCCCACATGATAAAATTCACCCTGATTTTTGATTGTTCATCCGGTTAACCTGAAATATCAATCCCCGCTTGATTATCCATGATACAGCTCACTATTAATGGACAGCCGCAACAATTCGAAGCGCCGATTAATGTAGCGCAATTGATCGATCACCTTGCGCTGCACGGCAAACGCATCGCCATCGAATGCAACGGTGAGATCGTGCCGCGCAGCCGGTTTTCGGAACAGATGCTGACGCATGGCGATCAGCTTGAAGTCGTCGTCGCCGTCGGCGGCGGTTAGTTGGTCATTTCGTTTTAAAACACTTTAAAAAATATCATCGCATGGACAATTTAGTCATTGCCGGCAAAACGTATTCGTCCCGTTTGCTGGTCGGCACAGGTAAATATAAGGATTTCAACGAAACCCGCGCAGCGGTGGAAGCCAGCGGCGCGGAAATCATTACGGTGGCAATCCGGCGCACCAATATCGGGCAAAACGCCAACGAACCGAATCTGCTGGACGCGTTGCCGCCGTCGAAATATACGCTGCTACCCAACACGGCGGGCTGTTACACGGTTGACGACGCGGTACGCACATTGCGTCTGGCGCGCGAATTACTCGATGGCCACAGTTTGGTAAAGTTGGAAGTGCTGGGCGATCCCAAAACCCTGTACCCGAATGTGGTGGAAACGCTCAAAGCCGCTGAAATCTTGATCAAGGAAGGATTCCAGGTGATGGTGTACACATCGGACGACCCAATCATGGCTAAGCAATTGGAAGAGATGGGATGCGTAGCCGTGATGCCGCTGGCGTCGTTGATCGGCTCCGGCATGGGTATTTTGAATCCGTGGAATCTGCAAATCATCATCGATAACGCAAAAATCCCGGTGCTGGTCGATGCCGGTGTCGGCACTGCTTCCGATGCGACCATTGCGATGGAATTGGGTTGCGACGGCGTATTGATGAACACCGCAATTGCCGCTGCGCAAAACCCGGTCTTGATGGCCTCGGCCATGCGCAAAGCCGTCGAAGCCGGGCGCGAAGCTTATCTGGCCGGCCGCATGGCGAAAAAACTTTACAGCGCCAGTCCCAGTTCGCCTACGGAAGGTGTCATAGCCAAAACTGAAAAGAAACCGGCCGACGGTAAATCCTGACCGGTTTGGCTATTGCCACCCCCTGAATTCATGCAACAATCCATCCGCAGTTTTGTTCTTCGCCAAGGACGCGTTTCCAACGCGCAACGCCGCGCCTGCGAAATGTTGCTGCCCACCTACGGCATTCCATTCAGCGAGAACCTGCTCGATCTGGATCAGGTGTTTGGCCGTCCAGCGCCTAAAATTCTGGAAATCGGGTTCGGCATGGGGGAAAGTACCGCGATCATCGCGCAATCGCATCCGGAAAACGATTATCTGGGCATCGAAGTACATACGCCCGGCGTGGGCAGCCTGCTCAATCAAATCGAACAGCACGGTTTGACGAATCTGCGCATCATCCAACATGATGCCGTGGCGGTGTTGCAGCATATGTTGCCCTCCGCGTGCCTGGACGGCATACACATCTTTTTCCCCGATCCCTGGCCGAAAGCCCGGCATCACAAGCGCAGACTGATTCAGCCGGCATTCGTTGCCCGCTTATGCAGCCATTTGAAACCGGGGGGGTATCTTCACGTTGCGACCGATTGGGAAGACTATGCCATGCAAATTTTGCAGGTGCTGAGTCAGGAGCCGCAGCTCAGCAATACCGCAACGGAGTATGCGCCACGGCCGGATTACCGGCCATTGACCAAGTTTGAACAAAGAGGGATCAAGCTTGGCCATGGCGTATGGGATTTGATTTTCCAGAAAAGCTGAAGCCTTGCACGCCACTGGATTTTTCCGGTTTACTTTGTTTTCAATGCGTATTTCTCAGCAGCCAGATTGGCGATTTTCCGCCCCATCTCGGAACCCACTTTGCCGGAATTACGGTAATGCACACCGTCGTAAATACGCGCGTCGGCAACTTCTTGCATGAAATCGCTCAGATTGGTCCAGCTGCGCGCCACGCCACCCGCAGCAGTGCTGGTCGTTGTCAGCAGCGGTGTTTGACCGTCGCCGATTTCGATTTGCAGTACCGTGCCGACGGCAGCGGAAACGATGCAGTGTGCGCAAGGATATTCCGGATGCATCGGTGTATCTATAAATGGCAGCCACGCAGCATCGCGCTCGGTTGCGTCATTACCGTCGATATCCGCGTTGCGGATCGCCGTCACCGGCCGCCAGAAGCCGTAATGATATTTGGCGTCGAATACGGCGATCAGTCCATCGTCCGAAGCTTGCGTCACGGCGGCAAACAAGCGGGCGTTTTGGGTAATTTCCCTGCCCGGCATATTGGCGACCGAACGTACAACACCGTGGTAAATCGGCGGCATGACTTCTTCCCAGAAACGGGCGATGGCGGTTTGTTCCGCGCTTCTTTCCCGGCTATTCTTGGCGCCGAGCACCTTAACTTCGTTATAATCGCGCGCCCATAATTCGCTGCCCAATTCCGGCGGCGGGGCCGGGCGGAATTGCGCCGGTTGCGACATCAGCCAAGGCTTGCGGTGCATCCACTGCGGCGCTTCGGGAATCACTGTGGACACATAGACGCCCGCTTTCGTGAAAGGACGGTAAGACTCACCGGCAGCCGCGCCATCACCGGCGCGTAATGCCAGGATCGCTTGCGCTGCTTTTTCACCCACGGCGATGCCGCCGGCCTTGCTCTCTCCGTCGGCAATCACGGCCAATGCGGCTTGATAGATGTGATCGATCGCCGATTGTTGCGACGGCACCAGTTGGGTCAACGCCGCACGATTCGCCGCGGCTACCGCCGCTTCAACCGACGCACCTGGCGCGGCTTGCAATTTTGTATCCTGCACCGCATAGCGTTGGGTAATCGCATTGACCGCCTCGTAAACGGATGCTTGCACAATCGCCAGCGCCCGTTCGGCCGGTAACGGCCCGATCTTGGCGTTCACCACAATATCGCCCGCGCGCTGATTCCAGTCGGTTACCGCATCGGCGGTTGCGTTCAGCGGCGCCGTTATCAATAAAAACGAGGTAACAACAAGCACGTTCTGTATTTTCTGGTATTTACCGGTCATCACTATCAGTCCTCTTCACATGGATTATTTTTTGCAGTATAAATATTTCCGCTTGCACTGTATTGATCAAGGTCACGGAACCCTTCATATCCCTTGTATTTTATTGATGTCAAATCCCCATTGAACCGGGTCCTCAATTTTTTCTATGCCGTCGGTGCCTTTGGATAAATCCAGAATCTCAACCGGAATATGCGCATTGGCGCGTGTCGAAAAGAACGTTTTAATGATAGGCGTGGTTAATTTTTTCGTGGATTGCTCCATCACCACCCCCAATCGCCCGGATTTAAGTTTCAACAAGGTGCCACTTGGATAGATGCCGATTGTTTTCACAAAAGCTTGAAACACGGTTTCATCGAAATGCCCATCCTTCCACGAAGCCATTTTGCGTATCGATTCCGCCGGTGACCAGGCGGGTTTGTAGCAGCGATCGGAAGAAATCGCATCGTATACATCGCACACCGCTCCCATGCGGGCAAACAGTGTCAACGCCTCACCGGATAGTTTTTTCGGATAACCTTTGCCATCGACGCGTTCGTGATGGTGTAAACACACATCCAGAGCCGTTTCATGCACTTGATAACAGGATTTGAGAATTTCCCAGCCGCGCTCCGGGTGGCTTTTCATGACGGCAAACTCTTCGTCGGTCAATTGACCCGGTTTGTTCAGCACCTCGTTCGGAATCACCATTTTTCCGATGTCGTGCAACAATCCGGCTGTGCCCGCCTGTTTGATCTGCGCTTCATCCAGCCCCAACTGTCTTCCCAGTGCCACCATCAGCATGCAAACCGCAACCGAGTGCATGTAGGTGTACTCATTGACAGTTTTCAGCCGGATCAATGTCAGTAGTGCATTCGGGTTGCGTTCCATCGATTGATTGATTTCTTCGACCAGCGACTCCGCGCCTTCGATTTCAAGCGCTTTTCCCATGCGCACCTCGCTAAACATCGAAGTCACCGCTTCTTTGGCTTTCTTTTGGATTTTCTTGGCGGTATCCAATTCTTCTTCCATCGAAACCCGCGCCACGGGTTTCTTGACTGGCGGCGGCGTGCTGTTAATGATCGGCTTTGCAGGCTGAGGACTTTCCGTATGAATCTTTTTATCGCCGGCAACGTCAAGCCCTTTGCTGGTATCGATCCATATCTCATCCAGATCACAGCTTACAAGCTTATCCAAGTCTTTTTGCTGCTCCAGCTTGAATGATTTTTTCCAAAACGGATGCTCCAGCCAATTACCGCGGATCGCATGAATGTACATCCCCAACCGGACATCGCTTGCTTGCACTTTCTTTATCATAAAGATTCAATATAAAAAGTAGAGAAATTACTTATATCTTTAAATCCGGCCCCTGCCATCAAGATCGGATCGATTAATCCGGGTTTCAGATTGAAATCCCAGCCGAAAAAGAAATGTGTATATTGTGCATTTTTCAGTCGGTGAGTTAACGGTAGGATTACGTGGTTTTTATAGGGGTATTCAAATCATCGCAACCCGGGCTTGCGGATCTCTTTAAAATTTAGCGGTAATTGCAACCGGCACCGGTAATATGATCCGCGAACCGGATCGGCCGTTGGATTAGTGAGGAAAAATCATGCGCCATTTTCCTGACAATGGAATATCCCCCAACGCATGATTTATTGCAAACAATCGGCGCCCTTTCTCAGAGTACGCCGCGCGTAGTAAGCGAAAGCCACGGCGCTGCGCTGTCCGCGCAAAATCCAGTCGCGCGCTTCCCGGCCCAGATCGGGGTCAATCGGCTGAATGGTTCCGGCGGAAGCCGCCAGCAACTGCATGCGCGCCGCGCGTTCAAAGGCGAGCGCCAGAATGCAGCCTTCCTCAATACTCGAGCTGGCGATCAACAAGCCGTGATGCGCCAGCAATAACGCATGTTTGTTGCCAATGGCTTTGGCAATCAATTCGCCTTCTTCATTGCCGACCGGCACACCGGGCCATTTAGGCAGGAAAGCCACATCGTCGTACAGTACGCAATTATCCATATGCGATATTTCCAGCGGGGTTTCGAGCATGCTGAGCGCGGCAGTATGCACCGCATGCGTGTGGATAATGCATTGCACATCGGGCCGGGCGCGATACAGCCAGGAATGAAAACGATTGGCCGGATTAGCCATGCCGTCGCCTTGCAAAACCTGTAAATCTTCATTGACGAGCAGTAAATTACCCGCGCAAATTTCATCAAAGCCAAACCCCAGGCGCTGCGTCAAATAAGTCCCCGGTTGTTCGCCGCGCGCGGTGATTTGTCCCGCCAGCCCGGAATCGTGACCGTTATCAAACAGAATCCGGCACGTGAGCGCCAGCTTTTGCGCTTGCGTGTAATTGGCGCCTTGCAAATGCTTATCCATTTGCACGAACGATTGTTGAATCAATTGCTCTTTGTTTAAATTGAAAGTGTCATTGCTCATATTTTTTCCCGGATTTTAATATTCTATTATTCGTCGTGATTGGAAATGAACCGCTCGATTTCGCGCCGGTCGCGCTTAGTTGGCCGCCCTCTGGTGTAACACGGCTGCGGCTGCGCTTTTAAGCGGGCTGCCAGCAACTCCCGCTTTTCCCGGCTTTCATCGGTTTCACGGTACAACTGCTGAGCTACCGGTGCGGATCCTCTTTTATTGGATAATCCCAATACTTCAACATCATACTGATAATTATTAATGCGAATAGTTAATCTATCTCCGACAGCGAGCACTTTGGCCGGTTTAACCCTTTGATCATTCACGGTTACCCGGCCGCGTTCGATCGCTTCGGCGGCCAATGAACGTGTTTTGAAGAAACGCGCTGCAAACAGCCATTTGTCGATGCGGAATTTTTCTACAGTATCGTCCGATTGCATAGCGAAGCTAATCCACCAGACGGGTTTCTATTTGTATCTTGCTGTTCAGCGTTTTGTGCACCGGACATTGATTGGCGATTTCCAGCAAGCGGTTTCGTTGCTGCTCGCTCAGATTGCCGCTCAGTTGAATTTTGCGCGTAATGACATCGATCTGCGTTTTCTGCTTTTCGCAACCGCCGCAGTCTTCGGCATGAATCCGGCTGTGATGCAATTCGACATGAATATCCTGCAAATCAATTTGCTTGTGATTCGCATACATACGCAGCGTCATCGAAGTGCAACTACCCAATGCCGCGAGCAACAATTCGTAGGGATTGAGCCCAAGATCGGCGCCGCCCAATGCGATGGGTTCATCACTAATCAAGCGGTGATTCGGTGTCAGAATTTCGCGGGTGAATTTTTTATCGCTTTCGCGCACGATCACACTGCCCGGTTCAACGGCTGGCTGCTGAACTCCATCTGTTTTGGCCGGAGCCTGAGCGGTTTTCAGATAACGGCCGGCCCAGGCGGATAAAACTTCCGCGACATAATGAGAATCGTGCGGATTGGAAAGTAAATGATCGGCATGATCGAGCGACACAAAGCTCTTCGGGTGTTTGGCCGCGGCAAAGATTCGCCCCGCTTCGTCGATAGAAACGATTTCATCCAACGGTGAATGAAATATCAATAACGCTTTCCTTAGCGCACCGATATGCGCTACTGAATTGTATTGTTCCAAGTCGTCGATGAATTGGCGCCGTATCTTAAAACTTCTTCCCGCCAATTCGACTTGCACCGACTCTTCATTTTGCAATTTCCGGTAAGAATCGACGAACAAATGCTTGACATGCGCGGCTGTCGCCGGTGCGCCGATGGTGGTCACCGCTTTGACCGAGGGCAGATCTTGAGCGACCGCCAGCACAGCCGCACCGCCCAGGCTGTGCCCGATCAGCAACGCCGGAGCGGCATAGTGCTGCTCCAGATAACGCGCCGCGGCTAATAAATCCTGCAAGTTGGAGGAGAAATTGGTATTCGAGAAATCCCCTTGGCTATTGCCGAGGCCGGTAAAATCGAAACGCAATACCGCGATACCGCGATCTGCCAAAGCCAGCGCAATCCGTGCCGCCGCCGGATTGTCTTTGGAGCAGGTAAAACAATGCGCGAACAGCGCGTACGACTTGACCGCGCCGGATGGCATTTCCAGCAAGCCGGATAACGATTGACCTTGCGAATTTTGAAATACGGCTTCAATGCGGGACATGGACTATTTACCTTTCAACAACGGATCAGAAACTTTTTTATGCTGAATGCTGCTGGCAAATAGTACCAAAAATAGAATAAAAAGATTCTTTTCTTCGCGGGAAAATTAATAAGCTCCGGGGTAATTCGAGTTTATGTCGAATGCTGCAAAGGTCAATGCTGCCTGCGATCAAATCGCCACTTCGGTCGACTTTGTTTTTCCTTGCGGCATGGATGATACATTACGTTTTTGCATTTTCAGCACCTCATCCAAGCGCAAATCGCCATCAGAATGACTGGCAAAAGCACCGCCATCACTGAGCAAGTTATCGATCGCAGCTTTGGCGGTCACAATCGTACGGGCATCAACCGTAACTTCCGCCAAAATTTTTTGCAGAAGCACATGATCGATCGCAATGCCCGCCCGGTCAATCGAGTAATATTTGGCAACCTCGGTGCGGTTGCTTAAAAGCGCCGCCGCACTTCCCCATACTACATGTAAGAATTTCTAGCGTTGTTTACAGTATTCAGGAGAATACTGTAGATGAACATACACAAACGCACTCGTTTAACATTATTGGATCGTCAGGAAATCTGGCGGCTGTATCAAACCCGGCTGTGGAAGGTAGTTCAGCTGGCAGAATACTTTCACGTCAGCCGGCCAACGATTTATGACGTACTGAAACGAGCCAGACTCCAGGAATTTACTCCGCGTAGCAGTACCAATCAGCGCTTCAAGACACTGCAGTATGGCCTCAAACGTTTGGCTAAAGTAGAGCAAACCATCCAGGAACGTCTCAAGCGCGAAGCGAAGCGCTATAACAAATCTTATCCGGGCGAGCTCGTTCACCTCGATACCAAGCGGCTTCCATTATTGAAAGGACAGTCTGCCAATAAACCTCGCGAGTACCTGTTTGTGGCCATCGATGATTTCTCCAGGGAATTGTATGCCGATATCTTCCCCGATAAAACTCAATACAGCGCCGCTTGCTTTCTCATCGCTACTGTTGCCCAATGTCCTTATCAAATCGATTGCACTTATTCCGATAACGGCACGGAATTTAAAGGAACTGACGATCATGCTTTTGTCAAAGTTTGCAGGCAACACGGTATCGGTCAGAAGTTTACTCGTGTCAATCGTCCTCAAACCAACGGGAAAGCTGAGCGGGTCATCCGTACTCTGATGGACATGTGGCACAGTAAGATTCACTTTAAAGACAGCGCCGATCGACGCATTCAGCTTCTCCGTTTCATTAACTTCTACAATACCGTTAAGCCTCATAAGAGTTTGAATAATGCTACCCCTTATGAAATACTCAACGCTTATTTCAATCAACCTCTCTGTAAACAACCCTGAGATTTCTTACATACTACATTGTCACGATCAACACTCGCTATCGTATCGACCACCCACACGACCATATCGCCGAAGGTCTTACCGGCAGATATCTGCGTGAGCATATGATCGACCACCACCGCTTTATTGGCCGGCGAAAATGTATTATCAAACAAATGATTGACGACTCTGGATACATTATGAGTATTGTAATGCAGCGAAGCTTTGCCCCAGTTGGGATCTGAGAATGATACAGACGACAAAGCACCGGTCACTTCCGCAATGATTTCACCTTGCGTTGCGCCGTTAGCTTGCTTGTGCGCAATAAAATCAACCATCAGATTTTTATCACTTTCCGATGCACGGTTACCAACCAAATCGTCGATAAATGAGGTGGCAAATTCCGTGTGACTTAGTTGCACGAGATAATGTTTGTCAAAGAATAAAGCACTTTGCGCCAAGGATTGCGCTAAATTGGTCAATAATTGACCATTCTGTAGCTGTAAACCGAGGATTGTCAGATTCATTGCGCCTGGCGCGGTATTAAACAGCGCCAGTATGAGTTGCAGAATAGAAGTCTGTTGTTGAATGGTTAGCATCATATGAGGTTTTTGCGGTTTGCATCCGGTCATTTAATATGCAATCCGGAAAAGTGATTTAGATTGCATCTGATTACAAATATTAATCTACAAACAAAATCGATTCCAAAATTCTCACAAGCCCGACCGCCCGATTTTCGGTGATAATGCTTTCTTTTACAATGCGGCAAATTGTCGCATCCAAAGACTATATTATCAGCATGAATTAACGCTATACATGAGCTTTAACTATGACTGTATCATTACAAATTCTCGTCCTGGGTCACGGCGAAATGGGGCATGCGATGGAATATCTGCTCAAAGACCGGCATAGGCTGAGTATCTGGGAGAAATTTCCCAAAAACGATTATCTCTATGCCGCTTTGGAGGATAGCGCAGCGCATGCCGACATCGTGTTATTTTGCCTGCCGGTTAATCCGCACCGCGAAGTTGTTCAACACATCGCACCACTGCTGAAAAAAACCAGCCTTTGCATCAGCATCGCCAAAGGACTCGATGAATCCGGGCAAACAGCGGCGCAAATCTTTGCCGGAAACCTGCGGACGCAACAACCGTATGCACTGCTGTACGGTCCGATGATTTCCGAGGAAATCCGCGTAGGACGGCACGCATTTGCGCAACTCGGCAGCCTCGATCCCGCCGCATTCAACATTGTGCAAACCTGCTTCAGTCACACCCGGCTGCATATCGAGCATACTTTTGACATCGATGGCATCAGCTGGTCGGTAATTTTAAAGAATGTCTATGCGATGGCATTCGGTATGGCCGATGAACTGCAACTCGGCGATAACGTGCGCGGGTTTCTGGCCGCCGCGGCACTGCGTGAGCTTAGCCAAATTGTGCTGGCGATGGGTGGACAGGCCGATAGTCCATATCAGTTAGCGGGATTGGGCGACTTGATCACCACGGCGACCAGCGAAAGCTCGCATCATCATGAACTAGGCCGCAAACTGGCGCGCGAAGAAACCGGCAACATTTCCGGCGAGGGGCCGCATACCCTAAAGATGATTCGCCGGTATCGCCTATTGGACACACAAAAATATCCGATTTTTCAAATGATTCAGTCTATTGTGCAAAATCCCCGCGATGTCCGGTCGCAATTCGAGGCATATTTCGAGCATTTATAACGGCGGTGATGCGGGTGGCCGTACGCATGCCGTGAAAGAATTCCATTCATGTTGCTGTATTTCATCGCTGCGGTAAAAATACGTTAGAATATGCGCCTTTTAGAAATTTTTATCGGGAGTTCCTGAATGTCAATGGCTGACCGTGACGGTGTAATCTGGTATGACGGGAAAATGGTTCCCTGGCGGGATGCCAATACGCACGTGTTAACACACACGTTGCATTACGGTTTAGGTGTATTTGAAGGATTACGCGCGTATGAAACCGCGCAGGGCGCGGCGATTTTCCGCTTACAGGAGCATACCGACCGCCTCTTCAATTCCGCACATATTTTCATGATGAAAATGCCGTACGACAAGGCCACGATCATGCAAGCGCAACGCGATGTGGTCAAACAAAACAAACTGTCGTCCGCGTACATCCGCCCGATCGCTTTTTATGGCGCCGAAGCGATGGGACTTTCCGCCAGAACGTTATCGGTGCATGTCGCCATTGCCGCCTGGTCATGGGGAACGTATTTAGGACCGGAAGCGTTGGAAAATGGCATCCGTGTCAAAACCTCATCCTTCACCCGGCATCACGTCAATATCAATATGTGCCGCGCCAAATCGGTCACGACCTACGCCAATTCCATTCTGGCGAACCAGGAAGTGGCGCTGAACGGTTACGACGAAGCCTTGCTGTTGGACGTGGAGGGTTACGTGGCCGAAGGTTCTGGGGAAAATATATTCATCGTCAAGCAAGGCAAACTGTACACGCCGGATCTAACGTCCTGCCTGGAAGGCATTACGCGCGCATCGATTATCGAATTGGCTGGAGAACTCGGTATCCCCGTGATTGAAAAACGCATCACCCGTGATGAAATTTATTGCGCCGACGAAGCCTTTTTCACCGGTACCGCCGCCGAAGTCACACCGATCCGTGAATTGGACAATCGCATCATCGGCGCCGGTAAGCGCGGCCCGATCACGGCACAACTGCAAAACTTATTCTTTGATTGTGTCAAAGGCAGAGCTAAAAATCACGCCGACTGGCTTACCCTGGTTTAATCCCGTTATTTTGGAGTTACTCATATGAATCAACAAAGCAATAATAAAAGCCGAGAAATCGAAGTCACCGCCGACGATTTACCGCTGCATTGCCCGACACCGGCGATGATGCTATGGAATACCCATCCACGGGTTTTTCTCCCCATCGAAGCCACCGGTGAAGCGCTTTGTCCCTACTGCGGCACACATTACACATTGAAAGGCGGCGCTGTCGCAGGGCATCATTAAAACCAGCCGGTTTCCGCGCAAACTTGCGTTGCGGCGATAGCGACGGGGTCAATGATGGTGGATCGCGTTTTATCAACACTCTTTCTTTCGGACGATTAACCTATGCCAGCCATTCCTCATGAAATTTTCAAAGCGTACGACATTCGCGGCATTGTCGGCAAAACAATCACCGCGGAAAATGTCGAAAAAATTGGTCATGCCGTCGGCTCCGAAGCACGCGCCAGAAATCTGACCGCCATCGCCATCGGCCGCGACGGCCGGTTATCCGGACCGGAATTATCGCAAGCGCTGGCACGCGGCATTCGCAAAAGCGGCATCGATGTCGTCGACGTCGGCATGGTGGCCACACCCATGCTGTACTTCGCCGCGCACGAACTGTGCCGGTACTCCGGCGTCATGGTTACCGGCAGTCACAATCCCCCCGAATACAACGGTTTCAAGATCGTACTGGGCGGTCAGACACTGGCAGCCGACACCATCCAAGCGTTGCGCCTGCGCATCGAAAACAACGATCTGACGCAGGGCGCGGGCAATTATTCCGAGCACAACATCGCCGCAACTTATTTGCAGCGCATTACCGGCGACATCAAACTGGCGCGTCCGATCAAAATTGTGGTCGATTGCGGCAACGGCGTAGCAGGTGCTTATGCACCGGCGCTTTATCGCGGCTTGGGTTGCCAGGTGACGGAATTATTCTGCGATGTGGACGGTTCTTTTCCTAACCACCACCCCGATCCTTCGGTACCCGATAACCTGCACGACGTCATTCAAGCGCTAAAAACGAGCGACGCAGAAATCGGCTTGGCATTCGACGGCGACGGCGACCGGCTCGGCATCGTCACCAAGGACGGCCATATCGTCAACGCCGACCGGCAACTGATGCTGTTCGCCGCCGACGTGCTGTCGCGCAATCCCGGCGGAAAAATCATTTTCGACGTGAAATGCACGCGCAATCTGGCGCCGTGGATCAGCCAGCACGGTGGCACGCCGGTGATGTGGAAAACCGGCCACTCGTTCATCAAATCCAAGCTCATCGAAGAAAAAGCCTTGCTGGCCGGGGAAATGAGCGGGCATTTATTCTTCAAAGAACGCTGGTACGGCTTTGATGACGGGTTATACGCCGGGGCGCGCTTGCTGGAATTGCTGAGCCGCGAACAAGACATCACCGCCACGCTGAAAAATCTCCCCGATAGTCTCAACACGCCGGAATTGCAGGTGCGCACAGCGGAAGGCGAGAATCACACGCTGATCGCGCAATTGCAGAAAAACGCCACGTTCGATAATCCGCAGCAAGTCATCACCACCGATGGTTTGCGCGTTGAATACCGCGATGGCTTCGGCCTGGCGCGTGCCTCCAACACCACACCGGTTGTCGTGCTGCGTTTTGAAGCCGATAACCAAGCCGCGCTGCAACGCATCCAGGAAGATTTCCGCCGCAATATCCTGCAAGCCAAACCGGACGCGCAACTGCCGTTCTAGTCCGCGATCGCGGTTTTGCTCCACGATGCGTATCGCAGTCGCACAAATCAACTGCACGGTCGGCGATATCCGCGGCAATGCCGCCAAGATACTGGCGGCAACGGAACAAGCCAAACAAGCGGACGCAGCATTAGTCATCACGCCAGAACTGGCGTTGTGCGGCTACCCTCCCGCCGATTTGCTGCTGCGCGAAACCTTCTGCCGGTCATGCGATCAGGCCCTGACGGAACTGGTTGAAGCGGTTCAAGGCATCACGTTGATCGTTGGTCACCCGCATTTTCAGGACGGCAAGTTGTACAACGCCGCTACGGTGATTCGCGACGGTGAAATCCTGCACCGCTATCACAAAAGAATCCTCAGCGCTTCCCCGTTCTTCAACGAGCATTATTACTTCGATAGCGGTACTGCCCCCTGCATTTTCGAGCTTGGCGGAATAACGTTCGGCATCGCGATTTGCGCCGATTTTTGGCTGGAAAGATTGCCCGATGCGGCCGCCTACGGCAATCCCGATATATTGCTGGTACTCAGCGCATCGGCTTTCCATATCGACAAGCAAGTCTCCCGCTATCAAATCTCGCACCGCATCATCACACGCACCGGCATCCCGGTTATTCACGTCAACTTGGTTGGCGCGCAAGACGAGCTGGTTTTTGACGGCGCATCGTTCGTCATGAACGGACTGGGTGAACTCACGCAGCAGTCGGCGGAATTTGCCGAAGCCGTCGAGTTGATTGAGATTCGCGTTAAACAACCGGTAAAAGCCAATCTACCGGCTACGCAATCCGCGATTGCCAGTGTTTACCACGCATTGTGCCTGGGGGTAAAAGATTACGTGCGGAAAAACGGTTTTCCCGGCGTCATTCTGGGGCTTTCCGGCGGCATCGATTCCGCCTTGACGCTGGCGATCGCAGCCGACGCGCTGGGTGCGAACAATGTAACCACCGTCATGATGCCGTCGCAGTACACAGCGGATATCAGTGTGCAGGACGCCCATGAAATGACCGAATTGCTCGGTGTAAAGCACACCGAATGCAGCATCCAATCGTTGTTCGATCACACTGTGGCCACCGTCGAACACGCTTTCGACATTTCTCATGACGCCGCCGCATCGACCACCATGCCGGAAAATCTGCAAGCGCGCATCCGTGGCACCTTGTTGATGGCGCTATCCAACCAAACCGGCGCGCTGCTGCTGACGACCAGCAACAAATCCGAAATGGCGACCGGCTATTGCACGCTGTATGGCGACATGGCGGGCGGTTTCGCGGTTTTGAAAGACATCAGCAAAACCCGGGTGTATCAGTTATGCGAATACCGCAACCGGATCAATCGCGTCATTCCCGAGCGCATCATCCAACGCGTCCCATCCGCCGAATTGCGCGCCAACCAAACCGATCAAGACACTTTGCCGCCTTATGAGATTCTGGACGCCATCATCGAAGCCTACGTGGAAAAGAACTACTCACCGACTGAGATCATCGCACAAAATCACGATGCAGCCGTTGTCGCGCAAGTGATCCGGTTAATCCATCGCAACGAATACAAACGCCGCCAATCGCCACCGGGAATCCGCATCTCCCGCTGCGATTTCGGCACGGCATGGCGTTACCCCATTACATCCGATCATCGGGATTTATTATCACCGGCAAATGAGCAGTAGCGCTGGAACTAGAATAATAAATCGCTATCCTATCGTCATGAAATTAATCTGCTTGATCATTGCGTTGCCCCTTGTCTTTCCGGCCAACAGCTTAGCGCACGAACTCCCCAATCTGGGCGATGTGTCGCGCGCCACCATTTCGGCGCACGAAGAACGCCAGCTTGGTTTGAAGATCATGCGGCAAATCCGTGCCGATCCGAGTTATATGGACGATCCGGAAATCGCCAGTTACCTCAGCAATCTCGGCCATCGCCTGATCGCCAATTCCGACGAGGCCGATGCCAATCAGTTATTTGAGTTTTTCGCGGTGGAGGATCCATCGATCAATGCATTTGCTTTGCCGGGCGGATTCATGGGGTTCAATAGCGGATTGATCATTGCCGCGCAAAGCGAATCCGAGTTGGCCGCAGTGATGGCACATGAAATTGCGCATGTCACGCAAAAGCATCTGGCGCGCATGATCGCATCGCAGAAATACGACCTGGTCAAAATGCTCGCTGCGCTGGCCGTGGCGATCGTCGCGGCGCGTTCCAACAATCCGCAAGCGAGCCAAGCGGTGCTGGTGACGTCGCAAGCCAGCATGATCCAATCGAAGCTGGATTTCACCCGCAATCACGAAAAGGAAGCCGACCGGATCGGTCTGAATATCTTGTTGGATGCGGGATTCGATCCGCAAGGCATGACCACGTTCTTCGACCGCTTGCAAAGATCCGGGCGTTTTTATGAAAACGGCGCACCCTCCTACTTACGCACGCACCCGATCACGTACGAGCGTATTGCCGACATCCAGAACCGCACGCGCGAAATGCCTTACCGCCAGGTGCCCGACAGCATCGACTTTTTACTGGTGCGCGCCAAGCTGCGCGCGTTTCAGGGCAAACCGCTCGATGCCGTGGCGCAATTCAAAACCCGCCTGGATGAGAAACGCTATGCCAACGAAGCGGTTGAACGCTACGGCTATATTCATGCGCTGTTGCGCGCGAAAAAATACAAACAGGCGGATAGCGAACTGGCGCATTTGTACGAGCTGCTACACGGCGATTCCGCATCGGCCGCTTTGATCAATCACCCGCTGGGAAAAACCATCCAGGTTGAACATAAAAATATCATCGCCGGCGCGATGATCGAAACATTGTCTGCCAGCGTGAAGCTGGCCAACGGCAAAACCGCCGATGCCTTCGCCACCTACAAGACCGCATTGAAAGTCTATCCGCAGTACCGCGCGCTGATCCACGGCTATGCCAATGCGCTGATACAAAATAAACAAACCGAAACCGCGCTGGAATTCATCAACCAACAACTGCAAACGATTCAAAACGACCCGAAACTATACAATTTGCAGGCGCAATGCTATGCGTTGCTCGGCAATAAAATGCTCGAGCATCGCGCGCTGGCGGAAGTATATTTCCTCAAAAACCACTTCAAAGCCGCCGCGGATCAATTGAAAATCGCGCTGCAAAGCGATAATGGCAATTTTTATCAGCTATCGAGCATCGAAGCGCGCCTGAAACAGATGAAAGCGCTCGTCGAGGAAGAAGAAAAAGAAAAATAAGTGCCCGGAACCGTTTCCCGGCCGGCAATTAACGTATCATGGAATCCTTTGATCATTATTAAACGTATCGTTGCATGCGCACTATCAATTCCCGGAAAATTTTCCTAGCCGTCATCGTAATTGCCACAGCGGCCGCATTCTGGTACAGCGGTGGCAAAAAAGAATCCAAGGCAAATCAATACAAAACCCGCACCATCGAGCGCGGCGACATCATCCAGACCATCTCGGCCAATGGCACGTTAACGCCGGTGATTCTGGTCAATGTCGGCACCCAGGTCTCCGGCACCGTGGCAAAGTTGCACGCCGACTATAACGATCACGTGAAAATCAACCAGGTCCTGGCCGAACTCGACCCCGCCTTATTGCGTGCGCAATTGCAGCAATCCAAGGCCAATCTGTTCAGCGCGCAAACTGCGGCAAAAATCGCTGAAAGCAAATTAAATCGCCAACGCTTGTTGCGAGAAAAAGACTTTGTTTCACCCGAAGCGCTGGAAATCGCCGCGCAGGAAGCCGAAGCGGCGCGCGCCCAGGTGGCCGTCAGTAAAGCGCAAGTCGATCGCGACCAGGCCAATCTCAACTACAGCGTGATCCGCTCGCCGATTTCCGGCGTGGTTATCGCGCGGGATGTCGACATCGGTCAGACTGTCGCCGCTAGTTTTCAAACGCCGACACTGTTTCAAATCGCCCAGGACTTGCGGCAAATGCAAGTGAACATCAGCGTCGCGGAAGCCGATATCGGCCAACTGCATATCGATCAATTGATCAACTTTACCGTTGACGCCTTCCAGCAGCGCAAATTTACCGGTATGGTCAAGCAAATCCGCCTCAACCCGACCATTCAGGAAAACGTCGTCACGTATAACGTCGTTGCTATGGTCGATAACGCCGATGGTGCCTTGCTGCCCGGCATGACGGCCAATATCAACTTCATTGTCATGCAGAAACACGATGTATTGCGCGTATCCAACGCAGCGCTGCGCTATCAGCCTAAAGATGTCGAGCCGGGTGAAAGTGCTAAAACAGCCCGGGTACCGAATCAAGCCACGCTGTACCTGTTATCGCAGGATCGCCCCGAACCTATCCATGTGACGACGGGAATCACCGATGGCAATTACACCGAAATCACCGGCGGCGAAATTAAACCGGGCGATAAGGCCATCATCAGCGAAGTGGCGGATAAGAAAGAATCGGACAGCAAATTCAAGCTGAGGGTATTTTGATGCCCTCAGTTCAGGTTGCACCTGCTCCCGGTGTGCTCATCCAAATCGAGGATCTGTGCAAAAGTTACAGCTTGCAAGATGCAAACGGCCACACCATTTCCAATCAAGTGTTGTTCAATATCAACCTGACGATCAACCAAGGTGAGTTTGTCGCCATTATGGGGCATTCCGGCTCCGGCAAATCGACATTGATGAATATCCTCGGTTGTCTGGATACGCCGACCAGCGGATCGTACTGGCTCGCCGGAAAAAACGTTGCGGCGTTGTCGGGTAATGAATTGGCGCATATTCGCAATCAAAGCATCGGTTTCGTGTTTCAGGGTTTTAATCTGCTCAAGCGCATGACCGCGCTGGATAATGTCGCCACACCACTGCTTTACGCCGGTGCCAGCCGTTCGCAAAGCCGCCAGCAAGCGCTGGAATTGCTGCGCCGCACCGGATTGGAAAATTTTGCCATGCACCTGCCGAACCAACTTTCCGGCGGCCAGCAACAACGGGTCGCGATCAGCCGCGCCTTGGTCAACCGGCCGCCGCTGATTCTGGCCGATGAGCCCACCGGCAATCTGGATACGCAAACCAGCCGGGAAATCATGCAATTATTTGAACAATTGAACCGCGAGCAAGGCATGACCATCGTCTTGGTGACGCATGAAGACGATATTGCGGCTTACGCAAAGCGCCTGATCCGTTTGAAAGACGGCCATATCGTCGTCGATCAGCATAACAACGCAAACACAGCCGTTCCGGCAGAAACTGCATGACATTATGAATCTGTTGACAATCATCGGCGAAGCACTGCGCGCATTGCGGCAAAACCGCCTGCGCACCGGATTAACGATGCTGGGCATGATCATCGGCGTGGCCGCCGTGGTTTTGATGCTGTCCATCGGCCAAGGCGCGCGCACTAAAATCAATGAAACCATCGCCGCGATGGGCAGTAATTTGTTTCTCGTGGTGCCGGGCGCCACGTCTTCCGGCGGTTTCAGCTTCGGCAGCGGCAGCGTGAGAACGTTGACCATCAACGACGCGTACGCCATCGCCGAATTACCGTCCGTGAGCGCCACCGCGCCGGTCACCACCGGCACCGTGCAACTCAATTATGCGGCGAAAAATTGGAGCACCATCATTACCGGCACCACACCCAATTATTTCGCCGTCGGCAACTGGAAAATGGATGCCGGCACTGCGTTTACCGAATCCGATTTGCGCTCGGCGGCGCGCGTGGTTGTGCTGGGTTCGGTGACGGCCAAGAATCTGTTCGGCGACGAAGAGCCCATCGGCAAAGCGATCCGTATCACCAACCGGCCTTTTGTAGTAGTCGGCGTGCTGATGGCGAAAGGACAAAGTCTGACCGGACGCGATCAGGATGACACTGTGCTGATCCCGATCACCACCAGCGAACGCCAGATTACCGGCAATCAGTTTCCCGGCTCCATCCGCTACATGCTGGTGCAAGGCAAATCGGCCAGCGACATGGATATCGCCGAAATTGAAATCACCCAATTGTTGCGCCAGCGTCACCGTATCGCCAAAGGTAAGGAAAATGACTTCACCGTACGTAACCTGACGGCAATCGCCGATGTCGCGACCGACGCCGCCAAGATCATGTCGATCGTGCTCGGTGCGATTGCATCGGTATCGCTGCTGGTCGGCGGCATCGGCATTATGAATATCATGCTGGTGTCGGTTACCGAGCGCACGCGTGAAATCGGCATCCGCATGGCGATTGGCGCCGATCAACGCGCCATTCTGACGCAATTTCTGCTCGAAGCGATCGTAATCTGCGTCATGGGCGGCGTGATCGGCTTGTTGGTGGGCATCGGCGGCGCGTGGATCGTCAGCCGGGTGGCCGACATGTTGATCGTGATCACCGTCGGCATGATCGGATTGGCTTTTTTATTTTCCTCCGCGGTCGGCATATTTTTCGGCTTTTATCCGGCCAAGAAAGCGGCCTCTCTTAAACCGGTCGATGCGTTGCGCTACGAATAGCAAATGTACCCAGCGGGAAACACTGTTGTGATTACACCACAGAATCTTTTCATGACTTGACTCTCCAACGATGAGTATTAGTTTATTTGCTGGTTACCCGATACTATGGATAACAATCTGACAACGGGAGTCACTCATGACAGTCAAAGAAAAAGAACGCCCTACTTCGGAATTCCTGGCTATTGTCGTCGTTGAGAATAAGAATGAGGTCATCTCTGTCGGCGAAATCAAGAATGCATTGCATGAACGCGGATTCGGCATCTTGATGGCGATCGCCGCAGTGCCTATCTGTCTCCCGATTCCTGTCCCACCCGGTTACACCACGGTTTTTTCAATTCCGCTGTTCATTTTCTCAACGCAAATGATCCTGGGCATGCGTGCACCCTGGTTGCCTCTCTGGCTGGAAGGAAAACACATCAAACGCAGCACGCTTGAGAAAATACTGGCTAAAGCAAACCCCTGGCTGAAGAAAATCGAGGAACGCATGCAGCCGCGCATTACCTATATCAGCGTGCATACCTGGGAACGGATTATAGGCTTCTTTTCGTTCGTGTTCGCTTTAGCGATTGCGCTACCGATACCACTGATCAATTTTTCGCCGGGCTGGGGAATTTTGGTAATGTCGCTCGGACTACTGAACAAGGACGGCCTTACTATTCTGATCGGCATGATTATCGGAATCATCGGTATCGGCATCGCGATGATCATTCTGGTCATGCTGTGGATGGGAATGTCGTTGCCGTCGTTTTATTGACGGCATCAAGCGCACGATTAGTTGCGCCTCAAAGCGGCCGCAAACAGATCGTGCGCATCCGAGCCGGTAACTTCCACTTCGATAAAATCGCCCGGCTGCACCTCACCGGCTTCCTCCACATATACCAATCCGTCGATTTCCGGCGCATCGGCGCTGCTGCGCGCAATCACGTCATCATCGGTCACTTGATCGATCATCACAGTCATGGTTTTGCCGACTTTCGCGGCCAAGCGCTGATGGCTGATTTCTTCTTGCAGTTGCATAAAACGCGCGCGGCGGTCTTCCTTGATTTCCTCCGGCACTGCACCCGGCAATTGATTGGCGGCGGCGCCTTCCACCGCGGAATAAGCAAAACATCCAACGCGATCCAGCTGCGCCTCCCGCAGAAAGTCCAGTAATTCCTCGAATTCCGCTTCGGTTTCGCCCGGGAAACCGACAATGAACGTGCTGCGCAAGGTGATATCGGGGCAAATCTGGCGCCACTGCCGGATTCTCGCCAGATTATTTTCCGCATTGGCCGGGCGTTTCATCGCTTTCAGAATACGCGGATTGGCATGTTGCAGCGGCACGTCTAGGTACGGCAGTATTTTTCCTTCTACCATCAGCGGAATGACTTCATCGACATGCGGGTACGGATAAACATAGTGCAGACGCACCCAAACACCCAGCGAACCCAGCGCCTGCGTCAGTTCGGTCAGGCGTGTTTTGACCGGCCGCCCCTGCCAGAAACCGGTGCGGTATTTGACGTCAACGCCGTAGGCGCTGGTATCCTGCGAAATGATCAGCAATTCTTTCACACCGGCGTTCACCAAATGCTCAGCTTCCTGCATCACTTGATGAATCGGGCGGCTCACCAGATCACCGCGCATCGAGGGAATGATGCAGAACGTGCAGCGATGGTTGCAGCCTTCCGATATTTTGATATAGGCATAGTGCCGCGGCGTCAGCCGGATTCCTTGCGGCGGTATCAAGCTAGTGTACGGATCGTGCGGTTGCGGCAAATGAGTATGAATGGCCGACATCACTTCCGGCAATGCGTGCGGTCCGGTGACTGCGAGCACTTGCGGGTGGGCTTTTTTCACTACATCGCCGTCTTCTTTGGCACCCAGGCAGCCAGTAACGATCACTTTGCCGTTCTCGGCCAGCGCCTCGCCAATGGCATCGAGCGATTCTTCCACGGCGCTATCGATAAACCCGCAGGTGTTCACGACCACCAAATCGGCATCGTTGTACGACGGTGAAATTTCATACCCCTCGGCGCGCAACTGCGTCAGGATTTGTTCGGAATCCACCAATGCTTTGGGGCAACCCAATGAGATAAAACCAACTCTACGTGCAACTTGTTTTGACGAGGACATGACACTAAAAATCAAATAAAAATGTGGAGACTTTGCACAGCCCGGAAATCAATCCTGCCAACCGGCTGTATGCAAAAATTAAAATTATGAAATGACTAATCGGCGACCGTAAAACGCGCCGCGTCAATGATAGACCAGAGATGAACGATTCCGGCGATGATCGGCGGAATGATGAGCACCCAGAAAAAATATCCTACGCCGGTAATGATGAAAAACAGTAATGCCGGCAATAAACGTCCTTGCACCAATTGCCCCAATCCCGATATAAAAAAACTGCATACTGCCGCGACTACATTTCCACCCGATCCTTGCCCTGCTTGCATCATTTTCCCTATCCATTCGTTCATCATGCGATTACTTGCTTATTGTATCGCCATTCACCGCCGAATGCTCATAATCGATGCCGACCGTATCGCCCGCCATTTTTTTCTCACGGATTTCAGCCAGATTACCCAGCTTATTCAGGCGTTGTGAGGTATCGCTGATCAATTCATCAAGCCGTGTAACCGACTCGGGCGTCAGTGTTTTGTTTTTTTCAATCTCAAGCTTGAAAAAGTGCAAGCTATTGAGAAAATTGCCGGTGATATCCTGCACCATGAGCATGGTGGATTTCAGCACCCTTAATTTTTCTTCCCGTATTTCGACGTCTTTAACCGATTGCAAATACTGCATGCGCGCTTGATGCAATTGAGCCGTTTTATCGCGTTGCTTCAGTGCTAAAATTGCAGTCAGCCAAATCACAAAAACGCCAAAAAGCGATTTGCAAAAACCTGATACATCGGAATCTCACTTGGCGGTGATCCCCAATAGCCAACCCCGACCAGCAGTGAACTGGTAAATGCGATGATGATGGTGAAGTGTTTGTCGGGGGATCTTAACGAAATCAGCACTACGACTACGTAAAGAATGCCATTGGCGATCCCTAGCGGAGTAACAAAGTCGATCAATAAAATAATCAGCGAAACCACTCCGCATTCCAAATAAACACCCCATTCGGTTGAATTGGTGCGGTCTGTTTGCTTTTCATCGGAACGGTGAGAATCGGGCATGGCGAATTTTCAACTTTGGCAGTAGTGAAATTCTTACACGCTATGTTAAACCCAAAATTGTCTCATCTTAATGAAATTATTAATTTTTCGATTCATCCAGCAATTTAGCGGCTTCTTTCAGTAAAAATTCTCTGAAAGCATTGGCGACACTCGATAAGCGTTTATTCTTCCGATTGACGACATGCCAATAACGGATGATCGGGAAACCCTGCACATCCAAAATTTTCAACCGACCCGTCTCTAATTCCAGCTCGGCGGTATGCTGCGACATGATACCCAATCCCATACCGGCCTGAACGGCTTGCTTAATCGCTTCCGTGGTATCCGTTTCCATTCCTTTGTTGATTTTGATCTTGTGCGCGGCAAAAAACCGCTCCATCGCACTGCGCGTCCCCGAGCCCGATTCACGCACGAGAAAAGTCTCGTTGGCTAGCCGTTTCACCGGAATATTGTGTTCCTGGCAAAGCGGATGACCCGGCGGCGCTACCACCACTAGCGGATTCTCCATGAAAGATTCGCTGTCGATATCGAGATTTTCCGGCGGCTGCCCCATGATGGCGAGGTCGATCAAATTATCCGCCAATTGCTTTAATACCGTCTCCCGGTTGGAAACGTTCAGACTGACCGTCACACCGCGATAACGCTGACAAAATTTTGCCAGCAAATGCGGCGCAAAATAATTGGCGGTCGTCACTACCGAAATATTTAGTTTACCGCGCTCCATGCCTTTCAATTCATCCAGAGCGACTTCCATATCGGCCAATTGCTGCGAAATCGCCCGGCTATATTGATACAATTCACGCCCGGCTTCGGTCAGATAAATTCGTTTACCTAAATGCTCAAACAGCGGTAAACTGATGTTGTCTTCCAACTGCTTAATTTGCATGGAAACAGCAGGTTGGGTAAGATGCAGCTCTTCGGCGGCACGCGAGTAACTGAGGTTCCGGGCAACAGACTCGAACACTTTCAGTTGCCGCAAAGTCAGGTGGAGCATAGGTCAAATATCAGTTCTGATTCATTCCGTAAAGTTTTATAAGTATAACCTTATTATAAACATCAAAATTACTGATTTGTTCTTATAGGTAAACAGCGCTATAGTGCGCTTCATGGATTTGAGTAGTCATGTTTGTTGTTTGTAACGCAATATCCTCTCGTTTCTGTCTGTATCGTTGGCTGGAGTTGAGTGGAATTTAACTGGAGAAAATATTATGGCAAAGACATATAACGCAGGTGTTAAAGAATACCGGCAAACCTACTGGATGCCCGAGTACGCCCCATTGGACACGGATATTCTGGCTTGCTTCAAAATTACCCCTCAACCCGGTGTGGATCGTGAAGAAGCAGCAGCAGCTGTTGCCGCCGAATCATCCACCGGTACCTGGACAACCGTATGGACCGATCTGTTAACCGATCTGGATTACTACAAAGGCCGTGCTTATCGCATTGAAGACGTACCTGGCGACGACACCTGTTTCTATGCATTCATTGCTTACCCGATCGATCTGTTCGAAGAAGGATCCGTTGTCAACGTGTTTACCTCCCTCGTTGGCAACGTATTCGGCTTCAAAGCGATTCGTGGCTTGCGGTTGGAAGACGTGCGCTTCCCGATCGCTTACGTCAAAACCTGCGGCGGCCCTCCTCACGGCATTCAAGTTGAACGCGATATGCTCAATAAATATGGCCGTGCGCTGCTCGGTTGCACGATCAAGCCAAAACTGGGTCTATCTGCCAAAAACTATGGCCGTGCCGTATACGAATGTCTGCGCGGCGGTCTGGATTTAACCAAAGACGACGAAAACGTGAACAGCCAACCGTTCATGCGCTGGCGTCAACGTTTTGATTTTGTCATGGAAGCGATCCACAAGGCAGAACGCGAAACCGGTGAACGTAAAGGCCACTACCTGAACGTAACCGCACCGACTCCGGAAGAAATGTACAAACGCGCTGAATACGCCAAAGAAATCGGCGCACCGATCATTATGCACGACTACATCACCGGCGGTTTCTGCGCTAACACAGGCTTAGCAAACTGGTGCCGTGACAATGGCATACTGCTGCATATTCACCGTGCAATGCACGCGGTAATCGACCGTAACCCGCATCATGGTATTCACTTCCGTGTGCTGGCTAAAATTCTGCGTCTGTCCGGTGGTGATCACCTGCACTCCGGTACCGTGGTTGGTAAATTGGAAGGCGATCGCGGTGCAACGCTGGGCTGGATCGATTTGATGCGCGACAGCTTTATCAAGGAAGATCGCAGCCGCGGCATTATGTTCGATCAAGACTGGGGTTCTATGCCAGGCGTATTCCCAGTGGCTTCGGGTGGTATTCACGTTTGGCACATGCCGGCGCTGGTAGCGATCTTCGGTGACGACGCTTGCTTGCAATTCGGTGGCGGTACCTTAGGCCATCCATGGGGCAATGCAGCGGGTGCCGCTGCTAACCGTGTGGCGCTGGAAGCTTGCGTGGAAGCACGTAACCAAGGTATTGAAATCGAGAAGAAAGGTAAAGAGATTCTGACCGCCGCTGCTAAACACAGTCCGGAACTGAAAATCGCGATGGAAACCTGGAAAGAAATTAAGTTTGAATTCGACACCGTCGACAAACTGGACGTCGCTCACAAGTAAAAATACATGCTCCGGCACAAAGCATGCGTCTGCGTGCCGGAAATCTAATTGATTAGGAGTATCACAATGTCAGAAATGTTGGATTACAAAAGCCGTCTGAGCGATCCTGCCAGCCGCAAATTTGAAACATTCTCTTATCTGCCTGCAATGTCGGCCAAGCAGATCAAGAATCAGGTTGAATATATTGTTAAAAAAGGCTGGAACCCAGCGATTGAACATATTGAACCAGAGTATCTGATGGATAACTACTGGTACATGTGGAAATTGCCAATGTTCGGCGAAACCGATGTAGCTCGTATTCTGGAAGAAGCGGAAGCTTGTCACAAAGCCAATCCAAACAATCATGTGCGTTTGATCGGCTACGACAACTTTGCGCAAAGCCAAGGCGCATCGATGGTTATTTACCGCGGCAAGACGGTATAAGTTTTAACGGGTTTCGAACCCTGAAACCCCCATATCCCTGTAACAGGGCGGGGGTTTTTTTTCGACCTGAATTTAGACACTGCATGTTTTTCAAATAACTATTACAGGAGCTCATCATGAGCGATATCATCGAACAATATCGTGTCACCAAAGAACCCTATTACCATCCGGTAGCTGATGAAGTGCAATTGTACGAAGCAGCCTACTCGGTGCGCATGCCGATGATGCTGAAAGGCCCGACCGGTTGCGGTAAAACCCGTTTCGTCGAATACATGGCATGGAAACTAAAAAAACCGCTGATCACCGTAGCCTGTAACGAAGACATGACTGCTTCCGATCTGGTCGGACGTTTCCTGCTCGATGCCAACGGCACCCGCTGGCAAGATGGCCCCTTGGCCGTGGCTGCCCGTCATGGCGCCATCTGTTATCTGGATGAAGTGGTGGAAGCGCGTCAGGACACCACTGTCGTGATCCATCCTTTGACCGACAACCGCCGTGTGCTGCCATTAGAGAAAAAAGGCGAACTGATTCAAGCACACAAGGATTTCCAGATCGTCATTTCGTACAACCCAGGCTATCAGAGTCTGATGAAAGATCTGAAACAATCGACCAAGCAACGTTTCGGCGCGCTGGATTTCAACTATCCGAACCATGACGTGGAAAGTGAAATCGTCGCGCACGAATCCGGTGTTTCAACAGAGGTTGCCGAAAAGCTGGTATCGATTGCCGAGCGCGCACGCAACTTGAAGGGACATGGCTTGGATGAAGGTATATCCACCCGTATGCTGATTTATGCCGGCAGTTTGATTGCCAAAAAAGTCGATGCACATGCCGCCTGCCGCGTGGCACTGGTGCGCCCGATCACTGACGACCCGGATATGCGCGATGCGTTGGACGCCGCAGTCAGCACGTTCTTCAACTAAACCGGAAAAAATAACCCGTTTGTTTTAATCCATTAACAGGTGCTGCCATGAGTATCAATCTGGACGATTACAAAGAATTGCTCGAGGATCTGGAACCGGAATCGGTTGAGTTGCTAAACCATGCCTGGCCGGAAGCGGTCAAAATCTTTTCGCCGCGCGGCCTGGATAACTATCTGAAAGGCGCATCGGCGATCCGCGGCCTGGGGCGCGGGCGCAGCGTGGTCGATTGCTGGATCGACGAAATTCCGCTGGTTGCCAAGGAAATCGGCGAAGACGTTGTCGGCGATCTGGCCACGTCGGTGTTGAGTCTGGCTTCGCGCACCTCCGGCGCGGTCATCGAGCTGGTGCTGGCAACCTCGCCGACTGCCGCCAAACGGCTGGGCGACGCGCAACTGTTTCAGAATTACCTGCAATTCCTCAACAATCTGATCGCGCAAGCACCGCGCGGCATCCGGCCGATGCTGGGCAAACTGGACATCCTGTTCGGGCAATTGACACTCGGCGGCTTGCGCCGCTGGGCGATGTGGGGCGCGCATGCACACCGCACCAACTACGAAGAGCAAATTCGTTATTTCGGTCTGGAGTCGAAAGAATCGCTCGCGGTGTTGCAGAAAGAACGCAAAGGCACCTTGTTCGTCGACGTGCAGCGCCGTATCAACATGTATCTGCGCGCGCTGTGGGGACGCGATTTTTTCATGAAACCCACGTCCGGTGACTTTGAAACGCGCGAAGGCTACAAACCGTTCATCGAGAACTATTTCATCCATCTGCCGGATGCCTACGATGCTTACGGCGATGTCTCCGCCACCGAAGTGTACCGCGCCGCCGCCGCGCACGCCGCCGCGCATCTGGTCGAGACCAAGCAGCCGATTTCCGCGGAAAGTCTGAATCCGCTGCAAATGGCGGTGATTTCGGTCATCGAGGATGCACGCATCGAAGAACTGTCGATCCGCCGCTTCCCCGGCTTACGCCAAACCTGGTCGGCGTTGCATAGCGCAACACCGGAGATGAATGCGTCGATGGGCGATTACCTGAACCGCCTGGCGCGCGCCCTGCTCGACCCGGATTACCAGGACAAGGATCCGTGGATCGTGGAAGGCCGCAAATTGTTCAAAGCAGCGAAAGACCAGCTCCATAGCCACAAAACATCTTGGGAAATCGGCGTGCAGCTCGCGCACAGTTTCATGGACAAACGGATTCCGTACAGTCCACGCAGCGACACACTCACCGCGCCGTACCGCGACGACAACCGCTATTTCTGGGAATTCGAGGAATTCGATTTCAACAAATCGCTGTCCGCCGGTTACGATGCGCCGAAACAAGTGCGCAAATACGTCAACGTGATGGAATTCGCCAACGAGATCGACGTTGAAACCGCTGGCGACGACGCGCAGGAAATCTGGGTCATGGGCACAGAATTCTTCCCTTACGAAGACATGGGCGTATCGTTCAACGACATGGAAGGCAAGGAACCGGTGTCGGCACCCTACCACTACTCCGAATGGGATTACCAAATCCAGCTGGAACGTCCGGATTGGGCCACGGTACAGGAAAAACGCGCCAAACTGGGCGACATGCAGTGCATCGACGACATCGCCAATCAATACAAACGTGAAATTGCCCGTATGAAATTCCTGCTCGATGCGATGCAGCCGCAAGGCACGCGCCGCATCCGCAAGCTTGAGGACGGCGATGAAATCGACATCAACGCCGCGATCCGCTCGCTGATCGACATCCGCATGGGCATGCAACCCGACCCGCGCATCATGATGCGCTCGGTGCGCAAAGTACGCGACATTTCCGTGCTGGTGCTGCTCGATCTGTCCGAATCGACCAACGAAAAAGTCGCTGGACACGACTACTCCGTGCTCGACCTGACGCGCCAAGCCACGGTGCTGCTCGCCAACGCGATCAATAAAATCGGCGATCCGTTCGCGATCCACGGCTTCTGCTCCGACGGACGGCACGACGTCGAGTATTTCCGCTTCAAGGATTTCGATCAACCGTACGACGAAATTCCCAAAGCCAAACTCGCCGGCATGTCCGGGCAACTGTCGACCCGCATGGGTGCGGCCATGCGTCACGCCACGCATTACCTGAAATTGCAAAAATCGGCAAAAAAACTGCTGCTGGTCATCACCGACGGCGAACCAGCCGACGTAGACGTGCGCGACCCGCAATACCTACGCCACGACACAAAAAAAGCCGTCGAGGAAGCTGGCCGCTCTGGCATCCTGACCTACTGCATGAGTCTCGACCCGCGTGCGGATCAGTATGTATCACGCATTTTTGGTGAACGTAATTACTTAGTAGTGGATCATGTGGAGCGGCTGCCGGAGAAATTGCCCGTGTTGTATGCGGGGTTGACGAGGTAAGACAAATATATTGTTGGTTCTCGGGGTAATAAGCAACCCCGTGGCAAAACTACGTGGAATCGCAAATTAAATGACGTGTAAGAAATTTACCGCGATAACCAACGATGGGAAAGACATGTCTGCGGAACTAGCTAATTTTGCTGACTTTATTGGTCTTGATACTGTAGTGCCTAATCGATACAGCATTCTTCTGGTACTTGGATTATTTGGTGGTTTTAAATCCAAACACTTGAACCCTGCGAATGTTATGCACGAGATTAAAGCTTTGGAAGGGATTGGCACATCCAGCCAGATGAAACCAGCCACCCCATTTAAACACCCGCCACTGAAAGGACTAGATAGATACGGTATCCCTTTATTCAAAGAGCGCATTCTTGAAGCTCAAGAGGCAGGCAAAGAACGCTATGTATCAATAGAGGATTGCAAATTGCTCGCAGATGACATAGTGCAAGGTAATTGGATGCGATTAGCTAATACAGAAGCTTTAACAGGCCAGTGGATTGTTTATGCTCAATATGAAGGAAAAAACTACTATCTCTGTTTAGGAATGCACGATAGCGGCGATCACAATCTTCGAAACCAAATCGGCACCATATGCTGCCAAGAATTCCCTTTCCTTACTACATTGCTCACATAGAGCAGTGCGGTAGGTTGGAGTGACACCAGGAACTCCAACATTTCCATCAAGCCGCCTGCAGCAAAATCTACCTTGATGCCTCATAAGGAAATTCAATCACGCCGCTTCCGGTGCGGTTGAGCAGCCCCGCTTCCAGCAATGCTGTCACGTCGCCGCGCACACCTTTGACATCGCGCACCACCCGCCGGGAGGCTTCTCGGATGGAAACCGGGCCTGCGCCACACAGCGCTTTCAGCAATTCCCAGCGTTTTGCGGTCAATACTTTCCAAAGCAATTCGGGCGACGCGATACTAATGCGATCTGCTGCCTCTCGTTGATTCGAGTGCCGGGCTCGCACAAAACCAGCCATCGATTCCTTTGGATCTCGTACGTCAAGAATAACCATTTTCATGATTCCACCTTGCAAAATCATGTTTGAAAATTGATTAATAATTTTCTTATGAACACTGCCTTCTAATAATTTTACCTGCCGCATCGATAATCAACGCCATCGACACCGCTCCCGGATCAGGGTTACCGATGCTTTTGTCTGTATGCGGGCGGGCGCGGCCGATTTTGGGAGTGAGATTTTTGGTAGCCTTGGCGGATTGTTTGGCAACTTCCGCGGCGGCTGTCCAGGCTTCGGGTGTTGAAAACCCTTGGCTAGCGCTTTTCGTCAAGGCAGTAGAAAATGGATACAGGACGTCGACCAGGGTTTTATCGTTCAGTTGCGCTTTTCCGGCAACGATAACAGCTTGCAGCGCCTCTGCGATACCGGTTGCAATGGTTGCGGCATCCGGTTTGGTTTCGTCACCCACGGCATGACCAAGATTGCGCAAAATAACACCCCACAGCATGCCCGAGGTACCACCCGCTCGATCCGACCAGGCATCGCCGGCAGCGATCAGTGTTGCCCCCGCTCCGGTTTGCGCGGAGATTGCAGCCCTGGCCGCATCGACGGCTGCTTTCAGCCCGCGCTGCATGCCAATGCCATGATCGCCGTCACCGGCTATCGCATCCAATCGGCCCAATTCATCCTGTTGCATCTCAATGACATCGAGCGCCGCTTCCAGCGCTGCCAGCACGATGCTGGCGGCCGCTTGCGATTCCGCAGAACCCGGCTTTACGGAAGATTCTTTTTGCGTATCCTTTGACTCGATGTCATTGTCGATCAAGTAATAGGTATCGGTGATCACACCGCGATGAAACGCCGGTGTATCGGCAGCCACCAGCCAGCTTTGCTCAAGTTCGTCATCAAGCCAGAACAACGTCAACGACACACCCGCCATATCGAAGCTGGTAATCATTTCATCCACGACCGGTGCAGCGATGGTCAATCCGTGTGCAGTCAACAGCTGCTCGATCTTGCGGTAAACGACAAATAATTCTTCGTATTTCACTGCACCGAGGCCGTTCAGGATGACACCGACGCGTGCGCCGGAAATATTGTTGACGGTTTCTGGGATTTCGGCCAGCAGTTTGCCAACCAGCATTTCCGCCAAACCATCGGCGCTGGGTGCTTTGACACGGTCCAGACCGGGTTCGCCGTGGATGCCCATGCCGACTTCCATGATTCCGGATTCAACTTCAAACAAAGGTTTGGCTGAGCCGGGCAATGTGCAGCCGGAAAACGCCACCCCCAGCGAGCGCACGCGGTCATTGGCTGCGGTTGCGACACGCACGACTTCATCCAGCGGCTTTCCGGCATCGGCGGCAACGGCCGCGGCCTTGAACACTGCCAGCGTACCGGCGATACCGCGGCGTTTGTGCCGCTCATCGGCCGGAGCCGAAGCAATGTCATCGGTTACCACCACCGAACGAACATTGATACCTTGTACGCGCAGACGTTCCTGCGCTTGCGTGAAATTGAGCACGTCACCGGCGTAATTCGCGTAACAGAACAAAATACCGGCACCCGCATCGACGGCTTGCGCCACGTTGCAAATCTGCTGCGCGGACGGTGCGGCGAAAACATTACCGAGAGCGGCGCCATGCGCTAATCCTAAGCCGACAAATCCGCCGAACGCGGGGTAATGCCCCGACCCGCCGCCAATGATGACGACCACCTGACCGGATTTGGTTTTGTGACTGCGGATGACACCGCCGTCGACGCGCCGGATTTTATCACGGTGAGCGGCGGCATAACCCTCGGCTAATTCATCAGCAAACTGCGCCGGATCATTGAATAAGTAGGTCATCTCATCCGGCCTATTTTATTCCTCAGCTACCGGGGGAGCGTTAAAACAATCTTGGAAAGAGAGAAACAAATATGACAAGCACGCCGATTCTTTGTATCGCCAGGCATGCTATTGATTGAGTGTGGTTACAAAATCCAGAACTTCCTGAACGTGTCCGGGTACTTTTACGCCGCGCCATTCTTTTCTTAGGATGCCTTGCGCATCGATGACAAACGTACTGCGTTCGATGCCAAGAACTTGCTTGCCGTACATATTTTTCATTTTCATGACGCCAAACAGATTGCAGACTTTTTCATCTTCATCACTCAGTAATTCAAAGGAAAACTGCATTTTTTCCTTGAAACACTGGTGTGATTTGAGATTGTCACGTGAAACACCAACAACGATGCAATTTTCCTTCGTAAACTCAGACAGGTGATCACGAAAATCCTGGCCTTCCAGTGTGCACCCAGGTGTATCGTCCTTGGGATAAAAATAAATAACCAGATGTTTACCTGCATTAGCCGACAATGAGAATGGTGTGCTATCCGTTGACGGCAAGGAAAAATCTTCAACAGGTTGATTAATTTCGAGCATTTTTTAAGGCACCTGTTTATTGATTACGATCGCTATATTATTGTGGCCGAGCTTGACCGGTTCGCTGAATCCTTGCAGATCGCCGCTGGCAGTGACAGCTTGGCCGGATTTCGAGACTCTGGCTTCGATCACGACTTCCGGAAAGCTCGACATTTTCATCGTCGGCGTCATCGCCATGTCATCCGTCAGCGTGAATGACGCAGGAAGATCGCTCGCTTTCAATCGTAAAATCGCCAGTGGCATTTTAGGTCCCGATTTGGCGCGCGCGTAAATGAATAAGGTATCGCCCGGTGAGACTTTCGCCGCCAGATCGCTGCTGATCGTCACGCTACCCGACACAGAAAGCGATGTTGCCGCAGGCGCTTCAGCACTGACAGCTTTTTCCGTCGGTTGCGCGCTGGCTTCCGGCTTCGATTCTGCTACTTTAACCGCTTGGTCTGGTGCTGCCGCTTTGCCGCCAGAAGCCAATAATCTGGCTTCAGCGATACTATCTTTCACGGTTTGAGTCAACTGCGCATCTGCGGGAATCACTTGCAGCAAATTTTCCCAATGTTCGGCTGCTTGCGCATATCGTTCTTGCTCAAATTCCGCCGTACCCGCCAAGGCCAATGCTTTAGGGTATTTGGGATCAATGCTCAGCGCCTGGTAAATCAACTCAGCCGGTTTACCCGCTAAATTACCTTGATTCTTCATCGCCAGAACATCGGCGTAATCACTCAGGATTTGCGGATTATTCGGAATCAATTCGGCCAGCTTGGCATAGGTATTACTGGCTTCTCCGTACCGGCCCATGATGGCGTAGGTACGTCCCAGCATCACCCAGCCTTCGACATCTTCGGGATTTTCACTGAGGCGCTTGATCAGATTTTCCAGCACCGATGAAAAATTGTCATGCCCCGCAGGTGACCCGCCGCCATCGCGATTCATTTGAGTAGCGCTGGCGAGTTGCGCTTGCGGCAGCAAGCCGCGCGTATCACCGATGGCTAAATACAAACTGACGGCAGCCAGCGGCAGTGTTAATGTAATGACTACGGACAAGGCGATATTGCGGAACTTCTTATTCTTATCAACAACGACAGTGTCACGCTCAGTCACATCCTGCAGCATGCGTTGTTGCAGTTCCTGCTTGCTTTTATCATACTGTTCCCGGCTGAGAATATCGTTCTCCAAATCTCGATCCAGCTCGGCAATTTGATCGCGATAGACTGTGATGTTAACCGCATCGTGCTCTAAATTTTTAAGCTCATTGTTTCTGCTGCGCAATAGCGTTGGAACCACAAACAGCAGCGCGGTGACAATAAAAACCCCGGAAATAACCCAAAAAGCCGTCATACGTTTTTACCTTTTTTATCCTCGTTCAGTAACGCTTCCGCTTTTTCAAGCTCTGCTTGCGAAAGTGACACCTCTTCTATTTGCACACGACGGCGTCTTAAATATATAACCAATGAAATCAATCCAAACAACAACAAAGCTGCCGGACCAAACCACAGCAAGATGGTGGTAGCTTTCATCGGCGGGTTATAAAGGACGAAATCTCCGTAGCGATCGACCAGAAACTGAATAATCTCCAGGTCTGTTTTATTCGCTTTAATTTGTTCGCGGATTTCACGCCGGATGTCGTTGGAGAAATCAGCACGCGAATCCGCAATCGTTTCATTCTGACAAACCAGACAGCGCAAATTCTCCGTCAGCGTCAACATCCTTTTTTCAACTACAGGATCTTCCGCAACCGGTACCGCCTCTTTCGACCATCCGGTCAGTGGAATCAGCAGAAATAGCAGAAGAACAAGCGCTGCGGCCTTCGTTACACCATTCAATTGACGTTTCATGACAAAACTAACCTTTATTTATGAGACTCGCATAATCACTTATGCTTGTTGCTGCAGTTCTTTGATGAGTGGGATGATGGTCTTTTCAAGCGAGTCAACAGTCACTGGTCCGATTTGTTTGTGTCTGATGATGCCCTTCTTATCAATCACATAAGTTTCCGGAACACCATAGACACCGTAATCGATTCCAACTTTGCCATCGGAATCCACGATGCTGATGGTATAGGGATCGCCGTAGCGTTTTAACCATTGCATTGCGGTATTCCGTTCGTCTTTATAATTCAAGCCATAGATCGGAACGATCCCGGTTCTTGCCAATTGCACCAGCAATGGATGCTCGTCTCGGCACGCCACACACCAGGATGCCCACACATTCAGCATCCAGACTTTTCCGAGATTATCATCAGATGACATTATCTTATCGGACTCTTGCAGCTGATTTAGCTGAAACTTTGGTGCCGGTTTATCAATCAGCGGCGAAGGCACTTGGCGCGGATTCAGCGTTAATCCCACCAGCAAGAATGCAGCCAGCACCAAAAAAGCAAATAACGGAATCAAATAGCGCATCATGCTTTGGTGGTCTCCGCTGCCAATTCAACTTTGTTTGCGGATGGCGCAACAGCCACCGGCATTGGCGTTTCTGCCGATGCACTAGTCTCTTCTTCAGTTCTGACAGCATTCTTTTTGGTAATCTTTAGGCGATAACGGCGGTCGGTAATTGACGTAATACCACCGAATGCCATGAGCAGACATCCCATCCATATCCAATCGACAAAAGGTTTATGATAAGCACGAACCACCCAGGCACCATTGGACAACGGCTCGCCAAGAGCAACGTACAGATCGCGGAAAAATCCCGTATCGATAGCCGCTTCTGTCATTGCCATACCGGATGCGTTATAAGTGCGTTTTTCCGGATGCATATTACGAACAAATTGATCGTCCTTGCTCACGGCAATATCTCCAATCACAGCTTTATAGTTTGGCCCAACATCATTGCGGGTGCCGTTAAACTGAAAAGTATAACCGCCCACCGTCACCTTGCTGCCAATTTCCATGCGCACATCTTTCTCGGTCTCGTAACTGTTCACCAAGGTAACGCCGATAATGAATACGGCTACACCGAGATGCGCACAGTGCATGCCGTAATAGCTTCTGGATTGTTTTAGCAGTCTGGTAAATACGTTACCTTCAGTACTGGCGCTGATGCGATGCTTCAAGTTGACGAATACGCACACGATAATCCAAAACGCCAGCAACAGACCGAAGCTAGTCATCGGCTTCCATTCCCCAATGAAGTAAGGCGCGACAAGCGCTGAAACCACGCTCACTGCAAACGCCCAGCGTAAACGAACTGCTAATGCCGGCAAACTCATTTGTTTCCAGCGGGCAATCGGACCGACGCCGATGAGGAAAATTGCCGGTGTCATGACAGGAACAAAAACAGCCTCGAAATAAGGAGGGCCTACCGACAATTTACCCAGACCCAAGGCGTCGATAATCAATGGATATAACGTTCCGAGCAATACACTGGCGGCGGCAACCAGCAATAAAATATTATTTGTCAACAACATGGATTCGCGCGACAGCAAATCGAATTTACCGCCCAAACCAACTTTCGGCGCCCGCCATGCAAACAATACCAGCGAGCTGCTGATGACGATAAACAAGAAAGCCAGGATAAATACCCCGCGCGAAGGATCTGTCGCGAAGGCATGAACCGACGTCAAAACACCGGAGCGGACTAAAAATGTTCCTAACAAACTTAGAGCAAACGCGCATATCGCCAACAAAACGGTCCAACTCTTGAAGCTGCCACGTTTTTCAGTAACCGCCAAGGAATGCACCAAAGCCGTTCCAACCAGCCACGGCATAAAAGACGCATTTTCGACCGGATCCCAGAACCACCAGCCGCCCCAGCCCAATTCATAATACGCCCACCAGCTGCCGAGCATAATGCCGCAGGTCAGAAACACCCAAGCGACAATCGTCCAAGGGCGGGACCAGCGCGCCCAGGTTGCATCCAGCTTTCCGCTCAGTAGTGCCGCGATTGCAAAAGCAAAAGCGATGGAAAATCCGACATACCCCATATACAACATCGGCGGGTGCATCACCATACCCGCATCCTGCAATAATGGGTTCAAATCGCTTCCTTCTGGCGCAGCCGGTAATAAGCGGTCGAAAGGATTTGAAGTAAACAGCATGAATACATAAAAACCGATGGCCACAAGCCCTAGCACCCCCAGCACCCGCGCCACGATGTCATCCGGTAATTGCTTACTGAAAACACTGACAGCGACAGACCAGCCTGCGAGCATAAAAACCCACAGCAATAAAGATCCTTCATGAGATCCCCACGTAGCCGCCAATCGATAATGAAATGGTAATTCGGTATTCGAATTCTTTGCCACGTTCATAACGGAAAAATCACTGCTGACAAAGGAATAGGCTAAACAGAGGAAGGCGATCAGAGCAAATACGAACTGTCCTTGAACAACCGGCCTAGCAAGTGCTATCCAAGAAGGGATACCGCGCGCCGCTCCGATGATCGGCAGCGTTCCTTGGATAATGGCTAATAGCAGGGCGAGAATTAAAGAAAAATTACCAATTTCTGGGATCATGATTTTTTCTTATGAATGAATAGTTATTAAGAATCTGAAAATGATACGCTCAGACTGTATGAAAACAATTGGAATTACTGCGTCAAGGATGCCTTTTGTGCTTTGGCGGCTTGTTCCAAGGCTTCCGCTGCTTCCGGCGGCATATAATTTTCATCGTGCTTGGCAAGTACTTCATCGGCTATAAAAACCCCATCCGCCGCTATTTTCCCCTGCGCGACAACCCCTTTACCTTCTCTGAATAAATCCGGAAGAATGCCGGTATACACAACCGGAATCGTTTGCGCCGTATCGGTTACTGAAAAGCGGACAGTGGTGGTTTTATCGTCGCGTTTGACACTGCCCTCCTCAACCAGCCCGCCAATCCGAAAGCTCTTTCCAATCGGTGCTTCTTTTGCAACGACCTGGGATGGACTGAAAAAGAAGACCAGATTACTTTGAAATGCATTTAATACAAGAACAGCAGCAACACCTAATGCAACTACTCCGCAACTTATAATTACAAGTTTCTTATGACGTGGTTTCATTTTTTATCTCTTCTTTATTGATGCCGTTGATGAGACTGTATTGTTTTTCCAAAGTTCGGTGGCGTTTTGAAATTAATAGAATTTCACCGGCAATACAAATAAATGTCACGGCGTACGAACCCCACACATACAATCCATAACCCCCCATTGCAAAAAACTCTGACCAGCTTGTCCAGTTCATTATACCGCTCCCTTCTTATGCAGCTCAGCCACCCACGCCGTATGACTCTCACGTTCCAGAATAATCACGCGCGTGCGTTTTAATATGACAGCAATGGAATACATCCAACTTGCAAACACCATAATCAACATGCCCGTCAACATGGTACTCGCCATTGCAGGCGCCTGATTGACGCTCACCGATGCCCCTTGATGCAAGGTATTCCACCACTGCACCGAAAAATAAATAATCGGAACATTCACTACACCGACCAGCGCAATGATAGCGCCCGCTTTATCGGCGCGGCGCGGGTCGTCGATCGCCGCTTGCAACGACATAAAACCGATATACAAAAAAAACAGAATCAACTCGGAAGTCAGCCGCGCATCCCAAACCCACCAGGTTCCCCACATCGGCTTCCCCCATAATGCACCGGTCCACAGTGCAATAAAGGTGAACATCGCACCGGTCGGAGCGATTGCAGACGCAAACATGGAAGAAAGCCGGGTATTAAACGCTAAGCCGATGCCCGCCCAGAATGCCATCACGACATAAAGAAACATCGACATCCACGCCGCGGGCACATGGATAAAAATAATCCGGTACGCTTCGCCTTGCTGAAAATCGGTAGGTGCAACAAAAAAGCCAACATAGAGCCCCGCCACCAAGAGTATCGCTGCGGCAAAAACGAATAGTGGAATCATTTTTCCAGCCAGTGAGTAAAAACTGGCCGGAGAAGAATATTTGAACCAATTGATAGCCATATTAAATTTTATAATTCTTCACGTTAAATTTCAGTTCCGATTCAGTCCAAAAATTTTAGCCGCCAATTCTATACCAAATCAATACCAAATAGGCAGTGTAAAAATCCGCCTTATTCCAATGAAACGCGCAGCGACCAAGCGGCCGCCCAGGGAGCGAAAACAATCGTCACCAAAAGGAATGCGCCGATTAATGACAGATGCGCGCTAAACTCAACCCCGGACATATTGGCCTCCACCGCGCCTGAGCCAAAAATCAACACCGGGATATATAAAGGCAGCACGAGCAGTGAAACCAGCACACCGCCGCCGCGCAACCCGAGCGTCAACGCCGCGCCAATTGCGCCGATCAGACTCAGAACCGGCGTGCCCAGCAATAAAGCCGACGTTAAAACAAGCAACGCCTCCGCCGGCAAATCATATTGAATACCCAGAACCGGCGCCATCAACACCAGCGGTACGCCGGTCACCAGCCAGTGCGCAAAAGCCTTTCCCAACACCAAAAGCGATAACGATTGCGGTGACAGCAGCATTTGCTCCAATGTGCCATCGAGATAATCATTAGAAAACATCCGTCCCAACGACAGCATCGAAGCCAGCAAAGCGGCAACCCACACCACGCCCGGCGCCATGGTGCGCAGCATGTTCATTTCCGGTCCGACGCTGAGTGGAAACAGGCTTACCACGATGATGAAAAAAAACAGCGTAGTCAGTACATCGGATTGGCGCCGCACCGCCAGCAGAAGATCGCGTTTAATTATCCACATAAACATATCAGGCCAAATGCAATTGCGTGGTTGATGCTGCTGTAATATCAATTTCCTGATGTGTCGTCATCACCACCATGCCGCCTTCCTGCAAATGCCGCTCAAGCAATTCCTGAATCAATTTTACCGCCGACACATCCAATGCAACCAAAGGTTCGTCCAGAATCCATAAGGGTGTTTTGCATACCAACAAGCGCGCCAGCGCAACGCGGCGTCGCTGACCTTGCGACAATACCTTGACCGGTAAGGCTTCCCTGCCGCGCAATCCTATGTGACTGAGGGCTTCTTTTGCCTGATCGGCGCCGATTTCAAAACCTGCCAGCGCACTGGATATACGCAAATTCTCAATGACCGTTAAATCATCTTTTGTTCCGCTCAAATGACCGATATAAGTCATCGCGGCGTAATATTCCCCATCCATGTCACGTATCGAGGTATCTCCCCAGCGAATTTCACCGGCGGCTGGATTGGACAATCCGCACAGCATGCGCAACAGACTGGTCTTGCCGCTGCCGTTCGGACCGCGCACTTGCATCAAGCCGCCCGCTTCGAGTGAAAAATTGACATCTCTAAACAGCTCGCGGTCGCCGCGGACACACGCGAGATTAATACCCTGCAGCATTTTTAGACCAGTTGACAAATTAAACCAAGGATTATAGCGCAATGAGGATATCTATAATACTGATAGATCGCTTGTTGTATAGGCAAAATCCGATCGCCGAAATTTTAATGAACATTCTTCATTTCTAATATACTTAACTGAATCCATTAATCCCAATGAAGGAGAGTAATTTGTCATTGACGCACGATGATCGCAAAATCAGCATTATAGGCGGCTTATTGTTGCTCGGACTTACGCTGACAACGGGTATCACCGTGTACACCGTCATGCGGCAGGAAATTGAATCGGTACTGGGAAGAGGATTGGCGGTTGCCTTACAAGGAAAAGCGCATTTACTGGAATCGCAAATTGAAAAAGGATTGGCGGATACCCGTGCATTGTCACTGCGCCCGTTTATCGTTCAGTCGATGCAACAACTCAGCACCGAGCCGGACAACCATAATGCCCTGCATGATCTTGTGCGAAATGTTAACTCATTACCCGAGGCAGGTTTTTCGGCAGCTGTCGTTCACGATAAACAAGGCAAGACGCTGTCGCAAGTAGGTCAGTTTTCCAACAGTAAAAAGGTGCTGCGGTTAAACAAAGACACGCTCTTGATATGGGACGAAGAACTTATTCTTCACACCTCCAATGATGTGCTCGATCAAGATAAACACCGCATTGGCAGTATCACAACACAAGTCAAATTGCCGCAAGTGACGCGCCGGTTCAGAGGAATACGATCCATTGGTGAAACGGGTGAGTTCATCTTATGCGCAAAACCGGAAAAGGGAAAACATGAAATGGCTTGCTTGATCAGCCAGATTGATGGTGTCAAATTCAAGCATCTGGCTCCTGATGAAAACATACTGTCAAAGAACTATACGCTTGACAAGAAAAGTAGCGTAGCCGCTACTTTCGATTATCGTCAAGTACCAGTCATTGAAACCTATGCTTCTTTGCACTCCATCGGCCTTACCATGATTCTCAAGCTGGATGAAGAGGAATTATTCAAACCGGTTAATGAAAAGCTGAAAGATATCATTGTTTATCTGGCGGCCTTGATTAGCGCTGAAATATTGTTATTAAACTGGTTCGTGCGCAAGCTCATCCAATCAGAAAAAGAAGCCCGGCAAGCTAAAGAAACAGCCGAACAATACTCAATAGAATTGAGCCGCAAAGAAAGTGAATTACGAGAACGTTTAAAAGAAATCATATGTCTCTATGAAATTCGCCGCAGCCTCGGTCTCGAGTTATCGGTGGAGGCAGCCTGCCAAAATGTTATTAAGTTTTTAATACCCGCAATGCAGCATCCGGAATATACCTCGATCACAATCAAACTCGATGGAAAACACATTTCTTCCGTACCCCAGACAAGGGATTTCACACATAAATTGACATCGGAAATCTGTATTAATGGTAAGGCTTGCGGCCAGTTAAGCGTTTATTACCCTAAGGACAAGCCCTTTTTAATAATGGAAGAACAAAGGTTGATCAATGCCATCACGAGTGATCTGGCGTTATGGCTGGAGCGCAAACAAGTGGATGAACTATTGCATGCCCGCTTGAAAGAGATTACCTGTCTGTATGAAATACGCCGCAGTATGGGAGTGGAGCTCTCGTTGGAAGATGTCTGCTTTAGTATATTTAAATACTTAATACCCGCCTTGCAATATCCGGAAATTGCTACCGCGGTCATCGACATCAACGACAAACATTTCACTTCCAGAAATGAAAACCAGAATCATCTTAATCAACCCCATGTCCATGTTGTTAGCAGCAAAACAGATACGAACTTATTATCCGGCTCTGAACTTAACCGGGAAATTTATCAAAGTAAATCGGTTTTGCGATCACGAATCTTTATCAATGGAATAGAATGCGGCCATTTAAGTATTTTTTACGCGGAAGACAAACCCTTTCGTTTACCGGAAGAACAAAAGCTTGTCAGTGCGATTGCCAATGATCTGGAAAGTTGGCTTGAACTTAGGCATTTGGAGCAAGCGTTGGTATCGGTGGCTGAGGAACAAGCGCATACGATCGGGCAAGAATTGCACGATAATGTCGGACAGCAAATAGCGGCTATCGGGTATCAAGCCAGAGTATTGGAAAAGAAAATTTCTAATTCAGTGAGCGGAGATAACAATTTAGCGATGCTGGCTTCCTCCATTGCTTCTCAAACGCAGACAGCCGTGATCCATATCAAGCAACTTGCGCAAGGATTGCTTCCGTTTGAACTGGAAGCCAATGGTTTGATCAAAGCATTGCAAACCTTAGCCACGCGAATTTCAACAACGTATAATATTGATTGTGACTTTTCGGGAAATAATATTAATATTATCAACGATAACACTACTGCGCTCAATTTGTACCGGATCACCCAGGAAGCAGCGAATAATGCAATCCGGCACGGTAAAGCGAAACATCTGGCCATTTCCTTAACGTCCGATGAAAAAACGCTGTGTTTATCCATCTGCGATGATGGTTGCGGTTTCACGGGAATTGACACCGATCATCCGTCAACACCGGGAATGGGTATTAAAATTATGCAGTACCGCGCGAAGGAATTGGGCGCAAAGTTGGAAATTCTCGCTCGCAAAGAAGGCGGTACGGAAGTTCGTTTAAAAACACAAATCACTAAAAATGTCGACAAAGAAAGCAAAAGTAATGCTCGTTGATGATCATGCCATGTTGCGGCATGGTCTTGCCATGCTCATCAATATGGAACCGGATATGGAAGTATTTGCCGAGGCTGGTGACGGCACCGAGGCTCTGGAAATCATCAAGAAAAATAATCCCATTGATATTATTTTATTAGATGTGACGCTGAAAACGGTATCAGGACTTGAAGTAATCAAAAGTATCCATGCTTTGGTCCCGGATTTACCTGTACTTTTCATTTCCATGCATGATGAATCGGTTTATGCCGAACGGGCTCTTCGCGCCGGAGCGCTAGGCTATGTCATGAAGCACGAACCGGGCGAAGTTTTGCTTGAAGCTATCCGCGAGGTTCTAAAAGGTAATGTTTATCTAAGCAAGCAAATGCACAAAAAGTTGCTAAAGCGAATGGTTATGAAAAGCTCCGAGCCCGAGCATTTAATCAATACGCTTACATCCAGTGAACTAGAGGTTTTACACTTGATCGGGCAAGGGCATAATAGCCACGAAATTTCCCAGATGCTTTGCCGCAGCATCAAAACAATCGACACGCACCGCTTCAATATCCGGTCAAAATTAAACCTGAAAGATGGTGCCGATCTTATCCGCTATGCCACACGCTGGATCTCCCAGCAGCAATAGAATCACACACGAGCGATCTTCACCTCCCTATCTGTCCTGCATTAAATGTAAGGGATGCAAATTACCTGGTTCTTTTTGAACTGGCGTCAACATCGTCCCCGCTCCAGTCTTAGACTGACCCTATCGCATTTGAATTCTTTTGTGCGGTGCTTGCTCGTCACCGCTTTTCTTCTTTGGCCGGATTGGTTCCATAATCATATTGGGTTAGTTCGCTATAAACTTTTCGGCCGCATAACCGATAAATGTTGAAAGTTCAAGATCAAGAACTTGATCCAATTCAACTAAATTCAATATCTACAATAATACTTTGACACGATAATTCCTATGCCAAAATTACGCCTCAAAATTATCAAACAAACAGCACAAAAATACCCAACGCAAACACACAATTTCTTAAAAGATATCCGTAAGTTTGCGCAAGAAAAAATCAATCAAATACTCGATAATGATGTATTGCCTTTGATTATCGCACCATTCATTTTTATCATCTTTGCTGGTCTGGAATGGTGGCGCTGGTATCTGGAAATACCGACGCCCATCCCGCTTCTTTTAACTGTCACCGCCCTGGGTTTAGGCGCATATTGTGCTTATAAGTTGTTCGGGCATAAAAAAAGGGAAGATTTGCAGAAAGACTTGCAGACGACTCTCAATCGACGCCCGGAATTACATTGATAGCGTCAAAAACCGAATAAATGCAACGGGTGTTCGCGCCTCATATCAGCAAACTGATAGTATTACGCTGTTCCTTCCTAGAAGAAGATTACGGAATGCCCGCTAAAGTGTATTACAACAGTGCCTGTCCCGTTTGCAATGCAGGAATAAAAGATCAACGCCAGCGCATGGCGCAGTGCGGGATTGACGATGTCGAATGGGTGGATGTGCACAACAGCCCGGGAGCAGCATCGGAAACCGGCCATTCACTGAAACAGGTGCGTGAGCGGTTACATATCAAAGACGACAATGGCGAATTGTATATTGGCATCGATGCATTTATTCATCTTTGGCAAAAAACCCCGCAGCAACGCTGGCTGGCAAAGTTGCTGCAACTACCGGTTATCGGATTACTCGCGCATCATGCCTATAACGGCTTTGCGCGGCTGCTTTATCGCTGGAACCGGATATTAAAACACTGGTAATTTCCTCGCCCGCCATTTGCGCCGGAAATTCTTCCGCGCTACACCAATTTCCAATTCAAAGGCGCGCCCGCATAGAGCGGTATCAATGGCTCTCCGGCAAAATCAAACTGTTCCGGAACAAGCCAGCTTTCTTTCTTCAGCGTGATTGAGCTTGTATTGCGCGGTAATCGATAAAAATTCGCACCATGAAAACTGGCAAACGCTTCCAGTTTATCCAGCGCTCCCGCTTGTTCAAAAGCCGTTGCGTATAGCTCGATAGCGGCATGCGCGGTAAAAATGCCCGCACAACCGCAGGCATTTTCCTTACTTGTCTGTCCATGCGGTGCACTATCGGTACCGAGAAAAAATTTCGGATTACCGCTGGTAGCCGCCGTCAGCAACGCTTGCCGGTGCATTTCGCGCTTCAATACCGGCAGACAGTAATGATGCGGACGGATGCCACCCTGAAAGATCGCATTACGATTCAGCAATAAGTGATGCGCCGTGATTGTCGCTGCAATATTGCCGGATGCTGCTGTTACAAACTGCACCGCATCGCGTGTGGTGACATGTTCAAATACGATGCGCAAACCCGGGAAACGCCGGGTTAACGGTGTCAGTATGCGGTCAATAAAGATTTTTTCGCGGTCGAATACATCCACCTCGATATCCGTCACCTCGCCGTGCACCAGTAACGGCAGGTCATTCTGTTCCATCGCCGCCAGCGTGGCATGACATTTGGCGATATCGGTAACACCGGCGTCGGAATTCGTCGTCGCTCCGGCCGGATATAATTTTACGCCATGTATCGCGCCGCTTTCCTTGGCCCGCACTATTTCCGCCGGTGCTGTATTGTCCGTCAAATACAAGGTCATCAACGGTTCAAAAGCGGATTTCAGTGCCGTAGGCAAAGCAGTCAGAATCTGGGCACGGTATGCCAGCGCCATTTCGACTGTAGTAATCGGTGGCCGCAAGTTGGGCATAATGATGGCACGCGCGAATTGTTTTGCCGTATGCGGCAGCACAGCGCGTAATGGTTCGCCGTCACGCAAATGCAAATGCCAGTCGTCCGGGCGGGTAATGGTAATGCTGGTCAAGATGATTTCCCGATAGTGATGGTGACCGCTATTATAGCGCAGGCCTTGATGCTAGCCGGAACTGCCCGCCGCCTTTAAATCCAGCGCTAATTGGTAGAGCGCTTTCTTGTTTTCGCCGCTGATCTCCACAGTCAGCTTAACCGCCTGCTTGAGCGGCAATTCAACCAGTAAACAAGTTAGCATATGCCGTGCCTGGTCGCTGATTTCCGATTTCTCCGGAACCTCCGCTCCGGATAGCAGCAATACAAATTCCCCTTTTTGCTGGTTGGCATCCGCTTGCAGCCAATCCAATACCTGTCGTAGCGTTCCGCTATGAATCGTCTCGAATAATTTGGTTAATTCCCGGGCAATAGTCAGCTCGCGATCCGATCCGAAGATCTCCAGCATATCTTCAACACATTCTAGAATACGGTGCGGCGCTTCATAAAAAATCAACGTATAGGGGTACGATTGCAGGGCTGCCAGCTCGCGCTTGCGCAATCCGCTTTTGGCCGGCAGGAAACCGTAAAACAAGAAGTGAGGATTCACGATGCCGGCGGCGGACATCGCGCAGACCGCCGCATTCGGGCCGGGAACCGGAATCACCCGGTGATTCCGCGCACGCACCTGCCGGACCAGAATCGCGCCGGGATCGGAAATACCCGGCGTACCCGCATCGGTCACTAAGGCAACGCTTTTTCCGGCATCCAGCATGGCCAGTATTTTTTCCGAAACCGCCGCTTCGTTGTGCTGATGAAGGCTGATCCATTTTGCTGTTGTAATGGCGTGCACTGACAGTAAATGTTGGGAATCCTGCACATGTTCGGCGGCAATCAGGTCAACTTTTCCCAGTACATCCAAAGCCCTCAGGCTGATATCGCTTAAATTTCCTATTGGGGTAGCAACCACATATAATGCATTTTTTTCCAGCATCGTCTTCACTATGGCACGTTTCGTTACAATTCTCGCGGCATTTCTGCTGGCACTATACGGCAACCCGCCGGTAATGGCCATCGATACGGAAGAGTCCTCGCAGCCGGAAATTGTGTCCGGGCCGGTGATCGTTTCCCATATCGCGCTATTGCTTCCGCTTGAATCCACTGCATTCGCCGAAGCCGCGAATGTTGTCAAGGAAGGATTTGAAACCGCCGCGCAACGCGGACAATCGCTGCCGCTGACGATCCGTCTCTATGCCACCGGCGACGATCCGCTCGATATCCTCATGAGTTACCACAATGCCGTGGCTTCCGGCGCGGTATTTGTCCTCGGGCCGCTGACGCGCGATGGCGTAGCGGCGATTGCCTCCGGTCATTCGCTCGCGGTACCGACGTTGACATTGAACACCACTGACAGCCACCAGTCCATGCCGGCCAAACTGTATCTGTTCGGTTTGCAAACCGATACCGAAGCCGGTCATATCGCGAAATGGGCGCTCGCAAGCGGAAGAAACCATGCCGTTATCATCGGGGATGACAGCGCCCTGTCAAAGCGCTTGCAGAATGCCTTCAAACAACGCTGGCAAGGCGAATATGGAAAAACCGCCGAATCACTCCGTTACACGGAGAATCCGCTGGTGTTGCAACAACTGCGCGAGCTGACAGCCGGAGCAGACCGGCTGGCCTTTTTGGCCCTGGATGCAGCCAAAGCCCGCGTCCTGCGTAACTATCTCGATCCGGAAGCACCGGTGTATGCCACTTCGCAGATTTTCACCGGTAACGACAATCTCCTGCTCAACAGCGATTTGAACGGCATCCAGTTTCTCGATATGCCATGGCTGCTGCAACCCGATCACCCCGCCGTCATGGCTTATCGCCATGCCAGCAAAACCCGGAATACCGAAATGGAACGTCTGTACGCGCTGGGCATCGATGCTTTCCGCTTGATGACCGACCTTCTGCACCAGCGGCCTGCCAAAGATATCGCGTTTGACGGTGTGACCGGCAATATCCGTTTCACACCGCCCAATCTCTTTACCCGCGAACCCATTGCGGCGCAATTTGATAACGGTAAAGTGCAGTTGATCGCAATACCTTCGAATCTGCCGGAAACACCCCAGAATCCGCCCGAAAATGAAGGGCAGTGACGCCGAACAGATCGCGCTATCGTACCTGCAACAGCAAAACCTGGTACTGATCGCGCAAAACTACCATTGCCGCTTCGGCGAAATCGATTTGATCATGCGCGACGGCGCAACTCTGGTTTTTGTCGAAGTCCGCATGCGTGGAAGCGAAGCATTCGGCGGCGCCGCCACCAGCATCACTCCGGCGAAACAAGCCAAACTGCTACGTACCGCGCGGCATTATCTATCCCAGCTTAATAGCGAACCAGCTTGCCGGTTCGATGCACTGCTGCTATCGGGTACCGATGGGCGGAAAATTGAATGGATTCAGAATGCGTTTGGGGAATGATTGCATATTTTGAATGCGTTTCTATCACAAATAAATACTCCGTCCGCCATCCACCGCAATGATCTGCCCGGTGATATACGGCGCATCGGCAACTAGAAACTGTACGGTTCTGGCGATGTCGTCGGGTTCGCCGCAGCGTTTGAGTAAAGTGCTGGCGATAATTTGCTGGCGGGCGGCTGCGTCGGCCCATTCGCCGTCTTCCGGCCACAGGATCGGTCCCGGAGAAACACCATTGACGCGCACTTCGGGTGCCATTTCCACCGCTAGCGATTTGGTCAGCGCCAGCAAACCGCCCTTGGCGGCGTTGTAGATCACATAATTTTTCAGTGGCCGTTCGGTATGGATATCGACGATATTGACGATACAACCGCGTTGCTCCTTCAGATACGGCGCTGCCGCCTGGGCTAGAAACAAAGGTGCTTGGAGATTGCTGCCGACAAGGTCATGCCAATCCGCCAGCGTGCATTGCTGCAGCAGGGTCGGGAAGAAACTCGACGCGTTGTTGATCAGCACATCCAGCCGCCCGAAACGGCCGGCTGCTTTTTCCACCAGATCCGGCAACAGTTCCATATCCAGCAAATCGGCTTGCACCAAAGCTGCCGAATCGGCGCGTTTCCGGTTCAACTCGTCGTGCAACGCTTTGGCTTCATCGAATGACGAGCGGTAATGCACGACCAAGCGCGCGCCCTGTGCATGCAAACGGCGGCAGATGGCCGCCCCCACCCGTTTTGCGGCACCGGTAACCAGAATCACTTTGCCTTGCACGCGCGTCTCCTTCAAAGAACTGCTACACTATGGCCCATTTTACAAACGAACCTTACAATCCACTCTAAATTTATTCCATATATCATTGATCAATAACATGTTACCTCCCAATAAAATTGCTTTAACCCATAGTCGGTCGGTACAGGCAATGATCCGGGAAAAAATTGTTGCAGCCAATCGCTGGATTTCTTTTGCAGATTATATGAATCTTGCATTGTACGCACCTGGAATGGGTTATTACAGCAGCGGCGCCACCAAACTGGGGCATGCCGGGGACTTTGTCACGGCGCCGGAAATCTCCCCGCTGTTCGGCCGCACGCTGGCACAGCAACTCATACAAATTATGCAGCCTATGGCAACGGCGGACATTCTGGAATTCGGTGCCGGATCGGGCAAGCTGGCGCGGGATATTTTACTTGAGCTGGAAAAATCCGATGCACTGCCAAGAAAATACTACATTCTCGAAGTCAGCCCCGACTTGCGCCAGCGGCAACAAACGCTATTGGCTGACGAAGCGCCTCGTCTTTTAGCGCGAATCGAGTGGCTGGAACGGTTACCCGAACCATTCACCGGCATTATGCTTGCCAACGAAGTGCTGGATGCGATGCCGGTGCATATCGTCCGATGGCATGGTGATGCCGTGCTGGAGCGCGGCGTGACTTGGCAAGACAATCAATTCGCGTGGCAGGATCGCCCTATTGCGAATGCGGAACTGCGAGCAGCCACCAACGAGCTAAGCGCCATAATCAATCCGGACAATCAGCCGGTCGATTATGTCAGCGAAATCAATCTCGCGGCGGTTCGTTTCATGCACAGCCTGGCCAGCACGTTGCAGCAAGGCGTCGTATTACTCATTGATTATGGTTTCGGCCGCAGCGAATATTACCACCCACAACGCAGCCAAGGCACGCTAATGTGCCACTACCGCCATCATGCGCATGACGATCCGTTTCACCTTCCCGGTTTGCAAGATATCACCAGCCATGTCGATTTCAGTGCACTGACGCAAGCCGCGGAAAATGCCGGATTGCAGCTTCTGGGTTACACCACGCAAGCCTATTTTCTGTTGAATTGCGGCATTACCGGAATGCTTGCGCAAACATCCGCGGAAGATGTTCATCACTACTTACCGCAATCGAACCAATTGCAAAAACTGGTTAGCCCGGCAGAAATGGGTGAACTGTTCAAAGTGATTGCTTTTGGGAAAAATTTTTCTGAGCCACTGCACGGCTTTAGCGCCGGCGACATGAGCCGCTTATTGTAAAAACTATAATCTCAGTAAAGAAGACAGAAAACCTGCCGCTTAGCCAAGAGGGTAAATTTTCCTTCAGTTTATGCATTCATCGTTCTACTGCCGGTCGCTTCTCGTCATATCAAGTTCAATCAGAAGCTAAGAATCAAGCGATCGCAGATCATGCTAACCAAAATTTTGAGGCCGAATCAATGTTGATCATTAATAAACTGGAATTCAGCCAGAACTTCCGCAGCATTCTGCAACAAGCCGGGCAAATCCCCCCGTTACCCGAAACCGCGCGCGGACTATTCAGGTTGCGCAACAATCCGGAAACCAATCTGGAGCAGCTGACGGGAGTCATTGAAAAGGATCCCGCTCTGGCTGCATTCATTATGAAATACGCACGCATGTCAATCTTCGGCTACGGCAGCCGGATCACCGCGGCGCATCTCGCCATATCGCTGGTATTGGGCTTTAATACCACACTCAATTTAGCCCTAGGTGTCATTTCTTCCAGCTGCCTCAAATTGCCGAATCACGGCGCATTAGGCCGCATCCGCATTTGGAATCAAGCATTGGAATGCGCCGCGCTCTGCCGCGAACTTTGTCACGTTATGACAGAAAAACAGCTCGTGAACTGCGAGCTAATCTATCTCAGCGGATTATTTCACAACTTTGGCTATTTCCTATTCGGACACCTTTACCCGAAAGAATTTTCCTATCTCAACGATTTAGTCACCCGCTACCCGGAACAGGATGCCCGCGCACTGCAACTACAGGTTTTCGGTATTACGCACGACACCATCGGCATGTATCTGATTAAAGCCTGGGATTTGCCGGAAGAAATCGCCGTTGCCGTCGCCGAGCAGAATTTTCCCGATTACTCCGGTAAACATGCGCCCTATGTCAAGCTGCTCGCTATCGCCAATCGTATGTTACAGGATCAAACACAAGCTGACGGTTGCCCTTATATCGATACACTTACACTGATGGATTGCCTGGGAATCGATCAACATGCGGCCAAGGCGGCGCAAGAAAAAATCCGCGGCTGTCAAAGCGAATTTCATATGCTGGCACAGGACCTTGCGGCATAAAATCTTCCCCATAACTTACATTGCTTTGAGCAAAACAAGTACCGATCTCAAGTGACAACTTGAGCCCTGCGTGTTGTCTTGAGTTAGAATAAGCGCCTATGCCTAACATTCATAATCCAGAACACATTATCCGCCCGGAAATTCTTGCATTATCGGCTTATCATGTACCGCCCGCAGCGGGCATGATCAAGCTTGATGCCATGGAAAATCCCTACCCTTTGCCGCCGGTATTGCGTGACGAAATTGCGCAATTAGCGCTGCATGCGCCGGTAAACCGCTATCCCGATGCCAGCGCGGCTACCCTTAAGGCAACCTTGCGGCAAGCACTGGGCATTAACAATAATCTTGACATTCTGCTGGGCAACGGGTCGGACGAAATCATTCAGATCATTGCGATGGCCATCGCCAAACCCGGTGCAGTGCTACTGAGCGTTGAACCTGCGTTTGTCATGTTCCGCATGATCGCCACATTCGCCAACATCCAGTATGCCGGGGTACCGCTAAAAAACGATTTCTCGCTGGATCTGGATGCCATGCTGGCGGCGATTGCCAAATATCAACCGGCCGTGATCTTCCTGGCTTATCCGAATAACCCGACCGGCAATTTATTTGATCGCGCGGCAATTCTAAGCATCATCCAAGCCACTCCGGGTATTATCGTCATCGATGAAGCTTATCAGGCTTTCGCAGAAGACAGCTTTATCGATATGCTCGGTCATTATCCGAACCTGTTATTGATGCGGACGCTATCCAAATCAGGCTTAGCCGGTTTACGGCTGGGACTTTTAATCGGCCGCTCCGAATGGCTGAAGCAATTGGAAAAGGTGCGTTTACCCTATAATATTGGCATAATGACACAATTGATTGCGGAAAAGGTATTGCATCACACCGCGGTATTATCGGAGCAAGCGCAAGCGATTAAATCAGAACGTGCAAAAATGAGTGCATTTCTTGGTACAATGCGCGGCATTACGGTATACCCTTCCAATGCCAATTTTATTTTGTTTCGTGTTAACGCAGCCAGTCAAATCTTTCAAGCACTCAAACAGCACAACATATTGATCAAGAACCTGGACGGCACTCACCCGTTACTAGAAAATTGCTTACGTGTAACCGTGGGTACCCCCGATGAAAATTCACAATTTTGCACAACATTACGCACCATTCTGAGTGAAACAGTTTAGAATCCCTCAATTTTCTTGCTTTCATCAAAGATTCATAATTTATGCGCCGGGCACAAGTCATACGAAATACGCTGGAAACCCAGATCAGTGTTCATCTGAATTTGGACGGAACCGGTAAATCCGCGCTCGAAACCGGTGTGCCGTTTCTCGATCACATGCTCGACCAAATCGCGCGTCACGGCATGATCGATCTTGAAATTGCCGCGAAAGGCGACTTACATATCGATGCCCATCATACCGTTGAAGACATCGGCATCACACTCGGTCAGGCGCTTGCCAAAGCTGCGGGCGATAAAAAGGGGTTGCGCCGCTACGGCCACGCCTACGTGCCGCTGGACGAAGCACTGTCACGTGTCGTCGTCGACTTGTCCGGACGCCCCGGTCTGGTTTTCAATGTTGATTTCACCCGGGCGCGCATCGGTGACTTCGATGCCGATCTGTTTCATGAATTCTTCCAAGGCTTGGTCAATCACGCCTTGATAACCCTGCATATCGACAATATATCCGGAAGAAATGCACATCACCAAGCGGAAACGGTCTTTAAAGCATTCGGGCGTGCTTTGCGCATGGCGATAGAGTATGATCCCGCGGCTTCCGGCATCATTCCATCCACCAAAGGTACTTTATAAGTCACTTTGTCTCTAAACATCACGATATGACTGATATCGCAATTGTTGACTATGGCATGGGAAACCTACGTTCCGTCCATAAAGCGCTTGAACATGTAGCCCCTACTGTCACGACAACGGTCACCAGCGATCCCGATGTCGTACGGAAAGCTGCACGCGTCGTAGTCCCCGGCCAAGGCGCTATGCGCAATTGTATCGATGAACTGGAAACTCGCGGATTGCGTGAAGCCGTTGTAGAAGCGGCCACTCATAAGCCTTTTCTCGGTATCTGCCTCGGTCTGCAAATGCTGTTTGAAGAAAGCGAGGAAGGCAATGTCAAAGGCTTAAACATTCTGCCCGGAAAAGTCGTGCGCTTCCCGGCTTCAGCCATGATCAATGCGAACGGACAAAAACTGAAAGTGCCGCACATGGGCTGGAATCAAGTGTATCAAGCCATCAAACACCCGCTGTGGGAAGGCATTGCAACCGATACGCGCTTTTATTTCGTGCACAGTTATTATGTCGATACACCGGACAAGGAATCAATTGCAGCGCAAAGCCATTATCCTTTCCCATTTACTTGCGCCGTTGCAAAAGATAACATTTTCGCGGTACAGTTCCATCCGGAAAAAAGTCAATTGGCGGGATTAACTCTGTTGAGTAATTTTGCCAAATGGAAACCGCGTTTCTAAAATCAATTAGTAGTAAACTGATCCTGTTAATCAACTCTCCATTCTGATTACGTTATGCTGATTATTCCCGCAATCGATCTTAAAGATGGACATTGTGTCCGGCTCAAACAAGGGGTTATGGAAGACGCCACGGTATTTTCCGAAAAACCCGGTGAGATGGCGGCGCATTGGTTAAAGCAAGGTGCGCGCAGGCTTCATTTGGTTGACTTGAACGGCGCTTTCGCCGGAAAACCGAGGAATGAAGCGGCGATTCGTGAAATCGTCGAAGCTCTGGATGACCAGATTCCGATTCAACTGGGCGGTGGTATCCGCGATCTCGATACGATCGAACGCTATCTCGACGATGGGATCACGTACGTTATTATCGGTACTGCCGCGATCAAAATACCCGGGTTTCTGCAGGATGCCTGCAATGCTTTTCCGGGTCAGATCATGGTCGGACTGGATGCCAAGGAAGGCAAGGTTGCGGTCGACGGCTGGTCCAAAATTACCGGACACGATGTCATCGATCTGGCGAAGAAATTCGAAGGTTACGGCGTGGAAGCGATTATCTACACGGATATCGGCCGCGACGGCATGCTCAACGGCGTCAACATCAAGGCGACTGTCGAATTGGCGCGGGAACTCACCATCCCGGTGATTGCCAGCGGTGGCATCACCAATATCGATGACATTCACAAACTGTGCGAAATTGAATCGGAAGGCATTATGGGCGCGATTACCGGGCGTGCTATTTATGAAGGCTCACTGGATTTCAAAGAAGCACAAATTCTGGCCGACAAAATCAGTAAGGATAATGGCCTCTCTTGATAGTGACCCCGAAATTCGCCATTATTCTATTCCTATTAATCCCACTTTTTATATTCCAAACAGCTTTAAAATCCGATGAGCCTCGCTAAACGTATCATTCCATGCCTGGACGTCACCAACGGGCGCGTGGTCAAAGGTGTCAATTTCGTTGAACTGCGCGATGCAGGCGATCCGGTGGAAATTTCGCGCCGCTACGACGAGCAAGGCGCGGACGAGCTCACTTTTCTCGACATCACGGCCAGTTCGGATAACCGTGATCTGATTCTGCACATCATCGAAGACGTCGCAGCGCAAGTATTCATTCCGCTGACCGTCGGCGGCGGCGTGCGCCAGGTGGCGGATGTCCGCCGGTTACTCAATGCCGGTGCCGATAAAGTCAGCATCAATACCTCCGCTGTTCTGAATCCGCAATTGGTAGCGGACGCATCCGATCATTATGGCTCACAGTGCATCGTCGTGGCGATCGACGCCAAACAAGTCCATTCGCCCGATAGCAGAACACCGCGTTGGGAAGTTTTTACCCACGGCGGCCGCAAAGCGACCGGTATCGATGCCATCGAATGGGCAATCAAAATGCAAACGCTCGGCGCCGGTGAAATTTTACTCACCAGCATGGACCGTGACGGCACCCGCAACGGTTTTGATATTGCTTTAACACGCGCGGTATCGGACGCCATCGATATCCCGGTGATCGCCAGCGGCGGCGTCGGCAATCTGGATCATCTGGTCGACGGCATTTTGCAAGGACATGCAGACGCGGTATTAGCCGCCAGTATCTTTCACTACGGCGAATTTACCGTGCAGCAAGCCAAACAGTATATGGCGCGGCATGGCATCGAAGTGCGGTTATAATGCTAAAATTACAGGTGAAATCGATAATTGAACGGAAGTAACACGCAACTTATGCCTCCCGATACTTGGCTTAGTAAAATCAACTGGTCAGAAGATGGATTGATACCGGTGATCGCCCAGGAAGCGGGAAGCGGGAAAATCCTCATGGTGGCTTGGATGAATCGCGATGCCCTCAAATTGACCGTGGAAAAAGGTGAAGCCGTATACTGGTCGCGCTCGCGCAAAAAACTGTGGCATAAAGGTGAAGAATCCGGTCACACACAAAAAGTGCAGGAAATTTACCTGGATTGTGATGAAGACGTACTGCTGCTTATGGTCGAGCAAACCGGTGGAATTGCCTGTCACACCGGGCGGCACAGCTGTTTTTTCCAGAAATTGGAAGGCAATGAGTGGATTGTTGCTACACCTGTGATCAAAAATCCGGAAGAAATCTATATCAAATGACGGACACAACAATTCTTCGCCGCCTCGCGGAAACCATCGAAGCGCGCAAATCGGCGGATGCGAACAGTTCGTACGTTGCCAAGCTGCTGCATGGCGGACAAGATAAAATACTCAAAAAAATCGCGGAAGAATCCGCCGAAACATTGATGGCATCGAAAGACGGCGACACGCGCCAAGTCATTTATGAAACCGCCGATTTATGGTTTCATTGTCTGGTATTGCTTGCCTACCACGGATTGACGCCGGAGGATGTGCTGCAGGAACTGGAAAGACGCGAAGGTGTTTCCGGCATAGCAGAAAAAGCTTCTCGAAAAACGGACTAGCGCATGGACAACTGTATATTCTGTAGAATCGTACGCGGGGAAATTCCCTCCAATAAAGTCTACGAAGATGAAGACATTCTCGCTTTTCATGATGTCAACCCAGCCGCGCCGGTACATTTTTTGCTGATCCCCAAGTTGCATGTCGATTCGCTGGCCGATGTGCAGGAGAATCACCGCGATTTGTTGGGGAAGATGCTGCTCTTAGCGCCGAAACTGGCCAAAGAACAAGGCTGTGAGAATGGTTTCCGCACCGTCATCAACACCGGGCAGGCGGGCGGCCAGGAAGTATTTCATTTGCATTTCCATATCATCGGTGGCCGGGAACACCTACCCGGAATAATTCACCGCGGCTAGACCGGTGCTGTTTCACCTAACAGGAGAAAGTCATGGGCACATTTAGCATCTGGCATTGGATTATCGTGCTGATCATTGTTGTTTTAGTATTCGGCACAAAAAAATTGCGCAATCTCGGCAGCGACTTGGGCGGTGCGTTGAAAGGATTCAAGGAAGGCATGAAAGAATCGGAAGGCAGTTCGACTTCATCATCGCACTCCAACCAAAACAATGAACCGGTCATCGAAGTCACCGCAAGCAAAGAAACCGGCGCGAACACTTTCAAAGAAGGCAGCGCTACGCCCAGCGGCATCAACCGCCCGGTAACAGACGCTGAAATTAAGGAAAAAACACATACCCGGACTTAGTTCATCCGTTTTCTGCGGAGAAACTCAGTCATGCGTAAATCAATGATGTCATCAACCCGAACTCAACCAGTGCAACCGTATGTTTGATATTAGTTTTATGGAGTTGCTGGTGATTTCGATCGTGGCTTTGATCGTCATCGGTCCCGAACGGCTGCCTGCCGTGGCACGCACAGTCGGTCATCTGTACGGGCGCTGCCGCAACTTCGTCTATGCCATCAGAACCGACATCCATAACGAAATGCGCATGGAAGAATTGAAAAAAATGCAATCCTCCGTGCAGGAAACCGCACAATCGATTGAAGATTCGGTGCAGCAGGGTGTCGATCATTTAAAAACGGTGGTGACCGATAACAAAAGTGAAGAAACCTCGCCCGCAGACTTAGCGCCACAGTCCACAAACCAAGCACGACCAATCCCGGGCAGCACTGATGCCGCGCAAAGCAACCATGATCAGGATAAAAAGTAGCCGCTTAGTGTCGACAGTACGGACTACCCGGTATTTATCGGTGCCGATTGATCTTCATCCGCGTTATCGCGATCACGATCATCATGCTTGAAGGCTCGTTCCTATCCCATTTGGTGGAACTGCGAGTCCGCATGATCCGTATCCTGAGCGTGCTGCTGATCGGATTCCTGCCATGCGCTTTTTATGCGCGTGAGTTGTACACCTTGCTGGCGCAGCCGCTGTTGGAGAAACTGCCACAAGGCGGACAAATGATCGCCACCGATGTGGCAACGCCGTTTTTCGTACCGATGCAGGTTGCGATGATGATGGCTTTTGTCCTCACCTTGCCGCATACGCTGTATCAAATCTGGGCTTTCGTCGCCCCCGGACTTTATTCTCACGAAAAGCGCCTGGCGCTGCCGCTGGTCATCGGCAGCAGCTTTTTGTTCTTTTGCGGCATGGCGTTCGCTTACTTCGCCGCGCTGCCGGTAGTATTCGAATTCATCACCTATTTCGCGCCGGAAGGCGTGGCCGTAATGACCGACATCAGCAAGTACCTGAGCTTTGTTTTATCGATGTTCATCGCATTCGGCGTGACTTTCGAGGTACCGGTATTCGTCATCGTGCTGGTCAGAACCGGTGTCATCACCGTTGAAAAACTCAAGGAAGTTCGTCCCTATGTCATTGTCGGCGCATTCGTCATCGCCGCCATTTTCACACCACCCGACATAGTTTCGCAGTTCATGCTGGCGGTGCCTCTATGCCTGCTTTATGAACTCGGCATCTTCATCGCCATATTCATGCAAAAAAAACAGCTATCGGAAGAAAAAGCTCCGGTGGATGCCTCAAAACAAAAAAATACTCCGGCCAAAACCGATTGATCCGGCTATCCGGCCCGGTCTTCATGAAGAACCGGTAGCCGTGAAAAAAACAAAAATCGCTATAATGCAACCAACACACCCCCTCTCGATCTAAAAAATTTGTTATAGCCATTGTCTGCAAGGAGATTTGCGATGTTCAATAGCCGCTCTGCCACTGATACAGCAATCCGGATGACAGTGTTTACCGTTATTTTCTGTATCAATACGACCACCATCGCTTTCGCCCAATCCTCCGGAGCGGACTCAAACCAACGGCAGCCGCCGCAATCGCAGCGTCTGACGGCACAACCGCCACTGGAGAATCCGCCTGACGTCAACCGATCGCCGCGAATCATTCACCGCACCGGCACGGCCATTGCACCGCCGCGCAACAGTGTCAACATCAAAAGCACGGACGCAGGCATCATACACCGGCAACCGCCGGCATCCGGATGCAGCAACTGCGGAGTTATCGATTTCGTCAACAAAATCGGGCAAGGCCCCGGCCTCAATGCCATCGCCGGCGGCGTAATCGCCGGGACTGTCGCGCGGGAAGTCATGCGCCAGAATCCGTATCCGCATGGCACCGGCAATCCCGGCGCCATTCCGGGCCCTCATGCGGGAGGAGCCGCTCAACCGCACAATCAGTACCAGGTCGGCATCACCATGAGCGATGGCAGCCAGGCTATCATCGCACTTCCGGATGCAGCTCAATTTCATCAAGGCGATCGCATCAAATGGGTGGATGGCGTACTGATGATTGACCGGCAGTAACGGCTGGAACCACTTCACTACCTGGAAAAATAACCGTGAATTCGCAACCGCTCAAACACCTCGAACTACCGATTGAAGGCATGACATGCGCAGCCTGTGCGGCGCGTATCGAAAAAAATCTAAACAAGCTGCCGGGCGTGGAGGCAGCCGTTAATTTCGCCAATGAAAAAGCACAGGTGAACTACGACGAAAACCAAGTCAATACCGATGCATTGGTTAAAGCCATCGAAAAAGCCGGTTTTCACGTCACACCACGCGCGGTGCAACTGCAGCTGCACAAAATGACCTGTGCCGCCTGCGCCGGTCATATCGAAAAGGCGCTTAACCAATTGCCCGGTGTCGCGGCCACTGTCAATGTGGCCACCGAAACGGCACGAGTCAATTTCATGCCGGGTGCAGTCACCGTTGACCGCTTGATTCAAGCGGTCATTGACGCCGGTTACGACGCCACCGAAATCAGCGAATCCGGTCATGCCGAGGAAAAAGTGCGGCGACTCGCCGCGTACCAAGCGGAATTGCGATTATTCTGGATTTCAGCGCTGCTCACCTTGCCGTTGGTGCTACAAATGGGCGCTATGTTCACCGGTCACGACATGGACATGCTGCCGCGCTGGCTGCAATGGCTTTTGGCCACACCGGTGCAGTTCTGGATCGGCCGCCGCTTTTATACCGGCGCGTGGCATTCGTTGCGCAGCGGAGGCGCGAACATGGACGTGCTGGTTGCACTGGGCACCAGCATGGCCTATTGCTTCAGCGCCGTGGTCACCGCCCTCGAGCTGGATCAGCATGTTTACTTCGAAGCCAGCGCAGCCATTATCACGCTGGTGCTGCTCGGCAAATTGATGGAAGCACGCGCCAAAGGAAAAACTTCCGAGGCCATCGAGGCCTTGATCAAACTACAACCCAAAATGGCTCGCATCGAGCGTGACGGTGAAACTCTCGAAGTTCCAGCCAGCAGCTTGCAAGTCAACGATGTTTTCATCGTGCGCCCCGGCGAGAATCTCCCGGTCGATGGCGTCGTTATCGAAGGAGCTTCAAGTGTCAACGAATCCATGCTGACTGGCGAAAGTCTGCCGGTCGGCAAACAGGTAGGCGCTAAAGTTTTTGCCGCCACACAAAATGTAAACGGCCTGCTCAAATGCCGCGCCACCAGCGTGGGTACGCATACGCAGCTCGCTGCCATCATTCGGTTGGTCGAAGAAGCGCAAGGTTCGAAAGCACCCATCCAGCGCCTGGCCGATACGATTTCGGGTATTTTCGTCCCGGTTGTCGTGGTCATCAGTCTATTGACTCTGGGTGTTACCTGGTGGCTCACGCACATGTTTGTTGCCGCGCTCATCAACGCCGTCGCCGTGCTGGTGATCGCTTGTCCTTGCGCATTGGGGCTGGCCACACCGACCGCGATTATGGTCGGCACCGGACGCGGTGCGCAGATTGGCGTACTGGTGAAGAACGCAGCGGCGCTGGAACACGCGGAGAAAATCCAAACCCTGATTGTCGACAAAACCGGTACTTTGACCGAAGGCAAACCCGAAGTCACGGATATCATCCCGGCCCATTCAATCAGCGCGCAGGAATTGTTGCAGACCGCAGCGTCACTGGAGCAAGGATCCGAACATCCGCTGGCGCGCGCGGTGCTGGATAGCGCGCAAAAGCAGCAGCTTTCGCTGCGCGCAATTACCGATTTTTCCGCTATCGCCGGTAGCGGCATTACGGCACGGATCAATGGTGTTCAATACCTGCTGGGTTCCCCTAAATTTCTTGCGCAACAAGGCGTCGTGCTGGAAGAAAAGCCGGTTGCCGCTTTGCAAAACGAAGGAAAAACCGTCGTAGCTGTTGCATCCGGCGCTGAAAATACGCCCCGATTACTTGGCTATCTGGCGATTGCCGACCGGCTGCGCGCCACTTCGATTAAAGCGGTCAAGCAACTGCAAGCGATGGGTATCGACGTGGTCATGCTGACCGGTGACAATACCATGACGGCCGCAGCTATCGCCCAACAAACCGGTATTTCGCACTATCGCGCCGAGGTCCTGCCGCAAGACAAAGCGGCAGAAGTTACCAAGATGAAAAACAGCGGCAAATTCACCGCAATGGTTGGTGACGGCATCAACGACGCACCGGCTTTGGCTGCCGCGGATGTCAGTTTCGCCATCGGCGCCGGGTCGGATGTCGCCATTGAAACTGCCGACATTACCTTGATACGTAATGACCTGATGAGCGTTGCCGACGCCATTTCCTTGTCGCGCGCCACGCTGAGGAAAATCCGCCAGAATCTGTTCTTTGCTTTCGTTTACAATACCCTGGGTATTCCATTGGCAGCTGCCGGCATGCTCAATCCGGTCATTGCCGGTGCCGCCATGGCCATGAGTTCGGTATCCGTTGTCAGCAACTCACTATTATTAAAACGCTGGCAAGCCAATCATTAGATAATAAGATCATTTTAGGGAGTCGTCATCATGCAAACCGTTACGATCAAAATCAGAGGCATGACCTGTATGGGCTGTGTCAACAGCATCAAAAACGTGCTCAAGAATTTGCCGGGAATCGCTCAATTGGAAGTTACACTCGATCCCGCACAAGCCGTCGTCCAATTCGACCCCGCCAGCACCAATCCGAATCAACTCAAGGAAGCCATCATCGATGCAGGATTTGATGTCGTCGAGTAAATCTGTTCCACCGTTACCGGCCGGCAAAAAATCAGAAATCTTTCCCAAGCTATTTTGCTTGGGTCTTAGGAAGTTAAGCACTTACTAAAGTGTGCTAACTTTCTGAGATGAATGCTAAAAACAGATACTATTTTCGTTCTCGAATCAGAGAAGCAAAATTCAGGCAACTTATTCGATGTTTTTCGATGGATTTTACTGCTACTGACACAGCCCAATTGACCGGCATTTCTATCCGATCCGTCAATACCATTTATCTTAAAATACGACAGCGAATTGCCCAGAATTGCGAACTTGAATCCCCTCTGCAAGGTTCTGTAGAAGTTGATGAGTCTTACTTTGGTGCCCAGCGAGTCAGGGGTAAAAGGGGGCGGGGCGCTTATGGCAAAACAATAGTCTTTGGTGTGCTTAAACGCCAAGGAAAAGTTTATACAGAGATTGTTCCAGATTGCTCTAAAGCGACATTGCAAGCCATTATCCGTGGGCATGTAGCGCCCGATACCGTAATCCATTCCGATGGATGGCGTGGTTATGACGGATTGGTCGATATCGGCTTTGATAAGCACTTCAGGGTTCACCATGGTGACAATGAGTTTGCCAGTGGCGAGCGGCATATTAATGGTATCGAGTCTTTCTGGAGTTTTGCTAAAAGACGTTTGGCCAAGTTCAATGGTGTGCCCGAACATACTTTCTACCTGCACTTGAAAGAAACCGAATTTCGTTTTAATCATCGCCGTGATAATCTCTATCATGAAATTCTTAAATTGTTACGTTTAAACCCGCTTTAACTTCCTAAGACCCTTTGCTTATAGTAGAATTCATGCCTATCCGTGTAGGATAATTCCTATTCATTAAATTTTAAATGAATATTGCGCTATCCCAAAAAATATAAAAACGGGATTTTATGAAGGTAATCATCGAAGCGGGGCGGCTTGGACTCATGCCGTGCGCAAGAAAAATCGCAGCAACTTATCGCGGTACCAGTGCGCCCGCTCATCTATCAATCGCACTCACGGCCAACGACGCCTTCAACATCGCCGGGCAATTTACCTACACTTCGCGGGCAATTCCGGAACATCGCCGGTGCCGGATCCGACCATGATTTACAAGCAAATAATCAACGATGCGGCACAAAAAATTCTGTCGGTCATCGATTCGGTTGTTATCGTTACCAGCGAAAGAGGCATCATCATTGAAGCCAATCACAGCGCCTGTCAATTATTCGGTTATAGCTCGGAAGAATTAATCGGCAGTCCGGTACATCTTTTGCTGCCGCCCTATTACCGCGAGCAACATGCCGACGCACTCGAGCAATTTGTGCTGAGCCCCGAGACGCAGCGCCGCATGAACCAACGCAACTCGGTTTTAGGATATTGCAAAGACGGCACTCTGGTTGAGCTTGAAGCCGGCATCGCCAAATTTCATCTGGATGATCAGTGGATATTGGTGGTCACCATGCGCGACATTACGCAGCGCAAGCATCAAGAGCAGGAATTGATCCGCCAATCGACACACGATTCACTCACCGGCTTACCTAATCGCAAACTGATCCTTGAACGTTTAAACAATGCCTTGCAACGCTCGTTGCGAAGCAGGCTGAGTGTCGCCTTACTGTTTATCGACTTGGATGGCTTCAAAATGATCAATGATAACCATGGCCATGAAACCGGCGATGAAGTACTGAAAATAATCGCCGGCCGGTTGCTGGATCAGGTCCGTCCCGGTGATACCGTAGGGCGGTTGTCCGGGGATGAATTCATTGTGTTGTGCGAGCAAATTGAGAAACCGGAATTAATTGCAAATTTAGCGATGCGCATCAACGATGAGCTGAAGGAAACCATTCAATTTAAGGAATTGAACCTATTGGTCACTGCGAGTATCGGCATCATTATCGGTCACGGTCAGCAGTATTCAGCCGATGAAATGATGCGCTCAGCGGATACGGCCATGTACGAAATGAAACAAAGAGGCCGCGATGGATGGCAGTTTTTTAACGACCAACTGCAACGGCAAGCGCAACAGAAAAATTCGATCAGCCTGGGATTACGCCGCGCACTCGAGTGCAATGAATTTTCGTCTGTTTTTCAACCGATCATTGCACTGCATACGAAACGAATTGCCGGTGCCGAGTTGCTGTTGCGCTGGAATATGGACGGAAAAGCCGTTTCCCCGGAAATTTTTATCCCAGTTGCGGAAATGACCGGCATGATCTTCGCCATCGGCGAGTGGGTATTTCGCGAAGGCTGCAAAGCACAGGCCGATTGGCGGCAGCGCTGGAAAAAAGAGACGCCGTTTGTCGCAATCAATTTGTCTGCACGGCAATTGAGTCAAAAACAATTAGCCGCGAATTTTGCGGCGATACTGCAAGAAACGGGAGCCGATCCTGCGGGAATTGTGCTTGAGCTAACGGAAATAGCTCTGATGCCGGATGTTATTGAATCGAACTTGACGATACTTCATCAGCTAGCGGACTTAGGCTTACAAATCGCCATCGACGATTTCGGCACAGGACATTCGTCATTAACGCAATTAATTCAACTCCCCATCAGTCAGCTAAAAATTGGCAAATCGTCTGTCAATGATCTGGAAAACCGGCAGAATACAAGCGTATTGATCGATGCGATTGTGCGTTTGGGACATTCCTTAGGATTACAGCTCGCCGTGGAAGGTATAGAAACGGAGGCGCAATTGGCAGAACTCAAACGCTATGATTGCGATTTCATTCAGGGCTATTTCTTTCACTCACCGATGCACGAACAGAATTTCATCCAGCACATGAACCACCAAGTGATGAAAAACAACTAACGGCATTATTTGATGCCGGCATGCCTTCACATTGAGAAGATCACAACAAAACATATTACTGCAAAAATGAACAATGCCCATCGGTGGATATTCACCAGATGGGCATTGTATTAAGAATATTCGACTGATCTTGCCCTTGCCTGTTTATCACTTATCGTGATAGCTTGGATATTGAAAAAAGTAAGTTTTTACAAAATCAAGCCAAGGGCATCGATAATTTTTTCAGTCTAGAATACGCCGTAAACAATTGCTCCAATAACGAGGAAAGCAGCTGTTGAAATGAAGAACAATCTCAAAACTTGCGCGTCTGTTTCTCTTCTGTTGATTTCGGCCATAACAATCTCCTTTGATTAAGAATTAAAACCGATCAGTGACCGGCCCCTCCACATACGATTACAAAACTTTATAACCGTTTAACTTTATTCTCTGTTCCTCAGATTCACTGCAATAGCGATCTTTTCTTTATAGAACCGAGTACATTATCCGCAATCATCTTGCACCATTCAGATTATTGCGCCCACTGATTCTAACTCACATTTAACAACAATGAAAGTATTGAAATTGAGTACACCCTATTTTTATTATAAAAACCCAAGAAATCAGCAGAATATCTCATTCATACCGCTGATTAAGCAAGCGATCACGCGCGACTTTCATTCAATGAAAAGAATCTATTTATAGCGTCAAAGGCTTTGCATAGCCAGTCAATTCAAGATAGCCGCGCCCAGCCGGTTGATTATCCCGGGTCAGAGTCACGGCACCTTCCCAGTAAATCGAGCCGGTTGATTGGCTTGAGTCCAATTCCTGATCGTCCAGCAACGGCGTGAGCCGCCATTCGATTTCGGCTGTGCGGATATGCATGGCGACAGGATAAATCGCTTCCGTATGCGGCGATCGCCAAGTGCGAATCGGCGTAAATTCCACTTCTTCCGGCGCAAAAAAACGGATACTGCCGCTCGCATCGCGCAGTGCGGCATACGCCCAAACTTTACCGCCGCCTTTGCGGCGGATCTGAAAAGCCATCAATGCCGAACCGTCATCCAAATTGACACCGGTCCAATCCCAGCCATCCGCATCGGGATCGAGATAGGCCGTCGACCATTCATGATCCAGCCAAGCGCTGCCTGTGACCTTAACCGGTTTGCCGTTGCGCAACACGGCGCCGGTCACTTGCAAATGCGGTTCGCTGTAATAGTAGCTTGCCTGCTCCGGTTTCGGCCCTTTGCGCGAGAAACCGTTTTGATCTTGCAGCATCGCCATTTGTGTTGGCGTCAGCGCTAGCCGTAAACCGAAATCGCTGCCCTGCATATCAATCTGGTAGCGTCCATCCACTTCCCGCACCAACGTCCAATCGTCCAGTTTCACATCGGTATTGCCTTCCTTGGCATACGCCAGATCGAATCCCTCACGTAACGATTTTTCTTCATGCATCAGTTTGCCGGTAGCCGGGTCGGATAACGCCAGATGCGCGATGATCAGATATTTTGCGGCAAATCGGCTGGGATTATCGCGATTCTGATCAGTCGCATAACGGAAAAAAGTCACCTGAAAGCCCAACGGCTTCCTATCTTCGGTCTGCAGCCAGCCGGTGATGTACCACCATTCGATGCGAAAATCCTGATGCGCGCCGTAATCTTGCGGAAACACCAGCTTGTAGTCCGGCGTGACCGGTTTCAACCGGCTCGACTCGGCCAGCACCTCCATTCCGCAAAACCCAATCAACGTCAATACGAACACAATCAAGCTGTGCGCATTAAAAAGCGTGCAACGCTTCATTACCAATCCTCCTTCACCGCGCGTACCACTTCACCGGAAATCGCCCGCCGTCCGGCCAGCAATGCCGTCAACGCCGCCGCAACCAGCATGATCACGGCGATCATAGCCAGCCAATTCCACGGCAGATGCAACTCCATCGTCCAATGGAAGGATTGCGGATTGACGATAAAAACCAGAATCAGGCTGATGCTCCACCCCAATACAAACCCCAGAACCATACCCAACGCGGTCAGCAAACCGCCTTCCGCCGCCAGCATCGCAAGAATCTGCCGCCGCATCACGCCGATATGCCGCAACATGCCGAACTCTTTGATTCGCGCCAGCGTCTGCGCAGAAAAACTCGCCGCCACACCAAGCAGGCCGATCACCACGGCAATTAGCTCCAGCAAATACGTAACCGCAAAACTGCGGTCAAAAATCTCCAGACTCAACGCGCGCATATCGCTCGAACGCGATATCTCCAATGCGCCACCGAAGGGCAACTGGCGCAATCCGGCAATAGCCACATCGATACTGACACCCGGCCGCACCCACAGCGCCACGGTGTTGATGCTCAAATCGCCGGTCAATGCCTGATAATCGGCCAATTGCATCTGAATCGCGCCGAATTGACGTCCGTAATCGCGCCATACCCCGGCAACCAGAAATTCACTGGGTGTTGCGCCGACCGGCAACATCACTTTCTCCCCAACTCGGTAGCCGTATAAATCCACCATCGCTTCCGACACCCACACCGGCATGGCATTTTCCGGCAGTGCTCCGGGGGCGATCATGTCATCCGTCAACGGCAATGTGTTGCGGGGATCCACCTTATCGACAGGCCGGGCGAACAGCGTGATTTCCGGGCGATTGGCATCCAGCGTCAGTTGCTGGGTGCGAAAAAAATCCACCCGGTCGAAACCGGGCAGCCCGGCAATCGCCTGTTGCGCCTCCCCCTGCAAATCGCCGCTGGCCGCAGCGCGCACGTACAAATCGGCCGGCAGCACACGCCCCAGCCAATGATCGATCGAGATACGGAAACTCGTCACCATGATCGCCATCGCCACCATCAAGCTGAAACTCGCCAATATGCCGCCCAGCGCGATGGCGGACTGATTCGGCGCATTCGCCAGACGCGCCAGCGCCAGCGTGGACACAACACCGATCCGGCGCTGCTGCCATCGAGTCGATAAAACAGAAAAGAACCCTGCGGTCAAACGCGGCATCAGCGCAATGCCGCCGATCAGCAGCAAAGAAATAGCTAGATAACCGAAAATAGGCAACTCGAAAACCGGCGGCAATTGCGTGAATATCGCTGCAACTGACAAGCAAATCAGCGCAAACCACGGCACGGATAATTTCGCCATCGCCGTATCCTCGCTGCCGGAGCGCAAGGCCACTGCCGGTTTGGCACGCGCCGCCTCCAAAGCCGGAATGATGCTGCCCAGCAGCGTCACGACCAAGCCCACGGCAAAAAATAGCGCTGCATCCCAGGGATCGAAATGAATGCCCGGTTTAACGCCTGGAAAAAAATTGGTGCCCAAATCGCCGCCCAGCAAACGGATTGCCAGCACCGCAACTCCATAACCCAGCACCACCCCGAACAACGAGCCGGTCACCCCCAGAATTCCGCCTTCAGTCACGATCTGCCGCAGCAATTGCCGCCTCGTAAACCCCAGCACGCGCAGCAACGCAAATTGCTGCCGCCGCCGGATGACCGATAGCGCCTGCGTGGAAAATACCAGAAACGTGCCGGTAAACAGCGCCACCAACGCCAGCATGTTTAAATTGATGCGATAAGCGCGTGACATATTCGCGATGCGCTTTTCCTGATCCACGATCTCAGTCACCCAATACGCGCCGCCCAGTTCATCGGCCAGTTTGGCTTTAAATGCTTCATGATTGACGCCATTCTTCAGCTTCAACTCGATACGCGACAACACACCAAGATGTTGAAAGCGCCACTGCGCCGCGCCGATGTCCATCACCGCAATGCGCTGCCCTGCCCGCGCACGCACCAAGCCCCCGGCCACACGCAGCGTGATGGTCTGCAATCCGGCGTGCAACTGCAGTGCATCGCCTTGCTCGACTTGCAACCATTCCATCGCGGCGGGTGACAGAAAAATCGCATCGTCCGCCAGCCGGTCGAGCGTTTTTCCTTCTTCGGTCAAGCCAAGCAAATCAGGCGAGACCTGCACCGCCCGGAACATGTCGGTACCGATGATTTTCAGTTTGTGATCGTTTCTGTTTTGCTCTTTGCCCGGTATCGCAACATCGAATTCAAGCACCGGATTCGCCACCGCAACACTGTCGTGTTTGACCAGCACAGGGTACAGCGCTTCGTCAAAAAACACTTTGCGCCCACGCACCTGCAAATCCGATTGCCCGGATAAGCTTTTACTGGCAGCGGAAAATTCGTTGAATGCAGCAGTGTTGATCAAATGAATGGAAAACGCCATGGCCACGCCGATGGCAATGGCGATCAGCGCCACGCTTACTTGCAGCCAGTGCGCGCGCCACTCACCGGTCAACAGCCAGCGCGATAACACCGCCACTTTCATACGATCTCGCCCGATTTGGCCGGTTGCAAACCGTCCTTGGTCAAATTCAGCACCCCATCCGCCGTCGCAGCCGCAGCGTGCGAATGCGTCACCAGAATACCCATCGCGCCGTTGGCTTTGATTTCGGTGCGCATCAACTGCAGGATTTCATGCGCAGTATCGGGATCGAGGTTTCCAGTCGGCTCGTCCGCCAGCACTAATTTGGGCCGGTGTACCAGCGCGCGCGCAATCGCCACGCGCTGCAATTCGCCGCCGGACAACTGGCGCGGAAAATCATCGCCACGCCCCTGCAATCCGACTTGTTCCAGCATCTGTTGCACACGTTCCGTGCTTTTACCGTTCAGTAGCAGCGGTAACGCGATATTCTGTGCCAGCGTCAAGTGCGGCAGCACATGAAACGCCTGAAAAACAAACCCGAACTGCTCGCGCCGCAATTGCGTCGCGGCATCGTCGCCGAGTGAAGAAATCGCCACACCGTTAATGCGAATCTCACCCGAATCCGGCGCATTCAGCCCGGCGATCAAGTTCAGCAAGGTCGACTTACCGACCCCCGACTCGCCCATGATCGCAACATACTCACCGGCATTCAGTGTGTAACTCAAACCGGCCAGCACTCTGCGCCCTCCGGCATACGCTTTGCTGACATTGATTAACTCAAGCATTTACACTGGCACCACACAAAAATTCATCAAATCCTCTCCACGTAAAAATGGCACAATGCTTCAACCAGCACGCCAATCTGTGCTTAAATGTATCACGTACGAAAAATTATTTTTGATAAATACAGGAGAACCCCATGGCACGAGCCAGCGCACGTCATATCTTGGTCAAAACCGAAGAACAATGTAACAACCTGAAAGCGGAAATCGCAAACGGCGCCAGTTTCGCCGAAATCGCGCAGCAACATTCACTCTGCCCATCCGGCAAACAGGGCGGTGACTTAGGAGAGTTCGGCCGCGGGCAAATGGTTCAGGAATTCGACACCGTCGTATTCAGCGCACCGGTCGGCGAAGTGCAAGGCCCGGTTAAAACGCAATTTGGGTATCATTTGGTGGAAGTGACGAAACGGAATGACTAGTATTACCGGTTTTTGTGCTTTGAGATAATCCCAAAAGCGCTGCCGCAAACAAGTTAGCCCCCCGGGAGAGACAGCATGAGCGTGCAAACTCGAGCAAGACAAATCCTGATCCACGGTCTGGCATTGGTGTTGGCCGGCATCGTCTGGGGGCTAGTGATACCGCATACGCCTTTTCCGCGATTGGCCCTGAGCGCGCACATCCAAGCGGTACTGAACGGCATGTTGTTCATTTTGATGGCAGTATTGCTTCTTACGTTGCCGCATAAGGTCAGCGCACGCTCGGCTCTGGTCATGTTGGTTGCGGTTTGTTTGACGTGGCTCACGGTTATTTCCGAAATCGCCAATGCCTGGTGGGGCACCTCGGAATCTCTTTCCATAGCCGCTAAAGAGGCTGTCGCGATCGGAGGTACCGTGTGGCAAGAGCAGTTTGTAAAACTGACGCACATCCCGGCAATCCTTGGTTTGATCGTAGCCTGGATATTGCTCATCGCCGGATTTGTGAACAAAACGGCTTCTCAAGACTAATTTTTGCAATTCACAGTGATTTCAGCATTGCCCGCAGTTCTGCGGGAATAATTCATGACAGATTCCGGAAAAAACACGCAAACGCGCTGGCAGGCGATAAAACAAGCAGCGCAGTTCATTGCGCCGTACCGGCGTCAGGTTATCTACAGTTTGCTGGCGCTGTTATTCACTGCCATGATCACGTTGTCGATCGGGCAAGGCATCCGGTTGATGATCGACCAGGGATTTGCCACGCAATCCAAAGAATTGCTGAGTCAGTATGTCGGTATGTTTCTGCTGCTGGTGATTGCCTTAGCCATCGGCACGTTTACACGTTATTACTGGGTCACTTGGCTGGGTGAGCGGGTGATTGCCGATGTCCGCAGCCGGGTTTTCAACCATCTGATTCATCTGCATCCCGGTTTTTTCGAGGAAAACCGCAGCCTCGAAATCCAATCGCGTCTGACCGCCGATATGACGTTGCTGCAAACCGTCATCGGTTCGTCGATATCGTTTGCATTACGTAATCTAATCATGATGATCGGCGGCATCGTCTGGCTGTTTATTACCAATGCGAAACTGACTGCACTGGTGATGATTTGTGTGCCACTGGTGGTGATTCCTATCGTGATTTATGGCCGTCGTGTACGGCAGTTGTCGCGCCAAAGCCAGGATAAAATCGCCGCAGTCGGCGCTTATGTCGGCGAGGTGCTCGGTCAGATCAAAACCGTGCAAGCCTACAATCACCAACCCATCGATCAGCGTACTTTTCATAGCCAGGTCGAGGAAGCTTTTACTGTCGCCAAGCAACGCACGCTGCAACGCGCATTACTGATCACCTTGGTCATTCTGCTGGTGATGGGCGCGGTCGGTGTGATGCTGTGGGTGGGCGGCTTGGATGTGATCGAAGGACGAATCAGCGCGGGCGAATTGGCGGCATTTGTTTTCTACAGCGTCATTGTCGGCTCCGCTGTTGCTTCCATTTCGGAAGTCATCGGCGAATTACAGCGTGCCGCCGGTGCCGCCGAGCGCACGGTAGAATTGTTGCAAGCGCCGAACCGGATTCAGTCGCCGGAAACCCCTCAGCCTCTAACCAACGTATCAGGAAATATCGCCATCGATCAACTGTGCTTCGCGTACCCTTCCCGCCCCGATATCCTAGCCATCGACAATCTGACCTTGACGGTCCGGGCAGGTGAAACACTCGCATTGGTCGGTCCTTCCGGTGCGGGCAAGTCAACGTTGTTCGACCTGTTACTGCGTTTCTTTGACAGTCAATCCGGTTTCATTAAGTTGGAAGGCGTCAATATCCGCAACCTCGATCTGTTTGCGTTACGCCGCTGCTTTGCGCTGGTGTCGCAAAATCCGGCGCTATTTTACGGCACCATCGGCGACAACCTGCGCTACGCCCATCCCAATGCCAGTGATGCGGAAGTAGAAGCAGCCGCTATTGCCGCATACGCGCATGAGTTTATCTGTCAATTGCCGCAAGGCTATCAAACACACCTGGGGGATTCCGGATTGGGTTTATCGGGTGGACAGAAACAGCGTCTGGCCATTGCCCGGGCGATTCTGGCCGATGCGCCGGTTTTGTTGCTGGATGAAGCCACCAGCGCGCTAGACGCGCAAAGCGAGCATTGGGTGCAGCAAGCGTTGCAGCAGTTGATGCGCAATCGTACCACGCTGGTCATCGCGCACCGTCTGGCAACCGTGCAATCCGCAGACCGGATTGCTGTGCTCAATCACGGGCGGCTGGAAGCGATAGGAACACATGCGCAATTGCTGCAATCCAGTCCGCTGTACTCGCAACTGGCTGCATTGCAATTCCAATCACTCGTTATTGATTGACTGACTCTGATGTTCCTGAAGATTACGGTAAGAAGGCATGTAGTCGCTGGCAAAAGTCAGTCCGGTTCTTTGCACGACTTCAATCAACGCGGAGCGCGCCACATGCATGCCAAGCCCAAGATGGATCAGCGTTTTGATCGATATGGAACCGTTCAGCACTAATTTAATCAACTGAACCGCATCCACGCTGCCATCCGGATAGACTGCGCTCATCAATGCTTCCGGCGGAGAAAACTCGATAGGATCGACAATCGCGCGGATGGCAAGAAACGAAATACCGGCCTCAGCTGCCACTTTTGCTATCGCCGCCGTTTCCATATCCGCCGCGCAAGCGCCCGTTGCTTCACCCAGCGCCAGTTTTTGTTCGGTTGAAGTTAGCGGTTCCTCGCAAGACGCCAGAATTCCACCGGCAACCGTCAGCTGTTTTGACATCACGCCCGCCAGCCGGTTACGCCATTCCAAATCCACCGGCAGGACCTCACCGTTCATCGTAACCGCCTCCGGCAACACCAGATCACCAGGAATCAATTCGTTATTCACAGCAGCCGCAACACCGAAACTGACCAGAGCATTAATGTCGCGCTCGCGCAATTTCAACGCCGCCCCTCGCGCCGCCTTGCTGCCGATGCTGCTAAGACATAATGAAGTTCTTTCCCCGATCTCCACCACCTGATAAAGCGGAAAGTTCTGTTTTTCCAATAAGCAGCTGGCTTCGGATTTTAGCGCCGAAACAACGCCGATGATTTTCAATTGCCGACCTCTCTTGTTAAAACCCGATAACGCGCCAATGCCCACAGCGGAAAGAATTTTGAATAGCCGTGATAGCGCAGATAAAAGACGCGCGGGAAGCCAGGTGCGGTAAACCAGGGTTCTTCCCACAAATGATCGTCGCACTGGTTGCGCAGCAGATACTGGATGCCTCTGCGTACCGGTTCGCTATGCACTTCGCCCGCCGCCATGAGACCCAACACCGCCCACGCGGTTTGGAACGCGGTGCTGGTTTCAGTAAACCGGCCTGCCAGTTGAGTATCCAAATAAGAATCATTGGTTTCCCCCCAGCCGCCATCCACTCTTTGCACCGATTCCAGCCACTTCACGGCGCGGCGCACCGATATATGCTGCATATCGAACTTGGCCAGCCGGAAGGCTTCCAGCACCGACCAGGTACCATAAATATAATTGGTGCCCCAGCGCCCGAACCAGGAGCCGTTTTTCTCCTGTTCCCGCAGTAAAAAGCTGATACCGCGCCAAACTTCACGCTGATGTTTACCGTATTTTCCCAGCAAACCGACGCAGCGCGCCGTCACATCGCTGGTCGGCGGATCGATCAACGCACCGTGATCGGCGAAAGGAATTTCATTCAAATAGTGATGGACATTATCAATGTCGAAAGCGGCAAAACCGCCATTGCGCGACTGCATACCCGCGAGCCAGTTGGCTGCTCGTTCCAGCGACTGCTGATGTCGCTCCGCCCCTCCTTGGTCTAATGCCCAAGCCACTGCAGCCGTATCGTCGAGGTCCGGATAATGCGGATTGGCATATTGGAAAGCCCAGCCACCGCCCAGCAGATCGGGGCGCTTGTCGCGCCAATCGCCCGGTTCATCCAAAACCTGCTGGTCGACCAGCCAATCTAGCGCCTTCAACACCGGTTCCTGGCCGGTCGTGGGATCTTCCTGTAGCGCCAGGCTTGTCAATACCGTATCCCAGACCGGCGATGTGCACGGCTGACACCAGGAACGTTCGCCTTCGTCGACCAGTAATCCGCGCAGCGCGTTACGGCATTGCACGCGGCTCGGGTGATCATAGTCATAGCCGAGCAAGGTCAGCGCTTCGTGCGCATTGACCATGGCCGGAAAAATGGCACCGATACCACACTCACCGTTCAAGCGCTCGAGCGTCCAGCGCTCAGCTTTACGAATCGAATACTGCCGAATCGATTGCGGGAGTTTCGGTTCGAAGCGCGACAAGATACGTTCGACCAGCATAAAAGCGCGCTTCAACAGCGTATCCGCCTTGGGAAAATAATTTTTTTCCTCTTCCGGCGGCACGATAAACAATTCGCGGATATTCACTTTGCGCGGATTGATCGCACGCGCTTTCATGGTGCACAGAATGGACAGCGGTATCATTACCGTGCGCGACCAATACGAAACCTTGCTGATATGAAAAGGAAACCAGCTTGGCAGCAATACCAGCTCCGACGGCACCACCGGTACGCCGCGCCACGGAATCTGGTCATACATGGCAAGCAGCAAACGGGTAAAGACATTCGCTTTGGCCGCCCCGCCGCGCTGCAGGATTGCTTCGCGTGCGCGCACCATGTGCGGAGCATCGGTCGAATCACCTACCAACTTCAACGCATAATACGATTTGATCGTACAACTGATATCGAACGCACCGCCATAATAAAGCGGCCAGCCACCGTGCGTCATATCCTGCTTATCGCGGATGAAACGGGCGATTTTGTTTTCCAGAATGACGTCGATTTCATCCATGAAATGCATCATCAAAATATATTCGGCCGGAATGGTACAGTCGGCTTCGAGCGGGAAACACCAGTGTCCATCCGGATTCTGTAATGCCAGCATGGCCGCACGCGCTTGAGCAAACTTCGTCTCCAGCTCGGCCGCATTGATTCCATCCTGGTTCAGGGCTGGCGCTGTATACGATTCAGGTGCTTCATCGTTAACCGTAAAATCATCTTGTTGTTGCGATACAGCCGCTATTCTTTGAGATCCGTTCATATATTCCTAAGCACTTATATTACGTTACAAATTCCCCAATGGATAATTCATTCGCTACCGTTCAGGCTGATTTTGATTTTACATACAAACAGCTTCTGGTAAATAGTTTATAAAAACAGACACGAGACGATAATTCGTATTCATTATTTTTTCTTTTTCCCGTCTTTCTCAAAAGGATTATCCTGAAAAGGCTCAGAGTCATAAAGGTCCAACGGCAGTCTGCCATCGTGCACGAGAAATTCACGTTGTTGCATGGAGGCTTCGCGCACGAACAAATAGGGATCAATTGCAGCTTCGTCGCGAATTCGCATTGCCCCCACCAAGCGCGCACGCTTATCGATAGCACCCAGGATAGTCAAAGGAGCCGCAAAGTATGATCCGACCGCAAGACCGGCATAGAATAATACATTGGTAAAAATACCTACGGGGATATTGGTTACGTCACGTTCGCTGCTCGGACCGACAAGGGGAATGAACAAGTAAGACCCGGGATCCACACCCCATACTCCGAGTGTCTGACCAAAATCTTCATCATTCTTCTGTAATCCCATGTGCGATGCCATATCAAAAAGTCCGAGCATTCCCACGGTTGAGTTCACAAAAAAACGTAAGGTATCGGAAGCACCTTGCTTTACCTTGCCCTGCAGAAAAGAATTCAACATGACATTGGGGTAAGACAAGTTATCGTAGAAATTGCCAATGGACCGCTGCGCAGCATTCGGAACATAATCGATGTAGGCGTTCACAATGGGCACGAACACCGTCCGATCCACTTTATCGGTAAAATCGTAAGAAGCACGATTAATCTTTTCGTGCGGATCAACCGGATCCGTTTCCAGATCACCATTTTTCGGCACCGATGCGCAACCTTGCAGCACAATAATACAAACAAACAACAAAATAACAATCAGGTAGCTATGATTTGTGATCGGATTTGTGTTTCTCAAAATACCCCTGTTCTCGTTCATGTACGTATAAAGCAATCAGCCTGCCAATCTTTTGCTAAGAAAACCATTGACTATCACTTAATTCAGTTTGACTTCGCGATCTCCAGACTCCGCGATCAAAGGGCAACAGAAAACATTCACCTTTCCGCTTACCTGTCTGTTCCTGCTTATATTTCAAGTCCAAATTGACTGAACCGAAGTATACACTACTACGTTGGCATCATGTTTCGCGGCATTTGTCATTCCAGCCTCGTGGCAAGATACTCTCTTCGATGCTTCGATTGAAGATATGCACTACAAGCCATGCGCACAAATTTATAGACTCACTCAGGTTTCCCGTTCGCCATGCACCATTTCAACCAGCTTCAATGCCTGCAATTCCATTTCTATGACGATATCGTCGACTTTCGCACGGAAGTGGCGGTAAAAAATCATGCTGGGAATGGCTACCAGTATCCCAAAGGCGGAATTATACAAAGCGACGGAAATTCCGTAAGCGAGCTGTGTCGGATTGCTGCCGGTGGGCGAATTCGATCCGAAAATCTCAATCATTCCAACCAAAGTGCCAAACAGACCCATCAGAGGACTCAGTGCGGCAATCGTTCCCAATGTTGTCAGATAGCGATTCAGATCGTGTGCAATCACCCGACCGGACTCTTCGATCGACTCTTTCATGATTTCACGTGTGCTTTTGACATTCTTAAGTCCACCGGCAAGAATTTGCCCCAGCGGAGAGTGCTTTTGCAAGCGTGTCAGCATTTCGGGATTCACGCCATTGCGCTTATATTCATTTAGCACCCTCGGAAGCAATTCCTTCGGCGCAATAACACTCAATCGCAATGTCCACATACGTTCTCCGATAATGCCCAAGGCCACGACGGAAGCAATGATGATTGGCCAGATCGGCCAGCCGGCTGCTTGAATTAACGATAACACGTGATAATCTCCTCACTTACTTTAGATCCAGGTATCATTCTGTGCCTTCCTAAATTTTTCAATTATATTCTATAACTAAGTAGCCGACTCAGCATGCACAGTATCGCAATACTCAATTTGCTGCAAAAATAACCGGCTTTCTATCCACAATTTCTGTGGATAAGTCTGTGAGTATGTAATCAATATAAGAATTAAGTGACCAAATCCAAACATTTTTTTTCTCTTGATTATTTTTTAATCTTACACAATTATTTTTAATAAACAGTCACTTATATACAGTAACAGCACGCTTTGAGAGCTACGCATTACACTGGTATAGTTCCAATAAATCATGCAAATAATGGCATGCGCCCATCATGAATCTTCTCCCTTTTCCATCAGCGAACCTTGCGCGTACAGTACTTACAGTCAGTGAGCTGAATAGCAACACCAAGCAATTCCTAGAACAGAACATTCCGTTGCTATGGGTAAAAGGTGAAGTCTCGAATTTGAAGTGCTATCAGTCCGGTCACTGGTACTTCTCACTCAAGGATTCCAATGCGCAAATCCGCTGCGTGTTGTTCGGTCACAAACATCAGTATCTGGATTGGCAACCGAAAGACGGCATGCAAGTCGAAGTGCTGGCGCTGGTTACTCTCTATGAACCCCGCGGTGATTTTCAGCTCAATGTCGAAACGATGCGGCGCGCCGGTTTAGGAGAATTGTTCGAAGCCTTCGAGAAGCTTAAGGCAAAGCTGGATAAAGCCGGATTGTTTAATCCGGCGCGGAAAAAACCACTACCCGCCTTCCCCACGCAAATCGGTATCATCACCTCCCCGGATACGGCCGCGTTGCGCGATGTTCTGTCGACATTGCAACGACGCATGCCATCCTTGCCGGTTATTCTCTACCCTGTTTTAGTTCAGGGAAAAGCTGCAGCCGGTTTGATCGCCACAGCAATAACAACCGCCAATCAACGCGCTGAATGCGATGTGCTGATCGTATGTCGTGGCGGTGGCAGCATTGAAGATTTATGGGCATTCAACGAGGAAATCGTCGCACTCGCCATTGCTGGCAGCACAATTCCGGTGATCAGCGGCGTCGGTCACGAAACGGATTTTACCATCGCGGATTTTGCCGCCGATGTCCGCGCCCCCACACCAACGGCGGCGGCTGAAATGGCAAGCAAGGATCATAAGGAATTAAGCCAGCGCTTGAACGCCCTGCAATTGCGGTTAGCTCGCGCCATGTTACATCGTATAGAGAATGCCATGCAACAGATCGATATATTGTCGCACCGCTTGATATATCCAGGTGATCGTATCAGACAGCAATCCATTCATCTGCACCATCTGCAAGACCGGTTGATGAAAACTTGCAGCCATCAGTTGGAAAGAAAGCTGTGGAAATTACTCGAATTTAATCAACGATTGGCGGCGGCAAGTCCCAATATCGCTCGAATTGAAGAGCAACAAAAAGAAATGGCTGCTCGATTCAATTCTGCGTATATCCGTCATTTCGAGTCCCTATCAATCCGGCTTCAACATGTGCAGGCACAGCTATCTCATTTGAATCCGCAATCGGTACTTGAGCGTGGATACAGCATCACGTACACCGCGCAAAACACCATCATCCGCGACAGCAAACAAATTCATTGCGGTGATCGAATTCAGGTAAAATTCGCGCACGGAATGTGCGAAGCGGATGTCACAAAAACGAAGAACTCCTGAAGCACGCACTCTCACACAATAATTACCTTATTTCACAAGAACAAGAAGGACTGGATCGCCGATGCCGAAAACTTTTCTCATACTGGGTACCTTGAATACGGTTTTATGCATCGCCTTGGGCGCTTTCGGTGCGCACGGACTGAAGCGGGTTATATCAGCCGACATGCTGTCGGTTTATCATACCGGCGTGCAATATCATTTTTATCACGCTTTTGGCATCATCGTCATCGGCTTACTATTGCTGCATTTTCCAAAATCCCGCCTGATGCCGGTATCCGGCTGGCTAATGATGGCGGGTATCGTATTATTCAGCTTTAGCCTTTACGTACTGAGCATAACAGGCGTGCGCGGACTCGGCATGATCACGCCATTCGGCGGCGTTTCATTTCTCACCGCTTGGTTATTGCTTGCTTATGCTATTTGGAAAGAGAAATGAAATGACCGGCAGTATTATTTCAGTTTACTTGATCATTTTCCGGTGTAAAGCAGCCATTTCCTTATTACGCTCAGCCGCTCTGGAATATTCCCGCAATAAAGCTTCGTGATGCGACTGGAAATCTTGGCCTTCTCGCCCGTAATATTCGCTATGCTGTTTATATTCTTCCAGTAACACCTTTTGTTCCTTGGCTTTCGCATTCATTTCATTAGCTTCTTTTTCATACATCTCAGCCAATCCGATATGATCGAATTTGGTTTTAGCTTGCGCTTCGGCTTTATCCATTTTCCCCAATTCTGCGAGGGATGTACCGGAAATAAATAATGCGGCAGTAATCAAAGTGATGGTCAGTATCGTTGTTCGCATGGCAAATCTCCTCAATTAAGTCAGTGAAAAGTAAACTCCAGTGCTACTATAAACATCAGTCAGGCTGATTCTTCTGATGATAACAAACTATCTAAAATCCATAAACGCTTAATGGATAAACTGAGCGATCCAACCGATTAAAGAAAAAACAAAGGGTCTTAGGAAGTTAAGCACTTACTAAAGTGTGCTAACTTTCTGAGATGAATGCTAAAAACAGATACTATTTTCGTTCTCGAATCAGAGAAGCAAAATTCAGGCAACTTATTCGATGTTTTTCGATGGATTTTACTGCTACTGACACAGCCCAATTGACCGGCATTTCTATCCGATCCGTCAATACCATTTATCTTAAAATACGACAGCGAATTGCCCAGAATTGCGAACTTGAATCCCCTCTGCAAGGTTCTGTAGAAGTTGATGAGTCTTACTTTGGTGTCCAGCGAGTCAGGGGTAAAAGGGGGCGGGGCGCTTATGGCAAAACAATAGTCTTTGGTGTGCTTAAACGCCAAGGAAAAGTTTATACAGAGATTGTTCCAGATTGCTCTAAAGCGACATTGCAAGCCATTATCCGTGGGCATGTAGCGCCCGATACCGTAATCCATTCCGATGGATGGCGTGGTTATGACGGATTGGTCGATATCGGCTTTGATAAGCACTTCAGGGTTCACCATGGTGACAATGAGTTTGCCAGTGGCGAGCGGCATATTAATGGTATCGAGTCTTTCTGGAGTTTTGCTAAAAGACGTTTGGCCAAGTTCAATGGTGTGCCCGAACATACTTTCTACCTGCACTTGAAAGAAACCGAATTTCGTTTTAATCATCGCCGTGATAATCTCTATCATGAAATTCTTAAATTGTTACGTTTAAACCCGCTTTAACTTCCTAAGACCCAAACAAAATAAATGCGACTACTATTTTTATTGATTCTCCTTTGCTGTATCGGTCTGCTAGGCTATGCACAATTTTTGCAGCATGTGCAAGGATTGCTCCCTTGCCCGTTGTGTGTAGCGCAACGCGTTGCTTACTGGCTATTGGGATTAACCGCTTTGCTCGCGTTCCTTCATAACCCCAAAGTAATCGGGCGCCGTATTTATGGTTTCTTGCTGTGCGGATTTGCCCTGACAGGCGCAATCATCGCCGCGCGGCATGCGTGGTTGATACGGTATCCGGAAGCATTCGAATGCGGTATCAGTCCGGAGGAAGCTTTTCTGAATTCCTTACCGATTGCCGGCTGGTGGCCTGAGATGTTCGAAGCCAACGGCGATTGCGCCACTATTGATTGGCAGTTCCTATCGCTCACCATCCCCGATTGGTCGTTGATTACTTTTATGGGCCTTGGGAGTCTGGCGTTTTATGTACTGTTAGCTAAAAGATGATCCGTGATCGCTGCTTGATTAACCACGGGGGTGATGCTTAGCATGCAACTGTTTCAGGCGTTCACGCGCGATATGGGTGTAAATTTGCGTAGTGGAAATATCCGCATGTCCCAGCAGCAATTGCACAACGCGCAAATCAGCACCATGATTCAATAGATGCGTGGCAAAGGCATGTCGCAGAGTATGCGGGGATAGTTGCTTCTCAATACCAACGACTTGCGCATAGCGCTTAATCAAGTACCAAAACGCCTGGCGTGTCATAGCCGCACCACGCGCTGTCACAAAAATGGTATCGGTAACAATACCGTTCAACAGTGAGGGTCTGGCTTCTTTGGTGTAGCGGCTTAGCCATTCGAGAGACTCTTCCCCCAGTGGCGCAAGACGCTCCTTTCTACCTTTGCCCATGACGCGTAAAACCCCCATATCCATGCTGACCTGCGAGTACTTCAAATTGATTAACTCCGATACGCGCAATCCGCTGGCATATAAAACTTCCAGCATGGCACGATCACGCAAGCCAAGCGGATGTTGTAAGTCGGGAGCACTCAGTAGCAGCTCAACTTCTTTCTCAGTCAGACTTTCCGGTAAGCTGCGCTGCAATTTGGGTGTTTCAATATTGAGACTGGGGTCCGTGGTAATTTTTCCCTGGCGCAATAAGAAACGATAGAAACGCTTCAGGCTGGATAATTCGCGGCTGGTTGTACTGGCCTTGATCTTGGCGGAAACTCTGGAAGCCAAAAATTCAAGCAGATCGGTATGAGTCGCGTCAGTCAATATCCGGTTATCTTGATTGCGTTTTCTGAGCCATTCGCTAAAAAGTTGCAAATCATTGCGATAACTGTCGAGTGTGTTACGCGACAAACCATCTTCCAGCCATAAGGCATCGGAAAACTCATCCAGCAAACCAGCATTAAGTTCAGGTGCTCTCATGACGCAATAACCAACGTTTGATCTCAAGGGGATCACCATCACTCGCATTCATAAAACCTCCTAATCCGCCATTCTTAGCAATAACCCGATGGCACGGTATGATGATCGGTATCCGGTTGGCGCCGCATGCCCGGCCTACTGCTCGAGGAGCGGAGTGTAATTGCACTGCAATTTCTGCATAACTGCTTGTTTTACCGCTTGGAATTTCCTGAATAGCTTGCCAAACGCGCTGTTGATGCGCTGTTCCGCTGATATGCAAACTCAGATCAAATATAAAATCTGGTCCCGCCAGATAAGCTTGCAACTGTCTGCATACTTCTTTCGCCAGCAAGGTCTGCGGTGCGAGTGTCGGCGTATCGACTGGCAAATAATCTATGGCCGTAAGCCAATCTTCTTCTGTTTTAATACCGAGTACAGCAAACGGCGCCAGCAGCTTTGCTTGATAGGGTTCGGTTATATCCGCAATCTGATTTTTTTTTGATCTACCCACTGTCTACCTGAATGCTTATCTTTAAAATTGTTCAATGTTTTTGTATGCAAGAAATGGACAGTCGAACTGAGTAGAAGTTTCAAGCGATTCTTGAATCTTCCGGCCTCATCAGGCTTATGCCGGAAGATTTATTGGAGGCACAAAAACTTTATCAACTTCAGGATTTCAGCAGTAACAATTCATTCAGTCTTCTTACAAATGCGGCCGGATCTTCAAGTTGCCCTCCCTCCGCCAGCAAAGCTTGACCGAATAGTAAATGACTCCAATCCTCGAAATTTTCGACTTCGGTCTTCAATCGCTGTACCATCGGATGATGTGGATTGATTTCGAGGATCGGTTTGGCATGTTGCACCTTCTGTCCTGCGGATTTCAGTAATCTCTCAAGATTTCCGCCCATATCATACGTATCCGCAACTAAGCAAGCCGGTGATTCGGTTAATCGGAAAGTAACACGAACATCTTTTACTTGCTCGCTGAGCGTTTGTTTCATTTTTTCTGTCAGCTCATGGAAGGCGGTAGTTTCTTTTTCACGCTCTTCTTTTTCTGCCTCATCTTCCAGATCGCCCAAATCCAAGCCACCTTTTGCGACTGATTGCAGCGGTTTTCCATCAAACTCGGTTAAATTACTCACTAGCCATTCATCAATACGATCAGACAGTAATAACACTTCAATACCCTTCTTGCGGAAAACTTCCAGGTGAGGGCTATTCTGTGCAGCTTTCAGATTATCGGCAGTCACGTAATAAATTTTTTTCTGACCTTCTTTCATGCGCTGCACATAAGTATCGAGTGAAACAACCGGTTCATCAGTATCGCTGTGCGTAGTAATGAAACGCAACAATTTCGCGATACGCTCGCGGTTGGCAAAGTCTTCACCGACACCTTCCTTAAGAACCTGACCAAACTCCCGGTAGAAAGTTTTGTATTTTTCTTTCCCTTCTTCGTCCTCATTTTTGGATAAGTCTTCGATCAATCCCAGCACTTTTTTGACTACACCAGCTCGGATTGAGTCGATATCCTTAGATTCCTGCAAGATCTCGCGCGACACATTCAGCGGCAGATTGTTCGAATCGATTACACCACGCACGAAGCGCAGATAGTTCGGCAGTAGCTTTTCCGCATCATCCATAATGAATACACGCTGCACATACAATTTAATTCCATGCCGGCGCTCACGATCGAATAAATCGAAAGGTGCGCGCGCCGGAATGTACAAAAGCTGCGTATATTCCTGCTTGCCCTCTACACGTGCATGCAAATAAGCCAACGGAGGCTCGAAATCATGCGCTACATGTTTATAAAATTCATTGTATTGCTCAACGGTTATTTCACTCTTAGGGCGCGCCCATAATGCATTAGCTTGGTTTATCGTTTCATCTTCATCGGTAATTTTATTTTTCTTTTCATCTTGCGACCACTCTTCTTTCTTCATTACGATAGGCAACGTAATGTGATCGGAATACTTACGAATGATGTTACGAATTCGCATGCCATTAAGAAATTCATCTTCATCGGTGCGCAAATGCAAAATAATGTCCGTGCCTCTGGCTGTTTTCTCGACGGTTTCCAACGTGTAATCACCCTCACCGCTGGATTCCCAGCATACACCATGCTCGGCAGTCAATCCTGCCCGCCGGGTAATCAGGGTAACTTTATCGGCCACAATAAATGCGGAATAAAAACCGACACCGAATTGACCGATCAAATGCGCATCTTTGACTTGATCACCGGTTAAAGAGTTAAAGAATTCACGCGTCCCCGACTTCGCAATGGTTCCAATATGATCGATGACTTCTTGTCGCGACATACCGATACCGTTATCCGAAATGGTCACCGTCCGTTCGTTCGCGTTATAGCTCACACGAATTTTAAGATCGGAATCTGATTCATACAGCGCAGCATCGGTAAGACCTTCAAAGCGCAATTTATCAGCTGCATCCGATGCATTTGAAATCAATTCACGCAAGAAAATTTCCTTATTACTGTATAAGGAATGAATCATTAATCTTAATAATTGTTTCGCTTCCGCTTGAAAGTTTAAGTGTTCTTTGTTTGTTTCAGCTTGCACATTAATCTCCTCAAATGTTTTGCTTTAATGTGGGGATTACAATAAGAAAATCAAGATAGTGAAATAACAATTGAAATTTTTATGTACTGCGCACCCCTTCCTGGCAATTCTTGCAAGGAAGGAGACAATTAGAGAAAAGAAAATACTTCAGTTAGGAAGATACTTTTCAACTTTGAAGGGTGTTTTTTATAGAATGTACTGAACAAGGATATTTTCTGAGTAATACCCTTGCTTATTTCCGGCTACATGGAATTTTGAATGGCGTATAAGCTGAGACTCATCAATGCTTGAGGAAAAATACCCAGAGCCAGTACCGCAAAACCGTTCGCACTCAATAGGATTTTTACGTCACTATTAGGTGACAGCACTTCTGTGTCTTCAGGCTCGTCAAAATACATTAATTTGATAATACGTAAATAATAGAAAGCACCGACCAATGAGAACAATACCGCCGCAACAGCCAACCAAATGTATCCTGCATTCACAACAGCTTGTAATACAGAAAATTTTGCATAAAATCCGATCATCGGTGGAATGCCTGCTAAGGAAAGCATCAACAACAATGTGACAAACGCGTACCAGCTGTTTCTTTTACTGAGTCCTTTGAAGTCATTGATATTTTCAGCCTCAAATCCACTTCGGCACAGTAACATGATCATAGCAAATGTACCCAATGTCATCAGAACATAAGCAATCACATAAAATAACGCCGAACTGTAACCGTTCGAATCGGCACTGATAAACCCCAGCAACAAGAACCCCATATGCGAAATAGTTGAGTAAGCCAGCATGCGCTTGATATTAACTTGTGCAATAGCGGCAATATTACCCACCGCCATCGACAAAACAGCAAGAATCACCAGCATGCCTTGCCAATCGGAAACCATCTCTCCCAAACCTTCGATCAATAAACGCATAACAAAACCGAAGGCTGCAAACTTAGGAGCAGAACCGATAAATAAGGTGATTGCTGTCGGAGCGCCTTGATAAACATCGGGAGCCCACATGTGAAAAGGTGCCGCGCTCAATTTAAAACCAATTCCAGCCACAATAAATACCAAACCGACAACCAATACTTCTTTGCTACTTGCTTCACTTTGAATGATTTGAGCAAGTTGCGATACATGCAATGTACCGGTCGCACCGTAAACCATCGACATGCCGTAAAGTAAAAATCCAGAAGCAAGAGCACCTAACACAAAAAATTTCATGGCAGCTTCCGTCGCCACAATGGAATCACGCCGCAATGCAACAAGCGCATAAAGTGACAGTGAGAGCAACTCCAGCCCAATGTAAAGAGTGAGAAAATGACTGGCAGAGATCATCACCATCATTCCCAGAGTCGCAAACAGAATCAAGCTGAAAAACTCACCTTTCAGCAACCCGCGATCGCTGATATAAGAATGGGAATAGACTAGAACAGCCGACACAGTACCATACACCATCAGTTTAAGAATATCCGCCATCGCATCATCGACATACAGGCCATAAAAAGTCTGTTTGACTTCGGTAGAAAATGATACAAAGGTCAGCACAGCACAACCTAATAACGTTACTTGTGTCAATAAATAAGCGACATAACGTCTATTGTCACCTGCTGTGAGGTCAGCCAACATGACCACACACACCATGATGAGCATGAATATTTCGGAAGAAGCTGGCGCAAAATCAGGCGGTATAAAATTCATTAATTCTTAATCCTTATATCAGGAGCTTTATCGTTTCAAAATGATTTTTTATAACTTGCTGTTACTGACATGTGTCAATAATTGATCAACTGTCGTATGCATAACTTCAGTTAATGGATAAGGATGCACACCGATCCATAAAACCGAAATTGCCAGAATGGCCAGTAAAGCAAACTCACGTTTTGAAATATCCTGCAAACTCTCAACCGCAGGGGTTGCTATAGCACCGAATATCACTCGCTTATACATCCACAACGTATAGGCGGCACCGAAAATGAGTGTGGTGGCTGCCAGAAATGCATACCAAAAATTAACTTTGATTGCGCTCATTATGACCATAAATTCGCCGACGAAACCGCTCGTTCCCGGCAAACCAGCATTCGCCATTGCAAATAACATGAAAAAAGCTGCAAAAACGGGCATCTTGTTGACAACTCCACCATAATCAGCAATCTGACGGGAATGCAATCTATCGTATAACACACCGACACAGAGGAACATAGCACCGGAAATAAATCCGTGGGAAATCATTTGTACCATGGCACCTTCAATTCCATAAGCATTCAACAAAAAGAATCCTAGGGTAACAAATCCCATATGTGCTACGGATGAATAAGCAATCAGCTTTTTCATATCGACCTGCATCAATGCAATCAAGCCGATATAAACAACGGCAATCAAAGATAGCACGATCATCATATCTGCTAGATAAAGACTGGCATCAGGCGCAATCGGCAATGAGAAGCGTAAAAATCCGTAACCGCCTAATTTCAGTAGAATCGCCGCTAGGACGACCGATCCACCTGTTGGTGCTTCAACGTGAGCATCCGGTAACCAGGTATGTACTGGCCACATTGGAACTTTAACCGCAAACGCCAGCAAAAATGCGACAAAAATAAATATTTGCGGCGTCAGAGGAATTGCAAGTTTATGGTAATCTTCGATCGAAAAACTTCCTTCCGATGCCTGATATAGATAAATGAATGCAATCAGCATCAATAAAGAACCGAGCAACGTGTAAAGAAAAAACTTGATTGCAGCGTAAACCCGGTTAGGTCCACCCCAAATACCGATAATCAAAAACATCGGTATTAAAGAAGCTTCCCAGAATACGTAGAACAGAATGGCATCCAGTGACGCGAATACACCATTGACAATACCGGACATAACGAGAAATGCACCCATATATTGAGATACACGCTCCTTTATTACTTCCCACCCAGCTACAACAACGAGTGGCGTAATAAAGCAATTCAACAAAATCAGCGGCATTGATATCCCATCAACGCCTAGATGATAATTGACATTGAAACGTTCAAACCAGACATGATTCTCGACAAATTGCATTGCGCCTGTGGTGGAATCGAAGTTACTGCATAGTGGAATTGTTACTAAAAATCCTAATATCGATCCTACGAGAGCAATCCAACGAGCAAGTTGCGCGTTATTATGATTTCCGGTTGTAAAAACGGCAATGCCAAACACAATAGGCAGCCAAATAATTAAGCTCAATAGTGGGAATTCAAACGACATGCTTATTCCGTTTTTTGTTAGTACTTTTGTTAGTTGAGTTATTAATAGTTAACGCTCAAACTCTTTTTAAGAAGGCTAATAAAGCCATAGCGTCAAGATGACAAATATGCCGACAATCATTGTAAAAGCATAATGATAGATATAACCGGTCTGATACTTTCTTACTATAGTTGCTGATAATGCTACAACTCGCGCCGTGCCATTGACAAAGAATCCATCAATCACTTTGATATCGCCATATCTCCATAAAGCGGTTCCTAAAGCTCGCACTCCACCTGCAAATATCCATGAATAAAATTCATCAATATAATATTTATTATTCAGCATGTTATACAAATAACTACAGCGTGTTTTTATTCTCCTAGGCCATTCGGTTCTTAAACTATACAAAAGCCAAGCAGTAAAAATCCCTGCGATAGATAACCAAAATGGCGCTGTGAAAAATGCATGCAGCATCATGCCGCTTATTCCGGAAAATTCCGCACTTAATTTTTCGATAGCATCATGCTGAGGTGATACATGAATTACATTATTAAAATAATTACCAAAAATAATCGGATCAATAAACCAACCAGCCGCAATGGTAGGAATTGCAAGCACTATTAACGGCAAAGTAACTACCCATGGCGACTCATGCAGATGTTCTTTGGTATGTTCATCCATTCGAGTATTGCCGTGAAACGTCATGAATATCAATCGGAAAGTATACAAAGCTGTGACAAATACGGTTGTCAGTACACAGAAATAGGCAAAACCGGCACCCGGTATATTGGAAAAATGAACCGCCTCAATGATGGCATCTTTAGAAAAAAAACCGGAAAAACCTGGCACACCAGCACTGGCTAAAGCGGCGATGAACATCGTCCAATAGGTAATCGGCATGTAGCGTTTCAGTCCGCCCATTTTTTCCATATTTTGCTCATGGTGCATAGCGATGATGACAGAACCCGCACCTAAGAATAAAACGGCTTTAAAAAAAGCATGGGTCATTAGATGGAAAATTGCGGCGGAATAAGCTGAAGCGCCTAAAGCAACGGTCATATACCCCAATTGCGATAACGTGGAATAAGCAACAACGCGTTTTATATCGGTTTGCACAATTGCAATCAGGGCCATAAATAATGTAGTGATACCGCCAATTATTAAAATAACCGATAGTGCGGTGTCAGATAACTCGAACAAAGGTGACATACGCGCCACCATAAAAATACCGGCAGTTACCATCGTAGCCGCGTGAATCAATGCGGAAATCGGTGTAGGGCCTTCCATTGAATCCGGTAACCACACGTGCAGCGGAAATTGCGCTGATTTACCCATCGCGCCGACAAACAACAAAATACAGATCAGCGTAATTACTAACCAAGACATGCCGGATATCAATTCAATTTTCTCGTCAACAATTCCAGGTGCTTGAACAAATACAGATACGTAATCCAAAGTACCAAAGTGCATTAGCACCAATGCAATACCGAGAAGAAAACCAAAATCACCAACTCGATTGACTAAAAAAGCTTTCAAGTTGGCGTAAATTGCAGTCGGGCGGGTATACCAGAATCCAATTAATAAATAAGAAACCAAACCAACAGCTTCCCAGCCAAAAAATAACTGCAAGAAGTTATTCGACATTACCAGCATCATCATTGAAAAGGTAAACAATGAGATATAGCTGAAAAAACGTTGATAACCTGGATCATTATGCATATAACCAATGGTATAAATATGCACCATGAGCGAAACCAAGCTGACGACTACCATCATGGTTGCTGATAATTGATCAATTAAGAATCCAACTTCAAATCGTGTATCGCCAGTGACTAACCAAGTATAAACGCTGCCGTTATAGCTGTTACCTTCCAATACATCCAGAAAAATAACGATAGACGCCAGTAAAGAAACAAAAACCAATGCAATAGTTGTTCGATGACTCCATGCGGGTCCGATAAAACGCCCCAATAATCCAGCTATAAGCGCGCCAAGCAACGGGGCAAGCGGCACCAGTAAGTAAAGTTTTTGCATCTCAATCAAAGAATTCTTTATTAATGATAGGTACTTAAATTATTTAATTATTGGGTACTAACCCTTGAGCTCATCCAAATCATCGACATTAATCGTGTGCATGTTGCGGAACAGCACCACCAAAATTGCCAAGCCTATCGCCGATTCTGCGGCGGCAACCGTCAAAATGAAGAATACGAAGATTTGTCCCGATATATCCTGCAGATAATGCGAGAATGCAACAAAATTCATATTTACAGCCAACAGCATTAATTCAATCGACATCAACAGAATGATGACATTTTTTCTGTTGAGAAAAATGCCAACCAAACCGATTGCAAATAAAATCGCTCCAAGAACAAGATAATGAGATAACGATATCAAGGTTAACCACCTCTTTCTATATTTTATAAAAATGTCACAAAATCATTCCATGATTTCGTTATTCTTTCTTTTCCGCAGGCATTGTCACTATTCGCAATCGATCTTCTTTTCGTACTCTAACTTGTTTAGATGGGTCTGGAGATTTCTTATCCTCTCGATGGCGTAAAGTCAGTGCTATTGCTGCTACCATTGCGACCAATAAAAGCACGGCGGCTAGTTCAAATGCATAAACGTATTCGGTGTAAATTAATCGTCCTAACTCTCGAGTGTTACTGTAATCAGCATCTTGTGCCCTAGGCGCAGGCATTTCTTCTAGCCCGAAATATTTTCCCATCAATACCATTGACATTTCTGCGACCATGACGAGTGCGACAGCCGCACCGAAAGGAAACCACTTCCAGAATCCTTCACGTAATCGATCCAAATTGATATCGAGCATCATGACTACAAATAAAAACAATACCATGACAGCCCCAACATATACCAATACTAAAGCGATTGCTAAGAACTCAGCTTCCAGCAGCAACCATAAACCCGCGCACGTGACAAACGCCAAAACCAACAGCAACGCTGAATTTACCGGATTACGCACAGTAATTACACCCAGCGCTGATGCAACCAAAATAGCTGAGAAAACATAAAACAAAATATCTTGAAAACTCATTTTTATCTACCAACAAGATTCAGCGGTAACGGGCATCAGCTTCTCTATCTTTGGCAATCTGCTCCTCATAACGATCACCAATAGCCAATAACATTTCTTTGGTATAGATCAAGTCGCCCCGTTTTTCCCCGTGATATTCCAATATACGAGTCTCCACGATTGAATCAACCGGGCATGATTCCTCACAGAAACCACAAAAGATACACTTACTTAAATCAATGTCATAGCGTGTAGTCCGGCGTGTACCATCCGCGCGTTGCTCCGAATCGATAGTGATTGCCATCGCTGGACAAACGGCTTCGCATAACTTACATGCGATACAACGTTCTTCTCCATTCGGATAACGACGTAACGCATGAAGACCGCGAAATCGCGGTGATTGAGGCGTCTTTTCCTCAGGAAAATGAACAGTGATCTTTGGTTTGAATAAATATCGGCCAGTAACCGCCATCCCTTTCAGCAGTTCAAACAGCAAAAAAGTACTGAAAAACTTTTTGATACGATCCATTTTATTTCTCTATTTTAAAACCAGATGTTCAACGGAAATGTATTCCGAATCGATTCAGGCAATTGCATTATCGAGCCCAATAAAATAATCCATACAAGCGTAATTGGGATAAAGATCTTCCAACCCAATCGCATAATTTGATCATAGCGATAACGTGGAAAAGTTGCACGAAACCAAAGAAAAAAGAATAAGATGAATGCAATCTTCAACAATAACCAAACTATACCCGGTATCAGAGTAAATGGCGCCATATCGATAGGCGGCAACCATCCCCCTAAAAACATAATGGATGTCAATGTTGCAACCAATATCATATTGGAATATTCAGCCAGGAAAAACACGGTAAAAGCCATACCTGAATAATCAACATGAAATCCCGCAACAATTTCAGACTCGCCCTCTGCCACATCAAAAGGCGCACGATTAGTTTCAGCAACGCCCGAAATCAAGTAAACCAAAAACATTGGAAACAGCGGTATCAAATACCAATTCAGAAAACTGCTACCTTGCTGTCCATTAACAATATCACCCAGGTTTAAGCTTTGCGACATCATTAAAACACAAACTAAAGCAAAACCCATCGCCAATTCATATGATACTACCTGCGCAGCTGAGCGCATGGCACCCAAAAATGCATATTTTGAGTTTGATGCCCACCCTGCAATAATAATGCCGTATATACCCATAGACGTCATCGCTAAGATATAAAGCAATCCGGCATTAATATCGGCCAGGACTAATTCGGGAGAAAACGGAATTACCGCCCAGGCTGCCAGTGCCGGCATGATAGTCAAAACTGGAGCCAATATAAAGAGTAATTTGTTTGCCCCTGTTGGAATAACAATTTCCTTCATGATTGCTTTAACAGCATCAGCAATTGGCTGTCCCCAACCACGCAACCACGGTATTCCAAAAAAAGTAACTCTATTTGGACCAACACGAATCTGCATATAAGCTATTATTTTGCGTTCCGCAAAGGTCAAATACGCCACACCCAATAGTAATGGAACAACAATGGCAAAAATAAATGTCATGTTGGTCGCTAATGAAAACAGCATGGAACCCCATTCTGCTCCGAATATTTCCACGAAATGTTGTTGAATATTCTCCATTAATAAACTCCAACCATTGCCATCACAGTTTTTCCAGCACAATTTCGCCAAACAAGGCACCCAGTGCAGCCGTTTTAGAATGAGCCCCTGCTATACGTACACAATTGATCGGTAATTTTTCATCGCGAGCTGCTTCTAGTTGTACAACCCCATCGCCCTGCTTAACTTTCACTTGATCACCAGCGGCAATTCTTAGCTCTGTCAGCATCTGAGGTGCCATCCAAGCCTTGGGCGGCTCTGCATCCCGTGTCGCTTGTAAAGACTGAGCACGTCGCACGACCGGATCGGCCTGATAAATCGGTATTTCTCCAATACGCTGTATACTCTGGTCATCAACCACTATATTCGCAACATCACCACTCTTCAATTTATTATTCAGATACTGACTAATTTCCACGTCGTTAGGAAAAATCTCTTCACGAATCTGTTCGGGTGTTTCGTAATCAAATTTTTCCAACCCTAGCAAATTAGCCAAGACACGCAGTACTTTCCAAGCTGGACGAGTCTCTCCCAGAGGTGATACAACGCCGTTAAAACTTTGCACTCTGCCTTCGGTATTAACAAAAGTTCCTGATGTTTCGGTAAATGGCGCTATCGGCAATAACACATCAGCATATTCTTTAGCATTTCCATGAAAAGAACTCAGCGACACTACAAATTCACTTGACTTGATTGTCTTAAGTGCTAGTTGAGAATTGTAGGCGTCAAATTCCGGTTCTACATTCATCAATATAAACGCTCGACATTCACTTTCCACGGAATCATTGCTGAACCCTAAGATTTGGGCAGCGTTTAATCCAGATTCCGTATAACTCAAATTCGCTGCAGTGGTTTCAGAATTGATTTCGGGTACCGCACCTGCTAAATAAGCACCAACGCTATTTGCCGCTTCACCCAACACACCATGACTTGCACCCGTTATTTGTGCAATTAAACCGGAAAGTGAATTGATCATTGAATAATCCGGATGATGCTGTGATAGATTACCTAGATAAATTGCTGCCGGAGCATTGTCGATCAAACTAGAAGCAATCGCGAACGCACTAGCCGTACTTGAAATGTTTAGTGAATTAATGTGCTGTTTCAACTCGTTTGCTAAGTCTGCTCCCTTGATCTCTGCAGCAGCTTTCAGGATTTCCGCCAGAACTTTAACCATTGCAGCCGGCGAAACTATTGCCTTATTCGCAATCTTGACCAGCAAATCATCGTCAATTGGATTGACTATATTTAACTGCATGCCGTTTTTGACGGCTTGACGCAAACGTTGTGCAATCAGCGGATGATCTTTACGGAGCGTACTGCCGATAATTAACGTTGATTTTAATTGTGATATGTCCGCGATACTGGTACCCAGCCACGGAATGCCTTGCATCTTCTTATCCGCACGAAAATCTGATTGACGTAAGCGATGGTCAATGTTGCCACTGCCCATCGCACGCAATAACTTTTGCAATAAATAAAGTTCTTCGGCTGTACTGTGCGGTGAACCTAATGCCGCTATGCTCTTGGCACCATATTTTTGTTTAATGATCTGCAAAGAATGCGCCGTAAATTCCAATGCTTCTTGCCAATTGCATTCAAACCATTGGCCATCACGCTTGATCATGGGGTTCGTCAGCCTATCTTCCGAATTCAATCCTTCATAGGAGAATCGATCTTTGTCTGACAACCAACATTCATTAATCGCTTCATTGTCACGAGGAAGTACACGCATGACACGGTTCTGCTTGACTTGCACAACTAGATTTGAACCCAGTCCGCAATGCGGGCTTATTGATTTTCTGCGCGATAATTCCCAAGTACGCGCGGAATACCGAAAAGGTTTACTAACCAATGCACCAACTGGACAAAGATCAATGACATTGCCCGATAACTCAGAATCGACAGTCTTGCCGACAAAGGCAAGAATTTCGGAATGCTCTCCGCGCCCTGCCATTCCAAGCTCCATAATTCCAGCAATTTCCTGACCAAAGCGAACACAGCGTGTGCAATGAATGCATCGCGTCATATCTGTCGAAATCAAAGGCCCCAGATTCTTATTGACAACTACTCGTTTCGCTTCAGTGTAGCGTGAACCGCTCGATCCATACCCCACTGCCAGATCTTGCAGTTGGCACTCACCACCCTGATCACAAATCGGGCAATCAAGCGGATGATTGATCAGTAGAAATTCCATCACGCCTTTCTGTGCCGTGACCGCTTGTTGTGAATGCGTATATACTTTCATTCCATCCATAACCGGTGTAGCACATGCAGGCAACGGTTTGGGCGCTTTCTCGACTTGTACCAAACACATGCGGCAATTGGCGGCAATGGATAATTTCTTGTGGTAGCAAAAATGTGGAATATACACACCGATCTGCTTAGCACCATCCATGATAGTGCTTCCTTTAGGAACAGATACTTGCTTACCGTCGATTTCTATATTTACCATCAGCTAAAATTCTTGGATTAATCACAAATTGTAAAATTGACGCGTCTTGATTATTTAGCTCTGAAATAATCAAACCATGCATTTCTTATGTTCTATATGGTAAGCAAACTCATCTCGAAAATGTTGAATCATCGCTCGAACAGGCATCGCAGCGGCATCACCCAAAGCGCAAATTGTTCGTCCTTGTATGTTGTCCGCAATATTATCTAGCAGTTCCAGATCTTCTAACCGGCCTTTGCCGTGTTCTATGCGATTGACAATACGATAAAGCCACCCCGTTCCCTCTCTGCAGGGTGTACATTGCCCGCAGGATTCTTCGAAATAAAAATAAGACAAACGCTCAAGCGCTCTAACCATGCAGGTCGTATCATCCATAATGATGACTGCCCCTGAACCTAACATGGATCCAGCTTTGGCAATCGAATCATAGTCCATATCTGTTCTCATCATAACATCACCCGGCAACACCGGCATGGACGATCCACCTGGTATGCATGCCTTTAACTTTCGACCACCACGCATTCCGCCAGCCAATTCTAGCAACTCAGGAAAAGGTGTTCCCAGCGGTATTTCATAGTTACCTGGTTTATTGACATGACCCGAGACTGAGAAAATTTTTGTCCCGCCGTTATTCGGTTTACCGAGTTGAAGGTATTTTTCTCCACCGTTCCGGACAATCCAAGGGACTGACGCAAAAGTTTCGGTATTATTGATAGTAGTCGGCTTTCCATAAAGACCATAATTGGCTGGAAATGGCGGCTTGAAACGTGGCTGACCTTTCTTGCCTTCTATAGATTCCAATAATGCAGTTTCTTCACCGCAAATGTAGGCACCGTAACCATGGTGATTATAGAGTTGAAAGCTAAATGATGAACCTAAAATATTATTACCCAGATAGCCGGCAGTCCGCGCTTCCTCAACAGCTTCTTCCATACGCTCGTAGGTTTCCCATATTTCGCCATGAATATAGTTGTAGCCTACTTTAACCCCCATTGCGTAGCCAGCAATTATCATTCCTTCAATCAGCAGATGAGGATTAAATCGCAAAATGTCGCGATCCTTGAAAGTACCGGGTTCTCCTTCATCCGAATTACAAACGATATACTTGTCACCTTCATACCCTTTTGGCATGAAACTCCACTTAAGTCCCGTAGGAAAACCAGCACCGCCTCGTCCACGCAGTGCAGACTTTTTTACTTCTTCAATTACTTCTTCAGGAGAAATCTTTTTCGCCAGTATTTTCCTAAGTGCTGCGTAACCTTCGCGCTTCTCATAGCTTTTAAGTCGCCAATTTTCGGTATCGGAAGGATTGACCCCATTCATCAATGTTTGCGGATACTGATTCATTCGCTCAGTTCCTTCAGCAATTTATCGATCATTTCGTTAGACATAAAACTACACATGCGCTTGTTATTTAACAATAATACTGGCGCGTCGCCACAAGCGCCAAAGCATTCGCCTTCTTTGAGTGTAAATTTCCCATCCGGCGTCGTTTGATTGAATCCAATACCTAATTTTTGCTTCAAATAAGCAGCCGCGTCGTTACTACCTGATAATGCGCAAGGTAAATTGGTACAAACCGTAATTTTATATTTACCTACAGGCTCGAGGTTATACATATTGTAAAACGTCGCCACTTCGTAGACTGCAATGGGCGGCATACCAAGATATTCAGCCACGAAATTCATTGTCTCATTCGCCAGCCAGCCTTTTTCTTCTTGTGCAATTGCCAGCGCTGACATGACAGCTGATTGTTTTTGATCAACCGGATATTTCGCGATTTCTCGATCTATTTTTTTTAGAGATTCAGTGCTTAACATCGTTATCTATCTATCTCACCAAACACAATGTCTTGTGTGCCAATGATTGCCACTACATCAGAAATCATATGTCCAGTAGACATTTCATCCAAAGCAGCCAAATGTGCGAATCCAGGTGCGCGTATTTTCAAGCGATAAGGCTTGTTAGCACCATTCGATATTAAATAAATGCCAAACTCGCCTTTTGGATGTTCAACCGACACATAGGCTTCCCCCGGTGGCACATGAAATCCTTCCGTAAACAACTTGAAATGATGAATCATTTCTTCCATATTTTGTTTCATATTGATGCGTGAAGGTGGAGCCACTTTATGGTTATCGGTGATTACCGGCCCCGGATTCTTACGCAGCCAATCGACACATTGCTTAATGATGCGATTTGATTGGCGAAACTCTTCCATACGTACCAAATAGCGATCATAGCAATCGCCATTGACACCTACCGGTATATCAAAATCAAGTCGATCATAAACTTCATAAGGTTGTTTCTTTCTTAGATCCCACTCGACGCCCGAACCACGCAACATCGGGCCGGTAAAACCTAATGCTTTAGCACGCTCTGGAGAAACGACACCGATATCCACTAAGCGCTGCTTCCAAATTCGATTATCGGTAAGCAAGGTTTCGTATTCATCAACATAGGTTGGAAAACGATTGGTAAAATCTTCTATGAAATCTAACAATGAACCTTCTCGATTAGCATTCCGTATACGTGTCTGCTTTTCATTATGAATTTTTGATGCTTGATATTTGGGCATGGTATCCGGCAAATCACGATATACGCCGCCAGGTCGATAATAAGCAGCGTGCATCCTGGCACCCGAGACTGCTTCATAGCAATCCATCAGATCTTCTCTTTCGCGAAAAGCATACAAAAACATTGTCATGGCCCCCACATCTAAAGCATGAGCGCCAATCCACAGTAAGTGATTTAATATACGAGTAATTTCATCAAACATTACACGTATGTATTGCGCTCTAATGGGAACTTCAATTTGCAGCAGTTTCTCGATAGCCATCACATAAGCATGCTCATTGACCATCATTGAGACATAATCCAATCGATCCATATAGGGAACAGATTGCAGATATGTTTTATTTTCTGCTAGCTTCTCGGTAGCGCGATGCAACAATCCAATATGCGGATCGGCACGTTTTACAACTTCACCATCCAATTCCAGAACAAGTCTCAACACGCCGTGAGCTGCCGGGTGCTGCGGCCCAAAATTCATGGTGTAATTACGTATCTCAGCCATAAGCTACTTCAAAAAATTCTTATAAACATTATTCATGGAAAAATTCGGCAACCCCTAGGATTCGCAATCTCCATAATTTTCTTCACGAATCACAAGCGGCGTGATTTCTCGCGGTTCGATAGTAACCGGTTGATAGATAACTCGCTTCTGCTCTGCGTCATAACGCATCTCAACATGCCCCGTTAGTGGAAAATCCTTACGGAACGGATTTCCAATAAAACCATAGTCGGTCAATATACGACGCAAATCTGGGTGGCCAGTGAAAACTATTCCATAGAGATCAAACGCTTCACGTTCAAACCAATTGGCAACCGGCCATATCTCTGCCACCGAATTCACAGCCGGAAACTCATTACTTTCAGCCAATACGCGAACTCGTATCCTTTGATTCATCTCCACCGACAACAAATGATAAATCACGGCAAAACGCTTGTTGCGCAAATTTTGCTTTGCCGACAGATCTTCACCATATGTAGAATAATCAACCCCGCATAAATCAATTAGTGTATCGAATCTTAACTGGGAATTATCCCGTAAAGTTTCGCTCACACCGAGAATATCTTCTGCTCGCACCCCAATTGTTACTTCAGCATGCTGGATTTGCAAACCAGCTAACTTGTCCCCGAGTATACCTCTCAAGGTTTCTGCAAGATTTTCCAGTTGAGTAGTAGACATAAAAAATTAGCGGGCAATAGTGTTGGTACGGTTTATTTTATTTTGTAGTTGAATAATGCCGTACAGCAAAGCTTCCGCCGTTGGCGGGCAACCAGGAACATAAATGTCAACCGGCACAATGCGATCACATCCGCGTACCACAGAGTAAGAATAATGGTAATACCCGCCACCGTTTGCGCAAGATCCCATAGATATCACCCAACGAGGCTCTGCCATCTGATCGTATACTTTACGTAAAGCGGGTGCCATCTTATTACAAAGTGTGCCAGCCACAATCATCACATCCGATTGCCGCGGACTTGGTCTAAACACGATACCAAAACGATCAAGATCATAGCGTGATGCACCGGTTTCCATCATTTCGACCGCACAACATGCCAAACCAAAAGTCATAGGCCACATTGACCCCGTTCGTCCCCAGTTGATGATCGAATCCAAACTGGTGGTAACAAAACCTTTCTCAAGCGCTCCTTCAATACTCATAGCATTAATCCCACTCTAATGCGCCCTTCATCCATTCATAGATAAAACCTACGACCAGTATACTCAGGAATGACATCATGGCAACGAATCCAAATACACCGATTTCATCAAGGACAATCGCCCAAGGAAATAAAAAAGCAATTTCAAGATCAAATAAAATAAACAAAATTGCAACCAAGTAATAGCGCACGTCAAACTTCATTCGCGCATCTTCAAAAGCTTCAAATCCGCACTCATAAGGAGAAAGCTTCTCGCTATCCGGACGATTCGGCGCCAGAAGCCATCCACATAACATCGGGACAACACCTACCAAGAATCCCACGATAAGAAACAGTAAAATTGGAAAATAATTTTCAAGCATTTTGTAAAATTAAATAACCCGATTTAACAGAAATATTATTCATTCGCAAAAAAACAGACAACTTACGGATGCAGTTTTTGTGTGGTGCCGACGGCGAGACTCGAACTCGCACAGCTTTCGCCACCGCCCCCTCAAGACGGCGTGTCTACCAATTCCACCACGTCGGCAGCAAAAAAATTCATGTACAATCAACAGGCTGCCATATAAAGAACCGTAGATGTTATTCCGGTATTTGATTAACCTTTGAGTTACCTTCTACTTCAGGTATATCCTGATTACGATCCTTAGCAGATTTCTTTTCGCTATCTACCGCAGGTGCACTATCGGATTCTTCAATCTGATCCATCAAACTCATTGCGCTTGAACTATCAGTCTTATTGGCTGAAAGATAAGTCAAACTCATACTCGTAATAAAAAACATCGCAGCAGCAAAACCAGTAGCACGACTCAGAAATGTAGCCGATCCGCTTGCTCCAAACAAACTGCCTGCCGAACCACTACCAAATGCGGCCCCCATATCAGCACCTTTACCATGTTGCAATAATACCAAAACTACCAAGACTATCGCCAGCAAAACATGTGCTGCCCAGACTAAAATTTCCAACGTAAAGCCCCCTTCGAATTAATGATGCACAGCACGACAAATCGATACAAATTCGCTAGCAACAAGCGATGCTCCGCCTATTAAGCCGCCATCAATATCCGGCATAGCAAACAAGTCAGATGCATTGTTCGCTTTTACGCTGCCACCATAAAGAATAACCAATTCTTTGGCTACGGCGTCATTCTTTTTAGCTATGCCCGATCTAATGAATGCATGCACATCCTGCGCTTGCTGAGGCGAAGCTGTTTTACCCGTGCCAATAGCCCAAACTGGTTCATAGGCAATCACTGATTTACTCAAAGACTCAACGCCAGTTAGCTCGATAACTGCTGCCAATTGTGCTTCGATAACTTGCTCGGTTATTTCCGCTTCGCGCTGCTCAAGCGTTTCACCGACACACAAGATAGGTGTTATTCCTGCACGTTGCGCCGCCTGATATTTTTCTGCAACGATGAAATTATTTTCACCAAATAATGCTCTTCTTTCCGAATGTCCGACAATGACGTATCGACAGCCGAAATCTTTCAACATTGACGTTGAAACTTCACCTGTATATGCGCCTTTTTCAAACTGACTAACATTCTGCGCACCCCAAGCAATACTTGTGCCTAGCAATGAATTTTGTACCGATGATAAGTAAGGATAAGGCACACATACCACGAAACGCGCTTCATCTAATCCATTCAAGCCCGCTATAACCGCATCAAGTAGCTGCTTATTTTCGATCAAGCTACCATGCATTTTCCAGTTACCAGCAACCATCTTTCCGCGCATTTTTTCTTCTTACCTCAGCTTCTTAAAAGGGTGAGATGCTACATTTGATTCTTTACCAAGTCAATTATGATTCCATATTCCTAGCAACTTGTTGCAACTGGATTGCTGCCATTTATATTGCACATTACATTCGGAGATGCGCACTTCATAATTGATACTTGAACACATTAGCCAAATCTACCAGTAATATAATCTTCAGTTTGCTTATTTTTTGGTTTGATAAAAATCGTATCCGTTACATCAAATTCGATCAGTTCCCCCAAATACATGTAAGCAGTGTAATCGGAAACTCGCGCAGCCTGCTGCATATTATGGGTGACTATCAGGATAGTAACCTTATTTTTTAGATCGGTTATCAATTCTTCAATACTCGCTGTCGCTATTGGATCAAGCGCGGAAGTGGGTTCATCAAACAATAGAATCTCAGGATCTGTGGCTAAAGCTCTCGCAATACATAGCCTTTGCTGTTGTCCGCCGGAAAGATTAAAAGCCAGGTCATGCAAGCGATCCTTTACTTCGTCCCATAGCGCCGAATTTCTCAAAGCAGATTCAACTTTCTCGTCCAGAATAGCGCGTTGCTTAATTCCTCGCACGCGAAGCCCGTACGCAACATTCTCATAAATGGACTTTGGGAAAGGGTTAGGTTTTTGAAAAACCATACTTATTCGCATTCGCACCTCAATCGGATCAACATTAGAAGCCAGAATATTAACGTCATCTGGATGAAGGATAATTTCACCCTCGTAACGATTCCCGGGATACAAATCATGCATGCGATTAAAACAGCGCAAAAATGTTGATTTTCCACAACCCGACGGTCCAATCAGGGCAGTAATTTTTTTATCATGCAAGACCATGTTAATCTTTTTTAATGCATTAAATCCACCGTAATAAAAACTGAGATTCTTAACCTCCGATTTATACTGGATCGGTTCTATCGGTTTTTCTGGATCAATCTGCATAATTCTCTTACCACTTAATATTTTTTCGCATACGATAGCGTAAATAAATTGCCAGCCCATTCATCGCGAGCGTCATAACCACCAATACCAGCCCTGCCGCTGCTGCATTCAATTGGAATGCCTCCTCAGGACGCGATACCCAATTAAACATCTGTATCGGCATCACAGTAAAAGGTGCTGTTAACCATTCAAAGGATACATAGGGAAATTCACTTTTCACCGGAGAAGGCGGTAAAAAAGCAATAAATGTTAACGCTCCGATCGTAATAATCGGTGCAGTCTCACCGATGGCTCGAGCCAAACCGATGATAATCCCTGTCAGAATTCCCGCAGATGAATACGGCAATAGATGATCTGAAACCGTTTGCCATTTGGTTGCACCGAGTGCGTAGGCGCCCTCTCTTATAGCAACGGGAATTGATCTTATCGCTTCGCGGGTAGCGACAATGACAACCGGCAAGATTAAGAGCGCCAAAGCGAGTCCAGCAGCTAATATACTTTGCCCGAAACCAAGCTGATAAACAAACAAGCCTAAAGCGAGCAAACCATAAATAATGGAAGGAACGCCTGCCAAATTAGTGACATTGATTTCAATTATTTCTGTTAACAGATTTTTCGATGCATATTCTTCCAAATACACACCTGATCCTATTCCCAATGGCACTGCTGCAATAGCAGTTACCAGCATTACCAGCGTAGTTCCAACCCATGCCGACAAAATTCCTGCTGATTCTGGGCGCCGCGATGGAAACGATGTAAAAAAATCCCATGATAACCTGGGCATTCCATCCACAAGCATATGCGCAAACAAAGCCATGAAGGTTAACACTGCAATCATAAGGGCAACAATTCCAGTAATCATGAAAATTAGATCCCATCTTTTATGCAATCCAATAATTCTTCTGATTTCTTCTAGGTCATTTACACTTTTCATCACAAAACACCGGTGAAAAATATTTTCATGATTGCATTTATTAATTTTAATCTTAGTAGACTTCTCTGTATCGCTTGCGCAATATATGACCGGCGATATTAAATGCAAGCGTTATCAACAACAAAGTCAAGCCTGCAGCAAAAATGGTTTGATAGCCGATGCTCCCATGAGGCAAATCTCCTAGGCTGACCTGAACGATATAAGCCGTAATGGTCGCTGCCGGCTCCATCGGATTCCACGTCAAATTGGGCTGCATTCCAGCGGCAATTGCTACCACCATTGTTTCTCCGACAGCTCGCGATATACCGAGAATATAAGCCGCTGCAATTCCCGAGAATGCAGCCGGCATGACAACACGGATAGCTGTTTGGAAACGCGTAGCACCCATCGCATAGGAGCCTTCTCGCAAATTCATCGGTACAGCGCGCATTGCATCTTCAGTCATTGAGCTGACATAAGGAATTATCATGATTCCCATGACCAATCCAGCCGATAGCAAATTAAAACCGGGCAACTCAGGAAAGATGGTTTGCAATATTGGTGTAACAAATAATAATGCAAAATAGCCATAGACAACAGTCGGTACACCCCCCAGCAACTCTAAAAAAGGTTTCGCCATTTCCCGCACAGTAAAGGGTGCAAATTCGGAAAGATAAATAGCAATGATGGTTCCCAAAGGAAGCGCAACCACTAGCGCAATGAATGAACTAACTATCGTCCCCGACACTAATGGCATTATTCCATAGTGTGCATCATCGAATAAGGGTGTCCATTGAGTATCGGTAATAAATTCCCATATCGATACATGCTGAAAAAAAACAAACGATTCTTTGATTAGCATCACAATAATCGCTAGCATAATCGCTATTGATAATATTGCGGATAAGAACAAGAGAGCTTCAATAAGTCTCTCGTGCAGATGACGACGAAAGCTATATCCCAGCTTGCCAGCATGAGCTATTTTATTTCGTGACTCTTCTGTCAAAATATGCAAGCCCTTCTTTGAGTTGAAGCATTCGTTACGAGAGAATTGCCAATTAATCTAAAGCCGACATAACACTTTCAGCACGCTTTAGCTCGACATTAATTTTCCAAAATTTTTAGACACATACCTTTTCTTGCAAGCAAGAAATTTTATTACATTATATGTGCTTAAAAACTATCAATCGATCTCTCTTTTTTATTATGTATTATGCTTTTCTTTTTTGATGTCATAAAAAAATTCTGGAGATGTAAATATCTCCAGAATTTTATTTGCTCTATTTAAAAATGCTGATGTTTACTAAGGATTACTCCTCATCGTCCTCATCATCATCGTCCGAGGCTTCCGAGCTTCCGGCTTCACCGCCAGCAGCAGCACCGCTGCCCGCACCTTCGCCTTCGTCCTCATCCTCTTCGTCTTCTTCTCCTGACCCACCTTCATCCTCTTCCTTCACCAGTACCATCTTGCCCGCCTTCAAGCTCGCATTCAGGTCGGTCTTCGGCACTTCTTCATGTACCAGATTCTGATGGCAGTCTATGCACGTCGCACCTTCCGTCTTCAGCTTCTTGTGCGCTTCCTGTGCGTCCGCTCCCGGCGGATTCGGGTTCTTATGGCAGTCGCGGCAGGTGATGCTGTCCCATTTCTTCAAGTTCATCCGCGCATCGTGCGCCATGATTAAACGGCGCTCATTAAACTTCTCCAGCGTCGAGTAATCGTTCACCAGTTCCAAGTACAGTTCTCTCGCACCATCCACCGCGTGGGTATACACGGCTAAGTGGAAGTTCTTGAACCCTTGCGGTATGTGACAGTCTTTACAGCCGGGATTTACACCCAGCGCACCGTAGTGCGTCGATTGCTTCAGTTCCGTTTGCGTATAGGTCATCGAGTGGCAGCTGGTACAGAATTCTTCGGTCGATAGCGCCGCTTCTCCGCCAAATACTACCGCTACCAGTACGATACCCAGCAATCCGCCTGTCAGCAGCGTGCCTATCGCTCCTTTTTGTATCCCTGTCATTACTCTTTTCCTTTATCTTTTTTGTCCGCTGTCTTTTCCTTGGCGCTGGCTTGGAATTCGTCATGGTACTTGAATTTCGGTTCGCCTACGAAAGTGCCGTCCAGTTTGTAGTGTTCGTGCATCGCTTTGACGTCTTTGACCATTTTGTCAAAGTCAAACGTGTATTTCGCGTCAACTGCTGGTGTGAATGGGGTGTACGGAGCTTTCGCGCCTTTCCAGGGTGAGCCTTCGTAGTTCAGGTGACAGGCGGCGCATGCTTCTTCAAAGTGGAAGTCTTGTCCTTTGTCTGCAACCACTTTGCGTTGTGTGGTGGTGCCTTTGCTTTCAAATGCTTGTCCTGCTTTGCGATGATCTCCACGGTAGCTCTTTCCAGGGCCGTGACAGGATTCGCAGCCAACTGCCGCCAATGGTTTTTTCGGTGCGTCTATGTTGTAACCGCCTTTTTTGCCGAAGCCGTCGACGTGACAGCCTACGCAGTCTTTGTCTTGGGTGTAGTCTTTTTCCGGATCCAGTTTGGCTTTAACTTTGGCTTCTTTGCGCGCGCCCGGTTTTAGCGATTCCATCGCTTTGGCGTGTGCGGTGTCTTTCCACGATTTGGCTTGTGATTTGTGGCAGGAGCTGCATTTCGCACGGCCTTCAAAGGTGTCCGCCAGTGCCGCGCCTGAAAAAAATGCGGTTGCCGCTAGTACCGCCAGTATATAGGTTATTGGGTGTTTCATCCTTCCTCCTTTATGCTTTTTTTAATTCAAGTTTGTTGGCTTCGTATTGTACGCTATCGCCGCATTGTGTAAATGGCTATTTTGCTGGCGTTGCCGTTTATGGTAGTTTGTAAACCCAGTAGCCGCCTTGTTGATAGATCAGTTGCGCTACTTCCAGTTCCGTCGGGGCTTTCTTGTCGACAAACGGCAGCATTCTGGCCAGTAGCGTTTGACTGCTCTTTTCATCGCTCAGGAAGAATACTCTGATTTCTTCGTCCGCGACCGATTGCAGGGTGTAGGTGTTGAAGTCGTTTTCCTTCAGTTGCACTTTCATTTGGTTGATCATGCCGTGCATGTTGCCGGTCATCGGGAAGTTCTGAAACGCTACGCCAATTTTGTCCGGGTGCATGAGTCCGACTTTGTATAGGTCGGTGACGTGTACGATGACGTAGGTTTCCCGGTCTGAGCCTACCAGTTCCCGCAGTTGCTTGACGCCTTCTTCCGCAGGGGCTGTCAGGGCTTCGCTGAAGCGTTTGAATTGTGCGCGTTCTTTTTGACTGGCTTTGCTTTCCCAGAATTGGTTTTCATAGGCTTGGATGGCTTCGCTTTGTTCCAGCCAGGGCACCGGTATCATCAGCGGTTCGTTCAGGTGGCTGGTAAAGAGCGTGTCGTTGCCGGTGAGCAGTTTGAGTTGCCGCGAGGTATCCCACCAGGACAGTATCAGGGCGTCTTTCGGCGCGTGTCTTTTGATTACGGCGGCCAGCGCACTGAGTTCCGATGGTTTGCGGTCGAAGTTGTACAGTATTTCGTTGGTGCTGTTCTTCCAGTAGATCAGTACCGGCGCTCCGCCTTCTTGCCGCGCTACCATGAATTCGGCTATCGGTTTGGTTACTCCGTCGGCTTGTACTTTGTATTGGCTGAGCTTCAGTTCCGGCCAGCCTTCCAGGTCCATTTTGCTGAACTTCCGGCTGTCGCCTTCCGCAACCAGTTGATAGTGATAGGGGGCCGGTACCGGTTTGAACCATATATATGTAAACCAGCCCAACAAAAGCAAACCTCCCGTCACCAGGAGGATCCCTAATGACGGGAGTAGCTTGTCTCCCGATCGCACTGCCTTGGCAGTGCGATCTTCTGCGTTAGCGCTTATCAAGCTTCGCTTTGCTTACGTTTGCGCCAGCCTGCCAGAGCCAGTGTTCCGGCCAGCAGCATGCCACCGCCTAAACCGCCCAGCGAGATTTTCTCTGCTGTGCCGTCTAAGTCGAGTAGACTGGTTTTCTTGCTTTCAAGATTCTTAACACGTTCTTGCAGTGCAACCATTTCACGGATGCGGGTGTTTTCGTCTTGAATTTCAACGTAGGCGCGGTTGATCGGCCCCCAGCCTTCGGTGTAAGTCCAGCCGCCCGGGTTGACGTGCGCTAAGCCTACGTGCATTTTAGCCAGGTCGTTTTCATGCATTTCCAGCACTTTCAGCTCGATCGCTGCAGGGCTGTTGCCTTTCGACCAGAACAGTTGGGCAAAGTATGCATAGCCTTCTTTTTCCGGTGCAGGTGGTGCAGGGCGGTTGGTTTTTTGCCCTGTCAATAAGCCTTCCTTGTACAGTTGGTGTACGATAGCGTTGGCTTCTTGGTATTTAGCCAGTCCTTCCAGCGTGCCTCTGTCCATCAGGTCGAGGTAGGAGCGGGCAAAACGTTCCGAGTGGCATTGGGTACAAGTCACGACCCATGAGTCCAGACGTTTTTCCGACCATTCGCTCTTGATGTTTTCAGCAATCCCAGGAACAAACGGATAGTTCGCCCAGCGGATTTTTCTAACCATGTTGTGGCTGTATTCGCCTTCGTATTCCATGTGGCAGCCGGCGCAGGTTGGCGCGCTTTGTCCGCCTACTGCATAGGCGTCTTTTAACGGTGCTTCCCAGTTCCATTGGTTACCCAGCATGCCGACAATCTTGCCGTGCTTGGACATGGAGTAAGCTTCCCAGTTGTTGTGGTCTACGCCGCTGTGACAGGTTGCGCAGGCTTCCGGTCTGCGGGATTCCGCTGCTGAGAATTCGTGACGGGTGTGGCAGGAGTCACATTTGTTTTGGTTGGTGTGGCACATCGAGCAGCCTTCGGCTACTTCGCGTTGCGGCATCGCTGCCCATACCGTGGTTTCCACGTTGGCTTTGTAGTCCAGCGCATGCGATGGACGTCCATCCGGCCATTGGTCGTGCGGCCAGATCATCGTGTCGCGTTCCGATTCACGTTCTGCAAATTCTTGCAGGTGACAGGTACCGCATACGTCCGCCGTCGGCATTCTGATGTCTTTGGTGTGATCGGCTTTTTTCTTCGCGCCAATGTCTACGTGGCAGTCGATACAGCCGACTTCTTTCAGGTTTTCACCTTCAGCCAGTCTGCCCATCGAGCGTAGGTTCTTTTCGATGTCTTCCAGTTTGGCTTTCTTATAAAAAGTAGGATCGCCCGGTTTCAGATTGCGGACTTTGTCCAGGTTCGCATGGCTGCTTCTCTTCCACGCTTGTACCCATACCGGCGATTCGTCGGTGTGGCATTCCACGCATTCTTTACGGCTCGCAACTTCTTTGTTCGTGGTAGGCGATTTGTAAAATGTCGCCGGATCCAGGTAAATTCCATACGGAATCGGTTCCCAATATTGCGCCAGCGTGCCGCGGCCCGCTCCTTGCGCAGGATCCTTGTAACGCTTAACCAGCGCTTCGTGCAATTCCTTCGGCGTTACTTTCTCTCGATCCAGTTTCAACGCTTCATATAATTCGTTCGGTACGCTCGGTATGTTCGCGTGCGCCGCTCCTATCAGCAACCCACCCAACATCGCCGCTACTATCTTCGGCCATAGCTTGCCTTTCATCTCTCTCTCCTTTGGTTTTCCATTCTCTTTTAACCCTTCGCCTTCCTTCTATTCTTATTTTCTCTTACTCTTTATCAATGCAAGTACAACAAATACCACCATACCCCTTCAACACTACTACTACAAACCCAATTTTCCCTTTAACATTGCTTCCATTACCGCATCCAAGACTACTTGCCATTCCAAGGACTGTCAAGGAACTGCAAAGTGTGCATTCTCAAGAATTAAGTTTTAATCTTCTCAGTTTTTATCAAGCTGCCGAAAAAAATCTAGCCATTCATCGCCTTGATAGCAGCTGACAAACGACTTTTATAGCGCGCTGCCTTATTCTTATGAATAATGCCTTTGCCGGCGATTGAATCGACAGTCCTCAAGGAGCTATTAAATACATTTTGAGCCTGCTCTTTATTTCCATAATCTATTGCTTTTCTTACTGATTTAATTGCGGTACGCAATTTAGACCGCAAACTGAAATTATACTCCCTGCGTTTTACCGCCTGCCTCGCACGCTTTCTTGCTTGTGCACTATTCGCCATAAAAATCTCAATCCCTTCAAAGAAAAAGGCTTAAATACTACTTTCTTTTTATCTATATTGCAACCATTGACAAAGCCTAATCTGTAAGAAATCTCAGGGTTGTTTACAGAGAGGTTGATTGAAATAAGCGTTGAGTATTTCATAAGGGGTTGCGTTATACAAACTCTTATGGGGTTTGACGGTGTTGTAGAAGTTAATGAAACGGACAAGTTGAATACGTCGGTCAGCAGTGTCTTTAAAACAGAATTTGTTGTGCCACATGTCCATGAGCGTGCGGATCACGCGCTCAGCTTTCCCGTTGGTTTGAGGACGATTGACACGAGTAAACTTCTGACCGATACCGTGTTGCCTGCAAGCTTTGACAAAAGCATGATCGTCAGTTCCTTTAAATTCCGTGCCGTTATCGGAATAAGTGCAATCGATTTGATAAGGACATTGGGCAACAGTAGCGATGAGAAAGCAAGCGGCGCTGTATTGAGTTTTATCGGGGAAGATATCGGCATATAATTCCCTGGAGAAATCATCGATGGCCACAAACAGGTACTCGCGAGGTTCATTGGCAGACTGTCCTTTCAATAATGGAAGCCGCTTGGTATCGAGGTGAACGAGCTCGCCCGGATAAGATTTGTTATAGCGCTTCGCTTCACGCTTGAGACGTTCCTGGATGGTTTGCTCTACTTTAGCCAAACGTTTGAGGCCATACTGCAGTGTCTTGAAGCGCTGATTGGTACTGCTACGCGGAGTAAATTCCTGGAGTCTGGCTCGTTTCAGTACGTCATAAATCGTTGGCCGGCTGACGTGAAAGTATTCTGCCAGCTGAACTACCTTCCACAGCCGGGTTTGATACAGCCGCCAGATTTCCTGACGATCCAATAATGTTAAACGAGTGCGTTTGTGTATGTTCATCTACAGTATTCTCCTGAATACTGTAAACAACGCTAGAAATTCTTACAACTGAAAAAGTAGCTGAAGTTTTTGACAAGGCGCTAGACCAGCAAACAAGATCTGTTAATCTAAAGCCTTTATAACAAGCCATTGATTACGAACACCAGCAATCAAGCCTATTGATTAACAATATTTTGACATGAAATTAAATACAATACGGGATTTCAAATTTTCAGTAGTTTTTGACATGAAACAGAAATTCTTAGCGCATTGCCTGTATTGTTTAATCATGTCCGCGACAATGACGTGCTGTGTATCCGCAACCGTGACTGCAGTAAACCTCGGATTTTCCAGTAATTTTATTGAAGAATGGCTCTATTCCTGGGGCATCGCTTTCCCGATCGGTTTAGTGGTTTTATTACTGCTTTCCCCCGTGTACCGGCGAGTGGTGGAAATAATAGTTCACTGAAATTTTAGATCAATCTGAGTTAGCAGACTTCGGCTGCCAGACGATCTTGTTTCACGCTATCGAAGAAACACACGGTCTGAGTATTTATCTCAGCAATTTCCCATTCCGCTCATTGAACACATCAGTCACGCCATATAAGCAGTTGTTGATAAAGCATGGCTGGCGCTGCCATCGGAATAATGAATCTAATGAATCAAGTCTATCAGACTGATTGTATGTAAGAATTTCTAGCGTTGTTTACAGTATTCAGGAGAATACTGTAGATGAACATACACAAACGCACTCGTTTAACATTATTGGATCGTCAGGAAATCTGGCGGCTGTATCAAACCCGGCTGTGGAAGGTAGTTCAGCTGGCAGAATACTTTCACGTCAGCCGGCCAACGATTTATGACGTACTGAAACGAGCCAGACTCCAGGAATTTACTCCGCGTAGCAGTACCAATCAGCGCTTCAAGACACTGCAGTATGGCCTCAAACGTTTGGCTAAAGTAGAGCAAACCATCCAGGAACGTCTCAAGCGTGAAGCGAAGCGCTATAACAAATCTTATCCGGGCGAGCTCGTTCACCTCGATACCAAGCGGCTTCCATTATTGAAAGGACAGTCTGCCAATAAACCTCGCGAGTACCTGTTTGTGGCCATCGATGATTTCTCCAGGGAATTGTATGCCGATATCTTCCCGATAAAACCCAGCATAGTGCAGCTTGCTTTCTCACAAGCACTGTTGCTCAATGTCCTTACCAGATCGACTATGCTTATTCTGACAACGGCAAAGAATTTAAAGGAACTGACGGCCATGCTTTTGTCAAAGCTTGCAGGCAGCACGGTATCGGTCAGAAGTTTACCCGTATCAATCGTCCGCAAACCAACGGTAAAGCTGAGCGGGTTATCCGCACCCTGATGGATATGTGGCACAGTAAGATTCACTTTAAAGACAGCGCCGATCGACGCATTCAGCTTCTCCGTTTCATTAACTTCTACAATACCGTTAAGCCTCATAAGAGTTTGAATAATGCTACCCCTTATGAAATACTCTTCGCTTATTTCAATCAACCTCTCTGTAAACAACCCTGAGATTTCTTACAGATTGTACAAATCGATAGCTATCCAATAAGATTCAGATTACAAGCGATTGTCTCATTTGCTTACTTACAAGGGTTGTCACTGAGTAATGATTTTATAAGCGTCAACGAAGCCAAACCTCACTTCAATTCTTGCTCTACGATGCTGCTTGCTTTTTTCGGACTTCTCTCTTCATGCGCAAAGTCAACTGCCATTAGCGCATTACATCTTACCTAGACTGCTTTTGGTCCACATCCACAAAAAAATTGAATTAGAGACAAGAGACGTTTGAGACATTATCATTAGTTCACAATTAGTTACGATGAATTTTGCACGATATTTAAGTAACCGATCGAAGAAAACAAGAGCACAGGAAGAAAAAAATCTATTTCTTAATTGCCTGTAGACATGCCACTGAATTGGAAATCAGGTGGATCAACGAAGGAATGGCCGGACTCTGGAAAATAGCGGAAAGTTACTGGCTCGATTCTCCCGTACTACTAGATGTTTACGCAAAGAAAGAGGATATGCTTGCCGAACTCTATAGGAATTACTGGCCGGAATGAATGACTGATACTCACCCCGGTTTTAGACACACTAACGGTCTAAAAATATACAACAGAAAGAATCTGATATAAGATCAAAAAATATATTGAAATCTGGATTCCTGCCTAGACTTTAAGTATTAGTGAATCAAAAAAGCCCAGTGACTCTTTTTTCGGTATAGTTTTAGGTATAGAAATACTTGATGTAAAATTTAATTATCTAATACTCAGTAACTTATTAAGTACTGATGGTGCCCAGAAGAGGACTCGAACCTCCACACCCGAAGGCACATGGACCTGAACCATGCGCGTCTACCAATTCCGCCATCTGGGCCAAGGACAGCCAGGTCAGGCTGCCGAAGAACGCGTAATTCTATAGGAAATCATTGTTTTGTCAATTAAGAAAAATCATAAACTGCGTAATTTGGATCCTTTTCTCAAACGTGAGAAAGAGCGCTACAAAAGTCCATTACCAAGCCGGGAATATATTCTGCAGATTTTACAGCAACAAGGAATACCGCTTGCTGAGCCGGTATTGCGGAAATTACTGGATATCACAAAAAAAGAAGAAGAGCTGTTCAACCGCCGCTTAACGGCGATGATGCGCGAAGGTCAGATTTTCCGTAACCGCAAAGGCGATATTTGCGTGATGGAAAAACTGGATCTGATCAAAGGCCGGATACAAGGTCACGCGGATGGATTCGGCTTTTTGCTTCCCGATGACGGCAGCCCGGATCTATTTTTGAGCGCTAAAGAAATGAACAAAGCGTTGCACGGCGACCGAGTCGTGGTTCGTGAAATCGGGTTGGACCGGCGCGGCCGGCGCGAAGCCGTCATTGTCGAAGTCCTGGAACACACGAACACGCAACTGGTGGGACGGCTGCATATCGACCACGGTATTTTATTCGTCGTCGCCGAAAACAAGCGTATCAGCCAGGATATTCTGATCGCCAAGGAGCACTCGCTCAAAGCCAAGGCTGGGCAAATTGTCATTGTCGAAATCATCCAGCAACCGAATAAACAAACACAACCGATCGGTAAGATTATCGAGATTCTGGGCGACTACACCGCGCCAGGAATGGAAATTGAAATCGCTTTGCGCAAACACGATTTACCTTACGTGTTCCCTCCCGAAATTGAAAAACTCGCGGCCAAATTTCCCAAGAATGTCCTGAAGAAAGAATTCAAGGGACGTAAAGACATCACGCATTTGCCGCTGGTCACCATCGATGGCGAAACCGCGCGCGATTTCGACGATGCGGTTTATTGCGAGAAAGCGGATGACGGATACCGCTTATATGTGGCGATCGCGGATGTCAGTCACTATGTCAAACCGCGTGACGCGCTTGACCAAGAAGCGCTGGACCGGGGCAATTCCGTGTATTTTCCGCGCCGCGTCATTCCGATGCTGCCCGAAGCACTATCGAACGAGCTGTGTTCGCTCAATCCCGATAAAAACCGCTTGTGTATGGTATGTGAGATAGAGTTCCAGAAAAACGGCGAGATACTGGATTACATTTTTTATCCCGCGGTGATGCGCTCGCATGCACGCCTGACTTACACCACGGTAACGGCGATACTGGAAAAACCCAAAGGAGCCGAAGCTAAGGAACATGCCGCACTGCTGCCACACTTGCAATTGGTCTACAAACTGTTCAAGGCGTTGCTCAAAGCGCGCAAAAAGCGCGGTGCAATCGATTTTGAAACCACCGAAACCCAGATGTTCTTCAACGACCAAGGTAAGATCGAAAAGATTGTGCCGGTGCAGCGCACCGAAGCGCATCGCCTGATCGAAGAATGCATGCTGGCGGCGAATGTCTGCGCTGCAGATTTTCTGCAAAAAAACGGTCAAACTACGTTGTATCGCATTCACGAAAGCCCGGCTGCAGAAAAAATCGAGGCTTTGCGCAATTTTCTGAAGGAATTCGGTATTCAATTAGGTGGCAAGAACAAACCGGGTGCCAAGGATTACGCGCAAACGCTGCTTAAAATCCAAGGCAGACCGGATGCGCAACTATTGCAAACCGTCATGCTCAGATCGTTGCAGCAAGCCATCTACAGCCCGGATCTCACAGGTCATTTCGGACTCGCATATGATGCTTACACCCATTTCACGTCGCCGATCCGGCGCTATCCCGATTTGCTGGTGCACCGCGCGATCAAAGCGGTCTTGCAAGGTGAAACCTACAATCCCGGCGATTGGAACGAATTGGGCCTGCATTGCTCGATGACCGAACGGCGCGCCGATGACGCTACGCGCGATGTCGAATCCTGGCTCAAGTGTTTTTATATGCAGGACAGAATCGGTGAATGCTTTGACGGCGTCATCAGCAGTGTGACCGGATTCGGTCTGTTTGTGGCGCTGGACGGCGTGTACGTCGAAGGGTTGGTACATATTTCCGAATTACCGAGCGATTATTTTCATTTCGATGCCACCAAGCATCTGTTACTCGGCGAACGTAGCGGCAAGCAATATCGCCTCGGCGACCGGTTGCGCGTCAAATTGGTACGCGTCGATCTGGAAACCAGCAAAATCGATTTTGTGTTAGCCGAACCGGATAAAAAACCGGAACGAGCCAAAACCCAAACAAAAACCAGAACAAAAGCCAAAGCTTCGGCCAAAAGCAAGAAATCACATTTATAGGTGATGAATTGCTCTAAAATACGCGCAAAAATCAATCACCCGGCCAAACAGCCGGTTATTTTCCAATCAAGCTCAGGTTAAAACGTGTCCAACACCCGCTTTATCTTCGGTTTTCATGCCGTCACCAGCCGCCTGCGGCAAAATCCGGATAGCATCAAAGAGATTCTGATCGATGCTGCGCGTGACGATCAGCGTGCACGCAATCTCATCCAGCTGGCCGAAAACCGGAAGATCCGCCTGGTTCCATGCGAAAGCGCAAAACTCGCCAGCATGACCGGCAGTGATCGTCATCAAGGCGTTGCGGCCAGTATCGACAGCGCGCGCAGTCATACCGGCATTGACGACATTTTGGATACACTAACCGGCCCGGCACGCCTGCTGGTGCTGGACGGTATTCAGGATCCGCACAATTTGGGCGCCTGTTTGCGCGTCGCCGATGCGTTCGGCGTGCATGCTGTGATCGCACCGAAAGACCGCGCGGTCGGCTTGACGCCAACGGTTTATAAGGTTGCCAGCGGCGCGGCGGATACCGTTCCCTATATCGCCGTCACCAATTTGGCGCGCACTTTGAATCAATTAAAAGAACGTAACATTTGGATATTTGGCACCGCGGAAGATGCGGATTACGATTTGACGCATTTCCCGATCCAGGGCGCTGTTGCCTGGGTGTTGGGTTCAGAAGAAAAAGGACTGCGGCGCCTGACACGCGAGAATTGTGATCAGTTAGTGCGGATTCCCATGCTGGGCAGCGTGGAAAGCTTGAATGTTGCCGTCAGCGCGGGAATTTGTTTGTTTGAAACGCATCGCCAGCAATCTTTGGTCTGAACCGCGCCACCTGATAAAATACCGCTTATATTCTAACAACTGTGATTCTCATCCCGCGCAGCAGCATTGCGTAAAAAATTTCGATACCGCTGATTCCCAACCATGAATTCATCCGCTCATCCACATTTCAAAACCCATTTCGCCGAGCTATTCCGTACCGCCGCCAATGCCATCGCGACGCCGGACGTCGATGTCCGCATTGAATTGACGCGCACCAAGCAAGCCAGTCACGGCGATTATTCGTGCAATCTGGCCATGCAACTGGCCAAGTCGCTGCATAAAAACCCGCGCGAAGTGGCGGATTTATTGATCAATGCCCTGCCCGCCTCGCCTTATCTGGAGAAAGTGGAAATAGCAGGCGCCGGATTTATCAATTTGTTCCTGAAAAATTCCGCGAAACAGCAATGCGTGCATCAGGTGTTGCGAAGCAAAGAAACATTCGGCCACAGTGATTCCGGTCAAGGAAAGAAAATCCAGGTGGAATTCGTTTCGGCCAATCCGACCGGCCCCTTGCATGTCGGTCATGGACGCGGCGCCGCAATCGGCGCCAGCCTGTCGAATGTTCTGACTGCCGCCGGTTTCAACGTATCGCGTGAATTCTACGTGAATGATGCGGGCCGTCAGATGGATATTCTGACGCTTTCTACCTGGTTGCGGTATCTGGAGCTAAACGACATCCACATTCCGTTCCCGCAAAATGCGTATCAGGGAGACTACGTCAAGTCGATGGCTCGCTTGATTCACCAGGCACACGCCGAACGATATGTTCATCATCCGGAGCTCGTGTTGGATGGTTTGCCTGTGAGTGTCATGGAAACAGCCGTGAGTACCGACGAACATCTGGATCGGTTAATTGCCAACGCCAAAAAAATACTCGGCCAGGATTATGCGTATATCCACAATTTTGTGCTGACCGAGCAAATTGGCGATTGCCGCAATGACCTGATGGAATTCGGGGTTGAATTCGACACTTGGTTTTCCGAACAATCGTTATACGATAATGGCTCGGTCGCGCGCACCATCGAATTGCTCAAAGAAAAAAAATACTTATACGAACAAGATGGAGCAATCTGGTTCCGTTCAACCGATTTCGGCGACGAAAAAGACCGGGTGGTGCAGCGGGAAAATGGTCAATTCACTTATTTCGCATCGGACATCGCTTATCACCTGAATAAATTCGAGCGCGGTTTCGATCAAGTCATCAATATCTGGGGCGCGGACCATCACGGCTACATTCCACGCGTGAAAGGCGCATTGCAGGCGCTCGGGCTGGAACCAGCAAAACTGGAAATCGCTCTGGTGCAGTTTGCCGTACTTTACCGCGACGGTAAAAAAGCGCCGATGTCGACCCGCTCCGGTGAATTCGTCACGCTGCGGGAATTGCGCGAGGAAGTCGGCAAAGACGCGGCACGGTTCTTTTATGTGATGCGCAAAAGCGATCAGCATTTGGATTTCGATTTAGACCTGGCGAAGTCGCAAAGCAACGAGAATCCGGTTTATTACGTGCAATATGCCCATGCGCGCGTGCGCAGCGTACTGGCGCAATGGGACGGCGATATTGACGATCTGGTTGAAGCCGGAACAGAAGCATTATCCAGTCCTGCCGAACTGGCTCTGCTGCAGAAACTGATCGATTTTCCCGACACCGTGGAAATGGCCGCGAAGGAATTTTCTCCCCATCTGATCGCCTTCTACTTGAGAGAATTGGCCAGCGAATTCCATAGTTACTATAATTCAACGCGCTTCCTGGTATCCGAAATTCCCCTGCAGCACGCCCGGCTGGCGTTGATCGCCGCTACCCGCCAGGTACTGCATAATGGATTGACCTTACTCGGTGTCAGCGCACCTGATAAAATGTAATTGAATTAATGTAGAAGGATATTCATGAGCCGAGATTATAAAACCCGCAAGCCAGCAAAATCCTCGTCCGAAAAGGGCGGCTCCGCTTTCTTTGGCGGATTTGTCGGTTACGCTTTGGGCATTGCGAGTGCAATCGGCATCTGGTTATATCTTAATTACGCTCCCAGTCCGTTTTTACCTGCAGAGAAAGTAGCCGCTTCAGCGGAAAAAACGCCTCCACAGCCGGTTGCAGAAAAAGCCAAAACAGCGGAAAAGGCCGTACCGGAAGAACCGGTAGCTGTAGCGGAAGAAAAACCCCGGTTTGATTTTTACAAGATCTTGCCAGGTATCGAAGAACCTGAAATCGATCGTGAATTCAAACGTACCACCGAAAAACCAGCGCAACCGCAAATAACCGCGAAAACACCGGAAAATAACAACAAGCCGGTTGAAATTGCGCCGTCACCCGTGGCACCGCAGCCCATTGCTCCGCCCCGCCCCGTTGTGACTCCGGTCACTCCGCCGCCGCAAGTCGCTGCCATCCAGCCGCGCGCGCTTCCGGTCGAACCGAAACAGCCTGTGCAGCAGCAGCAACAGCCGGTAACGCCTCAATCGCAAACCAAAACACCAGCTCCAGCGAAAGAGAAAATTTTTCTCCAAGCAGGGTCATTCAGAAAAAATGACGAAGCGGAAAATATGAAAGCCAGGCTTGCTCTGCTGGGGGTATTTGCATCGGTGCAGGCGATCGATTTGGCTGAGAAAGGCACCTGGTACCGTGTCCGTATCGGGCCATTCAACAACAGAACGGATAGCGATCAAACCAGTGCGTCATTAAGGGAAAATGGCATAGAAACGCAGCCCGTCAAGATACAATAACACTTCATTGCAACGTTTCACTGACGTTTGCCCTGAATCTTCATCACTCATCGCAACCCGTTAAATACTTTTTAAGGAGTCAGCATGAATCGTCAAGCCCTTGCAGTTTTCTTCCTAGTATTCAGTTTTGGTTTAATCAATCCAACCGGTGCAAACGCCGAAATCGTTGAAGGCAAAGATTATACAGTCTTGGCAAAACCGCAGCCGGCTGAGAGCAGCGGCAAAATCGAGGTTCTGGAATTCTTCTGGTACGGCTGCCCGCATTGCTACAGCCTGCATCCGCATCTAAAAAACTGGCTCGCGAATATCCCCGGTGATGTCAGTTTTCAGTATGTACCGGCGATTCTTCGCCCCAATTGGGTGTCAGCTGCAAAAATATTTTATGCCATTGAGGCGCTCGGAATAACCGGTTCGCTGCACGATAAAGTATACGACGCCATTCATCGCGACAAAATTGATCTGAATAATGAATCGGTCTTGTTCGATTGGATTGAGAAACAAGGCATCGACCGGAAGAAATTTGAAAATACCTATCAGTCTTTCGCAGTGCAAAATCAGGTATCGAGATCGACACAAATGTCACGCCAATATCAACTCACCGGTGTTCCGGCATTGGTAATCAACGGCAAATATCTAACCAGCGGCAGAATGGGCAGCACGCCGCAAGATACCATCAAAACCTTGGATGCGCTGCTGGAAAAAGTCCGCAAGGAAAAGTAGCGGCACTTTTGCCTTTTCCCCGATGAAACATCCATAGTGATAAACAGAACAGTGCGGATTTTGGCTGTTTCAAAGGATTGATACAGCCTCCCGCCGGGTCAAAAAAGATTCCCGGCATCACCAGCGGCTATTCCGGCAGACATAGCGTCAGCCAGTATATGAAACACCGCACTGACACTACAGACCCATCATTTTGTACTGGAACAGAAACCAGCTGCGCCATGATCGGAAGATGGCAAGAAAATCTTGCCAACCGGCTCTTTTCATTCAGCAAAAGATTTGCAACAGAATCATTTCAAGAAATATGGCATTCCTTAACCCTATCATCAACTAACCTTTAATTGTGCCGCTAATAAAAACATTATATATATTGATATTAGATATTAATTATCAGATGAAAAATCTGAAGCCAATATCGAAATTTTTTGCGCCACCCAATGGCCATTTTTCTTGAAAAGAATCCAAGATGCGATCAATTCACTCACCCGCTACACCGGAAAACGCACCCAGCTCCCCGAACTCCCCGGTACTAAGAAATTGCAACAGCAAAACAATCAAAGACCGTTTGATCGAGGCGGCTGCCAATGACCCCGATCTCCCCGCCCTTGGCAGCTCCATCGCACGCATCATCCAGTTATCTTCATCCGACGATCAATCCATCCAGCAATTGGCATACTGCGTATTATCGGATGTTTCATTGACGCAAAAAATTCTGCGCTTATCCAATTCTGCTACTTTTAAAACCGCATCCAGCAAAGTCAATGCCAATATCACCAAAGCCATCTTCCTGCTGGGCTTTAATTCCGTCAAAACCTGTGCGCTCGCCATGCTGCTGGTGGATGGTATGTCCGGAAAACGCGCCGAGCTTGTACGCACCGAGTTAATACACGCGCTTGCAGCCAGCATGATCAGCCGTGAATTCGCTAAAAACAGCAATTTTATCGATGTGGAAGAAGCCGCCATCACGGCTTTATTCAAGAATCTTGGACGCTTATTACTCGCGGCTTACGATCATAATCTTTACCAAGAATTGATAACGCTGATCGCGCAAGGCACGCATACGCCGGTGCAAGCATCCATGCAAGCACTGGGTTTTAATCTCGACACCTTGACTGAAACCGTATTGGAAAAATGGAGTATTCCGAGCAGTATTATTCAAGGGCTCAAAAGCAGACCTTTCGGGAATCTAGGTATTGCGAGAGGCAAGCAGGAATGGATGCAGCAAGTAGCCGAATTTAGCGAGAAGGCCGCACCCTTGATCGTAGAGACCGACACGCCGCAAGACCCGGAGCTTAAAAACAAGCTGCTCACGCGCTTCGGAAAAGCGCTTAATCTGGATAAATCCGGATTGGATCAACTGATTATGGATGCCAAACTGGAAACACACTCCTTGTTGATCAATGCAAACTTGCTCGATGTCGATAGAAATCAAAAAATAAACACGGATTCGGCGCCTACGGAATTCACTCTCCCCGTTGATGAAAGCTTACTGGATGAAATGATTATCGATGGCGATGAAATTGAAGATACGCAGGAAATTCAGCGCCACCCCAGCGGCAAGCCCTTTAATGCACCGGCGTTACTATTGACCGGCGTGCAGAATGCCAGCGAAATTATGGCGCCAGGTCATTATAAATTGGATAGTCTGATCATGCTGATCCTGGAAACTTATTATAATAGTCTGGGTTTTCGTTTCATCACACTCTTTCTTAAAGATTCCAAAATGAATCAATACTGCGCACGAGGTTCCCTGGGAGAAAACAGCAGGGAATATCAAAAAATTCTTAACTTCCCCATTGCTTCGTCCACCGATGTCTTTCATTTTGCACTGAGAAGAAATGTAGATCTATTGATTTCCGATGCCGGCGCCCCCAAAATTCGCAGATTGATGCCGCAATGGTATAACGATCTGTTTCCAGACGTACGCAGCTTTATGGTGTTACCCCTCGTAACCAACGATAAGCCCATCGGGTTATTCTATGCCGACCGCAAATCGGCAGCACCGGAAGGAATAACGCAGGAAGAAATCCGCCTGATCAGAACGTTAAAAGGTCAAACATTGACTGCTTTCAATTCAAGATAAAATAATGACTTCACACATGATGGATACAAAATGACGCAAACGACAGGTTGCTTATTTATCATCAGCGCACCATCCGGAGCAGGAAAAACCAGTCTGGTCAGAGCATTATTGCAATCGGATTTAAATCTCAGCTTGTCAATCTCACACACGACCCGCCCGCCGCGCACCGGAGAAATCAATGGTTGTGATTATCATTTTGTCGCTGTAGAAACGTTCAAACAGATGCTCCTCAGAGGCGAATTTATTGAAAGCGCCGAAGTCTACGGAAACTTCTACGGCACCTCGCATCAATGGATCAATCAAGCCATTGCATCCGGGCAGGATATTCTGCTGGAAATCGACTGTCAGGGCGCACGGCAAATACAACAAATTTTTCCTCAAGCGGTCAGTATCTTTATTCTTCCGCCATCCGCCGAAACACTGGCAACGCGCTTAAAATCACGGGCACAGGATAACTCCGACGTTATTCAAAAGAGGCTTGCAGCAGCACGGGAAGAAATCAGCCATATCGCAGAATTCGATTATATTATTATCAACCATCAACTCGATGAAGCGCTTAATGACTTAATTTGCGTCATTAAAGCAGAACGCCTAAAGAAAGAACGTCAAATCGTGAAGCACTACAAACTTATCAATGAACTGTCATGAGCGATTTGCGCACATGATTGACATTATTTCTGGGTCTTTTTATTGTAAAATTGGCCCATAACTTATTACCGGAATTTATACGATGGCACGAATTACTGTTGATGATTGTTTAAAAGCAATACCGAATCGATTTGATATGACATTAGCCGCAACGACGCGCGCCAGACAGCTGGCCATCGGATCGGCTCCTCTGGTAGAAGCCGGACGTGACAAGGCGACCGTCATCGCACTGCGCGAAATAGCACAAGGTAAAGTCGGTCTGGATATACTCAATCCCAAGAACATGTGATGTCATCTGTTCCAAAGCCAGCTCGCTTGGCAATCGGAATCAGTACAGTGGAAGTTTGAAAAAATAACAAGCGACAGCCAGATAAGGCCGGGGCAGGTGGAAAAGCGCAGTTTACGAATGGTAAATAAGCATTTTTAGCCTGATTTCAACGCAGCATGACCGAACGCGGCAGTTTTTCGGTACTTCCCCAAGGAAACGCTGATTAATTCAGCGAACGAGCTGAAGTGATAGGCGCTCGGAACACAGCAACCGGAACCTATCAACAAGATAGGCGAGGTAGTGAGTGCCGCGCAATTAAGCGATTCGCTCGTGCAATCAATTAATCAGCGTTTCCCTAAGTTTCCTTAAAGAACATGAGTTGCATCCGGTCTGACCGGCGCTCATCCGATTGATCAAACCATGCCAGAAACAGAACTTCTTTTTTCAGAAACATCGCAATACCTCAAGCCGGATGATATCGCGCAACTGAGGGTTGCTTATTCTTTCGGCCAGGGAGCACATTCCGGACAGTTCCGCAAATCCGGCGAGCCTTATATTTCCCATCCGGTTGCGGTTGCCAGAATTCTCAGCAAACTACACCTGGATGCGCCGACATTGATGGCCGCTTTACTGCACGATGTCGTCGAAGACACGGATATCTCCAAAGCGGAAATCAGTGAGCGGTTCGGCGAGCCGGTGGCGGAATTGGTCGACGGTGTTTCCAAGCTGACCAAAATCGAATTCCAAACACAAGAAGAAGCGCAAGCCGAAAACTTCCGTAAGATGCTATTGGCGATGGCGCGCGATGTGCGCGTCATTCTCATTAAACTAGCGGACCGGCTGCATAACATGCAAACACTCGAAGCCATGCTGCCGGCAAAACAGCGCCGCATTGCCCGCGAAACTCTGGAAATTTATGCCCCGATCGCTCACCGGCTGGGACTTAATAATATTTATCAGGAACTGCAAGAACTGGGCTTCCGCTATTTCTACCCGCTGCGCTACCGCGTGCTGCAAAAAGCCACCAAGGCCGCGCGCGGCAACCGGCGCGAGGTCGTGGGAAAAATTCTCGATGCCATCAACCTGAAATTAAAAGAAGCGGGATTGGAAGCAGATGTAACTGGACGGGAAAAACACTTGTACAGTATTTACATGAAGATGGTGGAAAAACGCCTGTCATTTTCCGAAGTGCTGGACATTTACGGCTTCCGCGTAATTGTCAAAGATATTCCTTCGTGTTATGTCGCACTCGGTATGCTGCATAGTCTATACAAACCGATTCCCGGTAAATTCAAGGACTACATCGCGATCCCCAAAACCAACGGTTATCAATCGCTGCACAGTACATTACTGGGTCCATTCGGCATACCGATTGAAATACAAATCCGCACTTCGGAAATGCACCGCATTGCCGAAAACGGCGTCGCTTCGCATTGGCTCTATAAAAGCTCGGATGGCGACTTCGATGAGTTACATCTAAAAACCAGTCAGTGGCTGCAAAGCCTGCTGGAAACGCTGAGCGGCTCGACCGATTCTTTGGAATTCCTGGAGCATCTTAAAATTGACTTGTTCCCCGGCGATGTTTTCGTTTTCACACCGCAAGGAAAAATTCTCACGTTGCCAAGAGGTTCAACCGCCGTCGATTTTGCGTATGCCGTTCATTCCGATGTCGGTAATTGCTGTGTCGCGGCAAAAATCAACAGTGAAAATGCACCGTTACGCACCAAACTGAAGAGCGGTGACCGGGTTGAGATTGTCACCGCCCCATACGCCAAACCCAATCCGGCTTGGCTCAGTTATGTTGCGACCGGCAGAGCGCGCTCGCATATTCGGCATTTCCTCAAAAACATTCAATACGGCGAATCGGTTAAGTTGGGTGAACGCATGTTAAATCAGGCGCTGTTATCTTTTAATATGAATCCGGATACGATCACCGACGCGCAATGGGAAAAATTAGTGCGTGACAGCGGCGTCAAATCCAAGGAAGAATTGCTTGCTGAAATGGCGCTCGGCAAACAACTCCCGGCTGTGGTGGCAAAACGGCTGGCCTCCCCTGAATCCATTTCATCAGAACAGAAAGCGGGTCCGATCACGATATTGGGAACCGAGGGCATAACCGTGCAATTCGCCAAATGCTGCCGCCCTATTCCCGGCGACGCCATTATCGGCGTGATCAAAAAGGACTCCGGACTGACCATTCATACGCATGATTGCGCCAACGTTACAAGCAGCCATAAAAATCCGGAAAATTATCTCGATGTCACTTGGGGTAAAGAGATTACCCGGACGTTCGAAGCCGGTATCAAAGTAACGGCGCTGAATAAACAAGGCGTACTGGCGCGCGTAGCCGCTGTCATTGCCAAAGCGGAATCCAATATTGACGATATCGCAATGCAAAGTGAGGATGATTTCATGCACATGCGCTTTATTCTGCAAGTCAACAACCGGCATCATCTGGCGCAAGTCATGCGTAGTCTGAGACACCTCAGGGAAGTGGCCAAAATCAGCCGCCTGAAAGGCTGATATTGTTTTTGAGCAAAAGCCCCTGGGGCCGGCCGCCCGTTTTACCCGGCTCCTTGCAGACCCAGAACCGGCTAATAACGATTCAGCACAATCTCCAGCACGAACTTGCTGCCGATATAGGCCAGCAATAAAGTAACGAATCCCGCCAGAGTCCAGCGGATTGCAATCCGTCCCCGCCAGCCGTAAAACTGCCTTCCGGCCAGCAAAGCGGCGAATACGCCCCAGGAAATAAAGCCAAACAACGTTTTATGTGAGAAAGTCACGGGTTGGCCGAATACCTCTTTTGAGAAAACCACACCGCTTAACAGGGTCAGCGTCAACAAAACAAATCCGACCCAGATAATATGAAACAGCAATTTTTCCATCGCCAGCAGCGGCGGCAGGTTTGTCAGCACCGAGCGCGCAACCGGATGGTGCAATTGGCGTTCCACCACCGTCATCAGCAAAGCATGCAGCGCTGCGATTGTCAGCAGGCTGTATGCCAACATGGCAACCAGCAAATGCGCTTTAAATGCCGGCAGTTCGGTATTTTCCAGTATGCGCAGTGAAGGGAAGAACAATGGCAATAGCACTGCAATCGCGGATGCGGCGGCCACCGGCGCAACCAGCGATTGCAGCCCCTGCAAACGTTTGAAGAAACCGGAAAACCAGTAGATGAATGCCGTTAACCAGACTATCACCGAAATCGCATTACTCACCCCGAAACGCAATCCCGCACCGGCAAACATCGACTGATAAATTGTTGTGGCATGCAATAACAAAGGAATGAGCATGGCATAATGCATCCAACCGATCGTCGCTGACGCAGGCTCACTCGCCTGCAATGATGGCTGATTCCAAGTATTGCGCCAAAAGTACCAACCGATCAGTATATAAAGCAAAAAGGCTGCGGGATAAGTTAAAATGCTGATCATTGACAGTGCAAATTTTAGAAGACTGAAATAACTGTTAAGTCTACATGGCACGTTAATAAATTCAAAGCATTCTCCCGGAATTTGTTAAACATGAATGCCTGCACTGTTCACGATCCATCTAATTCTATGAGGTTTTAAGTATGTTCGATAATCTGACCAGCCGGCTTAGCGGCGTCATTAAAACATTACGCGGCGAAGCCAGGCTTACCGAAAGCAACATTCAAGACGCTTTACGTGAAATTCGCCTGGCACTGCTGGAGGCTGATGTCGCTTTACCGGTGGTCAAGGATTTCATTGCCCGCGTTAAAGAAAAAGCCGTCGGTCAAGAAGTATTGAGTAGCCTTACCCCTGGACAAGCCCTGGTTGGCGTGGTCCATCAGGAGTTGATCGCCATTATGGGCGGCGATAAAGCCGAGATCAATCTTTCCACCGTGCCGCCTGCCGTCATTCTCATGGCGGGATTGCAAGGTGCCGGTAAAACCACGAGCAGCGGCAAACTGGCCAAGTGGTTAATGGAACAGAAGAAAAAGAAGGTGTTGTTAGTGTCTTGCGATATCTACCGTCCGGCTGCGATTCACCAGCTGGAACTGCTGGCCCAGCAAACCGGTGCTGACTTTTTCCCCGTGCAGGACGGCCAGAAACCGGGAGAAATCGGTGCAGCCGCATTGGACTTTGCACGCAAACATCATCATGACGTCATGATCGTCGACACTGCCGGACGATTGGGCATCGACGAAGCCATGATGCAGGAAATCACCGAGCTTGAAGCGCTGTTGAAGCCGATCGAAACCCTGTTCGTCGTGGACGCGATGCAAGGGCAGGATGCCGTCAATACCGCCAAGGCATTTTCCGATGCGTTGCCGCTGACGGGTGTCATCCTTACCAAGCTCGACGGCGATGCGCGCGGCGGTGCTGCGTTGTCGGTCAAGCACATTACCGGAAGACCGATCAAATTCGCCGGTGTTGCGGAAAAACTAACCGGACTTGAAATCTTCCATCCGGACCGGATGGCATCGCGCATACTCGGTATGGGTGATGTGCTGGGGTTGATCGAAGAAGCGCAACGCAATGCCGATCAGGAAGAAGCTGAAAAACTGATGAAGAAAATGAAATCAGGTAAGTCGTTTGACTTGAATGATTTCAAGGCGCAATTTCAGCAAATGCACAAGATGGGTGGCATGAACGCGCTGATGGATAAACTGCCGGCGCAATTCAGCCAGGCGGCGCAGAACGTTAAAGTGGACGACAAACTCATCCACCGCACCGTGGGTATTATCAATTCCATGACGCAGCAGGAACGCACCAAACCGGAAATTCTTAAAGCTTCGCGCAAGCGCCGTATCGCGGCGGGTGCGGGCGTTACCGTGCAAGAAGTCAATCGTCTGCTGTCACAATTCGAGCAAGCCCAAAAAATGATGAAAATGATGAATAAAGGCGGGATTGCCAAAATGATGCGCGGATTAAAAGGCATGATGCCGCGCATGCATTAGCAATATTCAATCGCCAGCAGGCGCTCGTTCCAATCCGGTGACTCGGGCGCCTGCTGCAATCTTTCTCGCCGCAAACCATCCTTTGTTCATTTCCAACGCATATTTCGCCATTCCCGCCGCATCGTGCGACGTCAACGTTTCTGGCTGCATCTCGGCAATATTCAGAATGACACCGCGCACATCGATAAAAGCGACACTCAGCGGAATATAGGTGTTTCTCATCCACATGCTGTAATAGCCACTGCTCGGAAAAACGAACAACATGCCGGCATTCTCTTCCAACGATTCCCGGTACATCAGCCCTTGCGAGCGCGATAGCTGGGTATGCGCCACTTCCGCGCTAATCTCATAACCGGCTATTGTCAATGGAATCGTACCGGCTTCCGCGGCGTATGCATCGGCAAGCGGTAACCCGAATACGGTAAAAAATACTGCAAACCAGCGCATCAATGCTTGCCGGTGCTGCCAAACCCGTCTTCGCCGCGGTGACTCTGATCGAAACTGTCCACCCGGCTGAATTCAACTTGAATCACCGGAACGATAACAAGCTGGGCAATACGTTCCAGCGGATTCAGCTGAAATGCCGTCTGTCCTCGGTTCCAACAGGAAACGAGAATCTGGCCTTGATAATCCGAATCGATCAATCCGACCAGATTCCCCAGGACAATCCCGTGCTTATGCCCGAGCCCCGAGCGCGGCAATACCAGCGCCGCCAATCCGGTATCGGCGAGATGTATCGCAATGCCGGTTGGAATCAGGCAGGTTTCCCCAGGATTGATGGTCAGCGGCTGCTCGATACAGGCACGCAAATCCAATCCGGCCGAACCCGGCGTGGCATAAGCGGGAAGCTGTTCATCCAAACGTGCATCCAAAATTTTAATGTTGATTTTTTTCATTCTCTTTGTTAGTGCTGTTGGCTGTATAGTTGATGAATATGTTTTATCAAGTGCCGCGCTTGTTCCATTTTAGAAGCCTTAGGGAGAATGTGCTGGCCGCTATCATCGAACAGAACCAGCTCGCTTTCATCGGAACCGATCGCATCCTGCGCTAAATTGGCCACCAGCAGCGGAACATTCTTATTGCGCCGTTTCATGACCGCATTCTTTTCAAGATTCTCCGTTTCCGCTGCAAAACCCACGCAGAAAGGCGGATTGGGTAAGCTTGACACGGTCTTTAGAATATCCGGATTGGGGACTAATTCGAGCGCTAGATTGCCTTCAGATTTCTTGATTTTTTGCTGACTGACATGAGCTACGCGATAATCCGCAACGGCAGCGACGCTGATAAAAATATCGGTTTGCGCTATCTCTGCTTGCACGGCACGCAGCATATCTTCCGCGCTGACCACTGGGATAAATTTACCGGCAACCGGCGGCGCCAAACAAACCGGGCCGGAAATGAGCGTTACCGCTGCTCCCGCCTCTGCCGCAGCCTGGGCAATGGCATATCCCATCTTCCCGGAGCTGCGGTTGGTGATGCCACGCACCGCATCAATCGCTTCAAACGTAGGCCCTGCCGTCAGTAAAATATTTTTACCTTGCAGCAGCGTAGCGGCTCGAAAAGCTGTCTGTACCGCTTCAGTCAGCTCAGCGGCCTCCAGCATCCGGCCCATCCCGATCTCACCGCAAGCTTGCTCGCCGCTGGTCGGACCGGCGATGGTTATACCATCTTGCCGTAACCGGGATAAATTACGCTGGGTCGCGGGATTCTCCCACATTTGCCGGTTCATCGCGGGCGCTATCATCATCGGGCAATCACGCGCCAGACAGAGTGTCGTCAGCAAATCGTCCGCCATGCCATGAGCCAGTTTAGCGATAAAATCCGCACTGGCTGGCGCGACCAGAATCAAGTCGGCATCCCGGGATAGATTGATATGCGCCATATTTTGCGCAGCGTTGGCGTCCCACAAATCGGTATAAACAGGATTACCGGTCAACGACTGGAAAGTGACCGCCCCCACAAAACGGCAAGCTGCTTGCGTCATTACCGTTTGCACATTCATTCCGCTCTGGGTCAGCAGGCGCGCCAATTCCGCAACTTTGTAAGCAGCCACACCGCCGGTCACGCCCAGCAGCAAGCGTTTTCTAGATTCAGGTGATGCCCGAGAAGTCATAATCGATAAGAAAAATTCCAAATAAACTTAATCCAGCCGGTGCGCAGAGCGCAAGACTTATCTACAAAAGCCCGCGCGTAATATGCCGATTCTACTCAACATAGCCACGTTGCGTGCCGCTATCACTGACAAAATTACGATTATGCGGCAAGTCGCAGCCAGCCCTTATTAGTACCGGCAACGAATTTCATTTTACATCACTCAGTATTTCACTAGAGCTTATGGCAATTACAAATTGGCCGGTATCCGAGCGGCCGCGCGAGAAATTATTACAAAAAGGCGTTACTGCCCTTTCGGATACCGAACTACTGGCGATATTTCTGCGCACCGGGATCACGGGTAAAAGCGCCGTAGATCTGGCACGGGAGTTACTTTCACACTTCGGCAGCTTAACCAACATATTTGCAGCCAGCCAAACCAGTTTTTGCCAAATACCGGGAATGGGCAGCGCAAAATATGCGCAACTACAAGCCGTGTTGGAAATGGCTCGACGCTCACTCAGCGAGGAGTTGAAAAGCGGCAATGCACTGAGTTCACCTGAACTGGTACGCAATTTTCTGCGCTTAAGTTTAGCAAACAAGCAGCACGAAGTATTTATCGGTATCTTTTTGGATGCCAAGAACCATACGATCGTCACTGAAGAATTATTCAGCGGCACACTAACCCAAGCCAGTGTTTATCCCCGTGAGGTCATTAAACGTGCGCTACATCATAACGCGGCCGCGATTATCTTTGCGCATAACCATCCTTCGGGGGTTGCTGAACCCAGTCAGGCCGACAAAACATTGACACAATCCTTGAAACAGGCACTAACCATGATCGATGTCAAAGTGCTGGATCACTTTATTATAGGCAGTGGCACCGCTTTCTCATTTGCCGAGAATGATTTAATTTGAGTAAATCACCCAAATCAGGATATAATCGCCGCTTTTAGAAATTCTGGAGTGCGCTAACATGGCACGAGTATGTGAAGTAACTGGCAAAAAACCGATGTCGGGTCATAATGTTTCCCATGCGAACAACAAAACCAAAAGACGTTTTCTACCCAATCTGCAACGCCGCCGGTTTTGGGTTGAAAGCGAGAATCGCTGGATTAGTTTACGATTAACTAATGCTGCGCTACGCACTATCGACAAGAACGGTATTGATGCGGTGCTGGCGAAAATGCGCTCGGAAGGTAAAAGCATTTAGGAAACCATTAGGTTAGTTAAGGAGTTATCGCAATGCGTGAAAAAATTAAACTTGAATCCTCTGCGGGTACAGGACACTTTTATACAACCACCAAAAATAAACGTGCCAAACCTGAGAAAATAGAAATAATGAAGTTCGACCCTGTTGCAAGAAAACACGTTAAGTACAAAGAAACAAAGCTCAAATAGATTCGTAATAATTTCAACAATAAAAAACCCGCCAAAGCGGGTTTTTTATTGTTGGCATTACTTGCTGTTATGCATAACACCGTAACCGCTGAGAAAAGGTTCTTAACACTTCGATTCCGCTTTCTTCTGCACGCCGGCACCAATCTTCCAATTGTTTAACCAGTTCTTCCGTTGATGCTGTGGAGCGTTGCCAGATTTCGGCCAACTCTTCGCGCATGGTATAAACTTTATCGAGTGTTTTGGCATTACTAAGCACTTGATTTAGTTTCTCGCGCTCATGTTCCTGCAATGTTTTGGAATCCGCCAAAATCCAGCGTTTCAAAGTTGTGTTATCCACGCCGTATTGTGCCGCCGCTTCTTTCAAATGAATCATTTCATTGGCAAAAGTTGCTTTTAACGATTTTGTATATTTGGCAAGAACTTCATAACGATGAGAAATCACAGCTTGCAACGTATCCGAATCGCATTGGGTTTTTGCTTTATCAATACGCAGCTTCGGAGCAATTTTCTTAACTTTTGCAAGTCCGAGCATTTCCAGAGTGCGGATATACAACCAACCGATATCAAACTCATACCATTTATTGGATAAGCGTGCAGAAGTCGCATACGCGTGATGGTTGTTATGCAATTCCTCGCCGCCGATTAAAATGCCCCACGGAACAATATTCGTACTGGCGTCTTCCGCGCGGAAATTACGATACCCCCAATAGTGGCCAACGCCATTGATGATACCGGCAGCGAAGATCGGCGCCCACATCATTTGCACCGCCCATATCGTTAACCCAATGGGACCAAACAAAATCACATTAATAATCAGCATCAGCGCAACACCTTTCGCACTATGCTTAGTGTATACATTCCGTTCCAGCCAATCATCCGGTGTACCGTAACCGTATCTTTTTAAGGTTTCCTGATTCTTCGCCTCTATTCTGTACAACTCCGAGCCTTCGGCCAGAACTTTCTTAATGCCGTAAATGACCGGACTGTGCGGATCATCTTTACTCTCGCATTTGGCATGATGCTTACGATGAATCGCAGTCCATTGCTTGGTAACCATCCCGGTCGTCAACCATAGCCAGAAACGGAAAAAATGACTCGGTATTGGATGCAATTCCAACGCTCTATGTGCCGAATGGCGATGAAGATAAATTGTAATTGACGCAATGGTGATATGTGTTAAAACCAAAGTGACGACAACATACCCCCACCATGGCATATCGATCACACCTGAGATCAATGTTAGAAAATCAGAAATCATATAAATTACCATCCTTTAAAGGCTTACTCAGATGCAAGCCGATATATAAAAACAACCCCCGAACTACCTATCAATTTAATGACAATATCACTAATTTCAACTGTTTCATTCACAGTAGATTAATACTCACTTTCACTATCTTTTAAAATTTTATACTACACCTGATAGAAATGAAATATCAATTTGCAACGATTATTTGTTTTAAATCTACGGTTATCCCTACTCAATAATTGCTCTCTCAAGCATCTTTCAATAGACACCATTCTCCCGGTGCGAGACCTTGCAACGTATGCTTACCGATGGCATAACGAACTAACCGCAATGTGGGAAAAAGCGCGGCCGCCGTCATTCGCCTTACCTGACGGTTTTTACCTTCACTGATAATCAGAGATATCCAACTTGTGGCAATATTTTTGCGGTAACGGATAGGCGGTGTACGCGGCCAGAGATGATCCGGCTCAGCGATTAGATTGACTTCTGCCGGCCGAGTTCTGAAATCTTTCAAAATCACCCCCTGGCGAAGCTGATTAAGTGCCGCTTCATCCGGCTTGCCTTCGACCTGAACCCAGTAGGTTTTGGGTAATTTGAATTTCGGATCGCTAATCTGCTGTTGCAGCTTACCATTGTCCGTCAACAATACTAAGCCTTCGCTGTCTGCATCCAATCTGCCCGCCGGATAAAAGTCCGGTAATGGGATAAAGTCTTTCAGCGACTGATGACCGTTTTCCGGTGTAAATTGGCAAATCACACCGTAGGGCTTGTTAAATAGAATTAATCGAGGCATAGCATCCGGATTGAACCGGAGAAAAACTCATAACATTTCTGGATAAATGACAGTATGCAATTTAGGTTCAATCACCCCGTCTTTTTCTTCATTCCGAATCCACCAAACAGATCCTTTTTTCACCTGCAACCCGGCAGGTATGACCGGAATCAAACAACCGGCGATTTCGCCCAGTGTAGGCTGATGACCCACGATCACGACCACACCGCCCGCAACAGGCCAGCCCGCCACGGCTAGAACGGCATGAGCACTGGCACCCGGAGCTAACGCACTTTCGGTCACAAAGTCAGACTCCAATGCCATCGCCGTCTGCTGAGTCCGGCGCGCCGGGCTGACGATTATCCTTGTATTTTCAGGTAATTTTGGTTTGAGCCAATCGGCCATGCGCCTTGCCTGATCCAATCCTTTTCCGGTCAATTGGCGCGCGCCATCGGGAAAACCGTCTTCCGCTTCGGCATGACGCCACAAAATCAATTCCATCGCAATTTTTCAAATAAAAAAGTTATCGATAATCAGCTTGGCGCCTCATCAAACAACACTTCCGGGCCATGCGCAGGCCGCACAATCATGATTACTTTATGACGTGATTTATCGCCTTGTTTCAATACCACACGGGAAAGCGGCACATCAAACCGCTCAGCAAGATACTTTATCAATGCAGCATTTGCTTTACCTTCAACCGGCGGTGCCGCGAGTTTTATTTTGAGCGCTTCACCATGCAAACCTGCCGCCGTGGTATTTTTTGCACCCGGTTGAATATGCAGCGTTAAAACAAGATTGTCCGCTTCATCATACCGGTACCACCGCATGACCGTAGCAACCGATCAAAAAAGCATCAGGGTGATTTCCTTATGTATCCCGGCAACGATCATCAATAGCACCTGAATCAGAATCAGCACGAACAAGGGAGACAAATCGACATTGGCGATCGGCGGAATCCTTCTGCGGAAAACAGCCAGGAATGGGCTGGTAAAGCTATCCAGCAGCGGTGCTAACGGACTGTGCGGATTAACCCACGACAAAACTGCTTGCACGATAATCGCCAGCAGTACGATATAGAGCGTAGTTTCAATAATCTCGACGATGCCCAGCAATCCCATCACCCCGAGCGAGGTTACAATATTCGCCTCGAAATCATAGCCTTGTGCCATAAACATGCTGGTTACGATAAAACTTTCCAGCAACCATGCCAGGATCAATGTCGACAAATCGATGCCAGCCCAACCTGGAATAAATCGGCGCGCCGGACGCACCATAAAATCAGTCACCGCAATGAGAAACTGGGAAACTGAGTTGTAGAACGGAACGCGTAATAACTGAAAATAAAAACGCAACAACAACGCCAAGGAAAGCAACCCCAGAATAGTATCAACAAGAAAAACCAAGATCTGACTGGACATAACAATTTCCCAAAAAAACTAAAACTGATGATTAAAAAATTGCTGACGATTCATTGCATGCTTTCACTTCATATTTTGCTGAATTCATCGCTTAATTCCCGTGAACGTTTATAGGCGGCGTCAATGGCAGCCATGATCTTACACTTAATATCATTTTTTTCCATAGCCAGGATCGCTTGCTCGGTTGTGCCGCCTCTGGAAGTCACTCGGGCGCGCAATGTCGCCGCATCTTCATCGCTGACGCCGGCCAGCTTACTGGCGCCAGCGAATGTCTGCAAGCTGAGCTGCCTGGCCTGGGATGGCGACAGACCCAAGTCTATCGCCGCCTGTTGCATTGCTTCAATAAAGTAAAAAACATAAGCCGGTCCGCTGCCGGAAATCGCCGTCACGGCATGCAGCATTTCCTCGTCATCAACCCAAAGTGTCGAGCCCACCGCGGCAAGAATCGATTCGGCATTTTTTTTATCCGAATCACTGATACCAGCGGCGGCATACAGACCTGCAACACCGGAGCGCACCAGCGATGGCGTATTAGGCATTGCACGCACCACTCGCAGATATCCGCCCAGCCAGCGCATCAAATCGGCCACGCGAATCCCCGCGGCAATCGATAGGATCAATTGATTACTCAACAGCGGCGCCAGTTTCTGCGTCAATTCGAACAGCTGTTGCGGCTTGACGGCCAATACAATGACATCGCTATCGGCTATACCGCCAGCAAGATCGGCCACCGCTGAAATACCAAATGACTGCTTGAGTTTGTCACGGCTTTCCGCGTTGATCTCGACTACGTGCAGTTGTTCCGCACCATAGCCTTGCTGCAGTAATCCGCTGATTAAAGCGGACGCCATGTTTCCGCCGCCAATGAATGTAATGTTCATATGACCCTTCTCAATAAATTATCCGTTTCACCCGATCAATGCTGGCAAGACGGACAATAATAGCTGGAACGCTGACCTTGCCGGATGTGTTTGATGATCCCTGCACATTTTTTGCACAGTTGTCCGGTACGCCCGTAAACCCAATATTGCTGCTGAAAATAACCCGAGCTTCCGTCACTGTGAACAAAATCACGCAATGTGCTGCCACCCGCCTCGATCGCCAGCTGCAAAGTTTGCTTCACCGCTTGCACCAGTATTTCATAACGCGGCAATGCGATTCTGCCAGCGGCGGTTTTAGGATTGATCCCAGCCAAAAACAAAGCTTCGTTCGCATAAATATTACCGACACCCACCACCACGTGATGATTCATCAAGGTCTGTTTGATGGCGGTACGGCTGCCTCTGGTTTTCTCGAATAGCTGCGCCGCGCTGAAATCCGCTGTCAAAGGCTCCGATCCGAGATTCAATAACAGCGGATGCTGCAAACCATCGCCCGCATGCCATAATACTGCACCAAAACGGCGCGGATCGCGCAATCTCAGAATCGTTTGATCGCGCAAAACCAGATCAAAATGATCGTGCTTTTGCGGCAGTTCACTGTCATACCCTGATTTTGCTGAAAGTATACGCAAACTTCCCGACATTCCCAAATGAATGAGCAACGCACCCGCATCGCAATCCAGCAGCAGGTATTTTGCGCGCCGCGTTACGCTCCGGATTGTGAGTCCCGGCAGCAACGATGGTAATTCATCCGGTACCGGCCAGCGCAACCGGGAATTCCGGATTACGGCTTGCGCAATCGTTTTTCCCGTCAAATGCGGCGCGATTCCACGGCACGTTGTTTCGACTTCTGGTAATTCCGGCATCGGCTATCGGAGCACCTGGTTTACGAGTGCATTGGGATCGAGCAATTGACGGCCTGTCTCGAGCGGAAATTGATAGCCGATTCCTTCCGGCACGCGTAACAAAACGATAGACGATTGATTTTGCAGGACTTTTAAGCTGATTTCACTCTCGTCTTGCAAATCGATTCTTACTGAACCGGTTTCGGCAAAACCGGAGTCCAGCTCGGCTGCCATTTTCAATTCAGCAGCTCGTGCGCTTTGCCACAATTGCACCCAATGTTTCAGCGTTGCCGCGTTCAATGCTTCGGCTGCATGCTGCGGTGTCACACGCCAATTGCCATCATGCAACGCCACTTCTCCGTGCGGCAACTTAAATTTGACCGGAATCTCACCGGCAACGAACAATCGGGGATTAACCCAATCGCCGGCGTTGCGTGGCAATGCCAGTGCATAACGAGGCGCAAGCAAATAGACATAATCGCCGACTGCTACATATTGCTGGTGAGTGGTCGGTGCAAATCCGCCAAAATCAAAATGCGCATTGCCGATGAATAATTGCGCATGCGGGTGCTCCAAGCCAAAGCGTCCCAAATCGGCTTTCTCAAAACGTTGCTGGCTGCGCGCTTGAAGAATTTCCAGAATCTTTCCAATCTTCTCATCGTCAGCCCGGATTTGCACCGGTTTTTCCAGATACCATTGATTGTCTTGCCGCTTGAGTACAATTTCCTGTTGCTGCTTGACGATGCGCAAATGCCGCACAGCCTCGGCCGATTCGTTGGCAACCGGGTACTCCATATTCCCGGAAGATTGCGGCCTGAAATACAGAAACACGATCAAAACGATGATCGTGGCGGTCATAATTAAATTAAGCCGTGCGTGGTGTGTCATGGTCCTATTTTTCTCCGGCGGCGCCACCAGATCACGATCCCGCTTATCAAAAATAACAGAGGCAACACGATCAGAAAACCGAGCGCAATCAGCGTAAGTTCGAATTCACTTAAAACCAAACTGCTGTCCAGCGTTGCGCGCGGTTGAATCACGATCAGTTCTTCATCGCCAGACAGCCAGTTGATCAAGTTGATGCCAAAATCCAGATTACTGCCATTGCCCAAATAAGTGTTCGCGAGAAAATGCCCGCTGCCGACAACGACAACGCGCTGCTCGCGATCCTCGATATTGCGCGACAACGCTACCGCAATACTGACCGGTCCCGCTACATCCGCATCCTGATCAAACGTAATTTCGCCATTCAAATCGCCGGTTTCAACCCACCCCTGCTGGGCCGCCTCAACCAGAGCAACACTGTGCCATTCCTCATTTTCATCGATTGTAAGCTGACGGGCAAAGGGAAACACGGTAATGTAATTGAAATCACTGGTTATCACATGCGGCCCGTAAATCGCCCCCAATGCGAAAGTAATCGGCGCTTTGAGCTGCACTGCTTGCGGATCGGCAACAACGCCGGGGGTCAGCGTCAAGCGCAATTTTTCCGCTAACGGCTGCAAGCCGCGTAACGATTCCTGATCGACCAGCCACAGCAAATTACCGCCACGGTCGATATAATTCAACAGCTTCTCCACCTCTCCCGGCAACAAATCGGTCTGCGGCGAAGCAATCAACAACGTGCTGGCATGGACGGCGGGAATATCCGCTTCGATGGCAAGATTCAGTTGTCGGCTGCTAAAACCATTGGTACGCAAATGACGGCCGAATTCTCCAAGATCATAGTTGGCGCTACCGTCAAGCTTGCGTTCGCCATGCCCGCTTAACTCGACGACCAACTTATCCTCTCCGCGCGCCAACCGCATCAGAGCATTGGAAAACGCCTGTTCGTTGATGGCCGTCAGACGCTCGATTCTCTGATTGAATCGGATGATCAGTTCACCGTTGACTTGCACATCCGCTTCCTGCGCCAAGACAGGCTGTTCCACCGGATCGATGAACGTCAAGGAAAGATCCGGTTTCACCCGCTGATACAGTGCAATAAAGTCGGTAATAATCTGACGGATATCGCCCAGTTGCGCATCCTGTTCGGAAGCATATGCGATTACCTGCACCGTTCCTTGCAATTTTTGCAATATTTCGATGCTTGCTTCGCTTAAGCTATTACGCCCGTTCTGACTGACGTCCCATTGCTGCCGGGTCTGCTGCGCAAGATAACCGAGCAAAAAAACCAGCAACAGGAGCAAAATGACAAAAAAGCCATTGTGCATCCGGTAATGCCGTTGCATTTTTTTGTTCGATTCAGCCATGCAACCGTTCTCCATCCAAGCGGCGTATCGTCAGCACCAGAAATGTAACCGTGCACAAAATAAAATAGGCAATGCTGAAGGTATCGATCAGGCCTTGATTAAAGTAGCCGAAATGCTTTAGCAAAGAAAAATAGTGCAACCATCCAACCGTTGCATTGTTCGCCAGATCAATCAGCCACAATCCCAATAACGCTCCCAGAGAACCTGCTGCTGCAATGACCGGTTGCGACGTCAGGCTTGAAATGTAGAGCCCCAACGCGGAAAAACACGCCGCAAGTAAAAGCAAACCCAGCGTGTTGCTGAGCAACAGACCAAGATCCAGCGCACCACCGGTACGCAGCGAAAAACACAGCATCACCAGCAAAACAATAACAGCCGAATAAAACAGCACAAGACTCAAAAACTTGCCCAGCACGATATCGGTAATCGAAACAGGCGCTGACATCAGCAGTGTCAGCGTGTGGTTGCGGCGTTCCTCCGCCAACAAGCGCATCGATAATAAGGGCGTAATCATCAACAGTAGCACCGCCGCCACCATAAACACCGGAGAAACGATGACTTCGGTAATTCCCGGAGGATTGGCGATTTGCAGTAATTGCGGTTGAATTTCCAGAAACGCATCCAAACGCACCAGGAAAACCCACGCCGTCACGGCCTGAATCAATGCCAGCAACAGCCAGGCAAGCGGCGAAATAAATAGCATGTGCAGCTCTTTACGGATAATAGTGGCGATCATTTTGATAATTCCGCTTTGCTTATTGCGTCAGCTGCGTAAAAACCATCTCCAGGCTGTGGCCCTGCTGGTGCAATTGCGCCACGGTTTGATCGAATACCACGCTGCCCTTATGCATGAGCTGTACCCGGTCACAAACATTCTCAACCTCGGACAGAATATGGGTCGACAAAATTACACTGCTGTCAGCGCTCAACTCCCGGATCAACTCACGGATCTCACGCATCTGATTGGGATCAAGTCCTACCGTCGGTTCATCGAGAATAATCACATCCGGATGATGAATGATGGCTTGTGCAATGCCGGCACGCTGCTGATAGCCTTTCGATAAGGTACCGAGCAAATCCCTGCCGTGATGTCCCAGGCCGCACCGCTGCTTCACATTATTCAGTGCCGCCCGAATTGATTTTTTGCCGACTTGGTGCAGCCGCGCTGCAAACAGCAGATATTCATCCACAGTCATATCCAAATAAAGCGGCGGAATCTCGGGCAAAAAACCCAAATGCGACTTGGCTTCCCGCGGTTTTTCCAGCAAATCGATGCCGCAAATCGAAATACTCCCGTGACTCGGCGCCAAATTACCTGTCAACATACGTAATGTGGTGCTTTTGCCCGCACCGTTCGGGCCGAGCAACCCCAGTACTTCACCGCGCTTTAATTGCAAATTAACTTCATGCACGGCAACAAAATGGTCATATTTACGCCACAGATTGTGCGCCGACAAGGTTAAGGCTGCTGTTTCATCAGTCATACAACAGTGTCTCTGGGATTGAATGGTTTCATCAACAATTTTCTTTCATTTTATACGTAGAGTTTCACAATCTCGGCGGCCTGACAGTATACGTCCGATAAACCGATAATTCACCGACTTCAGTATGATTTAAACATTCGCATCGCATGCAAAAAAAACAATGCTCTATTAGCATACCTTTAATTCTATTAAGAAAAACACCAAAACATGATCACTCAATTGCACAAGACGATTAGGTTTATTTCGACTCGCTAAACGACGCAGATTTGTTGCAATTTTACAACATATTGATTTGATAAAATAAACAAACAAACTGATAATTGCACACTTAAAAGCTTGAAGTAGTAGAATGCGAGAAAGCTTTTAGATGCAAAATGCTTTTTTGCATTATCAATATAAAATCCGTAGTTTTCATTAAAAAGGACAACAGCATGAAGAAAATATCAGCTAAAAATACTCTCATGGGAATGATTCTTATACCGGCAATGTTTTCTGGTGCTGTTCTGGCACAAGAAACAGTTATTGATAAAGATAAAACCGTAAAAAAACCTGAAGCTTATGGTGTTGACGATCGCGGTGTAGTTGCAAGAAACACAACAGGACTTTGTTGGCGCACCGGTTACTGGACACCGGCCATGGCAATTCACGAATGTGATCCAGATCTTGTTAAAAAACCGGAAGATGCAGCCGCAGCCGCTGGAGCTCCAGCTGCCGGTGCGGCAGCCGCCAAAACCGCACCGGAGAAAATTACATTCTCTGCCGATGCGTTATTTGACTTCGACAGCGCAAAACTTAAACCCAATGGCGTTCAATCTTTGAATGAGTTTGTTAATGGTATAAAAGACCTTAAGTACGATACCATTATTGCAGTGGGCTACGCCGACCGCATCGGTTCCGATGAGTACAACAAAAAACTTTCGATACGCCGCGCCGAATCGGTTAAAGCACACTTGGTTTCCAGAGGTATAGAACCAAGCCGCATTTTTGTCGACGGCAAAGGCGAAGCAAATCCTGTGACCGGCAATAGCTGCGTTGGCGATAAAAAAACCAAAGCCTTGATTGAATGCCTGGCACCGGATCGCCGTGTTGAAATCGAAGTAGCAGGTACCCGATAAGCGAATACCAGTTATCTTTTAACTGATAAAGCCCTGCCCTGATGTGCAGGGCTTTTTTCTTTCCAACGATTCGAATCGCATGAATGGTTTGCAGCCGATCGATACTCTGATAGAAGCGAAATGGATTATTCCCGTTGAACCGGCCGGGATTGTTCTCAATCAGCACGCCATCGCCGTCGATGAAGGAATCATCCGGGATATTTTGCCGATATCCGAAGCGAAGCTCCGTTACGAACCCCGGCAAACAGTCACACTGAACGATCATATTCTCATCCCCGGCTTGGTTAATCTGCACACCCACGCAGCCATGACTTTGATGCGCGGACTGGCCGATGATTTACCGCTGATGGAATGGCTCCATCAACACATCTGGCCGGTAGAAAATCGTCATGTGAATGCGCAGTTTGTACTGGATGGCGCGCAGCTCGCGTGCGCCGAGATGATCAAAGGCGGCATTACCTGCTTCAACGACATGTATTTTTTCCCGGAATCTTGTGCGCAAGCTGTCATCAGTTCCGGGATGCGTGCCGCCATCGGCATGGTGGTGATCGACTTCCCCACTGCCTACGCCAGCGATGCGGATGATTATCTGGCCAAAGGATTGCAATTGCGCGACCTATATCAGCATCCGCTGCTATCCTTCTGTTTTGCGCCGCACGCGCCTTACACCGTCAGCGACAAAACCTTCCGCAGCATACTGACTTACGCAGAACAACTGAATGTGCCCATCCATACGCATTTGCACGAAACGCGGGACGAAATCCGCTTAAGCTTGCAATCCTCGGGCGTGCAGCCGATCGAACGCTTTCGGCAATTGGGTCTGCTCAGTCCGAATCTGATCGCCGTGCACATGACGCACCTATCCGATCATGAAATAAAACTTGTACATCAATACGACTGTCATATCGCACACTGCCCCTCCTCCAACATGAAACTCGCCAGCGGATTGGCTCCGATCTCGTCCTTATTGAATCAAGGCGTCAATGTCGGCCTTGGCACCGATGGCGCAGCCAGCAATAATCGCCTGGATATGTTTGAGGAAATGCGCCTGGCAGCGCTACTGGCAAAAGCGACCAGCGGTCGGGCCGATACTCTGCCGGCGCACCAAACTTTGCAAATGGCTACCCTGAATGGCGCCAAGGCATTGGGGTTGGGAGAAATAACCGGTTCATTGACCATCGGCAAAGCGGCTGACATCACGGCGATCGACTTCTCCGATCTCAATCTCACACCGTGCTACGATCCGGTCTCACATTTGGTTTACACAGCAAGCCGCGAACAAGTGAGCCATGTGTGGGTAAATGGTAAAATGCTGCTGCACGGCAAAGAACTGACGACACTCAACTCGGTTGAATTGCAATACCGCGCGACATACTGGCATGAGCGTATCGCAGCTACATCTCAACACTAGGCACAAAGGAACGCATATGGAAAATGACGGCATCAACGCTGACCCGCTGGAACTGGAAAAATTCAGCCAACTCGCGCACCGCTGGTGGGATCCCAACAGCGAATTCAAGCCATTGCATGAAATCAACCCATTGCGTCTGAATTACATCAACGACCTGACCGGCGGATTGACCGGAAAAACAGTATTGGATGTCGGCTGCGGCGGCGGTATTTTGTCGGAAGGCATGGCGTCGATGGGTGCGCACGTCACCGGCATCGATCTCGGCGACAAAGCGCTCAAAGTCGCCAAGCTGCATCTACTGGAAAGCGGGCATCACGTCGACTACCGCAAGATCAGCACGGAATCGCTCGCCAAAGAACAACCGCAACATTACGATGTGGTCACCTGCATGGAAATGCTCGAACATGTGCCCGATCCCATGAGCGTAATCCGCTCCTGCGCACAATTGGCCAAACCGGGCGGCTGGGTATTCTTCTCAACCATCAACCGCAATCCGAAATCCTATTTGTTTGCCATCATCGGCGCGGAATATATCCTCAAGCTGTTGCCGCGCGGCACGCACGAATACGCCAAATTCATCAAACCGTCCGAACTGGCCCGCATGGCGCGCAACGCCGGTTTGACGGATGAAGAGTTGATCGGCATGACGTACAACCCGATTACCAAAGTCTACGCTCTGGAAAATGATACCGACGTCAACTACATCATGGCTTACCGCAAATAATCCGATACCACTCTGTCATTCCTTCCGCACCCGCTGATTCATGATTAAAGCCGTACTTTTCGATTTCGATGGCACATTGGCCGATACCGCACCCGATCTCGGCCATGCACTAAACCGGCAGCGCATTGCGCGCGGCCTGTCCGAACTGTCCATCGCGCAAATCCGTCCGCTGGCTTCCGCCGGCTCACGCGGCTTATTGGGACTCGGCTTCAGCATTAAACCGGGCGACAACGGTTATGAATCCATGCGCGACGAATTTTTGGATTTCTATACACAGCGCCTTTGCCACGATACCTGTTTGTTCCCGGGCGTCAGCGAATTGCTCGACCAACTGGAGCAACGTAACCTGCCCTGGGGCATCGTAACCAATAAACCGGCTCGATTCACCCATCCGCTGATTGAAACGCTCGGCTTGGCACAACGCGTAGCCTGCGTCGTTTGCGGTGATGAGCTGGCGAATACCAAACCGCACCCGGAACCGCTGTTAACAGCCAGCACCAAAATCGCCATTTCCCCCGCGCATTGCATCTACCTCGGTGACGACATCCGCGACGTTCAGGCCAGCCTGGCCGCCGGCATGCAGTCGATCGTGGCACGCTATGGCTATCTAGGCAACGATCAGCCGCCCGAAACGTGGGGCGCCCGGCATCTGATCGATCACCCCGAAGAACTGCTCGCTTATCTATAAAGAAACGCTCGCTGTTTCTGTTAAAATGCGTAGCCATAGGATTTGAACTTTTCAGTACCATCACTATCCTATGCACAACCATTACGAATACCTGGGGGCGATCCGGTTTCGACGTGGGTTGCAAAGCAGCGCAGGGCATACCGAGGATCAGATTACCTCGTAAATCCATCTGAAAACAATAGTCGCAAACGACGAAAACTACGCTTTAGCCGCTTAATCGGCTAGCCTCTGCACCGGTGGGCCTCAACGCCGGGTCTGGCAACAGACAGCAGAGTCACTAACGGGGATCGCGTTCTGTAGGGTCACTTTATAGAACGTTAAACAATAGGTGACTCGCCTGTCATCAGCCTGCCGGTTGGCGGTTGCCAGGTCAAATCAAATAATCAGGCTAAGTATGTAGAACTGTCTGTAGAGGGCTTGCGGACGCGGGTTCAATTCCCGCCGCCTCCACCAATCGCAAAACCCCAATCGTTCCCGGCTGGGGTTTTTTTTCGTCTGATCGGGCCGGTTCCCGCATGTTTTGGGGTCAAAGCCGTCCTCAATTGTGTCTGGGGAGAGTTTGCATGAGCAAAGATCCGGCCAATTCAGCTGCCGGCCGGCAGAATATGCTGAGAAACCCTTATCGATCTATCGAACTCAATTTGAGCGTCAGTTTGCTACAACCGTGCCGTGTAAAAAAATGAAGACTCAATATAATCCAGGAAAAGGCAGCGTACGTTTTTTATTACTCAGTAGATTTCTGTGGATTTCAGTTATTGCGATTCTGGTAATCATGAGCGTGCCTTTTGTTACGTCAATTTATGACAAACTCATTCGAGATCAAATGAATTCTGACAGTGATTCAATGCAATCCGGTGAAATAATCCTTCCCGAACTCGTGTTGATCCCGGCCGGTTCTTTCGATATGGGTGAGCAGAACGCTGCGTTTAGAGAAAATCTGAAGGAGGAAGAAAAAAAGTATTTTGGTATCCCGGGTAAACATATCCAAATTGACCGGCCTTTTTACATGAGCAAATACGAGATTACCAACGAACAGTACGGTAGCTACCTACGAGCGCAGAAATCCAGAAACCCGGCAGAAAAAAATTCGAATATTCCGCCAGCCGGTCAAGAAAACACTGCAGCAAAACTACCCGCGGTAGAAATCAATTGGCAAGGGGCGATGGCTTATGCAGCCTGGCTGGGGGAACAGAAACAGCTCAGCTGCCGTCTGCCCACCGAAGCGGAATGGGAATACGCCGCCAGAGCGGGACTGAAGACTGCTTATCCGTGGGGTAATGAAGTCGGAAGTAATAATGCCAATTGCAGTGAATGCGGCAGCCAGTGGGATAGCCATCAAGCGGCGCCAGTGGGGCAGTTCAAGGCAAATCCTTATGGCTTGTACGATACATCCGGAAATGTCTGGGAATGGACCTGTTCGTCATGGCACGATCAATACGACGGACAGGAACAGCAATGCGCCCGTATGGATGAATTTGGCTCACGTGTGTTACGTGGCGGTTCCTGGGCCTATGACTCGAAGTATATGCGCTCATCCGTTCGTGGCGAGTTCGATGCCGGCATCCGGTACAATAATTTTGGATTTCGGGTGATGTGTCTTTCTCCCGCCCAATAGCCGGCAGGCTGTAAGACTAGCCGCTCCCTGCTCCATCCCGCAATACCGGCCGTAGCACCGAATTCCGCCCCCCCGCCGTACCGCCCGTTCACCGATGGCCTGCAACGAGGTCATCTGTCAAACTTGCGACGATTTAACAAGCCGCTCCGCATTTAGGTGTCACGAAGGAAACCGCTCGCCGCCACTTCCGGGCAAAACAACAAGCACGATTGAATAAATATCCGGCAACTCGAAAATGAACTTTGGGAAGCTGCCGACCAATTGCGTGCCAATTCCAAGCTCACCGCCGCCGAATACGCCATGCCGATGCCCGGTCTGATTTTTCTGCGTCACGCCAGCAATCGCTGACCTTACCTCTAATTCTGATGCAATACAGCCGGTATGCTTTGGGCACGAAGCCGTAATCCTGCACCATTTGAAGCAATTATTATTTCCCTGAGGCTGCTCGTCGTCATGAGCACCACAGTCAAGCATGATGCACTTTGGAGTGTATCACCTCAGGGCGAAATCTTTTTCGCTCGCAAGCGGGAAGAGCATCCAATACCGAAGTTGATTTCGCTGAATTTACTCTTTCTTTCTATTCAATTCCTTTGAATCATTCTTTACTTTCATTTCTATTTTCAAGCCATTAGATATTTTCTTTGAGATTTATTGCAACTTTGATTTTCTTGGCATGTGACTTGCAAATATCAAGATGAAGGAGATTGGGATAAAACCGATTTACCTGACGGGGGCTTACAACACTTATTTACGCAAGCACTTGAATAAAAAAATTGTGGAGGGCTATACCATGTATCAGAGCGAAAATACTTTTGAATTTAATCCAGAAATGAGCGGCTTTGAAGCTGAACAATATGAAGGCGAACAGTTCGAGCAATTTGAATATGGCGAAGCGGAATGGGGGGAAGTATTTAATGAAAGTGAAGTAATGGAACTCACTGCCGAGCTTCTGGAAATCACTAACGAAGCAGAACTTGACCATTTTCTGGGTAATTTGATTAAGAGAGCTGGCAGTGCCTTAGGTAAAGTAGTGAGATCTCCCATCGGTCAAGCAGTGGGCGGAGTGCTCAAGGGCGTCGCCAAAAAAGCTTTACCGATTGCCGGTGGCGCGCTGGGTGCTTATTTTGGCGGGCCTCTTGGCGCTAAGATCGGCAGTGGCTTGGCTTCCGCAGCTGGAAGCGCGCTTGGACTCGAACTTGAAGCAATGAGCCAGGAAGACCGCGAATTTGAGGGCGGAAAACAATTTGTGCGTTTTGCCGCCAATACCGTGAAGAATGCCATATCAGCACCGCCTGCCGCCAATCCCCGCAGCACCGCGCAAATAGCCGCTAATAAAGCCGCACAAGTCTATGCGCCCAATTTGATAGGATCAGGATCAATATCAACCATGCCTTCAGCCATATCTGACAAAGGGCGCGGAGGCCGATGGTTCCGGCGTGGGCGCAACATCATCATTGTTAATTGCTAAGCAGTTTCTATAAACATATCGATGAGGAGAACAAAAATGCACGATATCGATCGCACACAACTAGAAAGCAACCCCGAGCTGGAAAATTTTGAACATGAGCAATACGAATATGGAGAATTCGGTGAATATGGCGAAACAGAATGGGGAGGCGAGACCGGTGCTTTTAGCGAGGCAGAAACCATGGAACTCGCCGCTGAACTTCTGGGAGTCAGTAACGAAGCAGAGTTGGACCGATTCTTGGGAAGTCTTATTAAAAGAGCAGGACAAGCAGCTGGAAAATTTATCAAATCCCCTGTCGGTCAACAGCTTGGCGGCTTGTTGAAAGGCGCAGCCAAGCAAGCTTTACCCATGGTTGGCAGTGCCATTGGCGGTTATTTTGGCGGCGCTGGTGGCGCCAAAATAGGCAACCAGGTTGCCTCTACCGCGGGGCGGATTTTTGGTCTGGAACTGGAAGGGCTGAGTCATGAAGATCAGGAATACGAAGCTGCCAAAAGCTTCGTGCAGTTTGCCGGAACAGCTGCAAGAAATGCAGCACTCTCACCGCAGGCAGCCAATCCGAGAGCAGTTGCGCAATCAGCAGTTGCAGCGGCCGCCCGTCAACTTGCTCCAGGTTTGGTGCGCGGCGCGCCTGCTGTAAATCCCGGTGCTTTAGGCAAAGCATGCCCTTCCTGCGGGCGGGGTGCCATGAGCGGGCGCTGGATGCGGCGCGGAAACAAAATCATATTGTTTGGAGCTTAACTTGCCATGCGCGCCGCTCCTTACGCCACATGGATGCTCGAGCAAGAAGCTCGTGCTTTGCTAACCAGGTTGAAACGCGTCAAGCCATTCGCCTTGCATGAAACCATGCTGCCAGCGGCCTCGCTATTACCGGCAACGCAAACCGGCATCGAGCGTTATCTAATGCAGGGGCGGCGAGAACTAAGGGATCTGATCCAGCGTTACATCGCCTGGTTGCGCGGGCCGTTGGGCCGTAGAGCAACCCCTGCTCATGCGCAACAGCTGTTTTCCCTGTTGCGGTTGAGATTTAATGCCGTGCTGACACAATTTGATTTATTCAACGATGCGATCACGCAGCGCAGCGAGAATGAAATCGGTGTGTGGCTTTCCGGCCTTGAAGTTGTCTCAGCGGATGCACTTGCCATTCCGGGACATTATTACGAGGTACCTCCCGTTATCTGCTATCTCGATCGTGGTGTTGGTGCGGCGATCCGTCGCGCCAGAACACGGTTGCCAGGTGGTGGTGAAAATCCGGTAGCGGTGATTCGTATTCCCAGGGAACGTATGGTAGGCAGTGGTATCGCTTCCTCCCTGATTCATGAGGTGGGGCATCAGTCGGCTGCATTGCTCAACTTGGTAAATTCCTTGCGGCCTGTGTTAAAGGGAATGCAACGCGGCAGTGGCGCTTATAGCACCACCTGGTCGTTGTGGGAGCGGTGGATTTCAGAAATCATCGCCGATTTCTGGTCGATTGCCCGTATTGGCATTGCTTCCACGCTCGGGTTAATGGGCGTAGTCAGCTTGCCGCGTGCTTTCGTGTTTCGTCTGAACCGCGATGATCCGCATCCGTCGCCTTGGATTCGCGTCAAGTTGAGTTGTGCGATCGGCCAAGCACTCTACCCGCATCCGCAATGGCAGCGTTTGGCAAGGCTATGGGAATCGTACTATCCGCTGGATGGTTTGGACGCGGCGCAACGGCAGAATTATCAGGCATTGCTGGCGACTTTGCCCGGCTTCGTAGCATTGCTGATCAACCACAGGCCTGAAAGCCTGAGCGGGCGCAGCCTGACTGAAGCCTTGCAGGTGCAAAACCGTCAGCCGCACCGTCTTCAGGCATTGTTCCTAGCGTGGCGCAAAAATCCAGTGAAAATGTACCGCGCATCACCAGTACTGACTTTTGCTGTGATCGGTCAAGCACGCGCCGACGGCCACATGAGCCCGGAACAGGAAAGCGCCATACTGGGAAAACTGCTCACCCACTGGGCGCTGCGCAACACCTTGGCAGTATCTGCAGTTTGTTCGATGCGATCAGAGCAACCGAAATCTTGGCTTGAGAATTACTACCAACAAAATCGTTTTATTAACTATTCACTTAGGAGAATGCCATGATTACAAAATCCAAAAAAATGCCGAACTGCGAAGCTCCCTGCAATGGCACGTTGAGAGTTCGTTTATATGATTCTGGGGGCAATAAAATACCGATTAAAGGAGCGAGCATTAAAGTTCTGGAATGGACACTCAGTAAATGGCGGCATATTGAAGCACAGATCACTGATGAAAATGGGCATGCCGTTTTTGAGCTTCTAGGGGGTGATTCACATCGATATGGTTTAGCTTATGAAAATGCCTTTGGCTTTCATGAAGAGCCGGCTGCGTGCTTAGGTGATGAACCACAAGAATTATTTTCGATAGACTGTAATTGCACCAAGCAGATTAATCTTGGGGTGCCAGTAAACTTCACACAGCAGCTTGTGATGTGTGGCCCTAGATCTGAGGAGCTGCTATGTCAAGATATTGTAGCGGGTCAACCGGCTAAACTTCGTATATCGCATAGTGCTGCTTTAGGGACCCCGGATATTAAATTGTCTTCTAATCAGGGTGGTTTATCTCAACCTTCAATCTTTATCGATGGCATGGATCGAGTATATGAAATAGCCGTCGATACGACAGGAATGCAAGGTGGTTATTCCTTTAATGCATCTCTCAAGCATGCTGACGGCTCATCAATCGCCACAAACTTGATTGGCACGGCAGTGCGCAATGTACAACATGTCGATGCCAGAACAACGACCAGCCTTACTCGGACAGAGACATCTTTCACAGAAGATACCGCGTTTTGGACAGGTATTCGTAATAGTGCAGAAGCACTTTCGTTTAATAATTATCTGAGTTTCATGGATTGGATTTTCTGTGGTAAGCAGAAACCCCGGGAATTAAGTCAATTCGAGAGTGATCGTTATGATGAAAAGCATGTGATGTGGCGGGATAAATTATTGAAGAATCGTTTTTTACCTTTCACAGATTCCGATGCATATCGTGTTGTTAAGGCGGCTACAGAAGCTTTTGTAATGGTAAATTGCGGTATTCATCGCAATGATTTGCAACCTTTTGACCCAGCCCGAGATGAAGCATATTTGAACCGCCGTGATCTGCCAATACCACCGAGCGGTCTGAATCATGCCTTCAACAAAGATTATCTGGTAGGTGTCGATGGCAATGGTGACGTATTGCCATATCTCGCCGTTATCCGCCGCAAGTTGCCTGACATTCCGATCAAAATTAAACCATTCGAAGAAGCGAGCCCGAACGGTGACGCAGATGAATGTTTTGGGCTGCTGCAAGAAAAACTCGCTAATCCTTGCTTGTTGGAACTCATTTGGTCTTACTGGCACGAAGAAGGCATGCTGGTGCAAACGACCAATGCCGTTACGCGGCGGTTCCAGAATGTGCGCGCATCCGGCCGGGATCCACTCGCCAATCTGGAAATGGATCCATTGCGTCCGCTCAATAATGTGTTGTGGGGTTATATCCAGGACGAGCAACACCGTTTGACGGTTAACCGGCGTAATTACGAGTACGATCATCATTACGGATTACGTCTGGAGGGCAAAGCGGTGCAGAACTTCCGTCCCGCCGATACGCGTTCGAAATTCCTCGAAGCTTTTCATCACTTGCTTCGGTTGTGCACCGTATTTTATAAACAGGATGACGATACCACCGTCAAGGCCGACGCCTTCCCGGTACTCAATGCGCTGAAAGAAGTGCATCTGATTCTTTCGCAAGGGGCGCACAATCAGTTTGGCGACTTGCCGTCGACGGCTCGTATCGAAATGCTGATGCAGCAGTGGCTGCTGGCCAGGCCGGAGTTCCGCGAATTGCTGCCGACGCGCATCATGGTGGCTTATCCCGAGCCGTGGATGGATCGTGTTGACGCGATGAAGAAATTGCAAGGCTGGACGGACACCAGCGTGTTGCATTTCCGCAACCTGGGCATGTTCGGCGAGCAACTTTTGCTTTCTATCCGCTGGGGGCATTGGAGTGATGAATTCGAGCCTGTTAAGGCGCTCAACTGGGCACGGTTCTTCCGTCCTCAGGCACAGGGTTATATCCATGCCTACCGTGCCGCAACCGGAGTCGACTTATCGGTCGATTTGACCGCCAATGTGCCCGTGGATTCGACTTTGCCCTCGGTATTGTTGCAAAAACGCTTGGCAAGTCAGCAACGAGCCATGTGAGATGTAGGCGATGATCAATTTCACCTCAGCGCTCTATTTAGGATTGCATCATCCGAGCCATTTTTTGCAACCCTGGCAGCAGCTTACACTGGGGGTTCCGGCAGCGCTTACCGAACCACCCGGTGCCGAAGAGGTAGCAGGAAAATTGGCGCAGTTACAAGGGTGTGAACAAGGTGTGTTGCTGCCTTCCACGTTGCATCTGTTCTGGGATTTATTTGCCATGCTGCGCCAGCAACCAGCGGCGTTGTTTCTGGATGAAGAGGTTTATGCGATTGCCAGATGGGGAGCAGATCAGTTTCGTGCCAAAGGGGGCGATGTTTACACATTCCGACACCACGATCCTGATGCATTGTTGGTTCAAATCAAACGGCAAGTGCATAAAAAGAAATATCCCGTGGCGATTGCCGACGGTTTTTGCCCGGCGTGCGGACATGCCGCACCGGCCGGAGAGTATCTGGAGATTGTGAGGCGTTTTGGCGGTTTATTGGTATTGGATGACACCCAAGCTTTGGGAATTCTGGGCGAGTCGCCAACGTTGCACAATCCTTATGGCAAAGGCGGGGGTGGCCTGTTGCGCTGTAGTGGAAACTTTGGGCCGGACATCGTGGTGGGCTCATCACTGGCAAAAGGTTTCGGTGTGCCGATGGCGGTTTTAACAGGCAGCAATAAACTGATCAAGCGCTTTAAAACAGCCAGCGATACCCGGGTGCATGGCAGCCCGCCGTCAATAGCTGTTATTCACGCAGCCGCTCATGCATTAACGGAGAACAGAATCCGAGGTAATTTGCTGCGGCACAGACTGATTCAACGGGTTGCGCAATTTCGCAAAGGACTGGAAATAATCGGCTGGGATTCCATTGGCGCCTGGTTTCCGGTGCAAACCTTGCGAGGAATCGTTGGAAACGCAGCGATTCGAATGCATCAGTACCTTTCTCGGCACGGTATTCAAACGGTATTGTCTCGGCCCCGCGATAACGGCGAGGCACACCTGAGTTTTTTAATCACAGCACGGCATAGCGCCGGGGAAATTGATCATTGCATCGACATACTGAGCACAGTGACAAACAGCATCGACAAGGCTGCAAATCGCAGTGGCACGCCCGCGTATTCGGGCTTCAGAACATGACAACTATATGCGAGAGGTAAATCATGAATCAAGAACTGAGCTTTGAAACCATACCGTTAGAACTTACTCCAGCAATTACCGGAGAAATGTTTGAGGTGGAAAGCGAGCGAGGAATCCGCCGCTCATTTGCAGGGCCTAGAAACCGCAGTTCACGGCCTGGCATCCGTCCCGGTATGAGACCAAAAGGGACCAAACATCCGCCGTTCTCGAGAACAAGGCCTTTCGTAAAGGGATTGCGGCGGCCGTTTGGAAGCACTGTCTATGAACCTTATCCAATTGCGAGCGAGCCTTATTCCGGCGAACCAGAACCATCTTCCAGTTCAGAACACGTGCGCTGGGTACAGGATTGCTTAAACCAAGCGGCGGGAACGCAACTTCCTGTGACCGGAATCATGGGTCGGGATACACGTAGCGCCGTTCGGAATTTTCAGCGGCAGCAAGGACTGAGGGCGAGCGGTATTGTCGGGCCGGATACGGAAGATGCATTGAGGGCGGCGTGCACCGGACAAAATGCCGGGGAAAATTCCGAGCTTGAATCGTATATCAAAGAACCTGGTTTTATCGCGTGGTTAACTTGGCAACCCAGCAATGAAAAGCCGCAGCTGTATACCTGGGATGAAATTCAGAAGCGCCCGCGCGATCGGATCCATGGTGATGTGGGTGTGTATATTGTTGTTCTATTTGAACGAAGAACCATTGGCGGAAAAACAAAAAAAATAATCACCAAAATCCTGAAAGTTGGAAAGGCGATTGATGATTCCTTCCGGCAAAGGCTGGAGCGTGAAGATCATCAAAAAATACGCGCTAAGTATCCGGAAAAAGTTGGCTATTATCTGGCTAAAATACAAGCAAGCGGTACATGCCCTGTTCGCGGTTGTGGCTCTGTAATAGAACACTTGATAACACGCACCTTGATCCGGGCAGGGAAAATGCTGCCTGAACATCAACGACCGATTGTTCCCATCAAGGCGCTCGATCAAACTCAGGTGGCCAATATTCTGCCGAAACCTTTGGCTATAAATCTTGGAAAAGCCTATGCTGCAACCGGCCCCATGGATGTCCGGAAACAAAGAATCGGGCCTGTGGCAGCCCCAGCCAGCGGCTCCGGTAATTTGATTCTACCGAAGGATGCTATATGGGAACTGGAGTATCCCTTCAGCGAAGCCGAAGAATTGGAGCTTGCCGCCGAATTATTGGCCATTTCCAACGAAGAAGAGCTGGATCTATTTCTTGGCAAATTGTTCAAAGGGATCGGTAGAGGATTGAAGAAATTTGGCCGTTTTGTCGGCAAGAAAGTGCTACCCGCACTGGGCAAGGGCTTGAAAGCAATTGGCAAAGCTGCACTGCCGATTGTTGGCAAAGCACTAGGATCTTTTATTCCGATACCGGGCGTTGGCACGGCTATCGGTGGCGCCATCGGAACAGCGGTTAGTAAAGCGCTGGAGCTTGAATTCAGCGCTTTGCCTGCAGAAGAAGCAGAATTGGAAAGGGCGCGGCGTTTTGTGCGCATTGCCGCGACAGCAGCCAAACAAGCAGCATTAGCCGATCCGCATGCCAATCCCGAAGCTATTGCCAAGGCTGCCTTGATGGCAGCGACTAGGATGCACGTGCCGAGTCTTCCGGCAGCCGTTCGGGCAGATCTAGAAGTGAACGGCGTGGTTCGTAATGAATGGTACGCCAATAGTATTCAACCAGAACAATCCGATCAGGAAGCATTTCTTGGTGATGTATGGAACTCCATTAGCACGGGGGCTCGTAAGCTTTCCAGTGGGGTTGCCGATGTGCTGACTGGTTGTGCGCCCATTGAGGATCGGACAAGTTTTACGCCTAAAGATAAACGTAAAGGAAAGCCGCGCGATATGAGTAAAGTATACGCGCTGGTATTGCACCAAACTGCCGGCAATCAAAAAAATACACCACCAAACCGATACGATAGCGTGACTGCGCATTTTGTAATCAAGCCAAACGGACAGATATTGCAATTGCATCCATTGGCAGCCTACCTTAATGCCTCAAATGGGTTTAATGCTGGCAGCGTAGCTGTTGAATTTGCAGGTAATTTTCCTGATACAAGAGGCAAACGGTATGTCTATCCGAATGGCGCATCACCTCAAGGCATTGTGACCGCTGAACAGATAAAGGCTGGGCGCTGCTTGGTACGTTACCTGGTTAAAAATATGGGACTTACCCATATTCTGGCGCATCGGCAATCTAGTGCAACCCGTACAAACGATCCGGGGCCAGATATTTGGTATCACGTTGGCCAATGGGCGATTAATAATCTGGGTTTGCGAGATGGCGGGCAAACTTTTAAAGTTGGAAGCGGCAATCCCATACCGGATATTTGGCGGACATGGGGGAAAACAAGACAACAACCTGAGCTTGGTGAAGAAATCATTGCTTGAAGTCAGAAATTTGTTACCCGAGCTAGTCCTATACTGAAAGACGAGTGCCATGGTGAATATATTTAGCTTCAAAATATTACCATTCGAGGCTGTCGGAACGCTCAGAAGCAAAACAGTCAGGTCGGCCTTGTTCTCATTAGAGTTCGCGATTAATCGATATCTTGAGAGATTGAATTGCCGTGTTAAATATTTCAACTGATGTACTTGCTTATACACAGAACAAGCGCGCGCGCTTTATTTCTGAGTTGAAAGTATTTGTTCGCTTCCCGAGCATCAGCGTACAACCGCAGCATAAAGACGATATGCAACGTTGCGCGGCCTGGCTGGCCGGCCATTTGCAAAAAATCGGCTTGGAGCGGGTAGCTGTGATTCCTACCGACGGTCATCCCGTAGTTTACGCTGAGCACTGCCATGCAGCGGGAAAACCTACAGTACTGATTTACGGTCATTACGATGTGCAGCCGGCCGGTCCGTTGTCTGCATGGCAATCGCCGCCATTCGAGCCGGTGATTCGTGGAGACGATCTTTATGGCAGGGGTGCTTCGGACGATAAGGGGCAGCTTTTTACACATATCAAAGCATTGGAAGCATTGCTTCGGAATGGCCAGGGATTGCCCGTTAATATCAAGTGCCTGTTTGAGGGCGAAGAGGAAATCGGCAGTCCCAATTTACCTGCAGTCATAATCGCCAATCGGCAGATACTTACTGCTGATTGCGCCGTGATATCGGATACGCAAATTCCTGCTGCCGATCATCCTGCCATTACTTACGCCTTGCGAGGTTCAATCCATTTTGAGCTGGAGATCATCGGGCAAAAGCGGGAACTACACTCGGGCGTTTTGGGCGGCGCCGTTCATAATCCGTTGCAAGCACTCTGTGAAATGATTGCGCAATGGCATGATGAGGCTGGACGTATAGCTATTCCTGGATTTTATGATCGCGTGCGGCAATGGGATGCGAAGGAGCGCGCTTACATGCGCAGGGTTGGGCCGTCTGATGAAAAAATATTGCAAGATGCCGGAGCGGCAATAGGTTGGGGGGAACGGGATTATTCATTGTATGAGCGTACCACGATCCGCCCTTCTATCACGGTAACCGCCATTCATGGCGGATATCAGGGTGGCGGTGTTAAGGCGGCCATCCCGACGCATGCTCTGGCCAAACTGAATTTCCGGTTGGTTCCTGACCAGGATCCGCAGGAGATCGATCATTTATTCCGCAAATATGTGGCGAAGATTACGCCACCGGGTATGCGGACAAGAATTCGCACTTTTGCATCATCCCGGCCTGTACTGATCGGCCGCAACCATCCTGCAACAATTGCTGCGGCACACGCCTATCGTCATGGATTCGGGACAGCGCCGGTATTTTTGCGCAATGGCGGGACGATTCCGGTAGTTGACTTGATTCAGGAAATCTTACATCTGCCTGTTGTGCTAATGGGTTTTGGTTTACCGAACGATGGTATTCACGGAGCGAATGAGAAATTTCATTTACCAAACTTTTTCCATGGAATTGAGACCAGCATCCGGTTTTTGACGGCAATAGGACAGGGGCAACATGCCTACCCTATGACCAAGAGTAACGACTCATATTTATCGAATTTATGAAGTACTGAGGAGGCTAAGATGATCATCGATTGCCATTGTCATGCCGGGAGCGGCGATGGTTTTACCGGCCCCTGGGATACCCGTGCACCATTAGAGGATTATCTGCGCCGTGCCACCGCAGCAGGAATTCGGCGCAGCGTTTTGTTTGCTGCATTTCATTCGAATTATGCAACCGCCAATAAGGAGGTAGCAAGGATTGTGGCAAGCCAACCGGACAGGTTTTATGGATTTGCATTTGTGCATGCGGCCAGAGACCGGGGACGAGTGCATAAATTGATCGAAACCGCTGTCGAGCAATATGGATTTGCCGGAATCAAAGTGCATCGCCATGATGCGCCCATTACCCGGGAAATCTGTGATACGGCAAGGGTTTTCGCTTTGCCGGTACTTTACGATGTGGTGGGAGAAGTGTCGGTTTGTGAGTTGCTGGCGCAAGAATATCCGGATGTCAACTTCATTATTCCCCATCTGGGCAGCTTTGCCGACGATTGGCGTGCACAATTGGGTCTCATCGACCATCTGGTTCGTCACCCCAATATCTATACGGATACTGCTGGTGTGCGGCGTTTTGATTTGCTGGAACAAGCGGTGAAACGCGCCGGAGCGGGCAAGATTTTGTTTGGTTCGGATGGGCCATGGCTTCATCCAGGTATTGAAATGGCAAAAATCAAGGCATTACGCCTTTCACCGCAGCAGGAAAAATTGATTTTGGGAATCAATCTGCTAAATTTAATCCATACTGCACAGCAGCAGTGGCCACCTGCTTTATCCGAAAAGCAGAACGTGCAATTCGCTTTTACGAATAAAGCCATCAAGCAGTGATGCGTAATTAATACTCACTGTTTTCCTGGCGTTGTGCTGCCCGGCGCAACTGTAAGGCGCGGTCAGTTACGCCAAGACGTTGCGCAGCTCGCTGCAAATTACCGTTTGCTTCGTCGACTGCGATACGAATCGCGGTTTCTTCCGTGTTTTTGCTGATAGTTTTGAGTCCCATGCCGCGGCTAAGTGCGATACGGATTGCCCGCTCAAAACTCATATCACGCCATTCTTTCCAATCTTCAGATAAAACCGGCCGTTCATCAGGCGGGATACAACCTATCGTAATAGGACCTTCACCCGCATAACGGCACAACATCCGCGAAATGACCTGTTTGAGGTCACGCACATTGCCGGGGTACTGCCTGCGTAACAGATATTCTTGAACGGGTTTATCAATGGCGGGTACATCGTGGCTCGTGCAGTTTTTTTTTAGGAAATGATTTGCCAAAGGTAAAATGTCTTCTGATCGTTCGCACAGAGGTGGTAAACGGCATATATAGCTGGCAATCCGGTAATAGAGATCGGCACGAAATTCGCCGCGTTGAACTTGTGCCATAAGGTCGCGATTGGTGGCGCAAATTAACCGGAATGACGTGCGTTGCCAGGCATTGCCGCCAACACGTTTGTAAGTTTGCTCTTGGATTACCCGTAAAAGCTGAGTTTGCATTGTTATGGATAATTCGCCCACTTCGTCCAGAAAAAGCGTACCACCATTCGCGAGTGCAAATACTCCATCCCGTGAAGATGCAGCACCTGTAAATGCACCCCGTTCATGACCGAAAAATTCACTACCCGATAATTCCGGCACAATGGTCGTGCAATCCAGAATTACAAGCTCGCCTTTATCAGAGCGATTGTCGAGCGTGTGTATGAGATTGGCCAGTAATTCCTTTCCTGTACCACTTTCTCCGAGAATTAAAACGGACACGTTAGTAAAATACGCTACCTCGATGACTTGGCGCAGTATGGTTTGCAAAGTTTGGCTTTTGCCGACCAGTGCATTCTGAACAAGTGAAGAATTGAGCAGATGATTGATAGCTTCCCAACGGCGGAGGCGGGCGACGATCTCAAGGATGATCAAATTATCTTTTGTACAAACCAGTACGTCAGACGCACCTGCTTCCATTAATTGCCAGATGACTTCTCCTGAAATGGCTTCTTGGCAATAAGCAAGGACTTGTACTTGACCGTTGTGACTAAGTTCGCATAATTGTTCGCAAAATTCTGTGGTTACCTTATTGCTAAAAACGATGCCAGAATGACTGCACGGTACGCAATAATCTTGTACTTCAATGTCATGCTCGATCAAAAGATCGACGAATTTATGAAAAGTTTTCTCCGAGTATTCTCCGACGCCGCGAACCCAGACGGTGATTGGTCTAGACTTATCATTGAAGAAAGTATCCATAGTGTTTAGCAATGAACTGATTGACCCAAATAGATCCAAAAAGAATCCATAAGGACTCTTCTCATGTTCGATAATTGCTTGTGGTCAGTGTCGCTATACTTGGATTTTTTGATCAGCTGAATTACTTCTTACTAGTATTCAGCAGGTTGTTATTGAAATGCTGCTCAAGCAATTATTTTTTTCACTGACCGGTGGTTGACTTCCGTGCTTGGAATTTCATTCTAAAGTAAATTACCTTTTTCTTGAAGAAAAAATTATGTGTTTTTGTTACCGTACGAGCCTAGAGAGTTTCCCATTCGGCTAATTTAGCATGCAGATCATGAACATATTTATAAGTTAGTTGCCGGCAATATCTTCTTCTCACCGCGTTAATACCTTGAACGCCATATCCGATTCTGATTCTTCGTGTACCTCAGTAGCTCTAATCCGGTAGCCCATCGCCCGGTAACCGCGCTGATGTTTATTCCATGTCCGCAATAGCTACTGGCAAATTTATGATACATAAAATATTATTTATAGTTGGTAATATGACCTGCCATAAAATAGGCATTGCAAGCACCAACGTGCTGAGTGGCGGATGGTCGAAACCTTCGCCCACCAGTCTGGCCGCGGCCAACAAGATTCTGGGCGCATCAAGTGGCAATGCATTAAGCTCAACGATCAAGGTAGTGTGCCTTTTTCTTCGATATCCATCCGTACAGGATGAACAGTCCGGTTACTGTTTGTTCATAGTAGACTGAATGGCCTTCAAATGATCAGTTCGCTCGATTAGCACCGGCATTTTGCGGTCTTGACTACAGCAGCGGCAGTTTCTGTTCGATCCTGGTCATTGGCAAGATGCCAAAATGATCTGAACAGCTCGTCATTACAGCGACAAGAAAACTGGTTTGATAAAATAGCAATCGATGAAATATGGGGTATTGACAGGTGGTTTGCACCAAACTAAATGACATGGGCATCAAGGCAGTGTCGGCGCTTAAAATCGCTTCACCATCAAGAATGCGCTCCTTTTTTAGTAGTAATGGAGAAAACCATTTGCCAACCGCTGAAGTTACTTACCAAATGCTGCTGCCAGAAACCGCTTTTTCATTTCACTCTGAGTTTGGTAACGGGGTCTTGTGCGGCAGTTTCCTCAAGCATCAAAATCTTAAGACCTTGCCATTTTGCCCAAACAGTCAGTAGTACGCGCAAAAAAAAGGGAGCTCCCGGCACGATCCATATTTCTGTCACCCGTCTGTCGGCGCGCTGCCAGCCGCGCGACAATACTTTCAATATTATGCTTAGCCGCGCAGCGTAGCCATGCATTTGTAAGCAGCTCAAACGAGAAGGCTGTACCGGCGAAAACCAATGAATGGAACCGCCGCTGTGAAATACTTGTTCGATTACTTTCAACAAATCTTCGCTAAAATCCGCCAACGTGCAATTGCCTGAGAGTAACAGAATATTCCGCTGCGCTTCGGGATAGCGCGACAAGTACACAGCGCGATTGCGCCGCGCCAGTTGAATGCGATCATCGCCGAACGATCCTGCGCCTTTATGATAGATATGGACGTTGGGGTGAACGCCAAAACGCCAGCCGTTTAAATCCAGGCGGCGGCCAAGGTCGATATCTTCGTAATAACCGCGGCCGAATGCGGCATCGAAACCACCGACCGCCAGAAAGGCGTCGCGGCGGATCAGAATGGCATGGCCACGCAGATAATAAGTCTGAATATAATTGCCTTCGCGCAACACGTAGCGGCTGAAATCGAAACGGTTATAGCTGTTGCCTGCCGGAAGAATGGCCGCCAGTTTGTCATCGGCATCGAATGCCGCGCACAGTTGCGGCAGGATGTTCTGATTGACTTCGGTATCGGAGTTTAGAATCAACGCATAAAAAGCATTCGAACGGCTGACGGCTGCGTTAACCGTCAAACCGAACCCCTGGTTTTTTTCCGCGCGACAAACTTCTATGCACGCATACGGCAGATGATCCAGCATCTCGCGCGTTTCACTCCCGGATGCATCATCTTGAATGAGTACGCGTTGTAGGGATTCCCCCAGGTGAGCGACGACCGAATCGATGCACCGCTTTGTCAGTTCCGGTGCGTTATAAACCGGGATTACGACGTCAACAGTCTTGGCGGCGGATTGCGTTAGCGGATTTTCCATACGTTCATTGCTGCGTTTCTCGGAGCCGGCAACTTGCTTCCAGTAATGCTACATAACGGGGTAAAACATCCTCATCTCCGCCACCCTGGATAATTTCCTTGAGAAAACGCTGGCGGTGTTCTTCATCATAAAACGAGCCGCAACCCGCCGCTATCAACCCGTCAATTCTTTGGTAAACATCATCGCGGCAGCACAATTCGGTCTCGGGCATGTAATCGGCCACAACGGAACGGCCCGCGTGCAGATAATCCGCCGCCAGCACCGGCTTTCCCGCGACGACCGCTTCAAAAACAACCGAAGTTGCGAGATCCATGACGACATCCGCCCAATGCAATAAATGAACGGAGTGTACATCATCTGCCGCGATGCTGACATTCGGCAAACGCAAAATGGCCTTGTTTCGTGTCAGAGGCTGCCGCCAGCCGCCACGGGTGTGCGGTTTGATGATGATGTCAACAGCGGGAAAAGCCGCGATCATCTGCACCACCTCGCTGACTTCTTCCCAGAACGTGGTGAAATCGCTTTTGCGCAAGAAGATGACCAATTTAAGGCGGCTGGAGGAACGTGCAAGCGGTGAAGGCGGTTGTAATTGCACCAATTTATCCAGCCATTCGGTGCAGTAACGTGGCGACCCCAGCACCGCGATCGACTGTGCTTGCATGAAAGGCCGGAAACGCACGGCGCATAATTCGTTCGGCACTACAACTTGATCGAATAAACAACCGGCGGAATACATGGTATCCGGTTGCAATTTCCACTCGCCGCGCCGGATCAGGTGATTGGCATGCGGGCTGTCGCCGTGCGGCAATGAAACCGCGCCAAGATCCCTATCGTGCGCCAGGGTAATGACCGCTTCGACCCACTCGATGCACACCGGAGAATTCCGCGTCACCCAGTCGAATACAATCACGCCTTTACCGCTACCGGCAAAACTTCTCTCCAGTACCTTTCCGGCCGTATCCCGCCAAACTTTCCACCGGTTTCCGGCGCCGTAAATTTCAATCGCTTTCTGTGCCAGCGGTTTCAGCAACGAGCGCTTCATACCCGGCGACAATAACAACGTTTGCAGCCGCCATAGCAGATACTGCAACGGCGTCAACGCATCGCGGATATGCGCCACCCGCACGTCCGGCAGCTTGCGCAGGAACTCAATGCGGTAATCGTTACAGACAGTGCGATGACCGATCAGCACCACATCGCAAACATGGCCGGATTTGACCCATTTGAAAATGACCGGGGTGATATGATCGATATCGTTGTAATGACGAAGAAAGAAGAGTGCTTTCATGTCATTTTTTGTGAGGAACCAGCACAACCATTATTCATTCAACGTGTGATCGATACCGGATACCTACGCAATCATCTGACCGGAATTTTTCATTTTTACAATAAGATCGCAAACTTCGCGCACCGCACCGTGACCGGCGGAATGCTCGCAAACATAACGGGCATTTTGCAAAACTTCCGGCACTGCATCGGCCGGACAACATGCAAACCCTACATTCTCGAGGCAGGCCAAATCGCACAAATCGTCACCGATATAAGCAATGTCTTGCAACGCAATTGCCTTGCGTTTTGCCAGTTCTTTCAGTTGCGCAAGTTTGTCGTTTACCCCCGGATAATATTCATCGATGCCGAGTTTTTTCATTCTCGCCGCAACGGCCGGGCTGTTTTCGCTGCTCATAACGCAAACGCCGATGCCGTTCTTGCGCAGCAGTTGCAAACCATGCGCATCGCGCGTGTTGAATTTCTTCAACGCCTCACCCTCCGGCCCATAGTACATGCCGCCATCGGTAAAGGTGCCGTCGACATCCAGCACCAGCATTTTCACTTGCCCGGCGTATGCGCTGAGCTTCATCAGCTTTTGCCGCAACAACAACTGCTCGACGATGATCCAGTCGGTTTGATCGTCGATCTCGATCGCTGTCTCCGGCGCCATCTCATGAATGCCGATACGCCCGCCCAGCCGGTTGCCGAATTCCTCGAGAATTTCCAGTCGGGTGAAATAAAAAGCGCCATTTTCCATCATGCACCCTGCAAAATCCTGGCGCCGGGGACGCTTTAACGGATCGTAATTGATCGGCGTACCGCCGCCAGTCCAATAAAACCGCTTGGATTCCACCGCCGTTAACAAGGAATCGAGATGTTCATTTTGAAACTTCCGCTTAGCCGCAATGAAATCTTCTGCGCGCGTGAGCGGTGACGTGGCTTGGATCAAACACACCACATCGAAAGCGGCGCGTTGCTTGAACTCAAGCATGGCGCTTTCCGTACTGGCTGTGTCGGTGGAAGTTTCGGCAGAACGATCCAGCACCGTCACCCCTGCCGGAAACTCCTCCAGCACTTTGTCACGGATTCGTGCAGAATCGCTCGCCACGTAAATTTCGTCGAAACACTGCGAAGCGATCGCCTGTTCCAGGCTCCATGCAAACAATGGCCGCCCTGCGATAGCGCGCACATTTTTATCGACAATGGATTTCGAATTGGCGCGCAGCGGCATAAAAGCAACCCAGCGCATCAGTTGAAGTGTACCCCCTGAACCCGTTTCAGCTTGGCGCGCTGCGGCGCTTCGATGGCCAGTATCGGCGCATCCTTGAAGGTCAGCGCCTGAGAAACGGCGTGCACATCGCGCACCAGGCGGCGCAGGCCGTCCGGCTCCAGCGACGCCGCATGATCGGTTCCTTTCCAGGTGCGATCCAAAGTGAAATGACGCTCAATCCAGGATGCACCCAACGTGACTGCCGCAATGTCGACCGCAATTCCTAAGTGGTGCCCGGAAAATCCGATTTCCTTGATGCGCGAACCAAAGCGGTTTTTCAGCGTTTGCAGCTCGAGCAAGCACACTTGATCGAATGGCACGGGATATCCGGAGGTGCAGGCATACAACACGACGCGTTCCGCCGCATGGCATTTTTCCATCAATTGTACGATTTGCTCTTGTTCCTCGTACGTAGTCATGCCGACGGAAATATGAATGTCGCCGTGATAATCCCTGGCGAGGAATTCGAGCATCGGGAAATTGAGATTGCACGCCGAGGGTATCTTGATGAACACAGGGTTGAGACCGGCGATTTGCTTGGCTGAAGTCAGGTCCCACACGGAAGTCGAATAACCGATGCCGAACTCCTTGCAGTATTGCTGCAACTGGCGGTGCTGATCGACATCAAACTCAAGAAACTCCCGGTGTGCGCCATAGGTATCGCCATAGCTGTTCTGCGCATTGGGATGCGGCGCATTATATTCTTCCGGCGTCAGCAGTTCCTTATTGGAACGCTTCTGGAACTTCACAAAATCGCATTTCGCAAATGTCGCCGCGATTCCGATCATTTCCTTGGCGATTTCCATGTCTCCTTTATGATTACAACCGATTTCGGCAATTACCTTAGGCACTTTCATAAAATTTCCGGTTATTCCATTATTAATCAATTGATAAACTAAATACCAGCAAAAAACTGGCGATTGCATGCTGTACTTTCAATAAAAAGAAACCGTCTCACATTTTCATGGACTCCGTAAGGCTCAATCTAGTTTGTAACCCAGGTCGATGATTTATTCCCTTTTAAATAAGCCGAGCGGCGCTGCGGTGACAGTAGATCCAAATCAGGAAACCACGGCATGTGCAACGCGGAAAAATCCCCGGCAACCCGCACGGCATCGAAAAAATCTCCGTTATAGTATTTTTTGCGATAAATCGCAAACGTTGTATCGATGGGCGCGGCATACACTTCCAGCCGGTCATGCTGGAGCGGTTTATTCCAAAAGCGCGATTCCCATTGCGATACCGTCACGAGTCTGTCGAAAGGGACAATATTTCCCAAGCTTGATTTCATACGGCGCTCGGTCAAACTGTACTCAACTTGGTAAGGCAGAGCGAAACCGGCCTTGAAGCATTTGAAGCGATCGCAGACATCCGTCAGCTGCCGGATGAAATCCGCCGGTAAATGCCGGTTAAACAGCAAATCGGGATCGGTGTAGCCGAATATATCCGGCAAAACATCGTACACCGGTCCTTGAAACCCTACGCGCGCACCCATGTTTACCGCTGAGCGCACAACGAAAGCGCTTTTTGCCGCGGCGATCCCGGAAAGAATGGCGAGCGTCTCGGTGTCCTTGGAAGCATTGTCGATAATGACCGGCTTGATGGATCGGGCGTTGAGCTGCCGCACACAATGGTCGACGTAAACGCCGTTATTGTAAGACACAACCAGTATCGGCACCGCACCGTCCAGAGCATCGACCGCCGCTTTGATTTGCGCCGCGAGGTTGCGGACCGGTCTTTTATAGAGGTAGCGATGAAAAAATTTTTTCATGACCTAATCCGGCAATGCTCCATTGCGCTCACTCTTTTACGGTGCGGAAATTTTCACTGATTTCCGCTGCGGGTGCGGCTTGCGGCATTTTTCTCACGCGTTGGGAATGAACCATGAAAAGATGCTTTGAGTGTTGCTCGATTTTGATCGAGTCGAAGCGATGCAAAAGCTGGCCGAAGCGGGCGATTTTTTGCTCCAGCTCGGTCACGGAAATTTCCGGAAAACGATGATCGTGATACGCCATGCGATTGGGTCCGGGGCGGCGCATATAGAGGTTGGTCAATGCCGCTTTAATTTTGACGAATAACCAGCCCTGCACAAAGGTGCTGAGCGGCCGGGGTGGCGGGCGGTTTTTGGAATAACCGCTGGATTCCAACACATCGATAATGCGCTCGCACGCCAAGGGGCCTTTCTGCGCCGCCAGATAATAATCGATCAGAGCCTGGCGTTCCTCGCCGCCCGCACCGCCGAGCTCCCCTGCCAGAATCCGGTTCAATGTCGTTTGCAGTTCTTCAAAGTTGAAGCACTGGTAACTGAGCTTTGTCGGCAATCCCTGAAAATCATAGTCATAAAGCTTATTCAATGTCGCCAGATAAGAAACTGCCGGAACGCCGAGAACATAGGCTTCCAAGCCTGTTGTGCAACCGTTGTGCACCAGCGCCTTCGCCGCCAGCAACCAAGGGATGACGTTACCTTCTTTGTTGATGACGATCCGATCGCTGCGCGCCGCGAGATCTTGATAAATTTGATTGCTCTCGCTGGGGTGCGGGCGGACAACGATAGTCATAGCGGGAAATGCCCGTTCGAGCGCCGGGATCAATTGTTTGAAATCCTCCAGTATCGCTAACTTGTGATCGCGCAAACCTTTGGCAAACTCAAGACTCATGCCTATTCCCGCTTGACCGCGGCGCGCCGTCTTATCGGAATCTTTCGCGGCCTGAAATAAACCGATGCTGGGAATGAAAGGATTCACATCGCTGAAATTGGTGTTGATCAGAATGAAATCGCCATAACGATCGCGCAACTTTTTAACTTCCGGATCAAAAAACGGGCGCAATTCCGGCCGCAGCATATCGCCGCGCGGATTACCGGTAATGTGAATCGGCAGATTCTGCGGCAGATCGGGATATTGCCGCATCAAGTCGACATTCTCCTGTCCCCAGGCGAAAACATGCGACACTTTATTGATCGTTTGCGGGGAAAGCCGGAGTGTGAAATAGGTATCGGCAGGCGGATGCACCAGCGCTTCTTCTTCCCAGGCGGCAATTTCATGTCCTAGTTGACGCAACGCCTTGAACATTGAATTGCTAAGACTGCGCATGCTTTTAGCGAGATAAACGCCGCGCGGAATGGACGCCACTTGAAAGTGCGTGAAAGCTCGTGAACCGATCAGCACGGGAAAACCGCGCTCCGCCGCGAAACACGCCAGCAGAATTTTTGCATCCAGTTCGCGCACCTGACTCTCTACCGGAATAATCAGCGTCGAGGCGCAATCCCCCACATGTGTATTTGTCATTTTTATCACGCAGTGACTAAATCTGTTTGCAGTGGTTGTACGAAATCCCTTTTTTCTATCCAGTCGCAGCGCTGCGAAAATACCCGGAACAGTTCCGGATCGCTTGAAATAGCCGCAATCTCATGGTTAAGCCAGAAGGATGGATTGGTCCAATTGAAACTGCCGAAAATAGACCATACCTGACCGCGATCCTCCACCAGCACCAATTTGAGATGCATCGGCAACTCCTCCGCATTCCGGCTGCGTTTGAAGCGGATTCCGGCGCACATCAAACGTTGCTCGACCTTCGATGTAACGCGCCGGTATGTCGCCTCGACGAATATCTCCAGCGTCACGCCGCGCCGCGCCAGTTCGATCATAAAATTAACCGCCGCCGCGCTCCTGATGTGCGACGCAAAAATACGCACATGCGCATTATCGCTTACTTTGCTTAAAAATTGCATGACCGGATGCGGGCGCACGCGCGGCCAGAAATGAAGGGTGGTATCGCCACTGCGGATCGCTTCATTCGCTGCCGCGGAAAAACGGTAGAACAATCCCGGCCGCGCTTCATGCAGGTTGCGCGCGTGCCTTATCAGTTGCGCCACCAGCTCCGCATCGGTCAGTCCTATCAACGCATTGTAACCTTTATCTTGATCGCCGATCTCACGGATGATATCGAGCCTCTCTTCCGTTTGATTTCCGGAGGGATTGAACGAGCCGATAAACGCAATGGGTTTGGGATGCGAGAAACAGTAAAGTTTTTCGTGCAATTGCGGCGCCCATGTCCGCCCTGATGGGGCCGGCAACCCCGGGAATGTCACCAGATGCAAGCCATCGCCCAAACCTTCCGGCCCCGATAGCAAGGCAATCACGTCATCGTTAGCATCGGCCGTGCGCGGTTTACCGGCCAGGCTTACGGTAACGTTCACACCGCGCTTGCGCGCTTGAACCAGGGCTTCGGCCAGTTTCAGATCACGGAAATAGTACGTGACCCAATCGATTGAGCCGCCTGCCGGAACAGCAGCAATGTGCGCCTCCAGCACATTGCGCAGATAACCCGCAGGCTGATCCGGACCGCCAAAATACACCTCAGCTGACGATTTCATTTCCACCCCGAATGATTCATGCAAAATGTATTTTGCACAGCAAACCTGCTTTGTTATCCACTCTCATGTCAGCGCTTCACCGGTCAATCTTTCCAGGATGCGCAGCGGTGAGCGCGCCGGATCGTTCATCGCTTCGACCGGCAAATAAAATGTCCGATCCAAACTATGCTGTCCCGATATCGCACCGTGCAGCACCAAATCGGTAATCGCAATCCAACTTGATCCGGCAGGGAATTCCATCAGTTGGCGCGGCGCCGTAGTCTGATATTCCTTATCGCGCATTCCAAGCGCGCGCAGCGCCGCGATGTATTGATCATACTTGGTCTTAACGCCATCGACGATACCGAGCTGAGCCAACAGCTTAGAAAACCAGGATGGACTTTTGACATGTACACCGGGGAGAAAGCGTTGCACAAAAGGTTCAAAAGGTTCGCCGAGCTGCCAGATGCGCAATCGATCCGCCGGATTGATGTTGGTGAAAACACGCAGCATACTGCGTCCTTGCGTCGGGTAACCGTAGCTTGAGTCGATATGGAGAGCCTGCGTGCTGTTGCGCGCAAAAGGCCGGTAGGTAACCCGTTTGCGGTCTAACGACTGGCGATAGCTGGGAAACAATTGGGTGATGACACTTTCGGTCCATTGCCCATAACGCGCCATAATCGCTTCAAGATCGACACGGGCCGTATCCTTGATCTGGGCTCGCACCATTTTGCCGTGTATTTGTGCGTAATGATATTTCTTGATATGCCCGTTTTTCGGATCGAAAATAATCGTAGGTTTACCGTTTTCAACATCGGGCACTTGCGTCAGGATATTAGCTGTATTGGATATCAATTCCCGTTCCCGTTCGGAAAGCTCAAACCCTCCTTTGGGGAGATAAATAAGGCCGCCCTCTTCCAGCGTTTGAATAGCCGCGCGCTGTACCTCGGGCGACGACATGTCCATACCCGGTTCAATGGTGAGCATTTTCAGGATTTCAGTTTCATCGCTTTTAGAAACATGCTGCTCATTTATCATGCTATATCCTCGACTTATTCAGAAACGAAAATAATCCGGCAGCGAATTATACTGGATTATGCTCATTTTATTAAAAGACGTATTAACCGATTAAACATTCTTTAAAACCGGCGCCGTAAAACGCTCACCTTCGATCAATGCGCGTACTGGGTTGCGATGGTCCGTTGCAGATTGAATGCCAGGAGTTTCCCGAGCCGCTCATTACCCAGCGGTCCTTTCTGGGCGCGTTGAATGATGTCCAAATCCGGTGCTTTATTGGCTTCAATCAAACACGGGCCATTTTCGAGTATGGCGACATCCCAGCCGATGACGACTTGATCCGGAAAAAGGCGATTGTGTGCGTCCTGCACAAAATCAACCATCGTTTCCCAGCAAGGAAGCTTGCGCTGTGAAATCGCCGTATGGGATAGAGGATGCTGCTCGTACCAGCCATCGGTTACCACTCCCCAGCCGCCGCGCGTGCCTTCCCCCAGCACACCGGTATTGATATCGACATTGGCCGCGATACCGCCGGCGTGATAGTTATCGACGATCACATCGGCGTATCGCTTCATGCGGAAGACTGCATTGGTGACTTCGTAACCGCCCGTTTCATTGCGGCAGCTCATAACGCGCACGGTCGCCAGCGCGCCACAGGCCAGATCGGTAATTTCGGGGTGATTGACCAACCGCGGCTGCACGATATAAGCCGTGTGCTCCGAATTCTTCCGCAGAATTTCAAGCACCTGGCTTCCATTGGCGCGGCTTCCGTCGTTGCAGAGAAATTGTCCGGAACCCAGATAATCCCAGCGTATCGTACCTCTGCCGCCTTGCCCGTTGAGCGGTTTGACAAAAAGATCGAACTCGGGAAAATCAGACCGGTCCCAATCCACCGGCCTAATCTCTTCATTCCGGATTATCCAAAGGATGGGTGCTGCGGTTACGCCGTTTTTCCGGCAATGCGCCATAAAAAGCGTCTTATCGCGGATGCATTGCGTACTGCGTTCGGCAGGAACAGGAAGTCCGCCGTTATAGTCGCGCATGAAGCGGTAGATCGCCGCTTTCGTTTCGAAGCGGTTAAGATATTCATTGGCGTGCTGCCGTTTCGCGTCATCGTGCAGCTCAAAGATGTAGTACCAGGGCGGCAAAATCGCACAACGGCATGCAACACCGATTTGTTCATAAACTTGCCGGATAATTCCTTTCCCCGTCCGTTTTTTTATAGCGTATCCATTGAGTGCCGTGAAAACTGTTGTCAGAATGATTATTAAGAAAGGCAGAAGCGGTAACACCAGCAGCATGATACTGCGATCCACCCAATTGGCTTCGCGCCAAACGACACGCCGGAAATCGCGATGAATCGACGTTGCTGCCGTATCATCTTCCGTTAATTGCGAAAGAATCCATCTCGCACCGCTTAAATCCCGGATGATCCTGTCAAACCCTAAATCAATCCCCATTTTTAGTTTTCCTCATTTATACTGGCAGCGATCTCATTACATCATCGGCTTCCAGGCGCGCGTTATTTTATTGTCATGTCTAATAAATCATTTTTCCTCAAACACCTAACTTAGTTACAATTACAATTCAACTTGTCACATAATGTTAAAATAACCTTAGTGAAGATGTTGTGAATACAAGCTGCGAAAGTATTTTCACGCCTTTATTAGAAATTCACATTTGTTCCGACAATCAAGAAAACTAACTTCCTTCACTTTCAGAGATGCCCTCAACACAATTTTCCATTGTCATTCCGACATTGAATGAAGCCGACAACATCGATCCTTTATTGACATCACTGTTTGCGCTGAATCTACCGCCGGACCGCTTTGAAGTCATTTTCGTCGACGACGGTTCGCGCGACGGCACACCTGAAAAAATTCATGCATGGGAAACGAAAGCACGCGTGAGGTTGATCGAACGCACCGAAAAACCCGACTTGATCGCATCGATTCTGGCTGGCGCAGCCGCCGCGCAGAGCGAAGTCATTGTCGTCATGGATGCCGATTTGAGTCATCCGCCCGAGCGCCTTGGCGCGCTGGTCGAACCGGTAATAAACGGCAGTCACGATATCGCGATCGGCAGCCGCTATGTTCCCGGCGGCAGCACCGAGGGCTGGCCGTGGTACCGGCAATGGCTATCGCGCATTGGCGGCTCGCTGGCGCGCCCATTGTGCGATGTCAACGATGCCACTTCCGGCTTTTTCGCTTTCCGCCGTGAACTGGCATCGGCCGTTTCCGGACAAGCGCGCGGCTATAAGATTCTGCTGGAAATGTTGATGGCCGGACAAGGAAAACTGAAAGTTATCGAGATACCGATTTGCTTTCGCGACCGGACACGCGGCACCTCGAAATTGTCGTTTCATCACCAATGGGCTTATTTACATCGGTTAATGGCGCTGGCTGGCGGTGCAGTGGCTGCTCAGGATGCCAGCCGGTACGCGGCAACCGGCCTGTTCTGCGCACTGATCGATATTGCCATCTACCAGCTCTTGATAAGTAGCGGCGCCGGGCTGGCTTTGGCGCATATCGCGAGCTTTCTGGTTGCCGCCACAGTGTGCGTATTCAATTTACGCGATTCATTCCGGCTGCAACCGGCGGGCCCATTGCACTGGCGCTTGATTGGCCGTTTTGCCGCACTCGCCGGCATTGCGCTGTTCACGCGCGGCGGCTTATTGGCTTTGCTGGTTTATGATTGGCATGCGCCGCCGCTATTGGCTATTTTTCCCGCTATCGCGATTAGCACAATCATAGTCTACCTGGGATCCATCTTTTACTTGCCATCCGCGACACAGAATTCACCCGCTCCGGATATACACTGGCGCGTTGCTTCGATTGGCATCGTGGCGCTCATCGTATTGCTGCGTCTGATTTATCTCGGCCAAACGGAGCTGATTCCGGACGAAGCGTATTACTGGAACTACGCCCAGCACATGGATTTAAGTTTCTACGACCATCCGCCCATGGTGGCATGGCTGATCTGGCTCGGCACCGCAGCCGCCGGTAATACCGAATTCGCTGTAAGAATCGGCGCATTTCTTTGCGGCCTGATCACGATGGGATTTCTGTATGCGTTGGCGCAGAATCTGTACGACAAATCGACCGCCATGCGCACCGCGCTGCTGCTGGCTATTCTGCCGTTCACCTTTGCCACCGGCTTTCTCATGACAACCGATGCTCCAGTAATGGCCGCCTGGGCCGCCACGCTCTATTACATGGAACGCACCTTAGTTGCAAACCGCAGCTCAGCGTGGCTGGGCATGGGAATCGCATTCGGTCTCGGCATTTTGTCCAAATATACGCTCGGATTGCTCGGTATAGCCGCGCTATTATTCACGCTCGTCGATCCGGTTGCACGCCGCTGGTTGATCCGCCCCCATCCGTACCTTGCGGCATTGCTGGCGCTGATACTGTTTTCCCCGGTTATTATCTGGAACATGGAACATCACTGGTCTTCGATCGTGTTTCAGTCATCGCGCGCGCGCGGTGTCGGCGATGATTTGTTTTCCCCCCATCTCCTGTTCGTCGATCTGCTGGTACTGCTAACACCTGTGGGTTTAGCCGCCGCACTTTGGGCGCTGTGGCCCAAGCATCAACCGAACGGTAGCGAGACGGCGCGCAGACGCACTTTATTTATATGCCTCTTCACGGGCGTACCGCTGGTCATATTTTTTGTTCTGAGCACACTCGACTCATTGCGCTTTCACTGGACAGCTCCCCTATGGCTGGCCATAGTGCCTACCATGGCATGGATGATGGGACAAATCGTCAATCCGCGCAGCATAGCGGGCCGCATTCAAGCCGCCTGGAAACCGACCATCGCCATTTCCATTGTGGTCTATGCTTTAACACTGCATTACGTAGTGCTCGGGATTCCAGGTATCCCCTACCCGTCATTCATGAGCCGTTATTATTGGCGCGAAACCACCAGCGAGATCGAAAAAATTGCCGCCGATGTACAACAGCAAAGCGGACAAAAACCGCTCGTTGTCGGCATGAGCAAATGGTCGGTCGCCAGCGCGATGTATTTTTACAATCGGCAGGGAGAACCGATGGATATTCGTTCACGCAATATGTTTGGCGACAGCGGCGCCATGTACCAAGTCTGGCACCCATCGGAACCGCCGACCACCCGGCCGATCATCCTGATTGGCATGGAGCCGCAGCACCTGGAACGTGATCGCGCAGGCAACGACATTGCCCGATTACTCGACCAGCCCGGCCCGGTACAAAGTATGACCATCACACGCGAAGACAAGCCCTTACGGACAGTTTATTATCGAATCGCAAAAGGCTATTTGGGGTTGTAATTCTTGCACATGATTGGCTCGCAACAAAATCACCGCACCCCAAACTCAGTTAAATTTACATTCCGATACCGGATATGATGCAAACCAACTGGACTGATCCCGAAATGGTGCAATGGTGCCAGTATTTGCTCGATAGCTACGCACACTGGGTGCAGCAGGAGTTGATTGAACGCACGGGCACGCCGCTGAAACAAGCGGAGCGGCTATTCAACAGCACATTTGTAGTAGCATCGCACGGTGCGGAAGACGATCCGGTTTTGAATTACGGCAATCAGGCAGCGCTCGATTTATGGGCGATGAATTGGCAGCAATTTACACAAACCCCATCTCGCTTGACAGCGGAACCCGCCAAACGGGAAGGACGTGCCCGCATGCTGGAACAAGTGAAAAAGCAAGGTTACATTGCTGATTACAGCGGTATCAGAATCTCCAGCACCGGCCAACGTTTTCTGGCCGATCCGATTCTTATTTGGAATATCTGTAAATCTGACGGCACAGTCATTGGGCAAGGCGCCACCTTCTCTGCATGGAAATACTTAGAATGAATCGCCCCGGTATTTCCGGAGACTATTTGTCTTGAGTCAAACCGTATTGGTTGGCTCCCTTACTTGACGATAATATGCCATTTCAAATTCTGCCGGCGGGATATTTTCGATCGGCTCCAGTAACCGGCGATTGTTAAACCAATCGACCCATTCCAAGGTCGCAAACTCCACATCGTCGATATTGCGCCAAGGGCCGTGATGCCGGATAACCTCGGTCTTATATAGTCCGTTAACTGTTTCAGCCAGTGCATTGTCATAAGAATCCCCGACACTACCAACAGAAGCTTCAATATTGGCCTCAATCAGGCGTTCCGTATAGCGAATCGACAAATATTGACAACCGTGGTCGCTATGATGAATTAATCCCTCGATTTTCCGCCGCGCCCACAGTGCCTGTTCCAATGCATCCAGTACTAAATCGGTGCGCAATGACCGGCTGACCCGCCAGCCAACAATGTACCGGGCAGAAACATCAGTTATAAAAGCCACATAAACAAACCCCGTCCACGTTGCAACAAAGGTAATATCCGCGAACCACAGCTGATTCGGACGAGTGGCTACAAATTGCCGATTGACTTTGTCGGCTGGACAGGCAAGTAAGTCATCTGCAACGGTTGTCCGGCACCTCTTACCGCGCCGGATACCTTGCATCCCAAGCTTCTTCATCAACCGCTCAACGGTGCAACGGGCAACGCCAATGCCTTCTCGCAACAATTGCCGCCATACTTTACGAGCACCATAAACCCGGAAGTTGCTTTCCCAAATCCGTTGTATTTCAGTCGCCAGCTTTATATCCCGCTTGATACGTTCGGGCAATCGATCCTGATGCCGCTTTGTCTCTATCGACAAATACCATCGTCATTTCGACCGGCGGTCGAGCTCCGCCTGTGCGAAATATGCCGATGTCGACATACCGCCTCGAATTCCCTGATCCCTCTCCGCTCTTCTTACCCATGCCCGCAACGTTTCCGCCGTGCAGCCAATCTTCGATGCTATTGTTTTGATCGCCGGCCATTGCGATTCATGCTTCTTTTGCTGCTCGAATACCAATCTTACCGCTCGTTCCCGTACTTCCGGTGAATAACTGATTTGATTCTTCATCTTCTCCTCCTCTCAAATCATTTTATCTCCGGAAATCCCGGGGCGATTCACGATCCGCGTTTGTATTCATCGCTGTGTAGCCCGGCTCATTAAATATAACCTCGTCTTCCGCCCGCAATAGCTTGGGCAGAACATTGATATCGGCTTCGTTGGTGGCGGTAATTTTAACCGCGTGCACCGCCCCGCAATCCACATCGGCCCCAACATGCACCTTCATGCCAAAGTACCATTGCTTTCCCTTCTTCGTCTGGTGCATCTCAGGATCACGTGCCTGTTCCCGATTCTTGGTCGAACTTGGCGCATGAATAAGTGTGGCATCTACCATAGTACCTTTGGAAACTAACAGCCCTTGGGTCTTAAGGTGGGCATTGATCGCTTCCAGCAATACCGCCGTCAATTCGTACTTCTCCAAAAGATGACGGAAATTCAGTATCGTGGTCTCGTCCGGCAGGGCATCGGTAATCCAGCCGAATCCCGCAAAGCGCCGCATGCTCTCGATCTCGTACAGGGTATCTTCCGTCTGCCGGTCTGACAGGTTGAACCAATTCTGCAGGCAGTAGATACGAAACATATTCCCCAGCGCCATCGGCTGGCAGCCCCGCCTCCCTATCTTGGGATAATGCCGTTCAATTTGCGGCAGCAACGCTGCCCAGGGTAACCCCTTCCATCTCGCTTAAAAAAACCTCCCGGCGTGTCCGGCGTTTCTTGTGATTGTAGTCAAGATCTGCAAAGCTCGATTGGCGTGACATGGCGTATCTAGAAAGTTAGCAGGTAATAACTATTATCTTAAACTTTGGGATTTATTCAGCGTTTCCCTAACCCGCTCACTCCCTTTTTCAGAGTCCCCTAAAGCGAAAATTCCCTTCCGGCAACAAAAACAAATTTGCCCGAAGCCACGATCTGGTTTATTCTTTGCCCCCTTGCAGGACTTTGCTGGAGAAGTGACCGAGTGGTTGAAGGTGCACGCCTGGAAAGCGTGTGTACGGCTCAAACCGTACCGCGGGTTCGAATCCCGCCTTCTCCGCCACTTTACAATCCGCACACTTCCACAACAATCCACGAAACACAATAAAGCAGTTCATCTACAAGCAATTTACTTTCCGTAACAGTCCAAAATAATCCGCTAGAATCCGATAAAAAAGTGTGGTAAAAAACGTGGTAACAATTTTTACCACATAAAGAGTTACCACATTATGGCCATCAAGGAATTATTGACTGATCTATCCTGCAAGAATGCGGCCGCTGAAGGTTCCAAAATTCGCAAGCTTCACGATGGCCAAGGGCTTTATCTTTGGGTTTATGAAGATGGCCGCAAGTATTGGCGGCTGCGCTATAAGATTCATGATAAGGAAAAATCTTTATCCCTTGGCGTTTATCCTGTTGTTGGGTTAAAGCAAGCAAGGCAGCTTGCACAGGCGGAACGCGTGAAGCTGATGGGCAATATCGACCCTTCCATTGACCGCAAGCTGAACAAGCAAAAAGCCAAGGAAGCCGCCGCCAATAGCTTTGAAGCCACCGCCCGCGAATGGTACACAAAGCAAACGCATACATGGGCAGGCAGTCATGCAAAGGATGTGCTGCGACGGCTGGAAGGCAATGTATTCCCTTATATCGGCATGTACCCTATCAGCACGATTGAAGCCCCACAGTTGCTCAATATGATCCGCATAATTGAACAGCGAGGCTCTTATGATCTGGCGCACCGAGTGCTGGGGGTATGCGGTCAAGTATTCCGCTATGGCATATCAAGCGGCCGCTGCACCCGCGATCCTTCCAGCGATCTGCGGGGCGCACTCACACCGTACAAAAAGAAAAACCAGGCAGCGGTTAAACCGGAAGAATTGCCGGAACTGCTGCGATCAATTGCCACCTATGAATGCATCGGCGATAGGCAAACACAGCTTGCCTTGCAATTGCTGGCTTTAACCTTCGTTCGTACCAATGAACTGATAGGCGCGCTATGGGAAGAAATCGAATTGAACAATGCGCTATGGGTTGTGCCAGCTACGCGCATGAAAATGAAAAATGAACACGTTATACCCCTTACCCATCAAGCATTGAACATACTGACAGAACTCAAAAGCATCGCCGGTGATAGCCGTTACCTGCTGCCCGGCAGAAACCCAAACAAGCCCATCAGCAACAATACATTGCTTTTTGCACTGTACCGCCTGGGGTATAAAGGCAAAATGACCGGGCACGGCTTCCGGACGGTTGCTTCCACGGCATTGAATGAATCCGGTTTATTCAGTCCCGATGCCATTGAGCGACAATTGGCGCACGGTGAACGGAATGAAGTCCGGGGCGCATATAACCGGGCGGAATACTTGCCGGAAAGAAAGAGAATGATGATCTGGTGGAGTAACCATATCGAAGCCCTGGAAAAGGGAGCGGAAGTCATTCCGTTGTTCGGAAAATCGAATTGAAATTTTTCACCGTTTTTTATGTTTATGTCCCACCCCCTTAAAAACTTGTCGGAACAGTCGGAACAGTCGGAACAAAATCTCGAAACCCGCACGAATCATTGCTTTCCGTGTTCCGACATTGTGCGTTTTCTGTTCCGACAAACCCCGTTTTGTTCCGACAATTTGGGGTAATTCCGGGGTTTTATGTTCCGATTCGCGCCTGATATTTCGGGATTTTCGGCAAGTTTTAATGCGAAAATACGGCGCGGAATTTCCCTGTTGCGCACCACATTCAAGACGACAAAAAGCTAAAGAGACTGCTTATTGCATTTTCAATTAACCGCGCCTATTATCGTAAATAGGATAAGTGAAAAGATGCGATGCATAAATTATCAGATTACATCAAGTTAGCAGCGGAGACACATTTTGAAGAAACGGGAAGCAGTGAGTTGAATGCTTACTGGATTGCTGAATTCTTTCAAGACTATGGCTTGCAAGATGCCTACCCATCACAAAGCCTGATTAATTTTGCAAACTTGGTACAGAAAGAATTAACGAAAAACGAAGAGCAAGCCGCCAAGAAAGCACGCTTTTACTTGGATAAGATCATCAATTCCATAGAATGATGATCTTAGTGGATTCACATCAATGCCTAAACGGAAATTTAACCTTTCTTTGCTGCATCAATAGAATCAGTCTAAGTTTTTTCATAAATGATATGAGCTCTATTTCTGCGGCTAATGTATCCTCACAAATCACTTCTTTTTCTGGTATCACTTTAAGCCTATTATCATAGGCAAAACCCATAATGAATTTGTACCCGTCCGGGTTTGTATCTTTTAATGCCCCTTCTACTAACACACAGATTCCGCTCTGACGTATAACAGGATGAACATGTTTTGAGTATACCCAGCGTCCATTCCTATAGCATGCAAGGCCCCCGCAAAGCCTTTCCGCCCAGTCGCTCGGTCTGAATCGTTGATTATCTTGGGTTACGCCCAGAATCAGCCACTCTTTAGGTTCGGTTTTCATACGCTTAACCAGCGATGAAAAGAGAATCTAAATTTGCGGAACTGCTTTGGCACAGGCCATAGAAGTTTTTCTGTGGCGATAATTGAGGGATTTTTGCAAACAATGGATGGCCATTCCATCGCATCAAGATGAGAATTTCGATAATCGCGGCGCTTTATGCAAACCTCAAACTGATCCATTGTTCCGCCTCCACAGAGGGCAATGCGTTCAGACAAATTTCAAATGGTTGCTCAAACCTTGACATCTAAATTTCAGTCACATTTTGAAATAGTTAATATGAAAATCCTGTGAAGCGAGATAACAAAAACATACAGAAAAAATTCACATATCGATTGCTTAATATTTTTTAGTTCAAGAAAGTTTTTTCGGATAAGATTATTTAACCACCCCATAGCCCGGCCAGGTGAAAACGGTTTCCTTCAACCGCCTGGGGTGTCCTATCTGAAGGATGCACTTTGAAGGGTGTGCTATGCCAGAAAAAGGCAAAGAATCCAATAAACAAACAATCAAGCAGCTTCCTGACCGGTATCCGCGAACCGAAGAAATACTCATATTCTGGGATATGAGTGAACTTGATCATGTATTTGATTCACTTGATGAAGTGAAAGAGAATGCAAATTCTATGAAGCCTGATGTTACACCTGAAAAATGGAGTAAATCGATAGACTACTCATGCATTTACGGACTTATTGGGTTTCTTAGAAAAGCTTGTTTTGAGTATGAGCGGTTTTGGATTGATGAGGAAGATTGGAATCTGGAAGAGGATGAGGAATTTAATGAGTGCATGAATGATCCGGATGAGATCCAATGGCTTGTTACTGAACTTGATTTTGGAAGAGTAAAACCGGTGAATGGCAAGAATACAAGATTTTATGAACCCGCATATCTAGCTGCTGCCAGATCGTTGCAATTGGCCATGTATGCCTATAAATATGCTGGCGATAATGAGTGGTTGAGTTATTGCATTAACGAATTAAAACAAACATTAACCCGCTATCATGCCGCTGCACTTGAAATCGTTATGCACCGGAACAATGCGTATCTGAATAATAATCAGGATGATCTTGAGATAGTAAGAAAAATAAGGGCAAGATCGAAAAAACGGGCAGATAACCAGAAGGCGGAAGCGGCAGAAAGAATACAGGAAGCTATAAAAATATTTGATGAACTTTGGAAAAATAAAAAAGATTGCGAAACAAAAACAAGCATTGTTGAGAAAGTTGCTACAGAAATGAATCTTTCCGTTCCGGCAATATGGCGCTATTTAAGCACAAGAAAATTATCTAACTAATAATCAATCATATAGAAAGTATTTTCCACTGATTACTATCAACCGGATGGATTGATAGTAATCCAAAGAAATAAGCTTTCTCACGTGCCCGCAGTCCACAATCACGGGCACGCATACATTTTAAATCGTATGGAGAAAGCTTATATGAATCAAACTTTATCAACCCCGCAGCATCATTTAACCGGCGAAACCGGGCAATTGCCAGCAATACCGGCAACAGAAAAGCTTCTACCACTTCCGGAAGTTGAATCACGATCCGGCTTCAAAAGCAGTTTCATCTATCAATTAATCAAACAGGGAAAATTCCCGGCACCGGTCAAGATCGGCAATGCCAGCCGCTGGCGTGAGTCTGAAGTTCAGCAATGGATTCAAGATCAAATCAAAGGCGATACACCCGCTAAGCGTGCAGAGGTGCGGGCATGAGCAATCTAGCCCCTACTGACCTGATGCTGCAAGCACGGGACACAGCGACACAATACTTCAATCAAGCCGTTCGCATCATTGATTCAAAATTCGGTGAAGGCTATGCAAAAGCACACCCGGAATTGATCGCTGGTTTTATGAGAACCGCAGCATCAGATTTTCATACTGCAATTCTGAATCAGAAGTTTGATGATCTGATTGCGGAAATCCGCGATTCACTCTAAAGAGTTGGGGACAATCATGATGAATGAAGTTATCCCGGCTTCGGGAAACGTAGCTGTATCGTGCAATTGCAGATTACCGCCACTTCCGCCCGGTCAGATTCATGACCTGTTGCAAGAATGGATTGCGGATCATCCATATCACACGCGGAAGCAACATATCTTTGCTTATGACCTTTTCAAGTGGTTAGAGCGGCGATCAAGCGGAGGAAGTGAATAATGTTCTCGTTGACAAATACGATCTTCTGGCTTTATTCTTTGGCCGTCAATGCAAAATCATTGACCGGGTTTGACAGCCTGTTACTTGAGCGGATACCGCCGCTGAGCGGTTTTTTTGTATCCGTTATTTATTTGCCCTTTTGTTTTTATGGGTGGGTATTTTGGGGAGCCGAAAGGCTCGCCGGTCTCAAGTCCGGTCTGTCAACCCGATTTATCCGCCCGCCCCGTGTCCCTCACGGGTGGCGGTTTTCTCGAAACCGTTCAAACAAAGGAGCATGAATCATGAGTAAGTCAAAAAATACAGCCACAGATACCCCGTCAATCAGCAACGTTGAAAGATTAAAAGAGCTTGAGAAAGCGCGGCTATGGGCATCAGAAACGCCCTGCATGCTGGAATTCATAGATTGTGGAAATCTTGTTGATCTTGACGGGTGCGATATGTCACTCAACAAGGAACAAATGAATGGGATTTTTCTTTTGCTCGATGGAATCCTTTCAAACCTTGAAGGAATCAGCGTAATAGCGGATGAATGCGGGACAGAAGAAAAAACTGCGGGAACCATTCGAAGATTCTGTGACGATGCCATGAATATTATTTCGCTTGCCATGAAACTCGCAAAGGTTCGTTTAGCGGAGGAGGAAAACGACGAAGAAAGAGTTTCTGATGAAATATGCATGGCGAGCATATGGGTTGCTGGTTTCTTAGCATCGCTAAGATTGGCCAATGAGATACACGTAAGCAATATTTATGAGTGTGTTCAAGAGCTGATCGGAGCAATCCCTGCACATTCTGAGGGGGATGGTAATGAACACAATTCCTTACATTAAACGGGTTTCAGTAGCCGCTCTGGGTAGCATTGATAGTATCTTGAGTCACTGGCTACCCGGCGGCAAGCGTGAAGGTAGCGAATACCTTACGTTAAACCCTAAGCGTGCGGATAGCGCACCCGGTTCATTTAGCATCAATCTTAAAACCGGCAAATGGTCAGACTTTGCCACCGGTGACAAAGGGCTTGATCTGGTGGCACTGGTTGCCTATCTGGAAAGTGAATCCCAAGGAAAAGCCGCCCGCCGTTTGGCGGCTTTTCTGGGACTCGAACTGGAAGAAATCAGCCCGCCAAAACGCGCCAGTAGCGATTCCAGAAAACCGGGCAATGGTAAACCATCAACCAGCAACAAAGAATCTAACGCGGCTACGATTCCGCCGGGCGGCGGTAGCGATGGCGACGGCTGGCAATGCGTCATGCCGGTTCCCGATGATGCGCCGCCGCCACCGGCTGCGCATTCAAAGCACGGGAAACCGTCAAGGCGTTATCCGTACCTTGCGCAAGATGGCCGCGTGAATTTTTATCATGACCGATACGACAAGCCCAAGGGTGAGAAGAAACAGTTTTCACCGCTGACACTTTGGCGGAAAGCCGATAAGTATGAATGGCGGTTCAAGGTTCCGCCGGGCTTGCGTCCGCTGTATGGCTTGCCGGGATTGCTGCAATTCCCTGTTGCTGTGTGCTGGTTTACCGAAGGCGAAAAGGCAGCCGAAGCCCTGCAAAAGCTGCTGCCTGATCATCCTGTTTTGTGCTGGCAAGGCGGAAGCCAAGCCGTTGAGAAATCGGATTATACCCCGCTGGCCGGGCGTGATTGCGTGATCTTTCCGGATTACGATCTACCCGGCAAGAAGGCCGCCGGTGATTTGCTGAAACGGTTGACGGCTGCGGGTGCTGGTTCGGTTCGTGTGTTGCATGTCGACCGGCTGGAACGCGCAGCCGGTGAACCATTGCAAACGGGAGACGATGCCGCCGATTTGGTGGCGTGCGGCTGGGATGCTGGCCGGTTCGCTGAGTTTCTGAAGCGTGAGGATGCATTCCTGTCTGATGCCAATCCCGCCACCGGGCAATCGGATTCAACCGATAAACCCGATGAGCCGCAAGCGGAAGCCGTGCAACGCGGCTTCATGCTGATGGATGATTCCGTGCTTTTTCTCGAACCGGGTAAGGACGGTATGCTACGCCGCCGCAAGATATGCGGAAAACTGGAAGTATTGGCGCGTACACGCACAGCCGATAACAAGGATTGGGGGTTGGTTTGCGCCTTCCGTGATCCGGATGAAATGCCAAAGCGGATTATTATCCCGATGAAAGATTTTTGCGGCGATGGTATGCCGGTTGCATCGGCGCTGCTATCAGAAGGGCTGGAAATCATGCCCAAAGCCCGTCCATTGCTTCTTGAATACTTGCAGACAACCGAGATCAAGAAACGAGCTCGAACGACCAACCGCACCGGCTGGCATGGGACTGCTGACGGCTTGACGTTTGTTCTGCCTGATGCCTCACTGGGTCAATCCGATGAAGAGTGGCTATTCAATGATAACCGCCCGGATTCAAACCCATTCAAACAGCGTGGCACGCTGAAGCAATGGCGGGAACAGGTGGCGGCTTTGTGCGTAGGGAATAGCCGCCTGACGTTTGCGGTGTCGGTTGCGTTTGCCGCCCCGCTGCTGCATTTGATTGAAATGGAATCCGGCGGCTTTCATTACCGGGGCACGACTTCCAGCGGCAAAACGAGCGCTTTGATTGTGGCCGGTAGCGTGTGCGGTTCGCCCGAGTATTTGCAGCGGTGGCGGTCAACGGATAACGGGCTGGAAAGTACCGCCTTGTCTCACTGCGATGCGCTTCTAACCCTGGATGAATTGAAGATGATCGATGCTCGCATTGCCGGGGAATCGGCCTACATGCTGGCAAACGGTGCGGCCAAGGTGCGGGCGAATGTGACCGGCGGCGCACGCAGTACCGCTAAGTGGCGGCTGCTGTTCCTGTCCGCCGGTGAGTTGAGTCTAGCCCAGCATGTGGCGGAAGGTGGCAAGAAAACGCCCGCCGGTGCTGAATTGCGCATGGCCGATATTCCCGCCGATGCCGGGCATGGTTTGGGCTGTTTCGAGAACTTGCACGGCTTCGAGAATGGGCATGAGTTCGCCAAAGCTTTGGGCGCGGCGGTTAATAAATATTACGGCACAGCCTTCCCGGCATTCATTGAAAGCGTGCTGAAACACCGGGAAACATTGCGGGAATCACTGTTCGATGCCCGGCAAACGTTCGAGAAAGCAACGCTGACCCAAGCTGCCAGCGGTCAAGCGCAACGGGTAGCGGCAAGGTTTGCTTTGGCCGGTGCTGCCGGTGAACTGGCGACAGAATGGGGTATTACCGGCTGGGATCCGGGCGCATCGATGCAAGCCGCCATCACCTGCTTTAAGGCATGGCTGCAAGCATTCGGCGGTGAAGGCAACAAGGAAGAACGTGCCATGATTGAACAGGTGCGGCATTTCCTGGAATTGCACGGTGAGGCAAGGTTTACCGATAGCGACCGGGCAAACGCCGATGACAGCCATGCGCCAAAGACTTTGAACCGTGCGGGCTTTCGTGAAAAGAACCATGAAGGGGAATTAGAGTTCTTTTGCTTGCCGGAAGTGTTCAAGACTGAAATCTGCAAAGGTTTCGATTCCCGATCAGTTGCGCGCCTGCTGATTGATCGCGGTTGCATGAAGCCGGGCGATGGTCGCAATTTAGCAACAAAAAAACGGCTTCCGGGTTGCGGTATGCAGCGGGTATTTCACATCCTTGCAACCATTTGGAGTTCACAAAATGATTGATTGGGGTGCGCTGATCAAGCCGGAAGATGGTGAGCAAAACCCTGGAAATAGTGCGGAATGTCGGAACAAAACGGGGGTTGTCGGAACGAAAAACGCACAATGTCGGAACACGGAAAGCAATGATTCATGGGGGTTTAGAGATTTTGTTCCGACTGTTCCGACTGTTCCGACAAGTTTTTTAGGGGATAGGAAAGAAAATAAAAATCATGCGCCCGGTGAAGGCGGGGCTTCAGATAATTTCCGCGCCGCCCAAACGCATCCGGTGAATCCGATTGCCGTTACCCTGCTATTAACCTGTTGCAATAAAGCAACAGTCAGCAAAGAAGAAATACTCGAAGCAATCTGGAAACTTCAAACGATTCCGCAATCCGAACAAATCAAATCATGGGCGATACTGTGTCAGAGTTACGGTATCAATCCACACAAAGCAATCCGCCCTTTCACTGAACACCGTGGAACCGGAACAAGCTGCCAAGGGTGCAAGCATATCAGCATGGAACGGATACCAACCGATGGCCGCCCGGTGTATCGCTTCGTGTGCGGCAAGCAGCACCACATGCTTGAAGCGTTCTATATCGGTGAGCGTGTTCTGATTGCGCCGGAGTCATGCAATGACTACAAAATAAAAAGTGGGGAATCATTGTAGATAATCGGAACAAGAATAATTGGAAGTGGTGTGACATACCCACGGGGCAGGTAAAAAGTATAGCAAAGTGTATTTATAGACCGTTTTGTGCGTCAAATTTTTATGTGCGGGAAACTCAGAGGGGGGGTATATCCCCCAGCCATGACATGACCGGGGGTGGTCAAAATCTCTATGACCTCTTAGCACCTAGACCGCTCTCAGCCTACGTTTGCAAAAAACCGCATTTAGACAGGGGGGGGTTAAAATAATCATTGCCTAGAAATTAGGCAGATCAACTGCCTAAAAACCGGGCAGCGATTAAAAAAATGTGGTAAAAAACGTAGTAACTTTTCTATAGTGAAAAATAAATAACTTTATTTACATATAGTTATTTGATCAATGTGAATGTCGCCTTCCCGCCAATTCAAGGTCTCATCCAGACCACTCAAGACCAACCAGGACTCATAAGAAACAGGGTGTTAGTTGTGTTTCGAAAAATGATCGACTGGTCTCAGTTGGTCTCCAAAGGCCTCGGTTGTGGCACAAAAATGACACAAAATTGCCACAAGTCATTTTTGCCGATGAGCGCACAAAGCCATACGGCACAGCAAATTGCCGCCGCATGCGCCAGCATATTTTCACTGAGCTTTCTCCCATTGCCGGAGACCTGGCCGCCCGCTATGTCAAAACCGCCGAGCGTTCCAGTTTCGAGCAAGCCAATCATGAACTGCAAGATATTTATAACCAGCTGCGCATCGAGGATCTGAATCTATGCGGCGATAGTGAGGAATTGTTCCAAGCCGCCAAGCGCTTCGCCGAAAAATGCCATTCAGCCCGCGCCCGTGCGCAATCCCCTATCGACGCCTATCAAGCCTGCCTGCGCATCGTCGATCACTACCAAGTCAAACGGCCATCCGTCAAAGACAACGATCTGGAACCGGCACTGAATCGCATGTGCTGCTCGCGCTGGTGGTATCGCCGAATCCAGATACTACGATTACGCAAGATCGAAACCATTGCTCGCAATATCGAGTTGGTCAACCGTCTGCGCGGCACGTATGCGAGCGACTACACCATTCATGTTAAGCGCAAACAAAAGGAACGGAACCGGCTGTATCTAGCCTCGAACTTCGTAAGCAACCAGAACGGCGAGATTTTTTCCCTGCAGAACCTAGCCGACCGTTCGGTATCTAATCCAGCCGTTCGCCGTGCCGAATTGATGACACGAATCCGCGGGTTCGAGATGGTCGCCAATTATCTTGAACATGTGGGTGAATTCTATACGCTCACCACGTCATCGCGCTTTCACGCCTGCTTACATACCGGCGCTGCCAATCCACGCCATAATGGCACTACCATCCTGGAAGCGCACCAGTATCTGACGCACCTTTGGGCGCTGATTCGCGCCGAACTTGATAGGTTGGATATCCGCCCCTATGGTTTCCGCGTGGTCGAACCGCATCACGACGGCACCCCGCATTGGCACTTGCTATTGTTCATGCCGGATAAACACCGCGAAGCTGTGCGTAAAGTCATGAGCCATTATGCGCTTTTGGATAGCGGCAACGAGCCCGGTGCATTAAAACGCCGCTTCAAAGTGGAGCCCATCGATCCAGCAAAAGGCTCGGCTGCCGGTTACATTGCTAAGTACATAGCCAAGAACATAGATGGCTATAAACTGGAACAAGACTTGTACGGTAACGATGCCATTCAAGCAGCCGAACGCATCACCGCTTGGGCCAATACCTGGGGTATCCGTCAATTCCAACAGATCGGCGGCCCTAGCGTCACCGTCTGGCGGCAACTGAGAAAACTCGGCAAAACCGACGACCCAGAACTGGAAGCTATCCGCCAATCGGCAACCGCCAGCGACTGGGCGGCCTTCATGCTGGCGATGGGCGACCCCGAAACCCCGCACAACCAGCAAGCCATCAAACCGTTCTACGATGAACCCAAAAACCTCAACCCGTTAACCAGCGATGTGTATTCACCGCTGACCGGGCGTTATGGTGACGCTGCACCGTTACGGGTGACGGGTATTGTTTGGAGGGGATTGGGTTATAGTACACGTAAGCATGTCTGGATGCCTTTGACGGCAGGCAGCGAGGACGTGACATTGCGGAGCGTGGCGCGAGACGCGCGCACGCCATGTCGCACCACAGCTGTTTCTCTTGGACTTGGACTTGTATCAATAACTGTACCAACCCCTTTTTATCATCCGGAGGTTATCCATGAAATCCCAACTCAGCACTAAAAAAGACCCGATAAAAGACATCATGAATCCATTTACATTAAATGAAGCCGTGTCCTTGATCTACCGTTTGGCCGTCCTTAAAAAAGACGTCATACCACCCGGCAAAAAATACAGCATCACGCAAATCGGCCATATTTGCGGCATGTTGACACTAAACGACCAGATCGAGATCGTCATCAAGTTTCACGACGAGATGCGGCAATTCACTAAAGAAGAGTTTTACGCACAAGTGCAGCTTTTAGACTAAACAGGACAAATATCATATTGACTGCCATGATCAGCAATGTATCATGACGATAACTATTTATCGTGAGGAACACTACTGATCATGGAAGACCAAACAAATAACCCCAGAAAACTGCTCGCTCTCGATGATGAGACGGAACAGAAAATGCTCCAGAACATGCGGGAATTTAGAGGGGTTGGCACTACGCTTGAAAGTGCTCTTGGCGCATTGGTAATGGGGCAGTATTTCGGCTGGCGGGTTCTCAAGATTCTGCACAACCCGGCCACTTACCGCCGCTATGAAAAAGTGCTCGGCGTTGAGTTTAAAGACGTATGCCCGGAAATCACCGAATTCGGCCAGAAAAAAAGTATTGGCTATGCCATCACCGAAAAGCTTGGCAGTTTCTGGGCGGTGGTCATGGGTAAGCGCAAGGTAGCGGACAAGGGCTTGATCGATAATCAAGCGGAAGTTGAAAAGCAAGTGGCCAAGCATATCGCTGACAATGACGGGGAGGAAAAGAAATGAACCACTCCGAACATATACTGGTAACGATCAAGAAGTTTTCTGAATTAACCGGCTTAACTGAAGAAGCCATCCGCCAATTAATCAAGAAAGGACAATGGCGATACAAAATTCACTGGAACAAAGCGCCAAACGGCCGAATCTTCATCATCGCAAAGACAGCATACGCATGGATGCAAGGCAGCGAGGCATAACGATTCGCGGCAATAGCGTACAGATCGCCTTTACTTATCAAGGCGTACGCTGCCGGGAAACTATCCTTATTCCGCCGACCAAAGCCGCACAAAAAGAGCTAGCGCTTAAGCGGCAAGCCATACTGTATGAAATCAGTATCGGTACTTTTGATTATTCCAAGCACTTTCCATACAGCAAGAAAGCCAAGGAATTTAGGCAAACCCGCCCTGATCGCTACACGATTAAAGAAGCAATAATAAACTGGCTGCAACGCAACCAAGCCAAGCTGCAGAAAAGTACGCTGCAAGACTATAACAGCGCGATTTATTATCATTTGATCCCTACTTTTGTCGATCTGCCTATTGCCGAACTGACCGCGAGCAAAGTCAAGGAATGGCTGTCGGAACTCACCTGTTCCAACAAACGCAAAGGCAACATCCTGATTCCACTGAGCCAAATGTTTGAAGAGCTTTACCATGACGAAATCATCGACAAAAACCCGTTGCAAAGAGTTAAAAACCTGCCCAACCAAACCCGTGAACCCGAACCGTTTACGCAAGAGGAAGTAACAAAAATCCTGAACGAACTCACCGGCCAAGTAAAAAACCTGATTCAGTTCGCCTTTTATTCAGGTCTCAGAACTTCTGAACTGATCGCGCTTCGCTGGCAGGATGTGGACTTTGAAAATAACCGAGTATTTGTCAGAAGCGCTTATGTCAGAGGACAACTGAAAGAAACCAAGACCAAATCGGGAAAACGGGAAGTCACATTACAGCCGCAAGCCAGAGAAGCCCTGCTCAATCAGAAAGCTTTCACAAAAAAACAGAATGAAACCGTTTTTCACGACCCGGATACCAGCCAACCGTGGAGAAACGATCAGCCGATCCGCAAAAAAGTCTGGATTCCGGTACTCAAGAAAGCAGAAATAAAATATCGCAATCCTTACCAGACACGACATATTTTCGCATCCACGCTGCTTTCAAGTGGTGCAAATCCTCTTTGGGTCGCCCAGCAAATGGAACATAAGGATTGGGGGCAGATCAGAAAAGTTTATGGTCGATGGATTCCTTCATCAAAATAGTTGCCAAAGTCCCAAAACGGGACTAACATCTCACCCATGAGAATCATTGCTCTGTCTAGCTTGAAGGCATTCTGGGAAGATGATCCATCTTACGCCGATGCGATTCAGCCTACACTCGCTTGGTACAGACATACATTAAAGGCTAACTGGGCAACACCCGCGGAAGTCAAGGCGGATTTCAAAAATGCCAGTATCCTGAAAGATGGCAGAGTCGTATTCAATATTGCCGGTAATAAATACCGGCTAGTGGTATGGATCAACTACGCTTACAGCATCGTTTATATCCGTTTCATCGGAACACATGCCCAATACGATCAAATCGATGCACAAACGATTTAGTATCAGGAACAACAATATGAACATCAAACCCATCAGAACCGATGCCGATTACCGCACTGCGCTAAAAGAAGTGGAATCGCTCATGACGGCAGAACTCAATACGCCGGAAGGTGAAAAACTGGATATTCTGGTAACGCTGATCGAAGCCTATGAGCATAAGCACTTCCCACTTGACCTCCCCGATCCTGTCGAAGCCATTAAATTTGAAATGGAACAGAAAGGCTTAACAGTCAAAGATCTTGAACCGATGATTGGGAAAAGCAATCGCGTCTATGAAGTCTTAAACCGCAAACGCGCATTAACGCTACGAATGATTCAGAAACTACACCAGCAACTAGGCATCCCTGCTGAGTCTTTGATAAAAAAACCTACTCAAATATATATTCCTTAGGTGTAAGAAATCTCAGGGTTGTTTACAGAGAGGTTGATTGAAATAAGCGAAGAGTATTTCATAAGGGGTAGCATTATTCAAACTCTTATGAGGCTTAACGGTATTGTAGAAGTTAATGAAACGGAGAAGCTGAATGCGTCGATCGGCGCTGTCTTTAAAGTGAATCTTACTGTGCCACATATCCATCAGGGTGCGGATAACCCGCTCAGCTTTACCGTTGGTTTGCGGACGATTGATACGGGTAAACTTCTGACCGATACCGTGTTGCCTGCAAGCTTTGACGAAAGCATGGCCGTCAGTTCCTTTAAATTCTTTGCCGTTGTCAGAATAAGCATAGTCGATCTGGTAAGGACATTGAGCAACAGTGCTTGTGAGAAAGCAAGCTGCACTATGCTGGGTTTTATCGGGAAGATATCGGCATACAATTCCCTGGAGAAATCATCGATGGCCACAAACAGGTACTCGCGAGGTTTATTGGCAGACTGTCCTTTCAATAATGGAAGCCGCTTGGTATCGAGGTGAACGAGCTCGCCCGGATAAGATTTGTTATAGCGCTTCGCTTCGCGCTTGAGACGTTCCTGGATGGTTTGCTCTACTTTAGCCAAACGTTTGAGGCCATACTGCAGTGTCTTGAAGCGCTGATTGGTACTGCTACGCGGAGTAAATTCCTGGAGTCTGGCTCGTTTCAGTACGTCATAAATCGTTGGCCGGCTGACGTGAAAGTATTCTGCCAGCTGAACTACCTTCCACAGCCGGGTTTGATACAGCCGCCAGATTTCCTGACGATCCAATAATGTTAAACGAGTGCGTTTGTGTATGTTCATCTACAGTATTCTCCTGAATACTGTAAACAACGCTAGAAATTCTTACATATAAGGATAGGATGAAATGAGTTTTTTCGAATGGCCGTGTGAACTGGTTTTCAGTGTTTGTACCTTTTTAGTAACGACAAAGGCTTTATTGGCATTTATTCTTTGCGTTATTTCGATCGGGATGATTTTCATAGTAATAAAATTAATAATCAGGGATTTGAGGAAATAAATAGATTTTGAAATATAAGTGTTTCCACGTACATATAAATTTTCCAAAGGATGAAATAATGAAATTGTCATGTTTTACTATTCTCGAGTTTCATGACATACCGCACCAGCCAGCGCACTCGCGTAGCCGGATGGCTGGAATAATCCTTGGCCTAGTGCACTTTCTCTCACTCCTATCCATTCACCAAATGGAGTCCCGCTCGCGAAACCTGCAGGCAAGAACCTTGCTTACAGGTATTCGCTGTAAGAATTTCTAGCGTTGTTTACAGTATTCAGGAGAATACTGTAGATGAACATACACAAACGCACTCGTTTAACATTATTGGATCGTCAGGAAATCTGGCGGCTGTATCAAACCCGGCTGTGGAAGGTAGTTCAGCTGGCAGAATACTTTCACGTCAGCCGGCCAACGATTTATGACGTACTGAAACGAGCCAGACTCCAGGAATTTACTCCGCGTAGCAGTACCAATCAGCGCTTCAAGACACTGCAGTATGGCCTCAAACGTTTGGCTAAAGTAGAGCAAACCATCCAGGAACGTCTCAAGCGTGAAGCGAAGCGCTATAACAAATCTTATCCGGGCGAGCTCGTTCACCTCGATACCAAGCGGCTTCCATTATTGAAAGGACAGTCTGCCAATAAACCTCGCGAGTACCTGTTTGTGGCCATCGATGATTTCTCCAGGGAATTGTATGCCGATATCTTCCCGATAAAACCCAGCATAGTGCAGCTTGCTTTCTCACAAGCACTGTTGCTCAATGTCCTTACCAGATCGACTATGCTTATTCTGACAACGGCAAAGAATTTAAAGGAACTGACGGCCATGCTTTCGTCAAAGCTTGCAGGCAACACGGTATCGGTCAGAAGTTTACCCGTATCAATCGTCCGCAAACCAACGGTAAAGCTGAGCGGGTTATCCGCACCCTGATGGATATGTGGCACAGTAAGATTCACTTTAAAGACAGCGCCGATCGACGCATTCAGCTTCTCCGTTTCATTAACTTCTACAATACCGTTAAGCCTCATAAGAGTTTGAATAATGCTACCCCTTATGAAATACTCTTCGCTTATTTCAATCAACCTCTCTGTAAACAACCCTGAGATTTCTTACAAACCCAGCCATGTCGACCCGTTCACCCAGGAAGAACAGCAAGCGATAATCAACGCCACAACTGGCGCAATAAAAAATCAGATCATTACATTCTTTTGGACGGGGATGAGAACCAACGAATTGATCGCGCTTGAATGGTCAGACATTGACTGGAAATGCAAGAAAATCAGTGTGAACAAAGCAATAACCAATGCCGGCCGCATCAATGAAACAACAAAAACAAAATCAGGAAAGCGTGAAATTGATATGCTGCCGCCGGTTGAAAAAGCATTGATCGATCAGAAAAGCCACACGTTACTGCAAGGCGGAAAAGTTTTTATTAATCCGGCAGCGTGTAAGCAGTGGACTGGCGATCAGCAAATCAGGAAAGGATATTGGATACCTCTGTTGAGAGACGCTGGTGTGCGCTACAGGAACCCCTACCAAACGCGCCACACCTACGCATCGATGATGCTCTCTGCCGGGGAGAATCTGGCCTGGGTATCGAATCAAATGGGGCACGGAGACGTATTAGTTACAACCAGAACTTATGCTCGATGGATTAAGACGGATGAACAGCAAGGGAGCAAAGCACTGGAAATGTTTGGTCAGCAAATAGTCAGCAACGATTATCAATTTAATTTATAAACATGAAGTTATAAAAATAATAAGCGGGTTCGAATCCCGCCTTCCCGTAGATTAGCCTACATTATTTATGTGTTTGGTCAGTATTTATGATCGAAAAACAGCAATCAAACTTAAAGCGATGTGCAACTGCAAATAAATGCAGTTGCACACATATCACGTTGATTGATTTTCCAACTTGCTTAAGCGTTCTTTGAGGTGCCGAATCCGTTCCAAGGTTCGCGATTCAAGGCAGCTAAATGCTTCGTCTCCTATTCTAGCGCTCCTACAATCCGCATTTTTAAACCGGTTCCAATATTTCTGGGACATTCTTAAATTCTCTCTATCCTCATTCGTCAATTTCTCCATCAATTGTTTCTGAACTTCTTTCAATTCAAGCTGGGAAGTCTGGTATCCCTCCACTTTCTTGGTTTGAGCAAATGTTAAGCCTGCCGACAACCCCATTAAAATGATTATTAACTTAAGCAGATATCCTGAAAGGTATTTTTTCATTACTATTCTCCCAACTTTTCAATTAATGAGTTTTGAATCGCCTTCTGTAGAAGCACAACCCAGCCATGAGAGATGAATTCTTCACAAAAAGTTCACAAATAACAGCAAACCTACCACCCGCCCAGTACCGGCTCCACTTCAACCAACGGCTTCAGTGTCTTTCAGCGGATTTCGTGCGGTACTCAATGAATCCGGTCTGTTTAGCCCCGCACAATGAGCGGAATGACGTCCGTGGCGCATACAACCGTGTGGAATACTTACCGAAAAGAAAGAGAATTATGATCTGGTGGCATAACCAAATCGAAGCATTGTAAGGGGGCGGAAATCATCCCGCTATCCGGGCAGCCGGTTTGATTTTCTCAGCGGCATCGCCACCTACTGCACCAAGAACTTTTCTTCTTTCCGTGCCGCCGCCCAGACTCGTTGCTTCGCGCTCTGATTAGAAAATTCATGACGACGCTATCCAGCAACACCAAAAAATCCTTTCGAAATAATGCTAAAGAAAGAATCCCCGCGTTGCAAATCGCAAGGATTCCTTGTTCAAACTAAACGTTTGATTTTCTATTCCTAACAGCAAAACCTATCAATCCAAGCCCAACTAACAACATGGCATGAGTTTCGGGCTCTGGCACAGGAGATAAATTATCACTCGCGCTGAATGTTACGAAATCGCCAGTACCACCAATCCGGTATTGCGCTTGCTGAAAGCCATCGCAACACCCCTCAATACCGTACAGATTGAGTGTATGGTAGCCAGCGGCAAGTGTTAATGAATTGATACTCAGATATTGTGATGAATCGCTGTAACTGCCAGCCCACCACATGTCGTTTGTCTTGTAGTCATATGCCACACCATCGACAAAAATCGCACCACCGTGACCGAAATCTACGCCTGCGCGGATTTGCCATGAACCAGCGTTTTCCGGGGATACATAAAAATCAACAGTAGACTTAAAAGCAATATCGGTGAAAGAGCCACTTGGAAACAACCCATGATTGGAAATATTATCGTATGCCGCAACCGTTGTACTTCCGTAACCGAATGCCGGAATAGCAACCGCCGAGTCCACCAGAGACCGGTAGGCTAAAGCGTCTATCTGCGCACCTGCGGATGAAAAACCGGTTTCAATCGTAATCACACTGGCGCTTGCACTGCCACACACCACAAACGACATTGCTGCGGCAGAAAGTCTAAATCTATTTTTCATATAACTCGCTCCATTTATATAAGATGAATCTCTCAAAGGCATAGGAATTATGATCAGAATAATCCTATACCCTTTTTAGATACGAACAATTTACGATTTAATTTAGAAATTGAAGTGGAAATCATTGGCATACAATCAGAGAAATGGAATGTTATCGATGTGCAATCCAACATGTAAGAAAATTCACACTCCTTCCATTCCGCTGCTCAATGCATTATCCGCCCCCTGTTGCAGAATGGCATGACAACCCGGCCGCCTTGTTAACTTCCATAATGCCGTCAAGTTCCATGAAGGTTTGAATAACTTAACTTCTTATGAAATACTCTGCGATTTTTTTACAAAACTCCGCAACATTCTAAGGAAAATCGGTCATGATCAGCCCGTATCGCCAGCACCGCCGCATACTTGTCGCCAGTTTGGTCGGCACCGCTGTCGAATTTTACGATTTTTACATCTATGCGACGGCGGCGGCGTTGGTGTTCGGGCCGCTGTTCTTCCCGGCCAGTTCCGAGGCCGCGCAGTTGATGCTGTCGTTCTTGAGCTTCGGCCTTGCGTTCATCGCCCGTCCGTTTGGCGCGGTGTTATTCGGTCATTACGGTGACCGGATCGGCAGAAAATCGACTTTGGTGGCATCGCTGCTGCTGATGGGTGTATCAACCCTGCTGATCGCGTTCCTGCCGACGTATGCCATGGCCGGCTGGATTGCGCCGCTGCTGCTGTGTATTCTGCGTTTTGGCCAGGGGCTTGGCCTTGGCGGAGAATGGGGCGGTGCTGCATTATTGGCGGTTGAAAATGCGCCTCCGGGGTGGCGGGCACGCTTCGGCATGGTTCCGCAACTGGGTGCGCCGGTCGGTTTCCTTGCCGCCAACGGGCTGTTCTTATTACTGGGCATGGGATTGAGCGAAGCGGACTTTGCCGCGTGGGGCTGGCGCATTCCGTTTCTGGCGAGCGCCATTCTGGTCGGACTCGGTTTATGGGTGCGTCTGAAGATCAATGAAACGCCCGAGTTTGCGCAAGCACTGGCAAAAGATCCGCCGATCCCGGTTCCGATCGGGGAATTGATCCGCAACCACGCACTCGCAGCCTTTGCCGGAACTTTCGCGGTAGTTGCTTGTTTTGCAATTTTTTACCTTTCCACCGCGTTTGCACTCGCGCATGGCACAACCGCGCTGGGATATGATCGCGAGACTTTTCTGGCTGTTCAGCTTGCCGCCACTGTATTCCTTGTGCTCGGCATTATCGCCGCGGGTGTCCAGGCCGATGCGAGCAGCTCGGCACGGGTATTGACATGGGGATGCGTCGCAACCATCGGCATGGGCATGATGTTCGGACCGCTGTTGGGTTCCGGCTCGCTCTGGCTGGTATGGATAGCCCTGTCATTCGCGCTGTTCGTGATGGGTTTTGTTTACGGCCCGCTCGGCGCTTGGCTGCCGTCGCTGTTTCCGCCACGGGTGCGTTATACCGGCGCATCCGTTGCTTTTAATGCCGGCGGCATCCTGGGCGGCGCGGTCGCCCCGGTCGCCGCGCAAGCGCTGAGCGAGTTCGGCGGCACAGCCATCGTCGGCCTTTATTTAACGATGGCGGGAATGTTCAGTCTGGCGGGACTGCTGCTGGCGCGGCGGTATGCAGCGCGATAAAACAAGCTGCGCCGGACGGTTAGCGCGTTCATTCGATGGAGTGAACCCAAGCAAACTTCCGATCTCAAATTCACTGTTGTCATCGCAAAGAGGAGCCTCAGACCATGACCGCCAATATACCTAGCATGATTTTATTCAGTAGCGAGGTAGTAACGCCGGTTAAACGCGACTCCGAAATCTCCGGCATCCTTCCGCGTACCAACTAAAATGCCGGAATCGGTATTCTCACCGTTCAAGCATCGCGTTTTCAGCGTTCTGTGGCTGGCCACGCTGATCTCGAATATCGGTACGTGGATGTTCAATGTCACTTCCGGCTGGATGATGACGGCGCTGTCGCCCTCGCCCCTGATGGTTGCGCTGGTGCAAGCGGCGACGGCGTTGCCGATTTTCCTATTTGCGTTGCCGGCAGGCGTGCTCGGCGATCTTTTCAACCGCCGCAAGCTGTTATTCTGGACGCAAATTTTCCTGGCGGCTGTGCTGTTTATTTTTACTGCACTGCTTTGGCTGGGTATCACCAGCCCCTGGTTGCTGCTGGCGTTCACTTTCTCGATCGGAGTCGGAACCGCCTTTGCGTCACCGGCTTGGCAAGCGATTGTGCCGCGTCTGGTGCCGCGCGACGAACTGGCATCCGCCATTGTCTGGAACGGTGTGAGCATGAATATCGCCCGCGCCACCGGCCCGGCGCTGGGCGGTTTTGTGCTGGCGGCAGCCGGTGCGATGGCGACGGTATTTATCGATGCCCTGTCTTATCTTGCAGTCGCGGCGGCACTGCTATGGTGGCGCGCAACCGCAACGCAAACGGATAACTTGCCGCGCGAGCATCTGAGCGGCGCGCTGCGGGCCGGAATCCGTTTCGCGTTGCACAGCAAACCGTTGCGCTACACCTTGATCCGCGCGCTGGCATTTTTCACCTGCGCATCCGCTTACTGGGCATTGCTCCCGATCGTGGCAAAAGAAACGCTGCAAGGCGGCCCCGATCTCTACGGTATTTTGTTAACCGCACTGGGACTCGGCGCGGTAGCCGGCGCATTCTTGCTGCCGCAACTGCGGAAACGCTACAGCGCAAACACCAACTTGATACTGGCGATACTCGGTACCGCGTTTTGCTTGATAACGTTCGCGCTCGGCCGCCACATGGTGTTCGGCATTTTAGCGGGGTTCATCGGCGGCGTATCCTGGATCATTGCGGTTTCGACACTGAACTATTCGGCGCAAGTCGCGTTGCCGGATTGGGTTCGCGCGCGCGGCCTGGCTATTTTTCAGATGGCGGTTTTCGGCGCTATGGCCGCCGGATCGCTGGGTTGGGGGCAAGTAGCGATCGTCAGCGATCTATCGACATCGTTGATCGCCTCGGGATTACTGGCGCTTGCCCTGATTCCGATCACTCATCGCTTCACGCTCAATCTGGGCGAGCATCATGACCATACGCCTTCGGGACACTGGGTGGAACCGGTTGCGGCTACTGCGGCTGCTCATGATAGCGGCCCGGTGCTGGTGACGCTGGAATACCGCATCGCGGACAAGGATCGCGATGAATTTTTTACGCTGATCCGGGAGCTAGGAACAATCCGCCGCCGCGACGGCGCGATTCAATGGGGATACTTCGAGGATATCGAACAGCGCGGGCGCTTCATCGAAATGTTCATGGCGGAATCCTGGATCGATCACCTGCGTCAGCATGCCCGCGTATCCGCAGCCGACAAAATGTTGCAGGATAAAATTTTCGCTTTGCACCAGGGAACAACGCATCCTCCCGTCACGCATGCCGTGACACCGCAGCCCGGAAGTCCCTCGGAAGCGATTCCCAAATCGCATCACGAACTTTGACTGGTATTGTTCCGTGCGTCCCACTCCTTGAACCGAAACTGTTGCGGAATGTCGAAAAATCACCATAATTTGCACCCGGGGCACACAATGAAAGCTATGATTGCAGTCATCTTAATGATATTTGCCATGACGGTATTTGCAATGGAGAAAACCGTGACATCCAACTCTGTAACATCAAATCCGAACAGTACTACGAAAACCGATTTCATCGTCTTGGGCATGGGGTGTTTCTGGGGCGCGGAGAAGCGCATGAGCGAGATTCCAGGCGTACTCGACGTGGAAAGCGGCTACGCGGGCGGCGATCTTCCCGGCGTTGGTTATCAGCAGATTTTGAATCATGAGCGGATGTTAAGCGCGGGCCGGACAACGGCACGCAATCATGCCGAAGTGATCAAGGTCACTTTCGATCCGGCAAAAGTAACGCTCGAAACCGTGCTGGCGAAATTCTGGGAAAACCACAACCCGACGCAAGGAGACCGCCAAGGTAACGACATCGGCAGCAATTACCGCAGCGCCATTTATTTTCACGACGAATCGCAGAAGAACCTTGCGCTGAGCACACAAAAAGTTTATCAACAGGCGCTGGATACCGCCGGGTACGGAAAAATCACCACGGAAATCCTGCCGCTGAAAAATTACATCACCGCCGAGGAATATCATCAGGATTACTTACGAAAAAATCCCAACGGCTACTGCGGCCTGGGCGGCACGGGTGTGAAATACCCTGCAACGGATCAGAAAGCCGCAAAAAATGATTTCACAGGGAACCCCGCAACCGCCGAACGCATAAAACCGCTGGATGGCAAGGATTTAAACTTTGCCCAGCAATTGGTGATTTTTGAGGCCGAGCATTGCGAGTACTGCAAGCTTTTCGACAAGGAAGTACTTAATCAGTGGCAAGCAACCGTGCCAGTGGCGACAACGATGAACCCCAACCCACCGGCTGGCTGGAATTTGGAAAAACCGCTATTTGCGACACCGACCATCGTACTGTTCCGCAACGGCCAGGAAGCCGCCCGCTACACGGGGTACAACGGGGAAAAAGCTAATTTCTGGAAGTGGCTGGGGTTTCAGCTGCTGTCACCGGAACAGCAAAAAATCGCCTTTGCACAAGGCACCGAACCGCCGTTTACCGCGTCCAACCTAGATGAAAAACGTCCCGGACGGTTTGTCGATCCGATCACCGGCGCCACGCTTTTCCTCAGTCAGACAAAGTTCAACAGCGGCACCGGCTGGCCGAGCTTTTTCGATCCCGTCGAAGGATCGGTAACGCTGCACGACGATTTTTCTCACGGCATGCAGCGCATCGAAGTCCGCAGCGCCAGCTCCGGCATACACCTCGGTCACGTCTTCGACGACGGCCCGCCGCCGAGCTATAAACGCTATTGCATCAACGGCAATGTGCTGAAGTTCATTCCGGATTGATTCGATGATTCCGCTGAGCCAACAATTCTGTGGCCTCTGGAGGCGGAAGGGAAAACTCAATATCCGGCGGTTTATGTGTGATCAAATGGCGTTACTGCCGCTAATTTTTATTTGATTTCCCGGTCTCTTACTTCAGCTTGATAATCGGTCAGCATACCGGCAACGATGATGATGATACCCATCGCTATATAAAAATTCCTTGCCGCTTCTTCATCCGAAAAATTAAGAATAAAGGGGACGGCTATCAACAAAGGGCCAACCATGCGCTCAATCCAGCCATGAACGGTAAATGGAATGAGCTTAACTACCCCAAAAGGAAAATCGGAAGCCAGGGTAACAATCAAATGTACTACGGCAAGGCCATAGGCTAGCATTGCTGATAGCTGGCTTAATCCTAAAAGTGTAGGGGCCAGTAAAAAAATAAAGACAGTCAAAAAATCAAAATAACCGTGTATGCGCGGCGAGATTACTTTCATGTGAACGCTCCTGTATTAATTTTTGGTCACTCCGATAGTCACCATGATCAATAAATTAATACAGTGCGGTCATTGATGTCTGTTATCTGCACAACAAATCTACATATTCCTCACAAAATTCCAAGTCGTCAGGATTGCTGAAATTCGCAAGAATCGGCAAGAGCCGCATCATTAATGCAAATCTGATCGCGCGTGTAATCAAGCATTCCGCGATTTCTGAAATCATTCAAAACCGTGCTCACGACCGAGCGGCTTGCTCCCACTAAATCCGCCACTTCTTGCTGGGTCAAGTGGATTTCCAAGGTATACCCATGCGTGCATCGTATTCCAAACATTCCGGCCAATTCTAACAATGTCGTGATAACGCGCATTTCAACGGGTTGAGTCAGAATAGTTGTTAGTTTGCGTTCCACCCTTTGCTTCCGGGCATACATATCTTCAATGACATACCAAGCCAACTCCGCTTGATGAGACATCATCGCTTTAAAATCGCTATAGGCTATTCGATAGTAATTCACTTCACCCAATGCTTGCGCAGTCTCCTCCATTTCCTGGTCAAGGGAGTTATTCTGAAAACAACCAATGACATCCCCTTTCTTAAGCAGATCAATGGTGATTTCACTCCCCTGTTCGGTTAAATGAGAAAGTTTAACAATACCGCTTTTTATCCAGAATAAATCGGAACAACGATCACCTTGGCGGTAAAGAAAAGTTTTTTTCGGAACATTAATTTCCACAATCGAAGGATAATCCTTCTGCAATTGATTCGTATCACGTTCAAAAAATTCGCTAATCAACTTAGATTTAGCATCGTATGCTATAGATTGCATTTTCAATTCCATTGAAATTTAACTGTATTTAATTATGCAATAATTTAATCGCCTAACGAGCTTAGAAATCAGCAAGAACGTAACAAATCTGACAAATATTGGCAGACGCAGTTAGAATTAATATTAATAGAAACAATAAGATATCACAATAATCAATTTGCAAATCCCTGGTTCGAACCCAGGACGGGAAGCCGCCAATCGCTCCCACGAAAATTACCCCGCATCAATCAAAAAAACTAGAATAATCCATTCAAGTAATAAATAGTATTATCCAATAGGGAGATAAAACATTATGGCTGCTTTAATGATGACGATTTTGACGCTCACTTCAACATCCTTTGCCCACAACGATATGATCCCCGCGCGTTTTACGTGCGACGGACAAAACATCTCACCCGCGCTGAGCTGGACCGGCCTGCCGGAAGGTACGAAAAGTCTGGTGCTGATCGTCGACGATCCGGATGCGCCCGATCCTGCGGCGCCGAAAATGACCTGGGTACATTGGGTACTGTATAACATTCCACCCGCTGCCGCCGGTTTGGTCGAGGGTATTGCAGAGAAAGATTTGCCGCCAGGCGCGTTGCAGGGAATTAATGACTGGAAGCGCGCCGGTTACGGCGGCCCGTGCCCGCCCATCGGCACGCACCGTTATTTTCATAAGTTGTACGCGCTGGATGCCGTGCTGCCGGATTTAAAACATCCAACCAAAGCCGCGCTCGAACACGCGATGAAAGGTCATATCCTGGGCCAGGCGGAGTTGATCGGGCGTTATCAGAAGCAGCATTAAGCGGGTTGATCGTACCGAGCCAATCCCCGGGCATTCCGGCGCTCTTCAGTTTGCTATTAAGGAAGGATTTTTTCACTGCACCGGTCTGCGCGCTTCCCTGAACCAGGCCCGGTATTGCGCCATTTTCGTGCGTTGTTCCGCCGGGGCGTGGCGGCGGCAGGTGGCGTATTCCGCCGTATCCGCTTTGGCGCCCCAGCGGATTTCGGCGCAATCGTTGGGGTTGTAAGCCATTTCAAAAGCCGCTTTGCGCGTCAGCACGTCGGCCAGTGACAGTTCCCACGGGCTGCCGTCGCTGCGCGTGTAGCGGATGCTGCTTTCCAGGATGCGTTGCGCGTGATGCTGCTCGATCTGCGCTTTGGCTTGCGCCGGACTTTGGTTGCCGAGAACGAACAATTTCGGATGACGCAGGATTTTCTCCGGCAAATCGGCTAACACATTGATCGCGATGATCAGGCGCATATCGCGCGATGGCGTGGAGTAATCCTCCCAAGGCCCGAGAGTCTGAAAAATCGCTGCGCCGCCGGGCATTGGGATGACGCTGAGCGGATTCTTGCGGAAATACGCTTCGCCATTGTTGACCGAAGTGACGCGCGTTTCGATTTGTTCGATCAGCGCAGCCAACGTGGCTTCGTACGCTTGCAGGGGATCGAAACCTTCGGGGTTGATGAGTTGCGAAAGCCTGGCGTAGAAACCGTCGGGCGTGAAATGATCTTGCTCCAAGGAATAGGCGGTAAATTCCGGGTGGTTACTCAGCTCGTCATTGCCGAGTACGCGCCATTGGCCGGGAACAGTCTGAATCAACGGGCGGAATGCCTTGAAACCGGGCCCAGCGTTGACGGTATTGGCGAACAGCAGAGTGCCTTCCCACACGCGCTTGCGCGTCACCGAGTTATCCGGTTGCGCATCGACCGCGAGCAGCATGCCGGGACTATCCGCTGTCTGCGGCACCCATTCCGCCAGCACCAAAATATGTCCATACGGATCGGCATACACGGTGCCCGGCCACAGCGTTTCCCGGTTCATCGGAATCGGGTACAAATCGGTCGATTCGTCCTCAAGACCGGTGCGCGCCGAGCCTGAGTGAACGGTATCCACCAGCCGCCGGCTGAATTTCGTGAAATTACTTTGCGAGCTGACGCCACGGGTAAATTCAGACACGATGGTCGGCGCACCGCAACGCGGCGGCGCCTTGGCCGAGCCACGCCCGCACGCGCGGAAAGCAACCGGCAAACCGATCTTCCAGGCAAAATAAGCGCGCAATGTGTACGGCAAATCGGCGCAGTCGGGTGTCAGCGGTAGATTATTGTCTTCATTCTGACCCAGGTAATTGTGCAGAAAATTGCGCTCGGCGTTGCGCAATACCGGTTGCAGCGAGGTAAAGCTGAGATTTTCCGAGGGCGGCGCGCCGAATAACGTTTCAATCCAGGCGGAATAAAACGCCTCGGCGGCAAGATTCCATTCTTTGAGTCTTTCCTGCGCGTTGACCGCACCTGTTGCCCATTTATGACAAGCGGCGAGTTTACCGTCGCGGTAAGCTTCGATACGCTGCAATCCTTCAGTGGATTCCGGCAGTTCGGCAGCCAGACTCCAGGGCGGCCCGCCGCGGCGGCGCGATTGCAGCACGGTGCGCTGACCCTGATTATCGATCAAGACCAATTCCGCCAGCGGCCCATCGGTGGATACCGCCATAATTTTGACGGTTTCACCGGCTTTGGGATTCAGAGGCGAAATCCACAGCTGCGTACCGCCGTGTTGCTCGCACGTTACCTCTTGCGCCAGTACCGGCGGAGCGATGAGTCCTGCCAGTAGCAGTACGAAACATAATGTCAATGGCAAGGAAAGTCCGTTTGCCGCAGCACCGGTTGACTTTAAGCCTGAAAATGCGCGAATGTGCAGTTTAATCAACAAAGATTGCAGACAATTTGCGGCTATGGCGATCATGGCGATACTCCTTTGCGGATTTTGCCGGATGGCGATGGCGCATCACCGGACGGTCATGCCTGCCAAGTTTTTCCTTCGGCAGATTATTCTTTCTTTATAACGGCGACTTCATCCACTATGTCATTTTCGTCATAACTGACTTGAAATGCCATTTCATCGCCACTGAAGGTAATTTCCGTCGGGGTGCCGACCAGTTCCCATAAGCCCAGCGTCACGACATTCGCTGCGCCGTGTAAAAATGCTCTGCCTGCCTTGGCGCCGGTGCTATAGCCTTGCACAAATTTAAATATTTCATAGCGCTTACCGTTGCGGTATTCGCTGATCACCGGCGCGCCGAACTCGGAAATCAGCATGGCTCGGGACGTGCCTTCCTTCAACAAGTCGACATCCTTCTTTTCAGGCTGTTTGGCCGCCATAAAAACAGAACAGCCGGAAAGCGAAACCGCCAGTATTACCAGCATAACCGCAGTTCCTATACATTTTCTTACCTTCGTCATATTCAACCAAATTGATATTCAAAATTCCAACAGTGCATTTTACTGAAATCGCTTCCAGGTTTATCACCTAAATAGCGACTCGCTCAATTAGTTTCTTTATTTCATTACGTTATCGATTCATTCTTCAAACCCGTGCAGCTTAATTCTTTATCGCAACGGGCGCTTTTTATCTCCTCGTGTTTCTCAAGATGCACACATAAAGCTCCATAATAGTTTTATGTTATATAGAAATTAAAAAATATTATTTCTATTTATATAAAAAAATTGCTATCGTTCGCTTCCATTAATTTCCAACACTTTATTGAGTACTGTAAATGACTACTGATTCCGGTTTGGAACACAAAATTGCCGCAACCGGCGATCATGCCAAGAAAATTCCTGCGGAGGTCGCGCAGGAAATTCTGCGCGCCGTTGCGAGCATCGAATACGGATCGATTGAAATCGTCATCCACGACAACCGAGTGGTGCAAATCGAGTGCCGGGAAAAAATTCGTGTCAACCAAAGCGGACCAAGCCGCAAAGCGTTGAAATCCTAATCACCCAAACAGCTTTCCGATTTGATCGGCACACACGGCAGATCGCAAAATAATCATACCGACCAGTCCAACTGGAGGTTAGCAAGTAAACAACATCAGTGACTCAACCGGATTCCCGGAGGGCTTACTAGGAGAATAAGAGTGAAATTTCGTTGGTATTTTTTACCCCTGACAGCATTGAGCGCGCTTGCGATCAATTCCGCCAGTGCATCTTCCGAACAAAAGGCTGCGGTTGACTTTCAGGCAGCGCAACCGGATATTCTGCGCATCGCGCAGCAAGTGTCTGACGAGACCGCAAAACCAGCGGTCAATCAATCACCGGCACAAACCAAACCATCGGATCAAACCAAGCAATCCGATCTGGAAAAATCGCTGCCGGCGATCGTACCCAAACCCAGCGCGCCATCAACCAGCTATCACCGGCGTTCCAACAGCTACGCCACCAATCCCGATTCCGATCCGCCGCGTTATGTGCGCCGCTTGAGCGATATCGGTGTTGAAGCTTTCAAAGATATTAACTGGCTGGAACTCGGTTTTGAGTCGCGCATGCGCTACGAGCACCGTCATAACGACATCCGCCGCATTGAAGGCGGCAACGATGACCCCATTTTTCTGCGCAATCGCGCATGGATAGGGATCAAGGATATTCTCGATCCGTTTCGTTTCGCGGTCGAGTTTCAGGATTCACGGATCGTTAACAACCGCTTTGTCTCGACCGATCAGGAAAGAAATGAGTACGACCTGCTCAACGCGTACGGTGAACTCTATTTCAAAAAAGCGCTCGGCGCCGATGACCGGGGTAATGATCGCCCAATTCGATTCCGGGTAGGCCGTATGGCTTATGAAGCGACCGACCGGCGTTTTATCGCGCGCAACGAATGGCGCAACACCACCAATACGTTTGAAGGCTTCCGCTTGAATCTGGGCCGCGAAGCGAACGATTGGGAAGTTGATTTATTCGGTATGCAACCGGTTAAGCGCTTGCAAACCAAATTTGATGAAGCCAACGATCATTTATGGTTTTTTGGCGCGATCGGCACGTGGCGGCGCTGGTCCGACATCGTCACGATACAACCTTATTACATGGGGCAAAAACAGACGGCCGACCCTACTGGTTTCACCGCGACCAACCGGCTGGACCGGGAAATTCATATGCCGGGATTCCGCGCCTACGGCAATGTCGGCAACTGGTTTGACTTCGATGTCAGCTATAACCGCCAGTTTGGTTACACAGGTCCGAATAGCATCGAGGCGCAAGGCTATACCATCGAACTTGGCAAAACCTTCAATCATGCCTGGAAGCCCCGTATCGGCCTTTTCTATGGCTATGCCAGCGGCGACAAAAATCCCAACGACAATGTCGACAACCGTTTCGATCGCTTCTTCGGGTTTGCGCGGCCTTGGTCGGCGGATCACTATGTGATCTACGAAAACTTGAAAGCGCCGAAAATCCGCTTCGAGTTCAGCCCGACGCAGAAACTCGGGTTTGAATTGGGTTACGGCGGTTACTGGCTGGCCAGCGGCACCGATCGTATGTTCGATATCCTCGACGGCAACATCAGCAACACCGTCAAGGATCCCGGATTCAATCGCGACCGCACCGGCAAAAGCGGCGATTTCGGCGGTCACGCCTTTGAAGGGCGCATCCGTTATCAAGCCACATCGCGCATCAGCACTATCCTCGGCTACACCCACTTCACCGCCGGTGAGTTCGTAAAGAACCGGATCGCGGCCACTTCTTGCGATAACTTGCACAAGCATCCTTGCACCGACCAACGCTCGGGCAACACGGACTTCCTGTACTTTGAAGTGCTTATCAGTCTGTTGTAAATCGTCACCAATTTTCACGGAGAAAAAATTATGAACATCAAATCATGGCTCACCACAAGCTTCCTGACAGCGGCTTTGCTCACCGGCAATAACGTGCTGGCGGAAAAAACCTTGCTGAATGTTTCCTACGACCCGACACGCGAGTTGTATCAGGAATTCAATGCGGCTTTCGCCAAATACTGGCGGGAAAAAACCAAAGAAACCGTAAAGATCCAGCAATCGCACGGTGGATCCGGTAAACAAGCACGCTCCGTCATTGACGGTTTGGAAGCCGACGTGGTGACGCTGGCGCTGGCCAACGATATCAACGCCATCGCTGAGAAAGCCAAATTGCTGCCGGAAAATTGGCAGGCGCGGCTGCCGCTCAACAGCACGCCGTACACCTCGACCATCATTTTTCTGGTGCGCAAGGGCAATCCCAAGGAAATCAAGGATTGGGACGACCTGGCCCGCCCCGGTGTGGCGGTCATCACACCGAACCCGAAAACCTCCGGCGGCGCACAGTGGAATTATTTAGCGGCTTGGCAATACGGCAAACGTAAATTCGGCGACGAGAGCAAAGTCAAGGAATTCGTCGGCAACATTTACAAAAATGTGCCGGTACTGGATTCCGGCGCGCGCGGATCGACCACGACGTTCGTCGAACGCGGTGTCGGCGATGTGTTCATTTCCTGGGAAAACGAGGCGTTCCTGGCGCTCAAGGAATACGGCGCGGACAAATTTGAAATCGTTATCCCGTCGCTCAGCGTGCTGGCCGAACCGCCGGTTGCGGTCGTCGATAAAGTCGTCGACAAACGCGGCACACGCCAGGTTGCGCAGGCGTATCTCGAGTACCTTTACTCCGAAGAAGGCCAGGAAATAGCCGCCAAGCATTTCTACCGCCCTACCCTCGGCAAAGTGGCGGAGAAATACGCCGGACAATTCCCCAAAGTCGAATTGTTCAAGATCGACGAGGCGTTCGGCGGCTGGAAAAACGCCCATAAAACGCACTTTGCCGATGACGGCACCTTTGATCAGATTTATCTGAAGTAACGACAACACAGCGCGCCGCAGCGCGCTGTCAGACCAGGAGGATTCAACATGACCGTGCTGATTGTGGGTGGCGATTACATCACCTCGTTCAAACAGTTCATTGCCGCTCAACGCAATGCCCGCATCGAGCATTGGAGCGGCCGCGCCAAAGGGTTCAATAAACGGCAATTGCCCAGTGAAACACAATTGGTGATCGTGATTTGCGATTTCATTAATCACAACCTAGCCAATTCGATCAAGGAGCAAGCCAACCGCAGCGGTATTCCGCTGGTTTATTGCCATCGCTCCGTGAACGAGCTGAAACGCAAATTAATGGATGTATATCCGGCGGATAAAAACGGTTGTGACGGAAGTTGTTGCCGCCTCGGTAACGAATCCCGGAAATTGCATTAAAGAATCCAACGGGCGGCGGACGAATATCCGGCAAGTCTGTTGCCAAGCAACCGGCTTTGCCGCCCGCACGCAGCAGCATTCACTTCAATGGAGACTATTCCATGAATACAAAAGCAAACAATACGCATATTGTGCTGGATGAATTTGAGCTCATCAATTCAGCCACCGATTACACATTGAAACGCGCACCTAACGGCTGGATCAGCGGTTATTTTTATCAATGCGAATTGACCAGCGTTTTTCAACCCATTTTCAACGCCGATCATGGCAGAACCATAGGGCACGCCGCCTATGTGCGCTCCAAGTCGAACGAAGAAATCGCGCTTTGGCCATGGCAAGTTTTCGCCATGGCGTCCAAGGACGATCAATTGATCGAACTCGACCGTTTATGCCGGGCGATCCATGCGTTGAATTATTATTTCAACCACTCTTCCCAGTCGGACAATTTATATGTCGAGGTTCATCCGCGTTTGCTGGAAAGCGTCAAGGACGATCACGGCCGCTCGTTTGAAAACTTTCTCGACCTGATCGGCGTGAAAACCTCGCGTGTCGTGATCGAAATCCCGGCCATCATCAACCGCAACTGGAAATTGCTGCAGCATGTCATCGGCAATTACCGCTCGCGCGGCTACCGCATCGCCGCCAACTACACCGGCAACCGCAGCGATTGGATGGCGGAACTGGGCAGTCTGTATCCGGATGTCGTGCGCATCTCGGCCAGCGATCTGCTGCGCCATGAAGCCGTCACGGCCTTGACGGATACCGTGCACAGCTTCGGCGCCAGCGTGCTGGTGCGGGACATTGAAACGCCGGAACAACTGATTGGCGCCAAACGCAGCGATGCCGATTATTTGCAAGGCAATCTGCTGGGCAAGACGGCATCTGCGATCGAAACCGCCGAACTGCCGGTGATCGCCAAGCCGGTTAATTAGAACTTAGCGAAACTCTGAGAAATCCAGCTTCGGAGCTTACCTGGAAACACACAACAATCGCCCCGGATACCCGGGGCAACCTGACAAATTTGCAACACTCTATCCTAAGGAGAAAATGAAATGACCGATATCCATCAAGCCCATACCGCATTAAGCGACGTTGCCGCCCGCACGCTTGCCAATGCCACCAAAACCGTGCCGATGATGGGCACCATCACGCCGCGCTGGCTCACCCACTTGTTGAATTGGGTGCCGGTCGAGGCGGGTATTTACCGCGTGAACAAAGTGAAAGATCCCGATCAAGTGGAAGTCGATTGCTCCGCCAAGGATGAGCGCGAACTGCCGGCCACGTTTGTGGATTACGAGGAATGGGGACGGGAGTATGTGCTGAGCGCGGTGAATACCGTGCTAGATGTCCATACGCGCGTATCCGATCTGTACAGCAGTCCGCACAACCAGATCCGCGAGCAATTGCGCCTCACCATCGAAACGGCAAAAGAGCGCCAGGAAAGCGAGTTGATCAACAACAAGGAATACGGTTTGCTGAACAACGTCGCGAAATCCATGAAGGTGAAAACACGCACCGGCGCGCCCACTCCCGACGATCTCGATGAACTGATTTCGCGCGTATGGAAAGAACCAGGTTTCTTTCTGGCGCACCCGCAGGCAATCGCCGCCTTTGGCCGCGAATGTACCCGCCGCGGCGTTCCCCCTCCGACCGTTTCGCTGTTTGGTTCACAGTTCCTGACCTGGCGCGGCATCCCGCTGATACCGAGCAACAAGCTCAATATCACCGGCGGTAAAACCAATATTCTGCTGTTGCGCACCGGAGAAAGCCGTCAAGGGGTGGTCGGGCTTTATCAGCCGAACTTGCCGGGCCAGCAAGGCATGGGATTATCGGTGCGTTTCATGGGCATCAACCACAAGGCAATCGCTTCTTACCTGGTTTCCCTCTATTGCTCACTGGCCGTGCTAACCGAAGATGCGCTCGGTGTGCTCGAGAATGTCGAAGTGGGTCAATATCATGAGTACAAGTAATCTCGATCAATTGGCGGGAGAAAGCTTGCATGCGGCGTCCGGTCACTTGCCGGATGTCGAGTTGCTGACACGCCTGGCCAATGAATTCTTTTCCGCTTTACCTAACTCAAGCGCGCCGCCAGCGGCGGCTGCGCCAGTATCGGCACAAGCTCTGGAAATTCCCGCGTTTCCCGCGGATCATCCGCATGTGGGAAATTTCGCAGTGCAACCGGACATTCCGTTACCGTTTGAAAGCGAATTAAATACGCTGTTTGCGCCGGGTAAAGATATTCCCCCGTCTTTATCCGGCATAACACACACGGCGAGCACTTCCTCCACGTCAGCAACGTTTGCAGCGTTGCAGCAAGCTCCCGCATTGGCCCCCTTCCCTTCAACTGCGGGAGTTCTTGCTTATCCATCCACCGTTCCGTTGCCGTTCGAAGACGAGTTGCGCGCACTGCTTCCGCCGGTGCAAGCCGCTTCGCATCACTCTGCAAGCGCTCCCATTGCGCAAAACCCGGCAACGGCATTTTATTTTCTCGACGGCATGCCATCATCCGTTCCGGATGATACGGTTGCGCAATTCGCATCCGCGCACCCGCCTTTTGACGTCAATGCTATCCGGCGCGACTTTCCGATCCTGAAAGAATTGGTCAACGGACGCCCGCTGATTTGGCTGGACAACGCCGCGACCACGCAAAAACCGCAATCAGTCATCGATCGGCTCAGCTATTTCTATCAACACGAAAACTCCAACATCCACCGCGCCGCGCATGAATTGGCGGCGCGCGCGACCGATGCTTACGAAGAAGCGCGCCAGAAAGTTAGCCGCTTCCTCAACGCATCGTCAGCGGACGAAATCGTTTTTGTGCGCGGCACGACCGAGGCCATCAATCTCGTGGCGCAAAGCTGGGGGCGGCAGCATATCGGTGAAGGCGATGAAATCGTCATTACTTGGCTGGAACATCACGCCAATATCGTGCCGTGGCAGCAATTGTGCAACGAGAAAGGCGCCATACTGCGTGTCGCTCCGGTCGACGATCAAGGCCAAATCTTGTTGGAAGAGTATCAAAAACTGCTCAATTCGCGCACCAAATTGGTAGCATTTTCGCAGGTATCGAATGCGCTCGGCACCATCACACCGGCGCAGGAAATGATCGCGATGGCGCATCGCGTTGGTGCACGCGTATTGGTCGACGGCGCGCAATCCGTGTCGCATATGCGCGTCGATGTGCAACAGCTGGATTGCGACTGGTTTGTTTTTTCCGGCCATAAGGTGTTTGCGCCGACCGGCATCGGTGCGTTGTTCGGCAAAGCCGAGCTGCTGAATTCGATGCAGCCTTGGCAAGGGGGCGGCAACATGATTCAGGACGTCACTTTCGAGAAAACCACGTACCATGCGGCACCGGCCCGCTTTGAAGCGGGCACCGGCAATATCGCCGATGCGGTTGGATTGGGTGCGGCGATCGATTACGTGCAACGCATCGGCATCGACAACATTAGCCGCTACGAACATCAACTGCTGGTTTATGCCACGCGCGGCCTGAGTTCGATTCCGGGTTTGCGTTTGATCGGCACCGCGGCGGAAAAAGCCGGTGTGCTGTCTTTCGTGTTAGCGGGTTTCAGCTCCGAAGAAGTCGGCACGGCGCTCAACCGCGAAGGCATCGCGGTGCGCGCTGGTCATCATTGCGCGCAGCCTATCTTGCGCCGCTTCGGCCTGGAAACCACGGTACGGCCATCGCTGGCATTCTACAACACTTGCGCGGATATCGATTTTCTCATCGCCGCGCTGCACCGCATCCAAAGCGGGCGGACGAGTTTCTGATCATGAATGGATTCCAACCACCACAAGGAATTTTCAATTGAGCACATTCAAGCAATACAGCATCTTGCCCGGCTTCAATCTGGCGCTGGGATTCACGTTGCTTTATCTCAGTTTGATCGTCCTGATTCCGCTGTCAGCGGCGTTCATCCGCACCGCCGAATTAACCTGGCCGGAATTTTGGACGATCATCACCACGCCGCGCGTTCTGGCCTCATACCGGCTGACTTTCGGCGCATCGTTTGCAGCTGCATTAGTGAACGCGGCATTCGGTCTGCTGGTGGCCTGGGTGCTGGTACGCTACGATTTTCCCGGCAAAAAGATTGTCGATGCTTTGGTCGATCTGCCGTTCGCCCTGCCGACCGCCGTAGCCGGTATTTCGCTCACCGCGCTGTACGCCGGGAATGGCTGGATCGGACAGTTTCTTGAACCCCTGGGCATCAAAGTGGCTTTCACACCGCTGGGGATTTTTGTGGCGCTGACTTTTATCGGATTGCCGTTTGTGGTGCGCACGGTGCAGCCGGTGCTCGAGGATATCGAAGCCGAACTGGAGGAAGCGGCCGCCACACTCGGAGCCAACCGCTGGCAAACCTTCACGCGCGTCATTTTCCCGGTGCTTTTCCCGGCCTTGATCACCGGTTTTGCGCTGGCATTCGCGCGCGCTGTCGGCGAGTATGGTTCGGTCATTTTTATCGCCGGCAATATGCCGATGATTTCCGAAATCACCCCGCTGCTGATCATCACCAAGCTGGAACAATATGACTACGCCGGTGCTACCGCATTGTCGGTGGTGATGCTGGTCATTTCGTTCATTCTGTTGCTGATTATCAACCTGCTGCAATGGTGGAGCCGGCGCCGCAGCAGTGACTCTTTAGGATCGCCATGACTACGATGACATTTCCCGTATCCGGCACGACTTTCCGCCAGCGCGCCACGCAAGAACCCGCCTGGGTGCGCCGCTCCTTGATCGGGCTGGCGCTGGTATTTCTGACGTTATTTTTATTTGTTCCGCTGATTTCGGTTTTCTACGAAGCTTTCAAAAAAGGCGCAGAGGTTTATTTTGCCGCGATCACCGATTCCGATGCGGTTTCCGCGATTAAGCTGACACTCACGGTGGCGGCGATTGCGGTACCGCTCAATCTGGTATTCGGTATCGCCGCGGCCTGGGCCATCGCCAAATTCGAGTTTCGCGGCAAAAATCTGCTGATCACCCTGATCGACTTGCCTTTCTCCGTTTCACCAGTGGTTTCCGGCTTGATTTACGTGCTCGTATTCGGCCTGCAAGGCTGGCTCGGACCGTGGCTGGCGGAGCACGATATTAAAATTATTTTCGCCGTTCCCGGCATCGTGCTGGCAACCGTTTTTGTCACCGTACCATTCATCGCACGCGAATTGATTCCTTTGATGCAGGCGCAAGGCACCGAGGAAGAGGAAGCTGCGGTCGTGCTCGGCGCCAGCGGCTGGCAAACCTTCTATCAGATCACGTTGCCGAACATCAAATGGGGTCTGCTGTACGGCGCCATTCTGTGCAACGCGCGCGCCATGGGAGAATTTGGCGCGGTATCGGTGGTATCCGGCCATATTCGCGGCAACACCAATACATTGCCGTTGCACGTCGAAATTCTCTACAACGAATACAACTTCGCCGCCGCGTTTGCCGTGGCTTCGCTGCTCGCCTTGCTGGCGCTGGTGACGCTCGCGCTGAAAACGCTGATCGAATTTCGCAACAAACAAACCCAAAAACAAAGAGGTGAGGAATGAGTATTGAGGTTTTGAGTCTTTCCAAACAATTCGGCACCTTCACCGCGCTGCGCGATGTCAACCTGCAAGTGCAATCCGGTGAACTGCTGGCTTTACTGGGCCCGTCGGGTTCCGGTAAAACGACGCTGCTACGCGTGATCGCAGGACTGGAATCCGCCGATAGCGGGCAAGTGCTGTTTCACGGCAAAGACGCCACCAACCAGCATGTGCGCGAGCGCCAAGTGGGATTTGTTTTTCAGCATTACGCCTTGTTCCGCAACATGACGATTTTCGAGAATGTGGCATTTGGTTTGCGCGTTCGCCCGAAAGAATTCCGTCCGTCCAAAACCGAGATTCGCGAACGGGTCATGGAGTTGCTGCATCTGGTGCAGCTGGATTGGCTAGCGGATCGCTATCCACACCAGCTTTCCGGTGGCCAGCGCCAGCGCATTGCCTTGGCGCGGGCATTGGCGGTAGAACCGAAAGTGTTGCTGCTGGATGAACCCTTTGGCGCATTGGACGCCAAGGTGCGCAAGGAACTGCGTTCTTGGCTCCGGCGGCTGCACGATGACATGCATATCACCAGCGTATTCGTCACGCACGACCAGGAGGAAGCGCTCGAAGTCTCCGATCGCGTGGTGGTGATGAACGAAGGCCGGATTGAACAAATCGGCACACCGGATGAAGTGTACGAACAACCGGCTAGTCCGTTTGTGTACGAATTTCTTGGCAACGTGAACCTATTCCACGGCCGATTGCACCGCGGACGCGCCTGGATCGGCGATCTTGAAGTGGACGCGCCGGAACACGCAGAAGCGGAGGAAATGGCGGCGATTGCGTATGTGCGCCCGCATGAAATCGAGGTTGAGCGCACCCGCAATGGTGAAGCGGCACTGGCGGCGCAAATCGTCCATGTGCTGTCCGTCGGCCCGATTGTCAGGCTGGAGCTGGTGCGCGAAAACGATCAGGAAAGAAATCCGGTGCACGCCGAAATCAGCAAGGAGCGTTTTCGCGAATTGCAGCTCGCCAAGGGTGACAAAGTCTTTATCAAGCCGAAACGGCTCGACTTGTTCCCCAGCTACCCGCCCAGCCATTTGAAACATTGAGGTGTAATTTCCAATGCACATTGAGCGGAATTTAGAGATTAAAGACATGACAACCGAACTGAAATCGCATGGTACAGCAGAATCAGAAATCAATCGCCTGGAAATCGATCATATCGTCTCCCAATTGCGCACGTTGCGCGTGACATCGCTGGAACACCGGCAACGGTTGAACAAGCCGCCCAAACTGCCATCGCGGAAAACTCTGGCAACCATCATCGAGCGTTTGAGCGCGGCGTTGTTTCCGAATCGTCTGGGTGCACCGGGCGTTTCCGATGAAGGCATCGATTACTACGTCGGACATACCTTGGATATTACCTTGCGCGATTTGCTCGATCAGATTCAGCACGAATTGTTTTTTGTCTCGGGCCAGGAAATTGCCGCTCCACCGCTTCGTGAGCAAGCTGCTGCCATTGCCAACACATTCGCCAAGCAACTGCCAAAAATCCGCAGCTTATTGGAAAACGACATCCGCGCCGCCTACGAAGGTGATCCGGCGGCGCACAGCGTCGACGACGTGTTGGTATGCTACCCGGGCGTTATTGCGATTATTCATCACCGCATTGCGCATGAATTGAATCAATTGGGTGTGCCACTGATCGCGCGCATGATATCGGAAATCGCGCATTCGCTCACCGGCATAGAAATCCATCCGGGCGCGCAGATTGGTGACAGTTTCTTCATCGATCACGGTACCGGCGTGGTGATCGGCGAAACGACGATCATCGGCCGCAATGTACGGCTGTATCAAGCCGTCACCCTGGGCGCCAAACGATTTCCCGTCGATGAAAATGGCATTCTGGTGAAAGGTAATCTGCGCCATCCCATCGTTGAAGATGACGTGGTGATCTACGCCGGCGCCACGATCCTCGGGCGTATCACCATCGGCCGCGGTTCCACGATCGGCGGTAATGTCTGGCTGACGCACAGTGTCCCGCCGGGGAGTCACGTCATGCAAGCGCAAATTCGTACCGAGGTATTCGCAGCCGTTACAGAAGCTTAGTTTCGTCGACGGGAGATTATTACCGGCGACTGCCGGTGCTCATATGATGGGAAAACTGGCCGCACCGCAGCGGCCAACCCCGGGGAAGCTTTGGAAAGGCGTTTAGTCACCTGAGGAATTAAATCTATTGGGTTATAAATTGACGCATTTCTTCCAATGCATCGGTGACGTGCTCGCTCGCAATATCGGCATGTCCCGCTTTAGCGTGAGTAATGGCTTGCACTAAGTGCCGGATTGATTCCGTTATGTGTCTCCTTTCCCCGGTGTTTTCATTGTCAATCGCTTCCGCCTCTGCTTTTTTGACATACTCCAAACTTGCTTCCGCATGCTTGTGAATATGCTCTGCGTGTGCTTTATGGGTTCTGGCCATTTCCGCATGTTTTATTGCTTTCATCATGAAGGCAGTCGCCTTTTCCGATTCCGTATTTCCTGAATAACCTGATGCACTGATCTCGCCGATCAGAAAAAGCGCCAGCATGGCAGCAATCAAAATGGACGGTATATTTCTCATGATATCGAACCTCGCTTTTCATTGATAAAAAATACATCACTCTTTTTAGCAATACCCGCGGATAACAGTTAGCGAGCTGATCCTATAACTTTTCCGCGTGATGGCTGAGATATTCCGCCACCCCTTCAGGGCTTGCTTTCATACCAGGCTCTCCATTTTTCCAACCTGCCGGGCAGAGCTCTCCACGTTCCTCAAAAAATTGCAGCGCATCGACCATGCGCAACATCTCGTCAACATCCCGGCCGAGCGGCAAGTCGTTAACTACCTGATGGCGTACGATTCCTTTTCTGTCGATCAAGAATGAGCCGCTCAGCGCCACATGATTCGGATGACTGACTCCGTAAGCATTCATCACCTCGCCGCCCAAATCAGATACCAGCGTAATCTCAATCGCACCGATCCCGCCTTGGGTTATCGGTGTGTTGCGCCAGGCATAATGCGTGAAATGGGAATCCACCGAGACGCCGATCACCTCCACATTCCGCCGCTGAAAATCTTTCGCTCGATGGGAATGTGCAATGATTTCCGGTGGACAAACGAAAGTGAAGTCCAAAGGATAAAAAAACAAAACTGCGTATTTGTTGCGAATATGGGTATGAAAATTGAAATTTTCATCAAAAGCGCCACTCGGCAACACAGCAGGCTTCGTAAAATCGGGCGCTAGATGAGTGACGAGCGAAGACATGTTTACTCCTTTCCGGTCGTGTTATTGAAACAGCTGTCAAACCAGTCCGATTTGATCACATCGGCTTGCGGTCAGTGGCATATCCGACAAAATTCCTCATTTTTTAAGTGCAGCCAGTTGCTCTTTCAGCGATTTAATTTCCTCTTCCGCCCGGATTTGCGGTGTGATATCAAATTGCACACCCAGGAAATACAGCACATTGCCATGCGTATCGAAGAGCGGCGAAACGAGCAAGTGGTTATAAAACAACTCACCGTTTTTACGAAAGTTCCTCAAAACCACTTCAACCGGTTTCTTGTTCTTGATCGCATCTTGTAATTGCTTGACACCGGCTTGATCATGCTCATTTCCTTGTAAAAAACGGCAATTTCTGCCCACCGTTTCCGCCAAGGTATACCCGGTTATTTCCTCAAATGCCTTATTGACATAAACCAAGGGCATATCCTCTTGATCGGGATCCGCCAGTGTTACGCCGTTTACACATGAATCAAGAATCTTGGACAATACTTGTGGAATTAATCCGGGGTCTTTTTCAACGACGAAATCCATGATCTTCTCTCCAGGTTAATCAACGATTGGTTAATACTTAAAATGGTCAGTTATGGGAATCAGGTCCGATCCGCTTCAATCAGTTTCTTGATATTTCTCACCGTTCTTTCAGTACCGTCTTGCACCGCGATGCGTACGAGCTTCTCGAACGGCCGCACATGCAAATCCAGGCTCAACAGCTCAAAAACAAACGTCACCCGGCTATCCGCCACATTGATCGCTTCAATCACATAATCACAGCGGTATGGATTGGAAACACCTTCAAAGCAAATGCGCGAACCTTCCTCAAAAATTTTTACTTTGAACGTCGATTCCGAACGGTTTCCCTGATCGATACGGACCTGACGGCATACCGTTCCGAGTTTTACCGGACCATCGGTGATTTTTTCCAGTTCTTTGACTTCAGGCGACCAGCGCGGGTAGTTGATCAGCAGATCGTGACCGATAAAATCAAAAATCTTGTCACTGGGGCTTTGAATGATTGCGCTGGCCTTGCCGACTACCGGGCTATCTTTGAACAAACCAAGCATTTAATGCCTCCTGCACAATGTTTGCTAAACCAAATAAGTATCGATACCTGCCAATAATAAGTCATATTGCGCTTCAACGATTTCTTTAATTGTCAAAGCCGGCATGCCGGTGATCAAATTGCCCTCCGCCATCAACCAGCCCACGGCATCCGACGCACCGAGACTGACCACATAGCCTAACTCGTGATGCAGATAAGGTTCGAGCAGTCCGGGAAATCCCGCGTGCCGCAATACGTTGCGCGCCACCAATTTACCTTTCCGTACAGCCGATTGCGCAGTCAATGTATTGGACCCCAACGACTGATAATAAGAACAATCGCCAGCTACAAAAATATTGGGCAATGGTTTTTGATCGGTCAGCACTTGCCCGAACGCATTCGCGGTCAACATATTCTGCTGTTTTTTGCCTAAAAACAACAGCGACAAATCCGAAGGCAATTCGAACCGCTGCCCGGTAACTTTCTCAGCCAGCACGATGTTACCAAGCTGCTGCTCACAGTAATAAGTTTCCGGGTAAAACGCAATATTCAGATCGCGCATGCGTGATTCCACGTAGTTCGCGAAACCGTCAGGAAATTGCTCGAGCACATGCTCACCCGAATGAATCAAACGCAAATCAGCTTTACTTCTAATCCGATCCAGAAATTGCTTAATCTCGAATAAAAACTGGATACCCGTGGCACCTCCGCCAACGACAGAAATCACCGGTTGCGGCGAATCACATCGATTAAGAAATGCGGTTAACAGCTCCGCACCGCCGGTCACCGTAAAATCATGCAGATGAAACACATTGCCGGTATTGCTATGATCATTCTCCCGGCTCTGGCAACCGGTTGCGATAATCAGATAATCAAAATCGACAGCTTCACCGTTTACAACCAATTGCCGTTTGGCCTGATAATCTTGCAACGCATCGGCGTCGAAGCATAGCGATGCCGCAATGTGGCGGCACCCGTAACGGCTCTCGATATCGGCAAAAGGAATCAGCAAATCGGTTAAGGGATAACGGAATGTTTCGTGCAAATGTGTGATTTTCAAATGCTGCGTTTTGGGATCAAGCAGTGTGATTTCCGTATCCGGAGCAAATTGCAGCAGATTGGTCAACGCGGCAAGGCCGGCGTATCCGCCGCCGGCGATGACCACTTTCAATCTTTTTTGTCTTGTAATATTAAACGGCAAAAAAGCCACGCTAACCCCTTACCTGATATCTATGAGCAACTTAAATTATCCACATTGGCAAATTCACGACAGTACCCCGCCCGCCGTTCATCTGGATTACAGCCTAGCATAATTACCGCTTTTTTGGTTTTTTATCACACCCATCGGGGATTCGGTTCACGCGCCAATTGGGTATTGCCCAGCGCCAGAATGACGAAATATCGCCATCCAGAATCTCTTCGGGCGGTTCCTGGCCAAGAAAATGCAATGCCGCAACCAATTCACGCAAGGCATTGACCGTATCGATCGGAACGGCATGGGTTTGCTTGCTGAGTTTTTCACCGGCTACATTGGTTACCACGGGCAAGTGCATATAATGCGGCGTTGCATACCCCAGCAACCGCTGCAGATATACTTGCCGCGGTGTGGAATCGAGCAGATCGGCGCCGCGCACGACATGCGTGATTCCTTGCGCGGCATCGTCCACCACGACCGCTAATTGATACGCATAAATTCCGTCGGCGCGGCGTAATACAAAATCGCCGACGTCTTGGCGTAGTCTTTGCGCATAAGATCCTTTCAGAATATCCTGGAACTGGATCAACTCATCAGGAGTTTGAATGCGAAGCGCATGCGCATTCTTGGTCGAAGCGGGTTTGTTCAGACAGGTTCCCGGATAAATAAAACCATACAAACCGGTTATGCTGGAATCCGAAATTTCCTTTCGCGAACAGGTGCAGGGATAAAGCAAGCCTTGTTGATTCAAAAACTCCAATGCTTCTTGATAAACTTTAGAACGCTGATTCTGGTAAATGACTTCTCCATCCCATTCCATCCCCAGTTTCTCGAGCGTAGCGAGAATATGTCGCGCCGCACCCGGTACGGTGCGTGGCAGATCAACATCCTCAATTCTGACCAGCCACTTGCCATGATGAAATTTCGCATCGATATAGCTGCCTACCGCCGCAACCAGCGAACCGGAATGTAAAGGGCCGGTGGGAGACGGCGCAAACCGTCCGCGATAATTTAAAACAGCGAATGAATCGTTTTCCACTACAAAATTAGCCAATTGATCGAGTATTAATAGCGGGCAAACTACAAACAAGCACCGGTATGGGTCGGCCTTATCCTTTATAATGCCCGCCATCCTTCAATCATAATCGTTTTCCTGCGGCATTGAATGACGAATTTTAGGGCAAACATGCATATTCATATACTGGGAATTTGCGGCACCTTCATGGGGGGAATTGCCGCGATTGCACGCAAATCCGGACATACGGTGACCGGTTGTGATCAGGATGTCTATCCACCCATGAGCACACAGCTTGAATCGCAAGGTATTCAGCTGATACCGGGTTATTCACCGGAACAGATCCAGTTGCAGCCGGATATATTCGTCATCGGCAATGTCGTAACACGCGGCAATCCGCTGATGGAGGAAATTCTCAACCGTAATTTACCTTATATTTCCGGGCCGCAGTGGTTATCGGAAAACATTCTGCGAAACCGCTGGGTGCTTGCCGTCGCCGGCACACACGGCAAAACGACAACCAGCTCGATGCTGGCTTGGATACTGGAATATGCCGGATTGAATCCAGGGTTTCTGATCGGCGGAATCCCCGAGAATTTCGGTATTTCAGCAAGGATTGGAGATTCTTCGCCTTTCTTTGTCATCGAGGCGGATGAATACGACACGGCTTTTTTCGATAAACGCTCCAAATTCGTTCATTACCATCCCAGAACGGCCATCCTGAACAATCTCGAATTCGACCACGCCGACATCTTCACCGATCTTTCCGCTATCGAGCGACAATTTCATCATTTCGTGCGGATTGTTCCCAACAATGGCCTGATCGTGGCAAACGGCACCGATCAAAATTTAAAACGGGTTCTGCAGCAAGGCTGCTGGACGCCTGTCGAAACATTCGGCACGGAAAATAGCTGGCATGCGAAGTTGCAGGATAATCACGCGATTGATATTTATTGTCACGATGCGCTTCAAGGACAATTACAATGGGATTTATTGGGCGAGCATAACCGCATGAACGCGCTGGCGGCGCTCATCGCGGCGCGGCATGCCGGAGTACCGGTCATGGTAGCAATCGAAGCCTTAGCGCAATTCAAGAATGTCAAACGGCGCATGGAAAAACGCGGTGCGATCAACGACGTCACCATCTATGACGACTTCGCTCATCACCCGACCGCCATTCAAACGACCATCAACGGTCTGCGCGCACATGCCGGTAAAGAAAGGATCATTGCGGTTCTGGAACCTCGTTCAAACACGATGAAAATGGGAGTATGGAAAGATTTTCTGGCAGACAGTCTGCGAGAAGCCGATCACGTTTTCTGCTTCACGCGCGATGCGCAATGGGCCAAAGCCGCGCTGATGCCATTAGCCGAGAAAGCAGATTGTTTCGACGATATGAACCAACTGGTGCAGGCTATCTGCGCTATCGCCAGACCCGGTGATCATATCCTGATCATGAGCAATGGCGGATTCGGCGGTATTCATGAAAAAATTTTATCGGCCCTGAAGAAATAGTTACCTGAGGTTATTCTATGCAGGGGATTTTTATAGCCGGCACATTTAACCACCTTCAAATTCACACAAGGCAAATACCTTACAGCCCAGATTTTCCAGCCGCACCTTGCCGCCCACATCCGGCAAATCAATAACGAAACAGCATTCCACCACTTCACCGCCCATATCCCGGATCAGACCAACAGCCGCTTCCGCAGTCCCGCCGGTTGCAATCAAATCATCGATCAGAAGCACCCGTTCCCCAGGCTGAATCGCATCCACATGAATTTCAATCCGGTCGCTGCCATATTCCAATTGATAGTCTCTTCCGATCGTTTCGGCCGGTAATTTATTTTGCTTGCGAATCGGCACGAACCCTTTACCCAGTTGATAGGCCACCGGAGCACCGATAATAAAACCGCGCGACTCGATTCCGGCCACTTTATCAATTTTGACGCTGCTGTAGCGGCTTGAAATTTCCTGAATGGTGGTCCGCAATCCGACGGGGTCTTTTAACAACGTTGTAATATCACGAAACATAATGCCGTGATGCGGATAGTGCGGAACGGTCCGAATGTGAGATTTAATTGACATAGCACAACGATAACCAAAAACAGTGAATAAAGTTCGAGCCTAGCGATTATCGGAAACGACAAAGGCCCCAACCTACAACAGGTTGGGGCCTTTTTATCATTACCTCAAGTTACACTAAATCTATGCTTAGTGATCCATTCCAGCTTTTGCATCAAAGCTGGCTGGTTTTTTCAGTTGGGTCATGATGTCATCGTTCCAGGCACCTTCAACATTCATGTGAGCAGCAGCACCCAATAATACCGCTTCAATCAGGTTATGACTGAGGTATACGTGCAAGCCAGGTTGATGGAATTCATACGCTGCAGCAACTGCGGCGCCTGCTGGAACGAACCAGGTTTCTTGATTGGTCAGAGGTGCATCACCAAATGAACCGCCTACCCAATACAAATCACCGTGTCCACCGATCAAGTGCGGATAGGAAGGACGGTTGGCTTGCGAATGAATAAACAGAACTTTCTCACCCACTTTAGCTTTCAGTGCGTTGTCGCCGGTCAGTGCACCAACTGCGCCATTGAATACTACGTGTGTTGGGATGAGTCCTTTGGCAACTTCCAGCATATCAGCCATGCCTTCAGCTGGTGAGCCATATTCTTTAAATTTGCCGCTGCTGTCTTTTGGCAGATAGAAATCTTGTTCGCCGATGTAGTAAGCGCGGTCATACTTGTATGGTTTGCCTTTGTTGTCTTTCAGGCCATCTTTAGGCAATACCATGAGGGCACCGCTCATACCGGAAATAACGTGGAACGGAATCATGGTTCCGCCTGGTGCGCAGTGATAAACGAATACACCTGCTTTAATGGCTTTCCAGCGCAGTACAACTTCTTCACCCGGTTGGACCAATGTCAAACCTGCACCACCCAATGCACCGGTTGCTGCATGGAAGTCTACGTTATGCGCCAATGTGCTTGTTTTTGGATTTTTTAATGTCAATTCAACGTAATCGCCTTCATGTACGACGATGAGCGGACCAGGAACGCTGCCATTGAAAGTCAACGCCCAAACTTTTGCACCTGGAGCAACCTCGACCAATTTTTCCACGGTTTCCATGGTAATTTCAACGACTTTTGGTCCTTTTGAAGTTTGCTCATGTGCAGGTACATTTGGTGGAGCCACCAATGTTTGTTTTACACGTGGCAGTTTAGAAATGTCTGGTGCAGCAGCAACAACCGCTTGTGTTGCGCCTAAACAGAGCAATCCCAAACCCACAATTGCTTGAACAGCTTTAATCATATCTCCCTCCATAAATGATGAATTTTACGCTTCTTTATGCGCCATTCTAATTACTACTTGTCATGTAATCAGCATGATTACCGACATCTGTCTTTTACTATCAATTAGAGCAAAAAAGACGGAACGGAGAATATACACTTTCTGTAGAAAACTGTCTATTCTTAGTGGCTTGTAGCGATTAAAGCCTTACTGAATGAATGGAATTGCGACTCAGCGGCAGCGATATTTGATACTTATTTTCTTATCCATTTGAATTTTCAGCCTTGTATCAGCTTAATTTCAGCCGCTGCGAGATTTTCTTGTGTGCCGCGCAGAACCATCACATCGCCCAGTTCCAAGCGTGTTTCTGCCGTCGGTAACAATCCGCGGATATTGCGCCGCCTCACTGCGGTGACTTCGACATCAAGGCCGGCCAAATCAAGCTCACCCAGCGTTTTATTGATCGCAACCGCGCCTTCGATGATGGTAATCGTCAGCAAACGCGGCAGCAATTTTTCGCTGCCGTCCTCCGCTTCATCCGTAACACCGTGATAAAAACCGCGCAACAAGCTGTAGCGCCGCTCACGGATTTGCCGGATGCGACGCAAAATCCGCCCGGTCGATATATCGACAAACATCATGGCGTGCGACGCCAGCATCAAGCTGCCCTCCATGATTTCCGCAACCACTTCGGTTGCACCGGCTTCTTTCAATAAATCGATGTCGGAATCATCACGTGTACGGACGACAACCGACAATTCGGGGTGTAGCTCCTGAACATGTTTGAGAATTTTTAGTGTAGAAACGGTATCGGCATAACTGACCACCAAAACTTTGGCACGCATCAAACCGGCAGCAATCAATACTTCGCGCCGGGCCGCATCGCCGTACACCACCGCCTCCCCCGCGTTGGTCGCTTCGCGGATACGTTGCGGATCGAGGTCCAACGCTATGAACGGTATCGACTCCTGCTCGAAAATGCGCGCAATGCTCTGACCGCTGCGTCCGTAACCGCAGATGATCACATGGCTTTGCGCCACCATAGTCTGCGCAGCAATGGATGTGATCTGCATGGCACGGTACATCCAGTCCGAACCGTAAAAACGGTGAATCACCGATTCGCTGTATTCAATCAGAAACGGAGCGATGAACATCGACAACACCATCGCCGCAAGCACCGGTTGAAGAATCGAATTTTCGATCAAGCGGAACTCACCGGCTTGCGCCAGCAACACGAAGCCGAATTCCCCCGCCTGCGCCAGACTCAGTCCTGTCCTGACCGCGACATTGGCATCCGCGCCAAACAAGCGCGACAGTCCGGCCACGACCACTATTTTCAATACCATGAGCACCGCCAGGATCACAAATACCCAGACAAAGCTTTCAATGACGACCTGCATATCCAGCAACATACCGATCGTGACAAAAAACAGCCCAAGCAAAATATCGCGGAAAGGTTTGATATCGTCTTCCACCTGGTAGCGGTACTCCGTCTCGGAAATCAGCATTCCGGCCAGAAACGCCCCCAATGCCAGCGACAAACCGGCCAATTCGGTCAGCCACGCAATTCCGAGTGTAACCAGTAGCACATTGAGCACGAACAATTCCGAGGATTTCTGCCGCGCCACCAAATGAAACCAAGGTCGCATCAATTTCTGCCCGAAAAACAGCAAAAAAGTCAGCACCGCCATCACCTTCAGCAAGGCAATCGAAAGCATCCAGCTGAAATCGCTGGTATCGCTATCAAGTTCGATCGCCAAAGCCGGCATGATGATCAATAGCGGAATCACCGCCAAATCCTGGAAAAGCAATACCCCGATCACTTGCCGGCCATGCGTGGAATTCAGTTCCGCTCGCTCCGTCAGAATTTTGCTCACAATCGCCGTCGAGGACATGGCCAGAGCGCCGCCCAGCACCAATCCGGCGTGCCAATCCAGCGCCAATATCCAGGCAATCGCCATCACCACGGCGATACTGACCACCACCTGCGCCGTGCCAAAACCGAACACAATGCGTTTCATCGTGATCAGCTTCGCCAAACTGAATTCCAGCCCAACGCTGAACATCAAAAATACCACGCCGAACTCGGCCAAATGACGTGTCTCATCGGAATCCGCAATCCAGCCCAATGCATGAGGTCCGATACACACCCCCGCCAGCAAATAACCCAGCATCGGCGGCAGGCGCAATGAGCGGAATACAACCACAGCCAATACCGAAACGGCTAACACAATGAGTACAGGCTGCAATGGATTAAACATAGCGGCGAAAAATTGTTTTAGACAAAAAGCGATAAGATACTTCAGGATAGTGCGCTTCACAATCCGCGCAAGACATAATGCTATAATCGCGGCGATTTAACACTTCATACGGAAATGCCAGTACCTCATCTCTCAACCGCCCTGCGCGGCCCCATCCTCGATCTTGAAAGCCGTATCATCAACGCCATGCCCACTATTGAGCATTGGTTGAGAAACAAATGGCGCGAGCATGCCGTTCCTTTTTATTGCTCGGTCGACCTGCGCAACAGCGGCTTCAAATTAGCACCCGTGGACACCAATTTGTTTCCCGGTGGTTTTAATAACCTCAATCCGGAATTCATTCCGCTGTGCGTGCAAGCGATGATGAGCGCGATTGAAAAAATTTGCCCGGATACGCACAGCATCTTGTTGATCCCGGAAAACCACACGCGCAATACCTTCTACTTGCAGAATATCGCAACATTGCAAAACATCATCCAGCGCGCCGGATTGAATGTGCGCCTTGGCACGCTGCTGCCCGAAGTGACCGAAGCCGCCCGGATTGATCTGCCGGACGGGCAATCCATCACGCTCGAACCCATCATTCGCAAAAACAACAAACTCGGCGTTAGCGGCTTCGATCCCTGTGCGGTGCTGCTGAACAATGATTTATCGAACGGCGCACCGGAGATTTTACAGGGCCTGCAGCAAACGGTTATTCCGCCCTTACATGCCGGCTGGGCAACACGGCGCAAATCGGAACACTTTGCCGCGTACGATCGCGTAGCGCAGGAATTCGCCGATTTGATCGGCATCGATTCGTGGTTGATCAATCCGCGTTTTACTTCGTGCGGAGAAATCAATTTCCTGGAAAAACAGGGTGTGGAATGTGTTGCAGCAGCGATCGACCGGATTCTCTCGGTGATCAAGAAAAAATATCAACAGTACGAAGTGAAAGAAGATCCTTTTGTCATCGTCAAGGCCGATTCCGGCACCTACGGCATGGGCATCATGACGGTCAAGAGCGGCGAGGATATCTATAATCTCAACCGCAAACAGCGCAACAAAATGGCGGTGGTGAAAGAAGGACTGCAAGTATCGAACGTGCTGGTGCAGGAAGGCGTCTACACTTTTGAGACGATCAATCAAGCAGTAGCCGAACCGGTGGTGTACATGATCGACCGTTACGTCGTCGGTGGTTTTTACCGCGTGCACACCGGACGCGGCATCGACGAAAACCTGAACGCACCAGGCATGCATTTCGTACCGCTGGCATTCGAATCCACCTGTCTGGAAGCCAACGCCAAGCAACCGAATATCATCCCGAACCGCTTTTATGCTTATGGCGTCGTGGCACGGCTGGCGCTGTTAGCCGCCGCGCTGGAATTGGAGCAAACCGATCCGCAGGCGCAAGCGCCGCTCCCTGCCTGAATGCCGTCATGAAACTCGCCTTTATCATCGATCAGCTGGATTCGATCAAAACCACTAAAGATTCCAGTTTTGCGATGATGCGCGAAGCAATCACCCGGAATCATCAGATTTACGTGCTCTACCAGCACGACATCGCGTTGATCGATAACACTGTCATAGGTTCTTGCCGCGCCCTAACCTTAACCGACACCCCCGATCAAGCCGGTCATTGGTACCGCACCGGCGACAGCTCGCCTGTGCCGCTCAATCAATTTGACGCCGTGCTGATGCGCAAGGATCCGCCTTTCGATCTGGAATATGTTTACAGCACGTATCTGCTGGAATTGGCGCAAGCACAAGGTGCGTTCGTCATCAATAGCCCGCGCGCCATCCGCGATCACAACGAAAAGCTCGCGATTGCGCAATTCCCGCAGTGGATCGCCCCCACGCTGGTAACCAGTCAAGCGCATTTGATCCGCGAATTTCTCGCGCACCATCAGGATATCATCCTGAAACCGCTCGACGGCATGGGCGGCGCCAGCGTGTTCCGCGTGCACAGCGCCGATCACAATATCAGCGTGATTCTTGAAATGCTGACCCATTACGGCACACGCACCATCATGGCGCAACGGTTTATCCCTGAGATCGCGCAAGGAGACAAGCGCATTCTGCTCATCGGCGGCAAGCCCGTACCGTATGCACTGGCGCGGATTCCCAAACCGGGAGAATCACGCGGCAATCTGGCTGCCGGTGGCACCGGAAGAGCGCAACCGCTATCAGCGCGCGACCAAGCCATCGCAGAATCGCTCGGGCCCGAATTGGCCAAGCGCGGTTTAATGCTAGTGGGTTTGGATGTGATTGGCGATTATCTGACGGAAATCAATGTTACCAGCCCGACTGGCATGCAGGAAATCACTCAACAAACAGGATTTAACGTCGCGGGTATGATGCTGGATGCGATTGAATCCGGTGTTCGAGACAGGCCATTAAGGAAAGAAAGTTAGCGCCGGAAACCACAGTACAACACAAAATAGCGTGGATTGTATTGGGCCAACGGTTGATACAGCTTTTGCAATTCTTCTTCCGGTCCGTGGATTTCCAAACGTACGATTTCAGCGATCTCGAGCGCCTGTTGCAGCAGATCGCTCACATTTTCCAAATGCGCCAGCAGTCCATCGGCATCTTCATAGCCTTCACGGCAATACGCTTCGCTGCCATTGAAGCTGAAGCCGTAATAAAGGCATTTCGGTTCAGCACCGGATCTGGTAACAAATTGCTCGCACAGTTGTTTGAAGCGGTCGATTTGACCCTCAGTGATCTTGAAATAGGGTGCTATCGAACAGCATCGATCGTGTGTAGGCATGGATTCAGGCGATTTGAAGCGAAGAGGGTTTTATAACGCAAGATCACGAAAAAACCGGATTCATCATTAACAAGCCCGGAACAGACACAACTTGTATTGTGATCCATTCCGGGCTGATCGTAAGCTGGAAGCTTGTTATTACAAACTTAGTGAACCGTCACTGCTTGTTTTTCTTCGCAAATCAGATTGCTGCAATAGGTTTCATGGATACCATCCAGGAAGCCCCACAACGCATCGCACGCTTCCTTGGTTGCAGCCAGCACTTCGGCTTGTTTTTCCGGGGTATCGGCGAAGCGTTCGATGATGCTCCATTCGGCCTGTGAATGGTAAATATCGGCTTTTTGGTGAACCGAGAAGAATTCGTAATCTTCAGGATTGCTCATGCCATAGAATTTGGCCAGGCCATCGATTTTTACCGCGGCGATGTCGGGCACTTGCGACTCGAATGCGTGTAGCGCTGCCAATCCCGCATAGAATGGGCGGTTCAAGCAAATATCGCGGAAGGTGTTGACCAGATTCTCGGTGGTCGGCAACGCCGCTGTATTGGCCAGAATTTTATCGTTCGCGCCCAATGCGAAGGCAAAGTTTTTCCATAACGCTGGATGGTTTTTTTCGCCGTGTTCTTCATCGATCAGATTGCGCAGTACTTCCTGGCGCACGCTGATGTCGCCGCTGTTGCTCTCGGAATGGATGTGCGGGGTGTTGAAATGCACCGCGCTTAAATAGGTCGGTTCCGCCAGCACGTTGTAAAAATATTGTTCGGCATAATGGCGCAGTTGTTCCTTGGTCAATTTGCCTTCGGTCCAAGCGATATAAAACGGATGTTTGAGCAAATGTTTTTCGCTGATGATGGCGCTGATTTTTTGTTTGAGCAGGGTATTGGTTGTCATGATTACTCCTTTTAAACCGTGATGAATAAAGTGCTGCATATGATCGCTAAATAACACCGGCAAGTCAAATTTAACCGGCTCGCGCGGCATCCAAGCGGTCGGCCAACTGCCGGCTGGCGGTGATCATGTTGCTGAGCGCCGGTTTGACTTCGTCCCAATTGCGTGTTTTCAGTCCGCAATCCGGATTCACCCACAGCCGCTCGGGCGGTATGCGCTGCGCGGCTTTTTTCATCAACTGCATAATCGAATCGACCGACGGAATATTGGGCGAGTGAATATCATACACACCAGGCCCGATTTCATTCGGATACTGAAACTGATCGAAGGCGTCGAGCAATTCCATATCCGAGCGCGATGTTTCGATGGTGATCACGTCGGCATCCATGCTCGCGATTGCTTCCATGATGTCGTTGAATTCCGAGTAGCACATATGCGTATGAATTTGCGTTTCGTCTCTGACGCCGTTTGCAGTGATGCGAAAGGCGCGGGTAGCCCAGTCCAGGTAACCCCGCCACTGCGATTTTCTCAGCGGCAGCCCTTCGCGCAGCGCCGCTTCATCGATTTGAATCATGCGGATACCTGCTTGCTCCAGCGCCAACACTTCATCGCGAATCGCCAGCGCCAGTTGCAGGCAGGTTTCCGCACGCGGCTGGTCGTCGCGCACAAACGACCAGTTCAGCATCGTCACCGGCCCCGTCAGCATGCCTTTCATCGGTTTACTGGTCAATGACTGCGCGTATTGAATCCACTCCGTGGTAATCGGCTGCGCATGCGCCACATCGCCATAAATCAGCGGCGGTTTGACGCAACGCGAACCGTACGACTGCACCCAGCCAAATTCGGTAAACGCGAAGCCATCCAGATGTTCGCCGAAATATTCCACCATATCGTTGCGCTCCGGTTCACCATGCACCAGCACATCCAGTCCCAAAGCTTCCTGCTCGCGCACGCAATGCTCGATTTCCTGTTGCATCGCGTGGCGGTAATCGGCCTCGGACAATCGCCCGGCACGAAAATCGCGGCGCGTTTGCCGGATCTGCTGTGTTTGCGGGAACGAGCCGATCGTCGTGGTCGGAAACAGCGGCAGCCGGAATCGATCCCGTTGCACGATCGCGCGCTGATGATAAGGCGAACGGCGATTACCCATGGCATCGGTGATTGCCAGCACACGCGCGTTGATATCCGCCCGATGCACACGCTGCGATTGTTTGCGGCTGGCAATCGCCGCCTGATTTTCCTGAAGCGATGCAGCAACGCTGGCCCGGCCATGATTCAAGGCTTTCGCGAGGATGGTGATTTCATCGAGTTTCTGCACTGCAAACGCCAGCCATGAGCGGATCTCCGGATCGAGCTTTTGCTCGCTATCCAGATCGACCGGCACATGCAGCAACGAGCAGGACGGCGCCAGCCACAACCGGTCTTGCAAGCGTGCATGCACCGGTTCCAGCCAATCCAGCGCCGCAGTCAAATCGGTTTTCCAGATATTGCGGCCATTCACGACACCGAGCGAGAGGATTTTATGCGTCGGCAGCCAGTCGGCCACCTTGGCAACTTCATCCGGCGCGCTTATGGCGTCCAAATGCAGCCCGGCCACCGGCAGTTCGCACGCCAATTGCAGATTGTCTTGCAGTTGGCCGAAATAGGTCGCCAGCAGCAATTTAACCGGCGCGGCTTGCAATTGATAATACGCCGTGCGCAACGCATGCTGCCACGGTTGCGATAACTCCATGACCAGCACCGGCTCGTCGATTTGCACCCACTCGGCACCGGCATTTTTGAGCGCGCTCAGCAATTGCGCGTAAACTGCCAGCAGATCGTCGAGCAAATCCAGTTTATCGCTGCCGTCCTTCGATTTTCCCAGCCACAAATAAGTGACCGGCCCCAAAATGACGGGCTTGACTCGCGGGTGAATCTGCTGCGCTTGCCGGATCTGTTCAAGCAAACGGCTGGCATGCAATGAAAAACGTGTGTTTGCGTCAAATTCCGGCACGATGTAATGATAGTTGGTATCGAACCACTTGGTCATTTCACCGGCATGCACGCAACTGCACGCGGATCTGTCCGCAGCCGAACGCCCCCGGGCGACGCGGAAATAGTTGTCGATCTCGCTACCCGCCAGTGCGCTAACGCGTGCCGGAATGTTCCCCAGCATGAAGCTGGTATCCAGCACATGGTCGTACAACGAAAAATCTCCCGCCGGAATCCAATCCAGTTGCGCCTGGTCCTGCCAATGTTGCAAGCGCAGCGAGTCGGCCGTATCCTGTAAAGCCTGTTCAGTGATCTCCCCTTTCCAGTATTTTTCCAAAGTGAATTTCAATTCCCGGTTCTTGCCGATGCGCGGAAATCCAAGATTGTGTGTCGTTACCATAAATCACCACTCCACGATTAATGAAAGTGGCGCTATTGTATGAAGGTTGAGTAATGAATAATAATGATCAATTTTCACATTCCAATTAGGTTACCTTATAAATGATCGAACACAGCCACCTGAAAATCATTCAAGCGCTGCACACCAACGGCACCCTGACCGAAGCCGCCAATGCGCTCTGCCTCAGTCAACCCGCGCTATCGCACCAAATCGGTTATCTGGAAAAGAAACTCGGCGTCAAGTTGTGGGAACGCGAAGGCCGCAGCCTGCGCCTGACGCAGGCAGGCATGCTGCTGTTGGAAACCGCCCAGCAAGTGCTGCCGGTTTTAACACAGGCGGAAAAAACCCTCGCAGCGTACGGCGAAGGACGCCAAGGCATTTTACGCATCGGCGTGGAATGCTATCCGTGTTTTGAATGGCTCACCGGCATGATCGGCCAGTACATGCGGCAAATGCCCAGCATCGATGTCGACATCGTGCAGAAATTTCAATTTTCCGGTCTGGAAGGTCTGTTGAATCACCATATCGACGTATTGATCACACCCGACTTAGTCAGAAAAGACAATATCGGGTATGAAATCCTCGCGGAATATCAATTGGTATTGCTGGTTGCGTCGACTCATCCGCTGGCGGACATACAGCAGATTACTCCGGAAGATTTGAGCAAAGAAACGCTGCTGACCTTCCCGGTGCCGCTCGAACGGCTCGACATCCTCACGCATTTCCTCACCCCCGCGCACCTCGAACCGGAAAAACTGAAACCCATTGAGTCCCTGGAAATCATGCTGCAAATGACCGCCCTTAACCGAGGCGTGTGCGTCCTGCCGGAATGGCTCGCCGACATCAAAAACAAAAACTTGAACCTCAAAAAAATCCAAATCGGCGATCAAGGACTGTTTCAGAAACTGTATCTGGCAATGCGGGAAGTAGATAAGGTAATTCCGTATATACGGGAATTTATTGTGGTGGGTCAGAAAACTGCTAAAAATTCTTGAGAGTAAAATTTATGTTACTCGCCGATAGTTGATTGCGATCTTAAATTCACACGACAGATTTCAATGAGTTGGTAATCTGATAGAAGTGAGCAAACAATTATTTAATCATACGCAAAATTCATTACTAAATAACGAATATGTATAACCTTTTTGTAACAGCTGTGGAACAAGCATGGAATAAACCATTCTATGAATATGACAGAAGTCGATTTCTTGAATACACAAACGACAAGTTAGTTAAATATTTCAAAGACCTAACAGATAAAAAAACAACTCTGTTAAAGTCATTACCTTGTTTGTTTGCATATGAAGGAACAAAAAGTAGCGTTCGTATCGGTAAACTTAAATCAATTAAAGAAAGAGGGCGTGCTATTTTAATTGAATATGAACTCTACACTGGTATTCCTGAAATACCATTTTCATCTATTGAGCCAATAGCAAAATTGCTCGATATTCGCGATTGGGAGATGAATCGTACACATTGGGCAGTTAAAGACGAAGATTTAATAGAAAGATTGGATTCCGCTTCACTGATTAAATCCAATCAAATAAAACCATCGCCGATATCCAAAAAAATCGATGATCTTACCGAAACAGATATACCTCTTCCAAAAATAACATCTATTCAAAAATTTATTGGAAAGATATTGTCTGAAAAGAAACAGGCTGACATAGAAATTTTTTATCGTGGCCACTCTGATAAAGAAAAATACAGATTAGTACCTTCATTGTTTCGGAAAGATGATGATGGAAATTATCTATATTTAGAAAATGAACATATTCTTTATCGAGAGTTAATAGTTTCTAATTCATCTGATTTCACTTCAGATGAATATACGCTAGATCGCCTGGTAAGAATGCAGCATTACTCACTTCCCACAAGACTTCTTGATATAACATCGAATCCATTAATAGCACTCTATTTTGCATGTAAGTCAAACTCTGGAAAACATGAAGATGATGAAAAAGAAGGCGAAGTAATCATTTTTTCTTTAAAAAGAGAACTAATTAAATATTTTGATTCTGATACAGTAAGTTGTATCGCAAATTTAGCAAGATTACCAAAAAGTGATAAAGATCAAATTAGCTTCGATCTTGATAAAGTTGGATTTAATGATCAGGCACCAATAAAACGCTTAATTCACTTCATAAAAGAAGAAAAATCATTTTTTGAAAGTAGAATTGTCCCTGATGACTTACGTAAAATCGTTTGTATCAAAGGAAAAAAGAGTAATGATAGAATTTCATCACAATCTGGTGCATTCTTACTCTTCGGACTTGATGCCATTTTAGATGAAAAAGGCACATCAAACATAAAGGTCACTAGAATTCCAATTACCAATAAGATAAACATCCTAAATGAGTTAGATCTCCTAAATATTAATGAAAGTACGGTATTTCCATATATAGAAAATTCGGCAAAGTACGTAGCTGACAAATATAAATTTAAACTTATAGTTAAATCCAACAAATCACTGTAAATAGTAACAGATCAAAATAACGTTACTTATAGTACTCCTGTGATTTATTAGAAACACAGAACCATCGCTCTCTTAAAATCAAACTCACTTATGGACGAACAATCAAGCCTGCTGGCGTTATTCACCAGCAGTTTTCTCGCTGCGACGTTGCTTCCCGGTGGATCGGAAGCAGTACTCGTGGGGGTGTTGCTGGCTTATCCCGATTTGCATTGGCAAGCGTTGGTTCTGGCAACGATCGGCAATACGCTGGGTGGGATGAGTTCGTATTTGATCGGCCGGTTGCTGCCGGATGAGAAGACCGTGCTGAAAAAAGCCGGTGGTAATGCGCGCGGACTGGAGTGGGTGCGGCGGCATGGTGCGCCGATTTTGCTGTTATCGTGGGCGCCGTTGATTGGCGATTTGTTGTGTGTGGCGGCGGGGTGGTTGCGCACCAATTGGTTGTGGGCGTTGCTGTTTATTGCTGCGGGAAAGTTTGCGCGGTATTGGGCGATTGCCGCCGCGATGAATTGAGTGGATGCACGATTCAGTTTATTCAAGGGTATAAATAAACTGAATCGTTATGAATCGATTAAACCGAATCAGTTTTCAAACAATTTCTGTAGTTCGCCGTTTTGATACATTTCGGTCACGATGTCCGAACCGCCGATAAATTCACCGTTGACGTATAACTGAGGAATCGTGGGCCAGTTTGAGTAATCCTTGATCCCCTGTCTGATTTCCGGATCCGCCAGAACATCCACAGCGAAAATATTATCAACACCACAAGCCTTCAGAATATTCACGGCATTCGCCGAGAATCCACATTGCGGCTGGTCTGGGGTGCCTTTCATGTAGAGTACGACCGGATGCGTGGTAATTTGTTGTTCAATTAAATCTTCAACATTCATAGTGTCAATCTCTCCAAAAAATCATTCCAAAAGTTTTATACAGAAACAAAAAACGTTATATCAATTGCTGCGCAGGATTACAACGTATAGCTCACTTCACAAAATTCAACTGACCGCCGCTCACGCGCATTATGCCAGCCAAGTCCGGGTGGGAACAAATATTACTGAAATCCCTATTCTGTAACAATTGCCGGCATGCGGATGCTTGATCATAGCCATGTTCAAGCAGCAGCCAGCCATTTTCGGCCAGGTGATCCGGCGCATTATGGATAATATGGTTGACACACGACAAACCGTCATCCCCAGCGGATAAAGCCATTTGAGGTTCAAACCGTAAATCCCCTTGTTGCAAATGCGGATCACCGTGCGCCACATAGGGCGGATTAGATACGATCAGATCAAATCTTTCTCCGGAAAGTTCATCGAACCAGCTTCCCATCACCAAACTCAGATTATCGATTTGCAGGTTTTGCGCATTCTGCCGGCAAACCGCCATTGCCGCAGGCGAAACGTCAACCGCGGTGATTTGAGATTGCGGCCGGTGTTTGGCGAGGGTGATCGCTATCGCACCGCTGCCGGTGCCTAGATCGAGCACCCGGCAAGACCGGTCGAGCGGGATCAATTGCAACGCCAGATCGACCAGTAATTCGGTCTCAGGGCGTGGAATCAGAACCGCTTCGTTGACTTTGAAAGTCAGATCGTAAAAATCCCGCTTGCCGGTTAAATAAGCAATTGGCGCACCGTCAATCCGGCGCTTGACCAGACACTGGAATTCTTCCAGTTGCTGCGCGTTCAACATTTGATCGGGATGGGTCAGCAAGTGCGCCTGAGTGGCATCAAGAACGTATTGCAGCAACATGTAAGCATCGACCCGGCCGATATCGCGGCAGGCGGATGTCAAAGCTTGGGAAATGGTTATGCGCTGCATTTCACTGCATCGGGTAATAATCAGCCGGACGGCTGATTATTCTTGTACCGAAGCGGCCAGAAGCTCCGCTTGATGCTCAGCCATCAGCGCCGAGCACAATTCATCGATATCACCGTCCATGATCTGATCCATTTTATACAGCGTCAGATTGATGCGATGGTCGGTTACCCGTCCTTGCGGAAAGTTGTACGTGCGAATCCGCTCCGAACGCTCGCCGGTTCCCACCAGCGACTTCCTCGTTGCGGCTTGTTCCGCGTGGTGCGCGCGCATTTGTTTGTCATGAATACGCGCCGCCAGCACGCTCAACGCTTGCGCTTTGTTCTTATGCTGCGAGCGTCCGTCCTGGCATTCCACCACGATGCCGGTCGGCAAATGGGTCACGCGCACGGCGGAATCGGTTTTATTGATATGCTGGCCGCCTGCACCAGAAGCACGGAAAGTATCGATGCGTAATTCGGCGGGATTGAGCACCACCTCGCTGACTTCGTCGGCTTCCGGCATAACGGCGACAGTGCAGGTGGACGTGTGCACGCGCCCTTGCGTTTCCGTGACCGGCACGCGCTGCACGCGATGCCCACCGGATTCGAATTTAAGCCGGGAATACGCGCCGTGACCGATGATTTTTACGATGATTTCCTTATAACCGCCGATATCCGACACGCTTTGCGAAATGATCTCTACCTGCCAGCCGCGCCGCTCCGCGTAACGCGAGTACATGCGGAACAAATTCCCGGCGAACAGGGCGGATTCGTCACCACCGGTACCGGCGCGGATCTCCAGGAAAATATTGCGTTCGTCGTTGGGATCTTTCGGTAGCAGTTGTTTTTGTATTTCCGACTCCAGCTTCACCAGCTGTTCTTTGCCCGCTTGTATTTCAGCTTCGGCAAACGCGCGCATATCCAGATCGGCATGCATTTCCCGCGCGGTTTGAATATCGCGTTCGCTTTGCTGGTAGGCGCGGTAGAGTTCCACGATGGGCACGATTTCCGCGTGTTCGCGCGTCAATTTGCGGTAATTATCCAGATCGACCGTAGCGGATTCGCTGCTCAACAAATGGTTTAATTCTTCCAGCCGCACACTCAAGCGAGTGAGCCTGTCCGTGATATTTTTGTTCATTGCGGGCGGTGCAGTTGGTATAGCCGGTTAATCAGATCGACTAATTCTTCGCGTTCGTCAGCTGCCGCGTGGTTCAAAGCGCTGGATGGTACATGCAGGAATTTATTGGTTAAGCCGTTACTGAACGCTTCCAAGACTTTTTTTGGATCTTCGCCTTTCTCCAGCAGTTTGTGCGCCCGCTCCAGTTCGTGGCGGCGGTAACGCTCCCCCTGATCACGCAACGCGCGGATAGTTGGCACCATTTCCCGGGTTGCCAGCCAACGCATGAAGTCGACGACATTGGAATCGATGATGGTTTCAGCCTGCGCCACCGCATTTTGACGAGAATCCAGCCCTTCTTTGACAATCTCCGCCAAATCGTCGACATAGTAGAGAAACACGTCGTCCAGTTCGGCCACTTCGGATTCCACATCGCGCGGCACAGCCAAATCGACGATGAAGATGGGGCGGTGCTTGCGGATCTTGATCGCACGCTCGACCATGCCCTTACCCAAAATCGGCAGCGGACTGGCGGTACAGGTTACGACGATGTCATGCAACGCCAATTGTTCCGGCAAATCGCTGAGCGTAATCGCCTGCGCGCCGAAACGATCCGCCAGCGCCTCTGCACGTTCGGTGGTACGGTTTGCTACGGTAATTTTCTTGGGATTGCGCGCGGCAAAGTGATTGGCGCACAATTCGATCATTTCTCCGGCGCCGATAAACAAAACACGTTGTTCGCCAATATCGCCGAAAATCCGTTCGGCCAGGCGCGCTGCAGCGGCGGCCATGGATACCGAGCTGGTGCCAATTTCGGTTGATGTGCGCACTTCCTTGGCGACATAGAATGTGCGTTGAAACAGTTTATGCAGCAATAAGCCGAGCGTCCCGGCGTGTTCCGCCGATTTCACCGCATTTTTCAGTTGCCCGAGTATTTGCGGCTCACCCAGCACCATGGAATCCAATCCGCTGGCAACGCGGAAGGCATGTTTTACCGCATGTTCACGCGGAAATTTGTATAAATAAGGGTCCAGTTCGCGCGTCGGTAAGTGATGAAAATCGGCCAGCCACGCCATGGCTTCTTCCGGTCTATCGGTACAGCAATAGACTTCGGTGCGATTGCACGTGGACACAATCGCGGCTTCCTTAATCGGATTGCGCCCGACCAAATCCCGCAAAGCCAGTTCCATGGTATTTTCGGGAAAAGTCACCTGCTCGCGCACATCCAGCGGCGCAGTATTATGATTGATACCGAAGGCGAATAACTGCATGAAAAATAATGTCGGCCAATGAAAGCAACAGGTAAGAAATAACTCGTGATTATAATATTAGGCGTGCTTAATTACCATCAATGAACCTAATAAATTTTGCAATTCTTTATCGCTCATATAACCGTTCCTTCAGTGCCACGGCGTAACCGGAATGATCGAAATGCTATTCTTCGGCGAGCCTTCGATAATCCGGTCGCTATACGTCAGATACACCAGCACATTGCGTTTGGCGTCATAAAATCGGACCACTTGTAATGTTTTGAACAGCAGCGACGTGCTCTTTTTAAAAACTTCCTTGCCGTCTTCCTGGCCGTTCTTTACTTTCTCCGGCAACGTAATCGGCCCGATCTGGCGGCAGGCTATCGAAGCATCCGATGTGTCTTCAGCCACACCAACCGTGCCACTAACACCGCCGGTTTTTGCCCGGCTTAAATAGCAGGTGGCGCCGGGAATTTCCGGATCGTCAAATGCCTCGATCACAATCTTGTCATTTGCGCCCAACAATTTGAATTTAGTCGAAACACTGCCGATCTGCTCCGCCACCGCACTGCCGGCTGTAGAAAACAACAAGGCCATCGTCAATACGAAATATCCAATGATTCTTTTTTTATTCTGCAACCGCATCATGTTTTCTCCCAAATTCGGTATATACCAGTTTTAATTTATGCGCCATGCCCTTTTACTCAACGCAGATTCAATAAATTATAGCCATTGAGTCTTGGGATACAAGTTAGTTTCATCGACACTTAAGGTTTTTTGCAGCTACCGGAACAGCATGCATGAAATTGAATCTGCGATTTCATTTTTGACCGTTTTTAATACGCGATGACAAAATACGATAGAGCATTGATTGCTCAAGCGGAAGCGGTGCGGGATATTGCCGGATTGGCCGGTTGGTAGGCGCGATTGGACTCGAACCAACGACCCCCACCATGTCAAGGTGGTGCTCTAACCAACTGAGCTACGCGCCTGGGAAAAGCGGATTCTAACCGAAACCGCCAAATGCCACAAATGTAATTGCGCTGACCATGCCCGAAAACACGTCCATGGCGGTGCACAATGAATTTTAAGCAATCAGCTCAACTTTACCGGTTTCCAAATGATATATCCCACCCACCACACGAATTTTCTTCTGATCGTGATAGTAATCCAGAACCGGCGTTTTGGTCCTGAGTCTTTCAACCGTCATGATGACGTTCATTTTGGTTACATTAATCAACCGGCTGCTAGAGGTGTCATTGACGGCCCTGACAGCCGGAGCAATCGCGCTGGCCAGCAATTGGATATGACCGGGAAAATCCTTGTGATGGTCAACCGCTTCCACCGCCGCCTTGACCGCACCGCAACTTTCATGACCCAGCACCATGATCAAAGGCGTATTCAACACGGCAACCGAATACTCAATGGTAGCGACGTTATCGTTGGTTAAATAATTTCCGGCACCGCGCGCCACAAACAAATCACCCAGCGCTTCGTCGAAACAATGCTCGGGACTGACTCTGGAGTCTGAGCAACCGAGTATGGTGGCATAGGGATTCTGCCCGCTCACCAAAGCGGATTGAATGTCATGAAAATCAAGCGGTTTGGATTTACCCGAAACGTAGCGTTCATTGCCTTGCATCAGTCTTTCCAACGCTTGATCCGGTGTCAGCACATTTTCCGGCTTGGGCGGAACTACGGTATAGGGCGGCTCGGCAGCGATACTATTCGCCATTGATGCAATTCCGGCATACGTCATCCCCAAACTCAGCGCGGATGCTGCTGATAATTTGACGAACGTCCGCCTGCCGCTGCATATGCCGGAGTCTTGAGTGAGATCACCGGATTGTTCACATCGATAACACATACTGAAAATCCTATCCCTGCCGAATTGACCAAAGCGCCGATTCTACACCCTCGGCACTCAGGCGCTCACAAAACCCATTATCACTAATGTTCAAAACTTGATTTTCAAGTATACTGCCCCGCTGCAAGAATTATCCGGAGAAGAAAAACTGATCTGGAAGCAATGCGTTAACACGAAATAAAATTCCATTTTAATAAATGAATTGGCATTTGCCAGGGAGAATTTATGCGTAAATTATTACCAACCGCTTTATTGTTTTTGATACTTGCTTTACCTTTCAACAGTTTTGCTCATGAAGGCCATGACCATAGCCACGATGAATCCGCAGCCGAATCTCAATTGGATAGCGGAAACGGATGGCGTCTCGTCAGGAAAGTGGAAATGGGCACTTCAGGGAAATTTGTTAATTTAGTACTGGTCGACCACGCCGTTTACACCGACAAAACGGTCTACAGCGCCGCCATCAACCGGTTGTGCAGCCCGTCCGATCAATTTTGCAGAATCCGGTTCTGGAGCGAAGAGCGTTTTATTCCTGAAACCGCTGCTTTATCCGTAGAACAAAACAAACAGCTCAGAGCCGATTATCTGGTAAACAAATCAGCCGGCATGCATCATTTGCGCTGGTCTTGCACTGTAGATCCGGACAAGACACATTGCTTCTAAAAATGCTCTGAAAAACTGCTGCGATCATACTGCATTGAAATCAGGCTCAAAAATACTCATTTACCTAGCGTAAAATCCGTTTTTCCGCCTGATTCAAATTATCCGACCGTCGCCCCTACCATTCTTAGAGCTTTCCTCAGGAAACACAGAACAATGAACAAATTATTCAGCGTTTCCCGGAAATTGCTTTTGCAAGCATTTTCAGCAATCCTGGATAAGAGTGCCGTAATGCAGGAATTGCCAGTGGTAATTTCAAATATGCAAAGCCCGCTTATCCACGCCAAGTGCAGCTTCATGGAATACTTCCGATAACGATGGATGCGCATGCACAATACAGGCGATATCCTGGCTGCTGGCGGAAAATTTCATGGCCATCACAGCTTCTGAAATGAGTTCCGATACATGCGGGCCGATCATGTGAACACCCAATACGCGATCGGTTTTCTCGTCCGCCAGTACTTTGATGAATCCGCTCGTTTCGCCCATGGCGCGCGCGCGGCCGTTGGCGATAAACGGGAATTGACCCGCTTTATAGGCAATACCAGCCGCTCTTAACTCCTGTTCATTCTTTCCCACCCAGGCAATTTCCGGCACGGTATAAATCACCCACGGCACGGTATTGAAATCGACCGCTTCAAGCTCACCGGCTTGGCCTTTTTCCACATGCAGGATCGTTTCCGCAACCGCCACACCCTCTTCGGAAGCCTTGTGCGCCAGCATGGGGCCGCGCACCACGTCGCCGACGGCATAAACATTCGCCAGATTGGTGCGGCAATATTGGTCGACCACGATAAATCCGCGTTCATCCACCTGTAAGCCGTTTTCCTGAACACCCAATCCCGCAGTATTCGGAATGCGGCCGATCGCGACAATCAACTTATCGACCTCCAGAGCCTGTTCCTGGTTATCCGAGTCGCTATAACTGACGCTGACCGTATCACTGGCCACTTTGACCGATTTGATATTGACACCGGTATTGATCTGTAACCCTGGCTCCTTGGCAAATATGCTTTTAGCTTCCTTAGCAACTTGCTCATCCGCCGCCATCAGGAAACCCGGCATGGCTTCAAGAATCGTCACTTCCGCGCCCAGCCTGCGCCACACGCTACCCATTTCCAATCCGATCACCCCCGCGCCGATCACCCCCAGCCGCTTGGGCACTTCCGTTAACGCCAAGGCTCCGGCATTGTCCAGAATCATGACATTATCGACCGGCGCAAAAGGTAGTGGCCGCGGCACGGAGCCGGTTGCCACGATGACATGCTTGGCCTGAATCGTTTCAGCATTACCATTATCGTCCACTTTTATTTGCCAAACGTTAGCGGATGCTTCGCGTTGCAGCAGCGTTCCGCGACCATGCATCGATTTCACTTTGTTCTTCTTGAACAGCGAAGCGATACCGGCGGTGAACATCGTCACAATTTTGTCTTTGCGCGCAATCATGACAGGAACATCGACGGTGACATTCTCCGCCGCGATACCGTGTGCGGACATCTTGTGCTGAATTCCAAAATAATTTTCCGACGATTCCAATAATGCTTTGGACGGAATGCAGCCGACGTTCAGGCAGGTGCCGCCGAGACTTGCTTTGCCTTTGGGATTTTTCCACTCATCGATACATACGGTATTCAAACCCAGCTGCGCGCAACGGATCGCCGCAACGTAACCGCCCGGACCTGCGCCGATAACTGCTACATCAAAAATTTCCGACATGATTCAACCTTATCAATAGACCAAAATTAAGGCGTAATTTTAAAGGAAAAAACTGCTGCCGATGATTTGTTTTGTTGGACGGATTCAATCTACTGCAACGGCAATTCGCCGCTGGCGCAGCCGATGCCGCCGATTTCTCGCACCGCCTGAACATAATCGCCGTTTTCGCGTAATTTTATCCATGAACCTGCGTGACTGCGGGCGTGCATGCGCGCCAGACGGGAAAGACTGGTGGCGGGCATTTCCCATTGCAAACCGTTTAAAATTTCATCGGCACCGGTGGAATTATTGCACACCAAGATCATGTCGCAACCGGCTGCCAGCGCCGCTTGCGCTCGCGCCAGCATCGATTCCAGAAATTCTCCGGCGCCGCGCATGCTTAAATCGTCACTGAAAATACAGCCTTCGAATTGCAATTCGGTGCGTAACACTTTCTGTAACCAGAAGTTTGAAAAGCCCGCCGGTTTCGCATCCACTTTGGGGTAAATCACATGCGCCGGCATGATGCCGGTCAATCCGCAATTAATCATTTGCCGGAAAGGAATCAGGTCACACATCTCGATATCGGCGTAGCGGCGCGGGTCAATGGATTTTTGCACGTGCGAATCGGCGCGGATATAACCGTGCCCAGGAAAATGCTTGCCGATTGCCGGCATGCCGCCCTTTTTCAGTCCGAGCATCAGCTGCTGCGCCAGATCGGAAACCGTTTGCGGATCGGCATGAAAAGCACGATCACCGATCACACCGCTCTGCCCATGATCGATATCCAGCACTGGCGTGAAACTGAAGTCGACGCCGCAGGCATTCAACTCCGCCGCCAGCACATAACCGGTTTGCAGCGCAAGATGGCGCGCACGCGCGGGTTGCTTATCCCAGATTTTTCCCAGTTCGCGCATCGCGGGCAAAGGTGTGAAGTCTTCGCGGAAACGCTGCACGCGGCCACCTTCATGATCGACCGCGATCAGCAAATGCGGGTTGCGCAACGCATGAATCTGCTGTGTCAATTCGATCAATTGGCGATGATCGGTGTAATTGCGAGAAAAAAGAATCACCCCACCGGTGAGCGGATGCAGCAACCTGCGCTTATCGTCTCCGGTCAACTGCGTACCGGCGATATCGAGCATCACGGGTCCGAGCGGCATGGTTATTTTTCCAGCACGACAAAGGCGCACACCATCGTGATCTCATCGCTGATGGAAAGATGATGCTGCGTAATGCCCCGGTCGTTGATGAGTCGATCGAGTTCGGGATGGAATTGAAAAAACGGTTTGCCCAGATCGTCGTGCGTGATCGTGATATGCGTGAAATTCACCGGATGGCGCAATCCCGTGCCCATCGCCTTGGACAATGCTTCCTTGGCGGCAAAGCGGCCGGCCAAATACAAAACCGGCTTACTGCTCGAATGGTATTCCTGCCACTCGCTGTCGGTCAAAATGCGCCGCGCAAAGCGCTCGCCATAACGATCTAGCGATTGAGCGATACGGGCCGATTCGACGATATCGGTGCCGATACCGTAGATCACGCGCGCGCTTCCAGCATCAACTGTTTCATTTCCTGCACAGCTTGCTTGAAACCGGTAAAAATCGCCCGCGCCACAATCGCGTGACCGATATTCAGCTCGGAAATGCCGGGAATGGCGGCAATCGCCTGTACATTGCCATAATGCAAGCCGTGACCGGCGTTGACCTTCAGACCCAGAGCGATACCCAAATCAACTGCTTTTTGAATGGCGGCAAATTGCTCTGCTTGCGCTTGCGATGTATGCGCATCGGCATAACCGCCGGTATGAATTTCGATCACCGGCGCACTGGCACGCGCAGCCGCATCAATTTGCAGCGGATCGGCATTGATGAACAACGACACGCGAATTCCCGCTTGCGCCAGTTTCCGGCATGCGCGCTGCACTTGATCGAAATGCTTCACGACATCGAGCCCGCCTTCGGTCGTCAATTCTTCGCGCCTTTCCGGCACCAGGCAAATATCATGCGGTTTTATGCGCAGCGCGATGCCGATCATTTCATCGGTCACCGCACTTTCCAGGTTCATCCGGGTAGTCAGCCGGTCGCGCAAAATTTCGACATCGCGATCCTGAATATGGCGGCGGTCTTCGCGCAGGTGCAAGGTAATCGCATCCGCTCCGGCGGATTCGGCGATCAGCGCCGCTTCGACCGGATCCGGATAGGTTGTGCCGCGCGCCTGCCGTAACGTCGCCACATGATCTATATTCACACCTAATTCAATCATCATTGCAATTTTCCAGGATACCGCTCAAAGAAATTTCCAGCGGGTTATTCATAACCAAGATTCCTCAGCACACTTTCACTATCAGCCCAGCCGCTTTTCACTTTCACCCACACTTCCAGATACACTTTGCCGCCCAATAGCAATTCCATGTCCTGGCGCGCCTGGGTAGCGATTTGCTTCAGCTTTTCACCTTTTTTACCAATGACAATCGCTTTCTGATTCGGTTTCTCAACGAGAATCGTGGCATAAACCTTATACAACTCATCTTCCAGTTTAAACTGATCGACCACGACACTGGTCGAGTAGGGAATTTCATCGCCAACCAGACGGAATAGCTTCTCCCGGATAAATTCCCCGGCGATAAAACGCTCGCTGCGATCGGTCACTTCGTCTTGACCGAACAACGGCGGATTCACCGGCAAATAGCTCCGGATCACATTGAGCAAGTCCGGCAACTGAATCTTATGCATAGCACTCACCGGTATAATGTCGGCAAACGCAAATGCTTGCGCCACTTCTTTCAAGAACGGCAGCAGCAGCTTTTTGTCAGCCAGCTTATCGATTTTATTGACGACCAAAATAACCGGAACATTTTCCGGCAGGATTTTCAGCGCGGCTATATCCCGCTCATCAAACCGCATCGCTTCGATGACAAACAGAATAACGTTCACATCCTGCATGCTTTGCGTCACCACCCGGTTCATTGCCGCATTCAAGCGGTTGGTATATTGCGTCTGGAAGCCGGGCGTATCGACAAACACAAACTGCGTTTGTCGATCGGTCAGAATACCGTTAATGCGAAAACGCGTGGTCTGGGCTTTTCTCGATGTGATACTGATCTTTTGCTGCAACAGCTTATTGAGTAACGTCGACTTACCCACATTAGGGCGGCCGATAATGGCGACGTAGCCGGTACGAAAATCGGCGTCAGCAATCATTCCGAACAATCTTCAAGAGAGTCTTCAAGAATGCGGTGCTCATGGCGTAAACCTGATTTCTTCATAAGCCAATTCTGCGGCGGCTTGCTCGGCGCCGCGGCGGCTTGTGCCTTCCCCCGAGGTGCGGATATTCAACGCCGATACCACACAATCCACCTGGAACTTCTGTTTATGCGCCTTGCCGCTGGTGGTAACGACAACATACTCCGGCAACGCCAGTTTCTGGCTTTGCAAAAATTCCTGTAATAATGTTTTGGGGTCTTTGCCGTGTGTCTTAAGGTCGATATTTTGCATCAACGGTAAAAAAAGTTTACTGACCACATCTTCCGCTTGTGCATAGCCTTCATCGACATAAATGGCCCCCAGCACGGCCTCAAAGGCATCGGCCAGGATAGACGGACGGTGACAACCACCACTTTTTAATTCCCCTTCGCCCAATCTTATCAGTTGATCCATCTGCAAACTAAGCGCCATGCCGGATAAGGCTTTTTGATTGACAAAATGGGCGCGCAGCCGCGATAAGTCGCCTTCCGGCAGATCTGGGAAGCACTTATAAATCAATCCGGCAATCGCACAATTCAGCACCGCATCACCGAGAAATTCAAGGCGTTCGTTGTGCGCCGCGCTGTGACTTCGATGCGTCAATGCTTCCAACAATAGCTTGGGTTGCTTAAACGAATACCCGAGACGTTGACTAAATTGGTCGAGTAACGATTGGTGAATACCTGGTAGCGCTCCGCTTGGCATGATGTTCAACCATTACTCGCTGGTTGCATCAAAATCTATCGTCAAGGATAGGTTGGAAACCAGCGGTATCCTTACCGTATAGTTCGCGCTTAATACGATACGGCCACTTTCCTTATTGATTTTAATGTCTTGCGCATTAATGGATTTAATATTATCGATCTGGGCACGCTTGCTGAACAATACTCTGATTTGATTCAAATCCGCACTCTGCGTGTTAATATCTTTAACAATGGCAGACAGATTTTTTTGGATCGATGAAAATTCAATATAGGCCGGCGCAATCTTCAAACCGGAAATTGCAAGCAGAATCAAAATCACAGCCCAAACGAGCAAACCGGATAGACTAATACCCTTTTGTTTTCGCCGCATCGTGTGATATTGCATGCTCTTTTCCGTGTTTAAGAAAAACTTACCTATTACTTGATGGATAAGCCGATACGTTCAAAATTTCCAAAATTCCACCAGATCATGAAAGCCTTGCCGACAATATTCTCTTCCGGCACAAACCCCCAGTAACGGCTGTCGCTGCTGCTGTCGCGATTATCACCGAGCGCGAAATAATTTCCCGGCGGCACTTCGCAGGTAAATCCCGTGCGGTGATACTTGCAATGATCGCGAAACGGAAAATCCCTGACATTAGAATATTGCAACCCTTTAACATCCTGATTGATCAGAATCGAGTGGTTTTCTTCCTTCTTCAAATACTCGGAATAACGATCGGAATAGATATAGCCGAGACCTGATTCCACATATTTGTAATCGCCGTCGTATTCCATCTTAACCACTTCGCCATTAATAATGAGTTGCTTATTGTGATAAGTGATCACATCGCCGGGCACCCCGATCACGCGCTTGATGTAATCGATCGAGGGATCCTCCGGATAACGGAATACCAGCACATCACCGCGCTTCGGTTCATTCATATCGATAATTTTCTTGTTGATCACCGGCAATCTGATTCCGTAGGTATATTTGTTGACCAGAATGAAGTCACCGACCAGTAGCGTCGGAATCATCGATCCCGAGGGAATCTTGAACGGTTCAATCACGAAGGAACGCAAACTGAAAACGATCAGAATGATCGGAAAAAAACTCTTGGGATACTCGATCCACCAAGGCTCGCTTTCTTCCTCTGCGCGTTTATTTTTCCAGAATAGGAAATCCAGCAAATAAATACCACCGGTGATCACCAGCAATACGAACAAAATCAAAGGAAAATTCATTTTGATTCCTTCGGCAAGGTATTGCACATTGTACTCACGTGATCCGGCTTTAACTCAAAATCAGACAGTGCGACTGTATTTTTACGATTCATTATTTATTATCAACCTGCAAAATTGCCAGAAATGCTTCTTGCGGAATTTCCACATTGCCCACCCGCTTCATTCTCTTTTTACCTGCTTTTTGCTTCTCCAGCAACTTCCGTTTACGGGTTATATCGCCACCGTAACATTTTGCCAACACATTCTTGCGCAATGCTTTAACCGTTTCGCGCGCAATAATATGCGCACCGACCGCCGCTTGTACCGCGATATCAAACATCTGGCGCGGGATCAATTCACGCATTTTTTGCACCAGTTCACGTCCGCGATACTGACTGTTGCTGCGATGGATGATCAGCGATAACGCATCGACTTTATCGCCGTTGATCAATACATCCAGCTTGACTAAATCGGAAGCACGGAATTCCTTGAATTCATAGTCCAATGAAGCATAGCCGCGGCTGGTCGATTTCAAGCGGTCGAAAAAATCCATGACGACTTCATTCAATGGCATCTCATACGTCAGCATCACTTGCTTACCCATATACTGCATATTCGTCTGATTGCCACGTTTGCTGACACACAAGGTAATCACCGCTCCGACAAATTCTTCCGGCACGATGATGGTCGACGTGATAATCGGTTCGCGTATCTCTTCAATTTTGGAAAGATCCGGAATCTTGGATGGATTTTCAATTTCGATCACACTGCCGTCGCGCATCAGCACTTGATAAACCACGGTCGGCGCGGTCGTGATCAAGTCCATATCGTATTCTCTTTCCAGGCGCTCCTGCACGATATCCATGTGCAGCAAGCCGAGAAAACCGCAGCGAAAACCGAATCCCAGTGCTTGCGATACCTCCGGTTCGAAATGCAGCGACGAATCGTTCAACTTCAATTTTTCCAACGCGGAACGCAAGGCGTCGTATTGATTCGATTCCACCGGATAGAGTCCGGCAAACACCTGTGGTTTGATTTCTTTAAAGCCTTGCAGCGGCTTGTCGGCCGGATTCGTGGCGGACGTTACCGTATCCCCCACTTTCGCCGCATCGAGCTCTTTAATGCCGGAGATGATAAACCCCACTTCTCCGGCACTGAGAGAATCGCGATTGACTGATTTCGGCACGAACACCCCAACCTGCTCACACAGTTGCACCGCTTTGCTCGCCATCAGCAAAATTTTATCGCCGGGTTTTAGGGTACCGTCCATCACCCTGACCAGTATCACGACACCGACGTAATTATCGAACCAGGAATCGATGATCAACGCCTTCAACGGCGCATGAGGATCGCCCTTCGGTTCAGGGATTTTGGCGATCAAGGCTTCCAAAACATCCTCGATACCTTGGCCGGTTTTCGCACTGATTTTCACCGCATCATGCGCATCGATACCGATGACATCTTCGATATTCTGGATGACACGTTCCGGGTCGGCCGCCGGCAAATCGATTTTGTTCAGCACCGGAATGACTTCGACACCTTGCTCAATCGCGGTATAACAGTTCGCGACTGTTTGCGCTTCCACCCCTTGCGATGCATCAACCACCAGGAGCGCACCTTCGCAGGCGGCTAACGAGCGCGAAACTTCGTAGGAAAAATCCACATGCCCCGGCGTATCGATCAAATTCAGCAAGTAAGTTTCGCCGTTTCTGGCTTTATAACGCAGCGCCGCAGTCTGCGCCTTGATGGTAATGCCTCTTTCACGTTCCAAATCCATCGAGTCGAGCACTTGCTCTTCCATTTCGCGATCGGACAGCCCGCCGCACAAATGGATAATACGGTCTGCCAGTGTCGATTTGCCGTGGTCGATATGGGCAATAATGGAAAAATTGCGAATATGCTGCATCAGAATATGAAGTATAAAAGTATGTTTCCAGTCACACGGAACCGAGTATCATCAGACTGAAAATTAAAATATTGTATCGGCAGTTAAAAGAGGCAGCATTCTAACGAAATTTGGCAAGATAATCATCTAAAGCCGCCAAATCGAGAAAATAATGACAAATCTCCTGGCGGGTAAACGAGGATAGCAGGACAGGAATCTTATCGCCGTAGCGCGCCACTAATTCCGGATCGGAATCGATATCGACGACCTGAAAATCAAACGATACTTGCGCTTGCAAATTCCGTAGCGCAAGTATCATATCCTGGCAAAGATGACACGCTTCCCGGCCATATACGATCAATTTTCTCGCTTGATCCACATTTGTTGAGACAGCATCACTCTTTCTTGTCATCGTCGCTCAGCTTCATGGTGATGAACGTTGTGAGATCCCCTCTTTTCACAAGCAAGGCGATATTTTTTCCACTTTTGGCCTGATTCAGCAATTCATTAAATTGCTCGACCGTTTTCACATCCTTGCTGTTTAAACCCAGGATGATATCGCCGATACGGATCCCGGAACGGCTGGCAATACCCGGTTGCATGTCTTCGACCACTAAACCATTGGTAATCTCCAGCTGTTTCTGTTGCTCTTCGGTGATTTCGCTCAACGCCAACCCCAGGCGATTCGATGCATTCTGTTTTTTACCCGGTTTGTGCTTGCGGTTTTCCGCCGCATCATCGGAAGGCGTCTCTCCGACTTCGACTTTAACTGTTTTCAAAGCCCCGTCGCGCCAAACTTCAATCGATACTTTGGATTTGGGTTTGGTATTGCCGACTATGCGTGGCAAATCCGCAGAGATGGCAACCGCTTTTTCATCAAACTTGAGGATAATATCGCGCGCCTTGATCCCTGCTTGATCGGCAGGACCGCCTTTTTCCACCGAAACGACCAGCGCGCCGTTACTGTCGGATAAACCAAAGGATTCCGCGAGTTCTTTGGTCACCTCCTGAATCATGACGCCGATTCTTCCCCGACTTACTTTACCGTTAACTTTCAGCTGATCCGCAATTTCAGTGGCGACATTAATCGGTATGGCAAATGACAATCCCATAAAGCCGCCCGTCCGGCTGTAAATCTGCGAATTGATCCCGACCACTTCACCGCGCATATTGAATAGCGGGCCGCCGGAGTTTCCCGGATTGATCGCCACATCGGTCTGGATAAACGGAACATAATTTTCCTGCGCTAGGGAACGACCTTTCGCGCTCACGATACCTGCTGTCACACTATGCTCGAAACCGAACGGCGAGCCGATTGCTACCACCCATTCACCGACTTTGAGATTTTCCGGATTTCCCTGTGTGGCTTTGGGTAAGTCGGTAGCATTAATTTTGATCAAGGCAATATCGGTCTTCCGGTCGGTGCCGACAATCTCAGCGGCAAACTCACGCTTGTCATTCAGCTTTACCGTAATCTCATCCGCCGTTTCAACGACATGCGCATTGGTCAGAACATAACCATCCGAGCTGATAATAAAACCGGAACCCAACGATTTAGGTTCAGATTTTCTTGGCGCGGGAAATGGCTGCATATGCCGCTTGAAAAAATCATAAAACGGCGAATTCTCCGGTATACCCGGCATTTCGGGCAGCACCTGACTGCTCACCGTATTTGCATTCTGCACAGCACTAATATTGACTACAGCAGCACCATGTTTCTCCACAAGCCCGGTAAAATCCGGCAACTGGCTGGTTTGCGCAAGCACTGATGAGGTGTGCAGCAACAATAAAATTACTATCGATCGAAGCATGATTTTGTCCTTACTTTACATATGTGCAGCAATCCACAGGGTATGATAACTCTCTATATCTTCGAACCGGGGAAATGTTCAATTCTTGCTTATGAACATATTTGGAAAGCCGGGGGATTTTGCAAGTTTAGCGTGCTTCAACTTGCGGAAATTAATTTTTTTTAACAACAGAATCGCCTATTCGTTTAATTGTTTCCAACGGAACTTCACCGACCGTTGTTATTTTATGATCATCGAGCATACGAACATAAATATTGATGGCGCCACGACTGGTAAAAAAACCGGGAACCGGTGACGGCGCATCCTTGCTAATCGGTTCAATAAAAACGGAAACTGTGGCAAGCCCGTCGGATACTGCAATATGATCGACCAGCGCGGTTTTCTCAGTTAAGTTGCGCTTCATTTCAACCAACTTCCTGAAACCGGCAGGCAGATTCTTGATCTGCCACTGTAATTCACCTTCATTCAAAATGGAGGTCAACAGGCTTGTCGTCTTCCAATCATTCGTAACCAGTATTTGGTCCGGTTTTAATTGACTGGGATCGATTTCCCTATCGATTTCCAGTTGTGCGAAAGCGAATTGCTCAATGATTTGATCACCGTTGACGACAGCCGCTTTAACGGGCACCCCTGTTTTAGCGTCAATCCAAAATTGATATCCATAACGGAAGGAATCTCTCGGTGTTAGAGATAGAACCTGGCATTCATAGTCTGAAACCCGTTCGCGTCCGGCTTCCTTGACGTAGTAATTCCTGTCAACATCATCCAGCGGGAATGGGAGAATATCAGGAAAGAACTTACGGAACCAACGTTTTTCAGTATATATTTTTTTACTGTCCGGCAGATAACACTGCATTTCATCGTTAGTGCGAAAAACAATGCGCGGCGATCCATCTAAAATTTCAATTCTTTCGCGTTCACCGGCTTGATCAGCCTTGTGCACAATGCGCGACGTTTCCATATGCCCATTGGCATAATATACGAATGTTCCCGAATAATTGTGCCGACGCGGCGCATCAGCCATTTTTTTTAGCCAGTCAAGCGCACTTTCCGTTGAGCGAGATAATTCTTGTGCACATACCGCTTGAAAACTGATTACTGCCAATAAAAACAGCGAAAACAGCGCGAATATTCTGCGACTCATCATCTCCCATATCTTTCGCGATAGTCTGTCACGTTATTGACATTGGTAACTTGCCCATTCATTGTGATTCCTGGAGAAAACTCACGGTGCACAAACAGGTAGTCATTCATTTCAACGGGAGGATGGGAATAATTATGAATCAAGGGAGGGGAAGAAACTACAACAGGAGAGGCGGTTAACGTATTGTCACGTTTGGATTGCTCCGCCACGATTATTTGCTGCGGTTTATATAAATTATGCATAATCACCCATCCCGAGACCATCGCGATTATTGAAGCAGCCATTGAAAACGCCAGGACTTTATGCTTTTGTCTTTTTTCTGTGGTGCGGGACGTATTGGGAGAAAGAACAATCGGCTCGGCTTTTAACTTGTGACTAACACCCGAAGAAATATTCATTGATAATCGTGAGGATTGCCGTAGCGCATCACCGATCAAATGATACGTTTTCCACTCATTACGCAAATCGTCATCTTTTTTTATCGCTTCAAAAATACTTGAAACGTCTTGTTGATCAAGTTCACCATCCATTAATGCAGATACTTTACTTTTCACGTTACCACCTCTTGTCTTTACTTGTCCCTAGCAAAGGACGCAACTGTTCGGATATCGCTTCACGCGCACGAAATATACGTGAACGCACGGTCCCTATAGGACAACTCATAATATTGGCAATTTCTTCATAACTTAATCCGTCAATTTCCCTCAAAATAATCGCTGTTCGCAATTCTTCAGGCAACGAATCGAGTGTCTGATTAACCGTTTGAGCAATTTCTTGGCTCATCAGTTCACTTTCGGGCGTATTCATTTCCTTCAGCAAACCGCTATCTTCAAAATCTTCAGCATCCTCATTGTCGAATCCTTGCAATGTCGGAAGCTTACGTCCTTGAGATACTAGAAAATTCTTTGCTGTATTAATACCAATCCGGTATAGCCATGTATAAAAAGCACTATCTCCACGAAAAGAAGGTAAAGCTCTATACGCCTTAATAAAAGCTTCTTGCGTCACATCCTCAACTTCGGCCGCGTCGCGTATGAACTGCGATAACAAGCGCGCTAGCTTTCGTTGATACTTAATGACTAGTAGATCAAATGCATGCTTATCTCCGCCTTGAACTCGTTCTACTAACTGTTGATCGATTTCCCGATCCCCCATACAACTTGGTCCCTGAGCATTTTGAATAAATTTAAATTTACTCTTGTTCTGTTATTAAATGTTGCATAATGGCGCAACAGAATAAGTATACATATCCAAATGAATCTCGGAAACCTGTAATGGCATCGCAATCGTTTCAAAGACAATTAATCCTATCAATTAGTTCACAATTTAGCTTTTTGACTTTAAAAAATAAAACAATGCGTAAATTTGCGTTTGCTGTTTTTTTAATTCATCAATGACCAAAATATAAATCCAGCTTAATGTCTAATAACAATTTCGACACCTTGATTATCGGCAGCGGACTGGCCGGATTTACACTGGCACTGCATTTAGCGCAATACAAAAAGGTCTGCATAGTCACTAAACAAACCACTGACTCAGGCGCCAGTTCTTGGGCACAAGGTGGAATTGCAGCGGCATTATCAACAAATGATTCTCCAGCAAAACATGTGCACGATACATTAGTCGCCGGAGCCGGTTTATGTGATGAGGAAGTCACCCGACATGTGGCCGAGAATGCAGCAAACGCAATCCATTGGTTGATAAGCCAAGGCGTTATTTTCACCAGCGACCGGACTAGTGAAACGGGATATCACTTGACAAAAGAAGGCGGTCACAGCACAAGGCGCATCATTCATAGCGGTGATGCCACAGGAAAAGCTGTTCAGCAAGCTTTAATCCAGAAAATACGAAATCACCCGAACATATCGATATTGGAACATCATATCGCCATTGATCTGATTACTAGCGACAAATTGCCGGGTTATACAAATCTGCAGAAAAAAAGATGTTTTGGTGCTTATATCCTGGACAAGAAAAAAGATAAAGTACTGACATTCACCGCGCAAAATACCGTCCTAGCAACTGGAGGGGCCAGTAAAGTCTATTTATATACCACCAATCCGGACACAGCGACAGGTGATGGCATCGCCATGGGGTGGCGTGCGGGTTGCCGGATTGCCAATATGGAATTCATCCAGTTTCATCCGACATGTCTTTATCATCCTCACGCAAAATCGTTCCTAATCAGCGAAGCCGTACGCGGCGAAGGCGGTTTATTGAAATTACCCAATGGCGAGCGTTTCATGCTGCACCATGATCCGCGCGCCGAACTAGCGCCGCGCGATATTGTTGCCCGTGCCATCGACTTTGAAATGAAAAAAAGAGGACTGGATTGCGTCTATCTGGACATATCCCATAAACCAGCCGGTTTCTTGCAAGAACATTTCCCGACCATTTACGCCCGTTGCCTGGAATTGGGCATCGACATCACTCGGGAACCTATTCCGGTTGTTCCGGCGGCGCACTATACCTGCGGCGGAGTGGTTACCGACAAGTATGGCAAAACCGATCTCGACAATCTGTATGCCATCGGAGAGACCGCGCATACCGGGTTACACGGCGCTAACCGTCTCGCCAGTAATTCTTTGCTCGAATGCTTGGTACTGGCGCAAGCAGCCGGAAACAATATCGCCAATCAACCGGCGAATGGATTACCCCGGCTTCCCGATTGGGATGAGAGCCGGGTTACGGATGCAGATGAAGAAATTGTCATCGCGCACAACTGGGATGAATTGCGCCGTTTTATGTGGAATTACGTCGGTATTGTGCGTACCACCAAACGGTTGCAACGTGCACAGCACCGCATTGCGCTATTACATGAAGAAATCAACGAGTACTATATAAACTTCCGCGTCAGCAGTGATTTGTTAGAGTTACGCAACCTTGTCGATAGCGCGGATCTCATCGTGCGATCCGCCATGCTGCGCCATGAAAGCCGGGGATTGCACTATAGCAAGGATTACCCGGACACGTTGCCAGTGGCGCACAATACAATATTGAAGAAAGAAATTTAACTACGTAGCCGTTCCAATTGCTCCTAAGCCGGTTAAACCGGCCCAGACTAAAACAAGATAGTGCCATTCTAAAAGACTAACTGCATTTTCCGGTTTCAGAACCATCACTCTTGGTTTCCGTACCGTCTTCTTTCACACAAGAATTCTGGCAAACACCTGATTTTTTACATGCCTTTCCAGCTGGGAGGCTCTTTTTATCAATACAGGCTCCATCCACCAAATAGCAGACTTGGTTCGCACCGCAAGCGGTTTTTCCGTCTTTTTCAGTATCCAGGCTACATGCGGCAAAAGCATGACTGGTAGCAAGCACCATTACAAGAACCAGTATCAATGCATTAACAGTTTTTTTTAAGCATATCTCCTCTTCTTTTTAGTTTACAAATAAATCCCCTTATTGCATTGTTAGAATAGCAGAAAAATTTTCTACCGCATGGAAATTGTTTTTACCGCCTGCGTCAGAAAATACTTCTCAATACATTGCAAGCTTACTTTGATCACAATCCGCCAATACTTGAAAAACCAAGAAATCTCTATTAATCATAGCCTGTTATCCCATAAAGTTTATCCGCGGCAATTCACTCTGAAGATTTATCGCTTCTCCCGATCATTTTTCCATTTCCACCGCAACCAAATCCGTAATTGCCTGAACTCCTCCGCATCCATGCTATCCGGCAGTATCACTACACTGCGCATGAAAAACCGCTCAACCGGATGCAAGCTGATAACGGTGAGATAGGGAGCGACAAAGGTACTATCCGATAGGCCGCAAGCCACCGATTGGCCGGAACGCGCTATCAAAATGCAAGACATCTCATCCGTCAGCGTCAAAGCCACGACTGCATCGTGCGCCGTAAGCAACGCATCTTTGCGCAAATAATAAATCAGGCTGACGATCAACAAAGCAGCGATCGCCGCTTTCACGCCCAGCGGCAGCACCAGCGGCCATAATACGAGGCCAGCGGCGGCATGAGCCAGACAAAGCAGCACCGCAAGATAATAGGAAGGCTGAAGACGAACAAGCAAATTGGACATATTTAAATTACCAATCTACCTCTCATGATTACAGCAAGCAGAATTTCGCGCAGTAGTAAAGTTGCCGCCTGGCGATGCGCTCGCTTGGATTGGTATCGTATAATCATCGCCCGTTAATTTATCTGTCGTTTTTGTATGAACCCAGCCTGGCAAACCTTTTTATGCAATCATCGCGCCGTTATTGAAAATTCTGGTGTAATTCATTTCGGCGATAGCGCAGTGGAACTTCAAGATACACAAATAGCTACTGTAATGGCTGACCTTTCGCATTACAGTCTCATCCGTTTTTCCGGAGAAGACGCGAAAACCTTTTTGCAAAGTCAGTTTACTTGCGATATCCGGGAAATTAATCCGCACAAGGCGCAATACGGCAGTTACTGCACCCCCAAGGGTCGGATTTTGGCCACTTTCCTGCTCTGGCAACAAGGCGATGATTTTCTGATGCAATTGCCTGCCAGTCTAGCCGCGGCCATTCAAAAACGATTGTCGATATACGTGTTGCGTGCAAAAGTAACAATAACGGATGCAAGCGATGATTGGATCCGCGTCGGCATTGCAGGGCCGCGCGCCATCGCGCTGCTTGACACTGTTACCGGCACCTCAAGCAGCTTCAGCCAATCGTTGCAAGTCATGCATGATAATGAAATCAGTAAGCTTTATCTTTCTCAACAGCGCATCGAATTGATCACAACACCGGGAAATGCTCCCGAACTCTGGAACCGCCTGAGTCAACACGCAAAAAATATCGGCGCCGGTTGCTGGGATTGGCTGACAATCACATCCGGAATCCCGGTTATTTTGCCTGAAACCCAGGAAATGTTTCTGCCTCAGATGGTCAATCTGGACGCAATCGGCGGTGTCAGTTTTAAGAAGGGTTGTTATCCGGGACAAGAAATTGTGGCGCGCACGCAATATCTTGGCAAACTCAAGCGGCGCATGTTTCTAGCGCATATCAACACAGCGCAAACCGTCACAGCGGGTGATGCGCTTTACAGCAGCGACATGAAAGATCAATCCAGCGGTAATATCGTTAATGCAGCATCATCGCCGCAAGGTGGTTTTGACGTTCTGGCCGTGATCCAGCAAAGCAGTGCCGATACTTGTCCGGTTCATTGGCAATCGCTGCAAGGGCCGGTATTAGAAATTGAATCCCTGCCCTACCCGTTACCGGATTCAATAGCAACGGCCGACTGATGTGGCGCATTAGAATCCGTTTTATTGCCTCCAATCTTCCGGCGCATACTGCTTGTCATGGGAAAAATTCAAATTCTCCGGCGCATTGGTGCCGCCCGTTACAACAAACGTCATCGCTTCTTCCGTCGTCCAATCGGTCAATATCACGTCTTCCATCGGCAAGATTTCAATATAACCGGATGTCGGATTGGGTGCGGTCGGCACATAAACAGCGGCAAGCTTTTTCCCGCTGCTTTTATCCGTCATGACTTTGGTGATAAATCCGACCACTTTCATTCGCGACGATGGAAAACTAATCAGCACAACGCGCTGTCCGGTAACCGGCGGCTGGCTGATGGTGTGCAGGAAACGTTTGGTAGCGCCATAAATCGTTTGTACCAAAGGCAATCGCGCCAGAATATTTTCATAGATACCGATGACTTTCTTGCCAATCACAAATGATGCCAGCAGCCCGATTCCATAGAGACTCATGATGGTTAGCAACGCAGCCACGGCTTGCTGAAAATGAGAGTCGAGCAACCAACTGGCCGTGGTATCCGAGAATGGCCGGACAGCTCGCGCCATTCCTTTGAGCAAGGGATCGCCGATCTGCGCCAATAAATTCAATAAAAAATCAAATACCAGCCACGTCACCCACAGCGGCGCCACCGTAAGAAAGCCTATTAATATATAGCGACCCAGGTGAGCGGAACGCGGGGCATGTTGCTCATTACTCTCGGTTGACATGTTTTAATTTTTCTCCAGCGAGATTTACCTAATCGATTCTTTATTTTCTTCCGGTCAAGGAGCGCTAAACGCCTGCAAACCGCCCGCAGGCAGTAGTGCATAAGACGGGCTATGATAATATTTTTTTGCGCGAAACCGGTACAAATATTAGAAATATCATATACTGGCACAGCAACGGTGTTCTTGGTAGAATCGCCGGGTTCGTTGCAAAAATTTCTGACATAGATCGACTGGCATTGAACATGCGCTATCCGTAAAACTGTTTTCATTGGCTCATTGGCTGCGGAAAAATTTTGGCCAATGTACATTCCGTAAAAACCGAAACCACCTACCGAAAACAGCACCATCTCATGCAGAAAAAATGAATCGTTAAACTAAAAATCACCCTGGTACCATTCAGAGTGTACTTTATAAGATTGAAAAGGGATCGTTATGTCACAAAGCTCAACACAAATAAATAAGTATCTTAAGAGTTTACAGAAACACTTAGCTGATGAGCATCCGGATAACCCGACACTTGCCAACGCGGTGAAAAGTTTCAGAAAAATGGACTATGTTGGCCATAGCATGGGACTACTCAATAAAGATGAGTCTTACGCAACCTGTGTTACGTGGTGGCCCATGATTGCCGTACTAGGCACTTTTTCTGCTGGAAAGTCGACCTACATCAATTCTTATCTGGACATGAAGCTGCAGCGCACCGGCAATCAAGCCGTCGATGACAAATTCACGGTCATTTGCTATAGCCGCCACAATGAAGCAAAAACACTACCCGGTATCGCGCTTGACGCCGATCCCCGCTTTCCGTTTTTCCAGATCAGCCGCAGTATTGAAGAAATCTCCGAAGCCGGGCAGGAGCGCATTGATGCTTATCTGCAGTTAAAAACCTGCCCATCCGAAAATATCCGCGGAAAAATTCTGATCGACTCCCCCGGTTTTGACGCCGACAATCAACGTGCATCGACATTGCGTTTAACTCAGCACATCATTAACTTATCCGATCTGGTTTTGGTATTCTTTGATGCACGCCACCCCGAACCGAAGGCCATGCAAGATACACTGGCTTATTTGGTATCGGCCAGCGTGAATCGCGCCGATGCGAATAAATTCCTGTACATTCTGAATCAGATTGATGTCACGGCACAGGAGGACAATCCGGAGGAAGTCGTTTCCGCTTGGCAACGTTCACTCGCGGAAGTCGGCTTAGTCACGGGGCGGTTCTACCGGATCTACAATCCAGCTGCTGCCGTACCGATCGCCAATCCGCATATCCGGGAACGCTTTGAGAAAAAACGTGAAGAAGATATGGCCGACATCAATGCAAGAATGCATCAGATCGAAGTTGAGCGCTCTTACCGCATTGTCGGAAAATTAGAACAAACCGCCAAAGGCATTAAGAATCAGATCGTCAACAAACTTTCCGATATGCTGAAAAAATGGAAAAGTAAGGTGGTTTTATTTGACGGTCTGGCTTTTGGCACACTGGCGGTTTTGGCTGGGATCGCTCTCACCATGAATGAATCTTGGGGTCTTTTGAAAACTTTCCAGGAAGAACTCATGCAAGGTGAAACCCCGGCAATCGCCATAGCCACTTTTCTGCTGGTCAGTATTATTTTTATCCACTTCGCCATCCGCCGGGCAGTTGCCAATAAACTACTGAAGAATCTGGCGAATGAAATCGGCAATGATCACGAAACCTACAAGCAATATATGCAAGCATTTAATAAAAGCACCGCCGCGTACCGCCCGATGTTTCTAAGCGGGCCTGCCGGCTGGAATGACGTTGCGCAGCAAACAATCGATGAAATCATCAACGAAGCCAACGATTATATTCAAGCATTGAACGATCAGTTCACGAATCCATCGGGAAATGGAGGCGAGAACTCACAAGTTTGAGATCTTGAGCGATGGAGGATCATCATTTACTGATCGCGAGTGTTTCCATTATCGCGCAACCATTCACACTCACCTTTACTGCGCTTGGGAATAGCAAACTGAATTGATAAAAAAGCCCAACTAATCCTATTAATTCCTTTTTTTGCTATCTCTTGCGCCAATTGAGTATTGCGTACGCATACCGTCATCGGCATTTTTTCGCTTATCCATCCCATCCAATTCACGCTGAACGTCATGTCTTGATCTGATTTGGACAAGAACAAGATTAAAGAGTAAAATTCCCGCTCTTTAATAAATGGTAGTAATTTAATCACCGGAGAATTAACTTATGTCAGTTACAATCGACCAAAAAGCACAGATAGTGCGTGACTATCAAAGAGCCGAAGGGGATACTGGCTCTCCAGAAGTACAGATTGCGCTTTTAACAACCAGAATCAATGACTTGATCGGACACTTTAAGACACATGTCAAGGATCACCATTCCCGCCGCGGTCTGTTACGTATGGTGGGCCGCCGCCGTAAGCTGCTTGACTATCTCAAGAACCGTAACGCTGACTCCTATCAGACACTGATTGAACGTCTCGGTTTACGCAAATAAATGTTCTTTTTAATATCGGCTCGTATTGATCGCATGGATCAGTGTTCATCCCGATTGTCATGTGATCGATCTTCCTGTCTGCAAGCAAAATCAAAATTCGGAAAGATTCATCAAATAGGAAAAAAAGGATTGTTAATTGAAACCTATTAAGAAGAGCATTACCTATGGGCGCCACCAACTAACACTGGAAACCGGTGAAATAGCACGACAATCGCATGGCGCCGTAATGGTCACAATGGACGATACCGTAGTGCTTGTTACCGTAGTTGGCGCAAAAAATATAAAACCCGGACAAGATTTTTTCCCGCTCACCGTTGATTACCAAGAAAGATCATATGCCGCAGGTAGAATACCCGGCAGTTTCTTCAAGCGGGAAGGCCGTCCTTCCGAGAAGGAAACGTTAACCTCACGGCTCATCGACCGCCCAATCCGTCCGCTCTTTCCCGAAGGCTTCTACAACGAAGTGCAAATAGTAGCCACCGTGATGTCGGCCGACAATGAGATCGATCCCGATATTCCTTCCATCATTGGCACTTCCGCCGCATTGATTCTTTCCGGCATCCCGTTTGACGGCCCGCTCGGCGCAGCGCGAGTCGGTTATATCAATAATGAATACATTCTCAATCCAACCACTTCGGAATTAAAAGACACACAATTGAACCTGGTTGTGGCAGGTACGCAACAAGCCGTTCTGATGGTTGAGTCTGAAGCCATGGAGCTTTCAGAAGAAGTCATGCTCGGTGCGGTAACCTTCGGTCATGAGCAAATGCAGGTGGTTATCAATGCAATAAATGAATTTGCCGATGAAGCCGGTGTTACGGCTTGGGATTGGACACCGCCGGAAAAAGATGTTGCATTTGAGGAAAAAATTACCGCTCTGGCGGAAGCCGATTTACGGCAAGCGTACAAAATTAAACAAAAACAGGCACGAACTGAAGCTATCGAAGCAATCAGTCAACGCATCTCCACAGAATTAGGTGTCGATACGGAAAGCGGCCCCGATCTTCAATCGTTTAAGGAAGCCTTTTTCTCGCTGGAATCAAAAATCGTGCGTAACCAGATTCTGGATGGAGAACCCCGGATTGACGGCCGCGGCACACGCACTGTCCGTCCCATCACAATCCGTAACGGCATACTGCCGCGCGCACATGGCTCGGCACTGTTTACTCGGGGTGAAACTCAGGCGTTAGCGATTGCAACGCTGGGCACTGCACGCGATGAACAAAAAATCGATTCGCTGCAGGGTGATTACAACGACAGGTTCATGCTGCACTACAACATGCCGCCTTACGCAACCGGAGAAATCGGCCGCGTCGGCACACCAAAACGCCGTGAAATTGGTCACGGCCGTCTTGCCAAGCGCGCCCTTGCCGCTGTATTGCCCACACCGGAAGAATTCGGTTATTCATTGCGCGTCGTATCGGAAATTACCGAATCCAACGGTTCCAGCTCCATGGCGTCGGTTTGCGGCGGCTGTCTTGCACTAATGGATGCCGGCGTACCGCTCAAGGCGCATGTCGCCGGTATCGCCATGGGTTTGATTAAAGATGGCAACCGTTTTGCTGTACTGACCGATATTCTGGGCGACGAGGATCATCTCGGTGATATGGATTTTAAAGTAGCCGGCACCGAAAAAGGCATTACCGCACTCCAAATGGACATAAAAATCCAAGGCATCACTAAAGAAATCATGCATGCAGCCCTGATACAGGCGCATGAAGGGCGGATGCACATCCTGCAAATTATGAAGCAAGCACTGCCGTCCACCCGGGAAGACATCTCGGTCCATGCACCGCGCATCATCAAATTAAAAATCAATCCGGAAAAAATCCGCGATGTCATCGGTAAAGGTGGCGCAGTCATACGAACACTAACGGAAGAAACTGGTACGACCATTGACATCACCGATGACGGTCAAGTGACGATTGCGTGTGTCAATGCGGAAGGTGGCGAATTGGCCAAAAAACGTATAGAAGATATTACCGCCGAAGTGGAAGTTGGAAAAATTTATGATGGTGTAGTACTAAAATTGCTTGATTTTGGCGCCATTGTCAGCGTACTACCCGGAAAAGATGGCTTGTTACATATTTCACAAATTGCGAATGAGCGCGTCAGCAACGTTTCCGATCATCTGAATGAAGGCCAGCAAGTTCGCGTCAAAGTGCTCGAAGCCGATGACAAAGGGCGATTGCGCTTAAGCATGAAAGCTGCAGCAGCCGATGAAGGCAGTACAGATTCTGCTACGGAAGAGACTTAAATCGCGGCATTCTGATTTTAATCTGACAAAAGCCCTGTCATTAAGACAGGGCTTTTTTTATTTTTCCAGCCATAACCAGCCTGACTGCCATTCACAGTTATTTTGCTACCTGCTTCTCGCGCATTTCATCCAATGTTTTGCAATCAATGCAAAGTGTCGCAGTTGGCCGTGCCTCCAAACGCTTTAAGCCAATTTCCACACCGCAGCTATCACAATAACCATAATCCCCAGAATCAATCTTGCCAATGATTTCATCAATTTTCTTGATCAGTTTGCGCTCCCGGTCGCGATTACGCAGCTCGAGCGTCATATCGGACTCCTGACTGGCGCGATCATTAGGATCGGCAAACACCGTCGCTTCATCCTGCATGGTATGAACAGCACGGTCTATATCCTGCCCCAATTCAACCTTCATGTCTTCCAGTATCTTACGAAAATGCACCAGTTGATCAGGACTCATGTATTCTTCGCCTGCTTTTGGTTCATAGGGAGTCACTTGTTTACTTTGCAGCTCATTTGGCATCTCTAAGGCTCCTCTTCAATTCCTGTCGCGTACAAAAATCGCATAGTATTATCAGAAAATGTATTAGATAACAAGTCATTTATGACTTGTTATCTAATTATTACCGGATCGCATTTTAAAATAGCATAAAAATTCAAATTTAATTTGTGACATTACTCATGCTGGATGCAAGTATTTTCAACTTCTCATAGACTTCTCATAGCGAAAAAAACACTAACTGATCTGCTCGGCGCACGAAGAAATTGACGTATCAAAACTAAATAGGTATAGTGTCGCCTTTTCCGGGGTGTAGCGTAGCCTGGTAGCGCGCCTGGTTTGGGACCAGGATGTCGGGAGTTCAAATCTCTCCACCCCGACCAATTTCAGCCCTAATATTTAGAGCAAGCCCGATTTGGTGCCCGTAGCTCAATCGGATAGAGCACCAGCCTTCTAAGCTGGGGGTTACAGGTTCGATTCCTGTCGGGCACGCCACAAATATTTCCTGACAAATGGACTGAATTGCTCAACTCAGTTTGTGTATATACTCAACAAACTGCGCCGTTCTCTTATTTATGGTGGCTGTAGCTCAGTTGGTAGAGTCCCGGATTGTGATTCCGGTTGTCGTGGGTTCGAGTCCCATCAGCCACCCCATGTAACATTTATCCCTGTCGTTCAGTTTCAATGTTGAATCTCCCTCGCGCCCAATGGAAGCGTGACTTTATCCGCTCGAAAATATATATTAGCGGCAGAACGCTTTATTTACCCGCTAATCCGCCTTATTCTTAGGAACCATACCGATGAGCCACAATTTATTCGATAGCCTGCGTGAATTATCCCTAGCCCCCGGAAACACTGCGAAATACTATTCACTTCCGGCACTGGAGAAAAACGGCATTGGAAAAATTTCCCGCTTGCCGGTATCGATTCGTATCATATTGGAATCGGTATTACGGAACTACGACAACAAAAAAATCGCGGAAACTCATATCCGTCAACTGGCCAATTGGAAACCCGATGCCGCCAGAGTGGATGAAATACCGTTTGTGGTTTCGCGCATCGTGTTGCAGGACTTTACCGGTGTACCGCTGCTGGTCGATCTTGCCGCCATGCGCAGCGCGGCAGTAAGACTGGGGAAGAATCCCAAACTGATCGAACCCTTGGTTCCCGTCGATCTGGTCGTCGATCACTCGATTCAGGTCGACCACTATGGTACAAAAGACGCGATCAACCGCAATATGGAAATAGAATTTTTCCGTAATAACGAACGTTATCAGTTCATCAAATGGGGCATGCAGGCATTTGACACGTTCAAGGTGATCCCTCCCGGAATCGGCATCGTGCACCAAGTCAACCTCGAATACCTCGCCCGTGGCGTACATCAAAAAGATGGGTTCATTTTTCCAGATACGCTGGTCGGCACCGATTCGCATACCACCATGATCAACGGCATCGGCGTTGTCGGCTGGGGTGTCGGCGGGATTGAAGCGGAAGCCGGCATGCTGGGGCAGCCGGTTTATTTCCTGACACCTGATGTCGTCGGCGTTAATTTAACCGGTCATCTGCGCGAAGGCGTAACCGCAACCGATCTGGTGCTGACGATTACGGAAATGCTGCGCAAAGCGAACGTCGTCGGCAAGTTTGTCGAATTCTTTGGTGAAGGAACCGCTTCATTGACACTGCCCGACCGCGCCACGATCGCCAACATGGCGCCGGAATACGGCGCAACGATGGGTTTCTTTCCGGTCGATGACGCAACCATCGACTACTTCAAAGGCACCGGACGCAGCCAGGAAGAAATTGCCGCTTTTCAAAGGTATTTCCAAGCGCAGCAATTGTACGGCATCCCCAAGAAGGGCGACATTGACTATAGCAGCGAGCTCTCGCTGGATCTGAGCTCAGTCACATCCTCGCTGGCAGGACCCAAACGTCCGCAGGATCGCATTGAACTCGCAACAATCAAATCGCGCTTTACCGAACTCTTCAACAAACCCGTCAAAGAAAGCGGCTACGGCAAACAAAACGACGACATCCAGCAGCGTTACGCCCTGCGCGATGTGCATACGCAAGAACCCGAAGTATGTGTCGACTCCGGCATACCCAACGGTAGCCGCGTACCGGCACCCGGCTCTGGCGCGGCAGCGAGTGCGAACAAAGAACAGGCAGCGGAAAATACCACCCCTGCGGAACGCCGCATGGTTTCCCGCAACGTTGCGGAAATGGTTAACAATCGTCCCGCACCCAACGCAGCTGATTTATGCCATGTCGAATTGAACGGTTCAAGCATTGACTTGGGTCACGGCGATGTCTTGATCGCCGCCATCACATCCTGTACCAACACGTCCAACCCCAGCGTGCTGATCGCCGCCGGGTTGCTGGCTAAAAAGGCGGTGGAAAAAGGTTTGTCGGTCAAGCATCACATCAAAACATCGCTGGCGCCAGGCTCGCGTGTGGTTACCGATTACTTGCACGTCACCGGACTCCTGCCCTATCTCGAGCAACTGGGTTTCAATCTGGTCGGCTACGGCTGCACCACCTGCATCGGCAACGCCGGGCCGTTATCCGAGCCGATTGAAGAAGCGGTCGTAAAAAACGATCTGGTCTGCGCCGCGGTGTTATCTGGTAACCGCAATTTCGAAGCGCGTATCCATTCGAACATCCGTGCCAACTTTTTAGCATCGCCGCCGCTGGTGGTCGCGTACGCAATCGCGGGCAGCGTTCTGAAAGACCTGACGGCCGAACCCTTGGGCATCGGCAAAAACAACCAGCCGGTCTGGCTGAAAGATATCTGGCCGAGCAGCGCCGAAGTCCATGCCTTGTTGAAATATGCCGCCAACGCCGATACTTTCCGGCAGCTCTACAGCAATCTCACCAAGGATCATGCGCTGTGGAATAGCGTTACTTCGGTTACCGGGCAAACCTACAACTGGCCGCAATCGACTTACATTGCCGAACCGCCCTTCTTTGCAGACTTCTCGTTACAACCGGCAGCAAGTGGCGGCAATGACATCAAAAACGCTTATGCATTGGGCGTATTCGGCGATTCAGTGACAACCGACCATATCAGCCCGGCAGGTTCGATCAAGGAAACTTCGCCCGCCGGACGTTATCTGCTCGATCATCATGTCGGCAAAGCTGATTTCAACAGCTACGGCGCCCGCCGTGGACACCACGAAGTGATGATGCGCGGCACCTTCGCCAACGTGCGCATCAAGAATCTGATGATTCCCGGTAGCGAAGGCGGTGTCACTCTCTACCAAGGTGCTGCCGGATCTGTACCGGAACAAATGAGCATTTACGATGCCGCGATGAAGTATCAGGCACAAGGCATTCCGACGGTTGTTTTCGGCGGCAAGGAGTACGGCACCGGCTCGAGCCGCGACTGGGCTGCCAAGGGTACGCAGCTTTTGGGGGTCAAAGCGGTGATCGCCACCAGTTTCGAGCGCATCCACCGCAGCAACCTGATCGGCATGGGCGTTCTGCCGCTGCAATTCAAAGGTAATGACAGCGTCGAATCGCTCGGCATCAAAGGTGATGAACAGTTCGATATTACCGGACTGGATAACATTCAGCCGCAGCAAGACGTCACGTTAAATATTCGCAGAAAAGATGGCAGTAACCAGACCGTACAACTGCTATGCCGCATCGATACCGCGATCGAGGTGGATTACTTCAAACACGGCGGCATTTTGCCTTATGTGCTGCGCGAGTTGATGGCATAGGCGATCACTCGTTTTATTAAAACAAATAATAATATTTTCATATTGTTAATAACATCACAACGGCCTCTGTTTATATAACGCCGGATGCCATATAGTGCGTCTATGATAATAAAAGCGGAGGTAGTCCGATGATGTACGATCTGGTTGATAAAGTTTTTAAAACACTTTTATCTTTAAATGAGGAAGATGAGAGAAAATTTGCCGATGCGAGAAAAGACATCAACCACATCAACCATATCCTGCACGACATGATCACTATCGACACCAAAAGCTCCGCACTGCTAACGCACGTTTCCGTCATGCTGGCGGTTGTAATCGGCATGCTGTTCACGTTGATCGGCCCGAAGGAAAGCGGAAGTATTCTGGCTTATATGCTAAAAATTGAAATGGTGGCTTACGCCGTCGTCGCCATGGTGCTGCTTCGATGCCTCGATATCATGGGACCGCCATTCCGGAGACTCGGAAATGAAATGCACGAAATCGATGCCCAATACCATCAAGAAATAGTCATTAGAAGAGCAATCTATCAATTGATGTCGCGGGTTGTTTTTATTTTGACGGTCGTATTGGTCTTGATTACATTCTTGAAGATTTTCGGTTTTCAGTAAGCTTGCAACACTTACCTTACGAATGTTCATGATAACGCTAAAGAGACTGCGCTACTCCCACTCAATCGTCGCCGGCGGCTTGCCGGAAATGTCGTAAACAACGCGGTTGATGCCGCGGATTTCGTTGATGATGCGGTTGGAAACCTTGCTTAACAGTGAGTACGGCAGTTCTGCCCAGTTGGCTGTCATGAAATCCTGCGTTTGCACGGCTCTGAGGGCAATGACATATTCATAGGTGCGTCCGTCCCCCATGACGCCGACGGATTTGACCGGCAGAAACACTGCGAACGCTTGCGAGGTTTTATCGTACCAGCCGGCGTGTTGCAGTTCCTCGATAAAAATTTGGTCAGCTTGTCTCAGCAGCTCGGCGTATTCGTATTTCACTTCACCCAGGATGCGCACCCCTAAGCCGGGACCTGGGAACGGATGACGGAAAACCATATCACGCGGCAAACCCAGCACCAGACCCAATTCGCGCACCTCGTCCTTGAACAATTCGCGCAACGGCTCGAGCAGTTTCAAATGTAACGTTTCCGGCAAGCCGCCGACATTATGGTGCGATTTGATGGTGTGCGCTTTCTTGGTTTTACCTCCAGCGGATTCGATCACATCGGGATAAATCGTACCCTGCGCCAGCCATCTGGCGTCGCTGATTGCAGCGGATTCGCGTTGAAATACCTCGACAAATTCGCGGCCGATGATTTTCCGCTTCATTTCCGGGTCGGTGACACCCTTAAGGTTACGATAGAAATCGCGGCTGGCATCGACATGGATCACTTTGACCGCTAAGTTTTTCGCAAACGTTTCCATGACTTGCCGGGCTTCGTTAGCGCGCAGCAAACCGTTGTCGACAAACACACAGGTCAACTGATCGCCGATGGCGCGATGAATCAACGCCGCCGCGACCGAGGAATCGACGCCACCGGATAATCCCAGAATCACCCGGTCGTTACCCACCGCCGCGCGGATTTTACCGATTGCTTCTTCGACGTAATCCGGCATATTCCAATCGCGCCCGATACCACAAATATCGTGCACGAAACGGTTGATGATCGCTTTGCCTTGCAGCGTATGCGTGACTTCGGGATGAAACTGGATACCGTAAAAGCGGCGACTATCGTCCGCCATCGCGGCGATCGGCGTGGCGGCGTTACACGCCATCACGGTGAATCCATCCGGCAACGAAACCACGGCGTCGCCATGACTCATCCAGACTTCCAGCAGTTTTTTTCCATCCTTATCCGCGCGGTCTTGGATATCCTGAAATAACGCGCCGTGCGGCGTCGTTTGCAGTTCGGCATAACCGAATTCGCGCACCGCGGCATTCTCAACCGTACCGCCCAATTGCGCCGCCATCGTCTGCATACCGTAGCAGATGCCCAGCACCGGCACACCGAGTTCAAAAACGATTTGCGGCGCGCGCGGCGTTTCGTCCTCGGTTACCGAAGCGGGACCGCCGGACAGGATAATGCCTTGCGGTGCGAAGGTTTTGATAAATTCAGGATCGGCATCGTACGGATGCAATTCGCAATACACATTGGTTTCACGCACGCGCCGCGCGATCAACTGCGTGTACTGTGAACCGAAGTCCAGGATCAGGATTTTTTGATGCATGGAAAAGAATAATTACTTGACGTGATAATTAGGCGCTTCTTTGGTGATTTGCACATCGTGCACGTGCGATTCACGGATACCGGCTGATGTAATCTCGACAAACTCCGCCCGCTGGTGCATCGCCGCAATTGATTCGCAGCCCAGGTAACCCATGCTCGAACGCACACCGCCCATCAATTGATGAATCACCGCGGAAAGGCTGCCTTTGAACGGTACACGTCCCTCCACACCCTCGGGCACCAGCTTATCGTTGTTTTTTTGCTCTTTGTCTTGGAAATAGCGGTCACTGGATCCTTGCTGCATCGCCGATAGCGAACCCATGCCGCGGTAGCTTTTGTACGAACGCCCTTGGAATAATTCGATTTCACCCGGCGCTTCCGTCGTGCCGGCGAATAAGCCGCCAAGCATCACAGTATTCGCACCCGCCGCCAGCGCCTTGGCGATATCGCCGGAATAACGGATGCCGCCGTCGGCGATCATCGGCACGCCGCAACCTTTGAGTGCTTCGGAGACATTATGAATGGCGGTGATTTGTGGAATGCCGACGCCCGCGACGATACGCGTGGTGCAAATGGAACCGGGGCCGATGCCCACTTTTACCGCATCCGCGCCATGATCGACCAGTGCCCGGGCCGCCGCTGCCGTCGCGACGTTTCCGCCGATCACCTGCACCGACGGCAGGTTCTTTTTAACCCATGCAACCCGGTCCAGCACACTTTGCGAGTGACCGTGCGCGGTATCGACCACGATCACATCGGCGCCGGCTTCGGCCAGCGCGATTGCGCGTTCTTCGCTGCCCTCTCCGACACCGATCGCTGCTCCGACCCGCAGCTGTTCCTGTTCATCTTTGCAGGCCAACGGATATTCCGATGTTTTGATAATGTCCTTTACGGTGATCAAGCCGCACAATTCAAATTGATCGTTGACCACCAGCACACGTTCCAGCCGGTGTTTGTGCAACAGCGCCAGCACTTCCGCGCGCGGCGTATCTTCCTTGACCGTCACCAGACGGCTTTTCGGCGTCATGATGTGTTTGACGATCTGATCGAGATTGGTCTCAAAACGCAAATCCCGGTTGGTCACGATACCGACGACTTTCTTACCGTTCACCACCGGTAATCCCGAGATCTTATGCTGGCGGATCAACTCCAGCACTTCGCGCACGGTCATATTCTGATGGATGGTCACGGGATCTTTAACTACGCCGCTTTCAAAGCGTTTGACTTGCGCGACATGCGCGGCTTGCGCCTCGATCGGCATATTTTTATGGATAATACCGATGCCGCCTTCCTGCGCCAAGGCAATCGCCAGCGGCGCTTCGGTCACCGTATCCATGGCCGCCGACAGAACAGGGAGATTGAGTGTGATGGTACGCGTCAATTGCGTTGCCAAGCTGACATCACGCGGCAAAACCGTCGAGTGGGCTGGAATCAACAGAACATCGTCAAAGGTCAGCGCTTTTTGAATCAATTGCATGATAACAATCCTTGGCAAAGCGATATTATAGCCAAATTCGGCGGCAAATTTTGTGCCAAATAGACTGAGAATACAACATATTTCCAGCGGATATGATTTAATGCGGAAAATCTTTAAGTTGCGCAAACACGAAACCGATGTATTTCGGATGATTCATTTTCTGGAGCCGCTATGAGAATTTTTGCAGTTGCCGTGATCGTTCTGCTACTCAACACCAATACCTACGCACAAATTTATAAGTGGATCGATAAAAACGGTAAAACGCAATACACCGATCAACCGCCCCCGCCGGACGCCGCCAAAGAGGAAAAAAGGTTAAATATCAGATCCGGGCCGGTCTCAGGAAGTCAAAACAAATCTAGCAATTTATCCGAACAACGAGAGGAATTCGACAAGCGGCGGCAGCAGCAACGAGAAGAAGATGCCAAGCAGCAAGCCAAATCGGAGGAAAACAAAAAAAAATGTATAGACGCCCAAACTCAGCTTAAAATGTACGCCGATTCGCCGCGCTTGACGATTCCCGATGGGGCCGGCGGTATGATGTATGTCGATGACGATCTGCGCCAAAGAAAAATTGCTGATGCCAACAAAGCGGTCGCAACTTATTGTAAATAAAACTGCGTTCTTGAACGAGATGACGGTATTCCGCAGCAAACTACTCATTGTTATTTTTCTCTTTCTAACAGGTACTTCGGTTTCGGCTGAAGTACCTGTTTCACATTCCGGGCACGATCATAGCGCGCGGGTGAAAACCGCTTTTCCCGCTGATCATGCAGCGCAACCCGGGATGCACTGGCAAATCCTGCCTGGTGAAGATATTCCGCAGATCGCCCGCCTGATGTTCCCGGACAATGCGCGTATGCGCGATGCTTTTATACGAGCGGTCATCCGCAACAATCCGCAACTCTTTCCCGATCGTGTTTATCAACCCATCCCGGCGGGAACCACAGTCTACATCCCCGATCTGCGAACGATCGGCGCTTATGCAAAACCACTAACCCGCAAACACACAAGCAACGCACCCCAGAGCGCGCGCAAGCATCCGCCGCAAGCACCGGCTCAAGTTAGCGCGCAAGCCGGTTTCAGTCACGATCATCCGGTATGGCAGCTTATCGAACACCTGGAAAAAATCGCCGAGGAAGAGACCGGCGAGCTCAACAAGCTGCTCAATCGCATCGAATCCATCGAGAAACAAATCGTCGCGATGCAGTCTTTGCTCTCGGCAAGTGTCGCAGCGGCAAACAAACCTCTCGCCGAGATCGCGCACAGTACTCAGCTAGCAGAAAACGCGCAGCAACAGCAAAACACAGCACCACCTGCCGGGCATGAAATAACGCCGCTGCAATCCAGCTCACCGCAACCGGTCAATCCGGCTGCGCCGGTTGAAAGCGGCGCCGCTCCGGCGGAGCCTGCCTTGTTTTCGGATAACGCATTACTTCTTGGCATACTGCTGATACTGTTGATCGTCATAGTGATCGTGCGCAGCTATCGCAAAATCAAGGCAAGACTGGCGCAATCGCGCGATGCATCGCTGCTGCCGGATGCCGCCGAACGGCACCAATACGAAGCGCTGTTGCTGCGCCGCACTGAGCAAAATACCGGATCGGCGGAAAATCCGCCGGAACCATCCGGCCAAGCTGTAGCCGAGGCGCGCGCGCTGATCGAACAGGAAAATCCGGATGCAGCCGTTCAATTACTGCAAAAGCACCTTGCCCAAAACCAGCACGATATCCCCGGCTGGCTCCTGCTATTCGAGCTGCTGTACAAAGCCAGCAACAAAAGAGATTTCAAGAAAAATGCCCGCCGCTTCAAACGGCTCGGCGAATTCCCCAATATCTGGCAGCAAATCCAGAAATTAGGCAATCAACTCGAACCGGATGAATCGCTCTACTTCGACGAACAAAAGCGCAAAGAAAAGTTTTTTTCCGACGCAGGGGATTCGGATAAATAAAAAGCGCCGATGTTGTTACCCTCGGCGCTTCTTAGCTGGTTAATTTACGTGTAAGAATTTCTAGCGTTGTTTACAGTATTCAGGAGAATACTGTAGATGAACATACACAAACGCACTCGTTTAACATTATTGGATCGTCAGGAAATCTGGCGGCTGTATCAAACCCGGCTGTGGAAGGTAGTTCAGCTGGCAGAATACTTTCACGTCAGCCGGCCAACGATTTATGACGTACTGAAACGAGCCAGACTCCAGGAATTTACTCCGCGTAGCAGTACCAATCAGCGCTTCAAGACACTGCAGTATGGCCTCAAACGTTTGGCTAAAGTAGAGCAAACCATCCAGGAACGTCTCAAGCGCGAAGCGAAGCGCTATAACAAATCTTATCCGGGCGAGCTCGTTCACCTCGATACCAAGCGGCTTCCATTATTGAAAGGACAGTCTGCCAATAAACCTCGCGAGTACCTGTTTGTGGCCATCGATGATTTCTCCAGGGAATTGTATGCCGATATCTTCCCCGATAAAACTCAATACAGCGCCGCTTGCTTTCTCATCGCTACTGTTGCCCAATGTCCTTATCAAATCGATTGCACTTATTCCGATAACGGCACGGAATTTAAAGGAACTGACGATCATGCTTTTGTCAAAGTTTGCAGGCAACACGGTATCGGTCAGAAGTTTACTCGTGTCAATCGTCCTCAAACCAACGGGAAAGCTGAGCGGGTCATCCGTACTCTGATGGACATGTGGCACAGTAAGATTCACTTTAAAGACAGCGCCGATCGACGCATTCAGCTTCTCCGTTTCATTAACTTCTACAATACCGTTAAGCCTCATAAGAGTTTGAATAATGCTACCCCTTATGAAATACTCAACGCTTATTTCAATCAACCTCTCTGTAAACAACCCTGAGATTTCTTACAATTTACGGAAACGCTGATTAATTGATTGCACGAGCGAATCGCTTCGTTGCGCGGTACTCACTCCCTCGCCTATCTTGTTGATATGTCTCGGTTGCTGCGTTCCGTGCGCCTATCGCTTCATCTCGTTCGCCGAATTAATCAGCGTTTCCTTACAACTACTTCAACGCAAGACTCTCCAACGCCTTCTGATGATTCCATTTGCCGTGGAATAACAACCCCTTCTTGCCCGGTGTACGGTCGCTGGTCCAGGTGATGTAATTGCCGTCCGGCGTAAACACCGGTAAACCGTCGAAGCCGTCCTTGTCGGTCACACGCACCGGTTCTTTCTGACCGTCGATATCGACGATGTACAGCTCAAAATTGCGGTGGCCGTGCAGATTGGTGGCGAAAATGATGTATTTGCCGGACGGATGATAAAACGGCGCCCAAGACATGGCCTTCAGACGCGTAATCTGCTTTTGATCGCTGCCATCGATATTCATCGTGAAGATTTCCGCTTCCCGGCCGCTTTCCGAAAAACGCCGCCATACGATGCGCTTACCGTCGGGACTGAAGAATGGGCCGCCGTCGTAGCTTTTCGTTTGCGTCAGACGTTTGACGTTGGAGCCGTCGGCGTCCATGATGTAAATATCGATCATCGATGCCGGGTTGGCTTTGAACAGTGCTGCTTCTTCCTCGGTTAATTCGCCGCTGTAAGCGCGGCGGTTGGAAGCAAACGCGATCAATTTGCCGTCCGGCGACCACGACGCCTCGGCATCGTAACCCAAGGTGTTGGTCAGATTTCTGATATGGCCGCCGCTGAAGTCGGTTTCGTAAATATCGTAGTATTCATCGTAATCCCATGCGTACGACTTCTGTTCGCCCGCTTTGCGGCGCTCGATCTCAGCCGCCATTTTGGCTTTGGCTTCCTTGTCGTCATGCGTCGAGGAAAACAGCACTTTCTCCTGCGACGGGTGCACCCATGCGCACGTCGTCTTGCCGCTGCCCGGCGACACCTGCGTCACCGCACCGCTATCGACATTCTTCAAAAAAATCTGGTAAAACGGATTGTCATCCGCCACTTCCGCCTGATAGATCATCCATTTCGAATCGGCCCGGTAATACGCTTCCCCGGCGCGCTTTTCCTTGACGGAAAGTTGCTGCTCATCGGTAATGAAACCGGCGGCATGGACGTTCAATGCCGCCAAAAAAATTAAACCCGGTAAAAACCTGCCGCCGGATCGTACAAACTTCCGCATACCTAAAGATGTTTTCATGTGCAATCAGAATTCCGGTAAAAATTGAATTGAAAATTATAACCGCAGATGGAACCGCCTGTATTCCTAATCTTCCGTTCCGGCTAATGGCTGCGCAGCGGTTTCACCAGCAAGGATAAGCTGAACAACAGCGCACTGAACAAGACTATGGTTGCGCCGGACGCAACATTGAAAATATAGCTTAAATACAGACCGGCCACGCCGGTTATGGCGCCGATGAGCGTTGCATAAACCACCATTTTACTGAAACTGTCCGTCAGCATGCGCGCCGTCATCGCGGGCGCGATCAGAGTCGCGGCGACCATGGTGACACCCGTCACGTTAAGGGAAACGATAATGACCAGCGTGAGCAATAGCGAAAACAGCAATTGCGCCAAGCCGGTGTTAATGCCGAAGATGCGCGCGGCCTCCTGATCGAAGGTGGAAAAAAGCAGTGTCCGATAGGTAAAAAACATCGTGACCGCTGTGAAACATGTGACAAGCGCGATGATCATTAAATCCTGCTCGGTAATACCAAGAATATTGCCGAACAAGGCAGCTTCGAAATTTTGCTTGAAATTACGCAGCTTGCTGATGATCGCCACGCCCAGCGCAAAAATGGCGGTTGTCACAATACCGATAGCGGCATCCGGTTTGATCTTGCTGTTTTGAGTGATTTTATTGATGGCGAGCGCGGCGAATACGCCCAATGCGCAAGCGCCGGCATAAAAATTCAGATTCAGTGTAAACCCGATAACCGCGCCGCCAATCACTGCGTGCGACAATCCATGACCGATATAACTCATGCCGCGCAGCACCACATAGACACCGGTCAAGCCGCCCAACGCGCCGACCATGAGCGCGGCCAGCAAGCCGCGGCGGAAAAAATCATAATCGAACGGTTCGAGAATGTACTCTACCATTTATTGTCATCGGCAAAGTTAAGCGGCGTGCTGTTGGCGATCAAAAGATGCCCCCGGTGCTTGACGATGACAATGTCGCCGCCGTATGTCCGCGTCAGAATTTCGTTGGTGAAAATCTCATGAGGGCGTCCTTGCGCGACCACGCCGCGATTGAAACAAATCACCCACGGCAAATGCGACGCCACCGCGTTCAGATCATGCGTTGTCAATACAATGGTGATGCCTTCGGCATTGATGTCGTTCAGCAAGTGCAATATTTCGTGCTGCGTTCTGATATCGACCCCCGAGGTAGGTTCGTCGAGTATCAGAAGCTTGGGATTGTTGATCAGCGCGCGCGCCAGAAATGCGCGCTGCCGCTGACCGCCCGATAAATTACCGACAGGATGCCGCAAGCAATCCAGAATGCCCAGCCGGTGCGCAATCGCTTGAATTCTGCCGCGCTCCTTTTTACTCAGCCAAGGCCAGATGCGTCCGTTGGTATAAAGCCCCATGGTGATAACTTCTTCAGCGGTCACCGGGAAATGCCCGTCGGTACCGCCGAGCTGCGGCACATAACCGACTGCATTCGGTCTTAACCGGCCGGCCGGCGCATCGTGCAACCGGATACTGCCCGCAATCACCGGATGCACGCCGAGCATGACTTTGAGCAACGTGGTTTTGCCGCAGGCGGTGGGCCCTACAATGCCGGTAAACCGGCCGGCGCCGATTTCCAGTGAAAGGCCTGCGAAGAGTATATTCCGCTCATAACCGGCGGTAACATCGCTCAGTTTAACGGCGGAATCGGGCGGCATGCTAAAACCCGGTATTGCCGGTATCGATCTTCGCCATGCAATCCGGGTTGCCGCCCAGCGCTTCCGTCATGATGGCCACATTTCCGGCCATCATGCCGATGAAAGAATGATGAGGCGGCGCAGGCAATTCATCGTCGGAGAGTTGATCGACGAATTTGACGTTCGCTTCGCGCGCGATTTGCTCCATTATTTTACTGGGAAAAACTTCCGAACCGAAAATCGCGGGCACGCCGGTATCTCTAATTTGCTTGATGATATTCATCACTTCCCGCGGCCCCGGCTCGGCGAAATCGGCAGGCTGCACGGCCGCAATCACGATCATGCCGTAGCGCGGCGCGAAATATGCAAAGGAATCGTGATAAGTGACCAGCTTGCGATTCTCTTCGGGAATGGTCCCGACACAGGCAAAAATCGCCCGATCCAATTCTTGCAGCTTGCCGAGGTAGGTTGCCGCATTCGCCCGGTAAGCCTCCTTATTGCCCGGATCCAAAGCGGCAAGCTGATCGCGGATGATTTCCGCGTACCGCATCGCCAATTCAATATCGAGCCACACATGCGGATTGGGATGACCGTGTTCGCGCGGAAAACTGAAATCATAGCGCCAGTCTTCTTCTTTCAGCGCGCGGTTTCCCAATTGCAAAACCGGTGTTGCCGCCTTCTTGACCTTCTGCGCCAGTTTTAGCGTGGGCAATTCCAGGTCGAGACCGTTCATGATGATCAGATCCGCCGCTTGCAGCGTTTTTATGTCGGAAGGAATCGGTTCGAAGGTATGCGAATCGACGCCATCGGGAACGATACCGGTAACTTTGATATGGACTCCGCCGATGTTCCGCACCATATTGGTAATCGGGGAAACCGTCGCCACGACATTCGGCTTTGCGCGGCCATCCGCGGCAAGCAGCGAATGATGAAAAAAAAGGGCTAATGCGCATAACAGCATTGCCGCGCTGTTCATGAGTATTTTCATAACACACTTGATTTCAATAAAAAAAATTGATCTCATTCTACTTCATCTCCGGCATTTCATTGGTTTGAGCGGATTAATCCGAACTAAAACGCGTATCAATGGCTATAACAATACGTACTGACACTTATTTCGTATGAAGAAAAAATAGTTTATCCTACCAATGTAGGATTTTTCCTTATGTGAATGTAAGAAATTCAATTAGGTGTTAAGTATATAGCTTAGATAAACTTAATCCAAAATACAAAAAATAAAAATATGCACATTGTTAAAAATCTATCCGAAAAAAATGGCGAAACGCGCTGCATCACTATGGTTAGCATTCATAAGCTGCATGCAGCTTCTATTCATCTGGCGGCCGCTGCCCGCAATCGCGGCGGGCGTGCCGACACTAAAAGAAATGATTGTACGCCCCAATTCCCGGGAATTGATCGGCAGCGCCAACTCCGCCAATGAAGGCACGGTGCTCAAGCAGCAACTCGATCTGCGTACCGTTTATCGCCCCGGCGAGTTGCTGGAGACCGTGCCGGGCCTGATCGTGACGCAGCATAGCGGCGAAGGCAAAGCCAACCAGTATTTCTTGCGCGGCTTCAATCTTGATCACGGCACGGATTTACGGATTACCGTCGACGGCATGCTGGTCAACCAGCGCTCGCACGGTCATGGCCAAGGCTGGGCGGACACCAATTTCATTATTCCCGAATTGATCAGCAACATTCAGTACCTGAAAGGCCCCTATTACGCGGAACAAGGCGACTTCTCCTCGGCGGGCGCCGCCAGCCTGGGTTACGTCAATACGCTGCCGAAAGGCATTGCCAGCTATGGTCTGGGGGAACAAGGCTTCATGCGCGGACTGGCGGCGAAATCGCATCAAGCGGGTGGCGGCAATGTTTTGTACGCGCTGGAATTGCTCACCAAAGACGGCCCGTGGATCAAGCACGAGGATTTCAAGAAATTCAACGCGGTGCTGCGCTACAGCCAGGACAACGGCCCTACCAAGTTCAATGTCACGGCGATGGGCTATGGCGGGAAATGGAATTCCACTGACCAGATTCCGCTACGGGCAGTCGCCAGCGGCTTGATTCCCCGGCTTGGCGCCATTGATCCGAGCGACGGCGGCAAGGCGCACCGTTTCAGCCTGTCCGGCGCGCTGGAACATGCCGGCCGCTTCGGTAAAACGCAATTGAATGTGTACACCCTGCATACCAACCTGGCGTTATTCTCGAATTTCACCTATTTCCTGGACGATCCCGTGAACGGCGACCAATTCTCGCAGTTCGATAAGCGCTTTCAGTCGGCGATGAATCTCAATCACGCCTGGGTCAATAAAATCGGCGGTTTCGAGGTTGAAAATACCGTGGGCGTGCAGTTCCAAAACGATATCATCGACAATGGGTTGTTGAGCACCCGGCAGCGCCGGACATTATCGACTACCCGCAAAGATCATATCAATCAGAACAGTATCGGTATTTATTATCAGAACAGCGTCCAGTGGCTGGAAAAATTCCGCAGCGTAGCGGGCGTGCGTTCGGATTTCTACTGGTTTGATGTCAGCAGCAATCTCAGCGCGAATTCGGGCAGCCGTTACGACAGCATGACCAACCCCAAGCTGAGTTTGATTTTCGGGCCTTGGCAGCAAACGGAATTTTATTTTAACTATGGCGGCGGCTTTCATAGCAACGATGCGCGCGGCACCACATCCACCGTCGACCCAAAATCCGGCGATCCGATTCAGCCCGTCAGCCCGCTGGTGCGTTCAACCGGCTATGAAGTTGGCGTGAGAACAGGGATTATTCCAGGCCTGCAAGCATCGTTTGCCTTATTCCGTTTGGATATGGCTTCGGAGCTCCTGTTTGTCGGTGATGCCGGCACGACGGAAGCCACCCGTCCGAGTAAACGGGAGGGATTCGAAGCTTCATTATTCTATAAGCCTAACGATTGGCTGACGGTCGATGTCGATTATGCGCTCGCACGGGCGCGCTTCAGCGATTCCGATCCAGCCGGCGATCATATTCCCGGCGCAATCCGGGGGGTGGGCAAGCTGGCGGTCACCGTTGATAACGCCGGTCCGTTCTTTGGCAATCTGCAAGCCCGTTACTTTGGCAAGCGGCCGCTGATCGAAGATAACAGCGTGCAATCCGATCACATCGTGACGCTGAATGGCCAGGTCGGCTATAAAATCGGCAAGAATGTACGGATGACACTACAAGGCTTTAACTTATTGAATACTCATGCACATACAATCGACTACTATTACACATCCCGGTTGCCAGACGAACCTGCCGCCGGTGTCAGCGATGTGCATTTCCATCCGGTTGAAAGCCGTTCGTTGCGCGTCAATTGGATAGCAAATTTTTAATCGATGCCGTGGCGTGAGTTTACCGGCGTATCAAGGAAACGGCATTTGTCTTCATCAATCATCAGCGATGACAATCGCTAGGGGGGGGTTTTTATGGAACGGTTTACTATTTCAATGGACGATCAACTATTCAAGCAGTTCGATGAAGTTGCTCAGGCGCGCGGCTACTACAACCGCTCCGAAGCGATCCGCGATCTTATCCGCGAGTATCTGGAAACTTCCCGGTTGCAGAAGGACAACAAAGGTTATTGCATCGCCACACTGAGCTATATCTACAATCACCATGAAAGGGACTTGGCCGGTCAGGTGACCTCGGCGCACCACCAGCATCACGACCTGACTTTATCGAGCATGCATGTGCATCTGGATCACGACAACTGCCTCGAAGTCACCATCCTGCGCGGTATCGTCGAAGAAGTCAGGCGTTTCGCCAATCAAGTGATCGCCACCAACGGCGTGCGGCATGGTAAGTTGCACATCGTGCCGATCGAGTTGACTCAAGGCAATCACACGCACTCTACCTCTGCTGGTCCGCATATGCATAGCAAACCGCTGACTTGAGGTAGGAAAAGATCGGAAATAAAACCCCGTTTTAAGAAACGGAGGTTAATTCGAAGTTGTTTTTTGCTGCGTGTCAGTTTTTCCAGTATTTGGATTTACTGGCAGCGAACAGGAACATCCACATGGTCAATACAAATGGAAAGGTCAGTGTCGGCAAACCGATCGGCGCCAGAAAATTCGCCAAACCCGCCTGGCAAATAATGGTCAGAATTCCCGCCAGCAAGGCGAGCAATGCGCTGCCCGCGGTCGGTTTGAGAAACACCCAGCCGACCGCCATCATCGTCAGCACCGGATTGAATGCATACAATCCCATTTCGATAAGCGTTTTGTCCGCACCGAGCATTACCGGTACGACAACGCCGACGATCGCGCCCGATAGCGCCATGACAGCGCCGCGCAAGGAAGTGATCGCTATGCCGGTCAGGAATAAAACACCGACGATGACACTATCGGCAAACATAACTTCGCCGATGCCTTTGGCGACTGCGGTATACCAAGCTTCAATCGCGTCTTTTGAAAAGCTTGCAAATTCCGCCGTGACCACCGCAGCGGTTGCAATGTCAGCAGGAATTGCCGGAGCGGGCAATACCGGACCGCGGGTGAATCCATCGAAAGAATAGACAGCCACCATGAACATCCAGCATGTCAGAACAAACGGTGAAGTAGAAGCCGGGATATTATAGGGTTGCAGGATTCGCATCAAAGCGGCCAGCACCACGGTCGACAATATCGACGCGAGTACCACATAGAGCCAGAGTTGCGGCGTGTGTTCGAGAAACAAAAACAAACAGGGGCCGACCAGGGTGCCATTGAAACCGTACAGTCCGGCATCGATATCGTCTTCCGAAAATCCCAGTACATAAGCCGCGATTGTGCTGCTCACAACGCCCACGGTCGCGGCGAGTCCGGCAGTAATTCCGCCCACGTACAACGCGATTAAAAAAATCAAACCGGTAACCGCGTTGCAGCAGAAAAATACTTGTCCGACACCCCTGAAAATGACGCGCAAAGGCTTGGGTATCGCTTTGTCGATTGAAAGTGACCAATCCATGATGATGAGCTCCTAAGTTTTTTACGGAACAACAGCTGCGGCAAAATTTATCCGCTCGCCTGTTGTTTGACTTCTTCCAGCAATCCTTGTTTTACAATGAAATCGACGATCTGATCCACGCCCTCACCCGTATGCAGATTGGTGAAAACAAACGGCCGCTCGCCGCGCATTTTTTTGGCGTCGCGTGCCATGACGTCCAGATTCGCACCGACGTACGGCGCCAGATCCGTTTTGTTGATCACCAGGAGCGCCGAGCGCGTGATGCCGGGGCCGCCCTTGCGGGGTATTTTTTCACCGGCGGCGACATCGATCACGTAAATCGTCAGATCGGAAAGCTCGGGACTGAAGGTTGAGGCGAGATTGTCACCGCCGGATTCAACCAGGATCAGATCGAGATTGGGAAAATCGGCCGTCATGCGGGCAATCGCTTCGAGGTTGATGGAAGCGTCTTCACGAATCGCCGTATGCGGACACCCGCCCGTTTCCACGCCCATCAAACGCTCTGGAGGCAGCGCATCGGCGCGCAATAAAATTTCCATATCCTCCTTGGTATAAATATCGTTGGTGATGACCGCCATTTCATAGCGGTCGCGCATTTTTTTACTCAAGGCTTCGCACAAAGCCGTTTTGCCCGATCCGACCGGACCGCCGATGCCGACTCGCAGGGGATTTGATGGTTTATTCATGTCGTTCTATCCAAAAAATTATGATCGGTAAATTCTGCTGTATTGCGTTTCATGCTGCATGGACAACAGCGACAATCCCGGCGCCCAATTGGATAACTCATCGTCATCGAGCTGCTGCGCCCGCAGTGCTGCTTTTTCAATCGCGCCGTGCAAGGAAAACAACAAGCTTTGCCCCGATACCTGGCCGAGCGGAACCGATTTAACGCAAACCAGCACTTGATTCTCAACCATCGAGAACAACATGCCGAGCAGCGCCGCCTGATGCGGCACCGCGAGCGCCTCCGCCGCGCAAGCGAAAGCCGTGGGCAGAGGAATTTCGGATTGCCCAGCCAGGATCGCGCGCAATGAATCGTCCGCGATATTCAGATCGGTGACGAGTTTCGCCAAGGAATAACCCATTTGAATGGTTTCCGCGCGGAATTCAGTGGTATCGCGCGCAGCGATAAAGCAGCCGCTCCAATAATGGACACTCGCCGCGTCGCGCTGGGAAAAGGCTTGCAGCAAGCGCCATGCGACAGGCGCTTCAAAGTCCGCGGCAATCGCTAAATATTCGGTGATCCAGGCGCGCGCCGAGCTTTCGTTATGGACAGCGCCTTTTTCAATCGCCGATTCCAAGCCTTGCGAATAGGTATACGCACCCACCGGCAGCGATGGGCTCGCCAACTGCAACAAACGAAGCAATACAGCGGATTGCAAAGTCATGATTAGGATTGCGGATCGGATGGCCGGTGAATCTTCTGCCGGGCCGGGATTGGCGCCAGCGGGCCGTGCGCGTGATAATGCCCGTCGCCATGATGATGGTGCCCGCCCCCGCCGCCATAAGCGCCCGATTCCGGTTCAAATTGTGCATTTTCCTCGGTAACCGTGGCGCCCAGGCCCTCCAGCATTTGTTTCAGGACGCTATCGGTATGAATGCGCAGAAATCCTTCGCCAACTTGCGTTTGCGTATGCCGGTTGCCCAAATGAAAAGCGCAGCGCAATAAATCGTACGGGGTGCGGCAGGTAATCCGGTACGTGGGTTCATGGGCCGCGATGATTTGCACCACCCGGCCATCGGCGCTTTTGAGCAAATCATTATGGCGCAGCACGGTACCGCGCTCGGTAAAAATAGCGACTTCCTCACCGGATTCGAGCGCTGTTCTGAGGCGGCTGTTTTCGCGCATTTCATAAGGCAGAACCAGTTGCGCAAACACCGATTCGGCCCGGTCTATTTTAGTATTCAGCGTAATCATGTGTTGTTATCGTCAGTTAGTGATTATCGATGATCACCGCCATTGCGTTATCGCAATAACGGCGACCCGCGGGCGGAGCAGCTTCCGGATCGGGAAACGAGTTTTAGGGATTGCTCGCGTGGACAATCCGCTCCGCCACCGGTATTCCTAAAATAGAAAATACCGTTGCGCCATCGGCAATACATCTTCCGGTCCGCATGTCAGCAACTGGCCGTCCGCGCGCACTTCGTACGTTTCAGGATCGACTTCCATTCTCGGCGTAGCGCTGTTGTGAATCATGTCTTTCTTGCGCAGATTCCGGGTATTTTTGACTGCGATAATGTTTTTATCCAACCGCAACTGATCGATCAGCCCCTCTTTGAGAGCGGCTTGCGAAGCGAATGTATAGCACGAGGTTTTGATCCCGCCGCCGTATCCGCCGAACATGTAGCGGTAATGCACCGGTTGCGGTGTCGGAATCGATGCATTCGGATCGCCCATCAGCGACGCGGCGATCATACCGCCTTTCAGGATCATCGACGGCTTAACGCCGAAGAATGCCGGTCTCCAAAGGACAAGATCGGCATATTTACCGACTTCGACCGAACCGATGGCGTGCGCAATGCCGTGGGTAATCGCCGGATTGATCGTGTATTTGGCGATGTAACGCTTGACCCGGAAATTGTCGTTTCTTGAGTTGTCTTCCTGCAACGTGCCGCGCTGTATTTTCATTTTATGCGCAGTCTGCCAGGTGCGCAGCACCACTTCGCCGATCCGGCCCATCGCTTGCGAATCCGAGGACATCATCGAAATTGCCCCCATATCGTGCAGAATATCCTCGGCGGCAATCGTTTCCTTACGGATGCGCGATTCGGCAAAAGCCAGATCTTCGGCGATATTGGCGTGCAAGTGATGGCACACCATCAGCATATCCAAGTGCTCATCGAGCGTGTTGACGGTATAAGGACGGGTTGGATTGGTCGATGACGGCAGCACATTGTCGAGTCCCACGACGGCAATGATGTCGGGCGCATGACCGCCGCCCGCGCCTTCGGTATGGAAGGTATGTATCGTGCGGTCTTTCATCGCGGCGATGGTATTTTCCAGATAACCGCCTTCGTTGATCGTGTCGGTATGAATGGCAACCTGCACATCGTATTTGTCCGCGATAGCCAGACAGTTATCGATGGCTGCAAAAGTGGTTCCCCAGTCCTCATGCAATTTCAGCCCGCACGCGCCGGCCAGCACCTGTTCCTGCAGCGGCGTCGGCAGACTGGCGTTGCCCTTGCCGAAGAATCCGGTATTCATCACCAATCCGTCGGAGGCTCTGAGCATCGAATGAATGTGCCAAGGACCGGGCGTACAGGTGGTGGCGGCTGTGCCAACCGCGGGCCCGGTACCGCCGCCCAGCATGGTGGTAATGCCGTTCATCATCGCGTCTTCGGCTTGCTGCGGAGAAATGAAGTGGATGTGCGTATCCACGCCGCCGGCGGTCACAATCAAATTTTCACCGGCGATGATCTCGGTCGCCGCACCGATGGCCATCGTTACATTGGGCTGGATATCGGGATTCCCGGCTTTGCCGATATTGGCGATTTTGCCGTTCTTGATGCCGATGTCCGCTTTGACGATTCCCCAATGATCGATAATGATCGCATTGGTGATCACGGTATCCATGACGTCCGCATGACTGCGCTGCGATTGCCCCATGCCGTCGCGGATCACTTTTCCGCCGCCGAATTTTACTTCCTCGCCATAGGTGGTGAAGTCTCTTTCAATTTCGATGAAAAGTTCGGTATCGGCCAGACGGACACGGTCGCCGGTTGTCGGCCCCATCATTTCCGCATAGGTTTGGCGGGAAATTTTTACACTCATTTTGTTACTCCTGTAAAGTCGTTGCGAACCAAACTATTTCAGTTTGCCCATCACTTTCTGATTGAATCCATACACGATCCGGTCACCCGCGAGCTCGACCAGCTCGACAGTTCTCTCTTGCCCGGGCTCGAAGCGGATGGCCGTGCCCGCCATGATATTCAGGCGCATGCCATACGCCGCGTCGCGGTCAAATTTCATAGCGGAGTTGACTTCGTAAAAATGAAAGTGGGAACCGATCTGGATCGGGCGATCCCCGCCATTGGAAACGGTCAGGGTTTTGGTTTTTCTGCCGACATTCAGCTCGATCTCGCCCGCCTCGGTAAACACTTCGCCTGGAATCATGGGTACTCTCATGGCATTCTCCTATTGCTTATTCGTTAAATGATCGGATTGTGCACGGTGACCAGCTTGGTTCCGTCGGGAAATGTCGCTTCCACCTGAATATCCGGAATCATTTCGGGCACGCCTTCCATCACATCCGTGCGTGTCAATACTCTTTGTCCCGCCGCCATCAGCTCCGCCACCGTGCGGCCATCCCGGGCGCCCTCCAAAACGGCGCAGGTAATCAGCGCAACCGCTTCCGGGTAATTGAGCCTTAAGCCACGGGCCTTGCGCCGCTCAGCCAGCAATCCGGCGGTGAAAATCTGCAGTTTGTCTTTCTCTCTCGGTGTTAAGTCCATCGCTTTTCTCCTGGGTAAAGTTACATTTACAACTAAGGCCGCGGCCGTATCCGAAGCCAAGAAAACTCTGAAAAACTACTGCGCTCGGTCATGCTGTACTGAAATCAGACTCAAAATGCTCATTTACACCTCGCAAACTGCGCTTTTTCGCCTGATTCCGCCTTGCCTGACCTTCGCTCGCTACCTTTTTCAGAGCTTCCTCAAATAAAAATCTTACCGGCGGCGCCAGCGTCAATCATGTATTCCACATCCTGGGAACAATCGCGGGGCGGCCGAGAATTTCCGGACGGAACAACCCCCACGCGCGCAGCATGATATGCCGCGCCGCCTCGCTCGAATGGCCCAGATAACGAACCACGATAATCGATTTGAGTTGCGAAATACCGACCTGGCCGGAATCACCGGCGATTGCCGCGGATTCTTCGCGCGCCACATCGATCAATGCCTGCGGTACCGGTTTTCCCGTCGCCAGAAGCGTGGCGCACACCGGCTTGCCCGACAAGGCGAGCGGGCCGTGCATGGCGCCGCTCTCGCCTTGCAGTCGTATCTGCTCCAGCCAAATCATCGTGCCGTTGCGGCGGATACTGGTACGCTGCTTGACCTGGCCGCTATTGAACGTCTCTCCCGAAGCCGTGCGTCCGAAGCACAATATTTCGCACCCCACGTAAGCGGCGTCATTTTCCAGTATCACTTGGTGATCGATGCTGACATTGGCGTTGTTGAAAAAAATAGTTTCTTGCGGCACCCATTCGAGGGCTGCGCCTTGACCGGCGCTGAGCATGATTTTCTGCTGTGAAGTATGGCCGTTGGCTTTGTACCACTTGGCTGCGCCGGGTGTCGTGATCTGCACCTTTGCAGCCGCGCCGACATGCGCCGAGATTTCCAGTTGATCGCCGCCGACCACGCCCCCAGGCGGATGAATGATGACGGTATGACAAACTTCCCGGCCTTCCGGATAGAGCGGTTTCTGCACCAGCAGCGGACCGAAATGATCGCGCGCCACCAGACGGGAAGCACCGTCAATGTGTGCAAACTCCAGCGCCAATTTTGCGTGCAGCGGCTTATCGCAGCTAATCCCAGGCTGCGGCAAAACCTCGCGCAGCGATTCGCGGCCGCTCACGACCGTCAAATTCTGCTGCTGAATGGATGACTCTTCTGAAGCGGTGGATAACGGCATGCGCATGATCATTTACCGAACATATTTTTCCGGAATCTAAATCTGCAATTGGAAAGAAATTTTAAATACGTCGAGCGCCTGCCCTGTTACGCCCGGTGCGTAATTCAAACCTTTCATGAGCAGGTCGCCGTGCTGATAATAGGCGGAAACGCGTGCATTAAAGCCGTCGATAATATAGTTCAGACCCGCTTCGATCTCTTCCCGGTTGCTGCTGCGGTTCGGTTGAATACTGGTAAACCGGCCGTAGGGTTGAAAATGCCCGATGCCGACTTTGGTTGGAAACATATAAAGACCGGTGACCGTCCACGATTTACCGTCAAACATGCAAAAACAATCCTTATCGCTGAATGCAGCGGTCGAGTAATTGGCATAGAACTGCTTGTATTCGGCGTTGGTGGTAAAAACACCCAGGTTTCTGGGCAGCACTTTCTCAAACAATAAATCCCCGGTAAAACCGAGAAAATCGCTGCGATGCGCGAGCGATCCGGCGCCATTTTTCTGATACGACATGCCGAACGCCATTGCCAAAATGTCTCCCGCTTTACCGTAATACGTGCTGGAGGTGTAATAACCCGGATTCTTCTCCGGATTCAGGAAATTATAAGTGACACGGGCAGCTGTCAGCACCGAGCCGCCTTGATTGGGGCCTGCGGTATTCGTCGATTCCAATCCGCGGTAAACGCCCATGGCGTAGCCCAGCGTTCCCGGCACGATCTTCGGCTCCAGATTCCCCCAGAAAGTCACACCATCGTCACGGCCATAACGCCCGGCGCCGCCGTTACCGAATTTGGTGCTGAAGTCCTGTGAAAAGAACGGCGTCTTGAAAGCATCGTGGGTCGCCTGGAAAAAGGGGCCGCTTAATTCGCCCCGTTCGGTCGGCACCAGCATACGGCCGCCCCAAATATTGAAATAACGGTTGTATTCGAATTTTGCGATGGCATCGAGCACGTTGTAGGACATTCGGGGGTTATCCCCGGCGCTAGTATTGTTACAGAAGAAACAATCGGTATTGACTTCGAACTTGAGATGTTCGTTGAACTGGCCGTTCAAATAAATACGCGCATTATCGTTACTGTAGTTGCCGCCGTTCAAATTGCCGTTAAGATTCTCCGTCCATAATCCAGAGCCCCGATAGCCCGCGCCCAGCTTGATCCATCGCGTTTCGCTGGATTGCACTTTTAATTTATCGGAGATGGGCTTCATCGACACATCCATCGCAGAAGCTTGAAATGCCGCGAAGTAGAAAATACCGGATAGCATGGAAAGCAGAAAAAAATTCGCTCTTTGGGCTTTTGTCTGCAAATTGTCAGTGTCTATCTTCATACCGCTACTTTCCTATAATCGTTTATCAAAACGGACGGCTGGTTAACAATCAAGGCACGCAAAACTCACAGCCGCTCATTCTATTTCAGTTTTTTAGCCGGCCGGATTTGTAATATTTTTGCCCATTTTTTATGAATTTTAGTGGCGTATCGGTTCAATCCCGTTACGAACAGGCGCTGCCTTAGTTCAAGAGAAATCATGTAATTCCAGCGGGTTAACCGGAAAAATCCTGCGATTCTTCCGCGTACCGTCAACCCCGGGAACAATAAAAACCGGCGCTTTGCATCAGCGCCTTTTCGCTGCGCTTATCCAGCCTGCCTCAAAAACATAGGATGTTTGATATGATGCTAATCGCCGGGCGAATCGCGCGATCCTCGGCAATCACTAGAATCCGTTAAACCCATCTAAAAAATGCAAAAATCATTAAAACTCGCTGCCTGCTTAATTTTCACCGTTTTCTTGTTCCATAGCCTGCTTGCCGCCGCAAGCAACCAAACATTTCAGCACCGCATGGAAATCCGGTTATCGCCGGATACTTCGGAAATCCGGGTCAAAGACCGGATTCAAATCCCGGATCACATGCGCAATGCCAAAGAGCCTGTGCAGCTTGATTTCTATTTGCACGCCGGACTGGCGATCAGCGGTGTGCAGGATGCCACGCTCGAAGCGGATACCAACGAAGTTGCGCTGAAATCCCGGCCGATTTCGATCCGGCATTACACGGTGACTGTACCGCCGGGGCAGGATGTCTTCACGCTGCAATATGGCGGCCAGATCCATCACGCGGTGCAAGGGCCGGGGCAGGAATATTCGCGCAGTTTCGGTTCCACGCCGGGCGTGATTTCGCCGGAAGGGGTGTTTCTGGCGAGCGCCAGCGCGTGGTATCCGCATTTTGGCGATGCGCTGGTGTCGTTCCAGTTGGACATTCAGGTACCATCCGGCTGGGATGTGGTAAGTCAAGGATCGCTCGTGCGCGAGAACGGCGCCAGTGAAACGCAGCATGTCGTCTGGGAAGAACAGCAGCCGCAGGACGATATCTATCTGATCGCCGCGAAATTCCAGCGCTATACGCAATCCGCCGGTGCGGTGAATGCGATGGTGTATTTGCGCAGCGCCGATCAGCCACTGGCGCAGAAGTACCTCGACGCCACCGCACAATACATCGCGATGTACAACAAGTTGATCGGCCCCTACCCCTACAGCAAATTCGCGCTGGTCGAGAATTTCTGGGAAACCGGTTACGGCATGCCGTCGTTCACGCTGCTCGGCTCGAAGGTGATCCGCCTGCCGTTCATTTTGCATTCGTCTTACCCGCACGAAATTCTGCACAACTACTGGGGCAACGGCGTATTCGTCGATTACGCCAAAGGCAACTGGGCGGAAGGCTTGACCGCTTACCTCGCCGACCATTTGGTCAATGAGCAGCGCGGCAAAGGCGAGGAATACCGCCGCGATGTATTGCAGAAATATGCCGATTTTGTCGGCAAGGAAAAGGATTTCCCAGTCACCCGCTTCGTGTCGCGCCACAGCGCCAGTTCGGAAGCGGTCGGTTACGGCAAAACCATGATGTTTTTCCACATGCTGCGGCAGGAGCTCGGCGACGATGCATTCACTAAAGCGCTGCGGCGGTTTTATCAGCAATTCAAATTCCAGCAAGCGACGTTCGCCGATTTGCTCGCCACGTTCAACACCAGCACCGGAAAGGATCTGACGCAACGCTTCGAACAATGGGTGCATCGCACCGGCGCGCCGGATCTGGTGCTGCGCAGCGCGGAAACCGAGCGCACGGCGGATGGATTCAAACTCACGCTCGCCGTCGAGCAAACCCAGCCGGGCGAACCGTACCGTTTACACGTGCCGGTCGCCGTCACGCTGGAAGGCGAGGACATGGCGGTGGAATCACAAATCGTCATCGAGCAAACCAAACAAACGGTCGAGATGACATTCGCCAACCGCCCGGTGCGTATCGATCTCGATCCGCATTTCGACGTATTCCGCCGCCTGGATAGCCGCGAGATTCCCTCGGCGCTATCGCAAGGTTTCGGCGCGGAAAAACCGCTGCTGATTCTGCCTGCGCGCGAGCAAAAAGCCGTGCTGGAGGCCTACCGCGCATTGGCGGCCAATTGGCAAAGAACCCAAGCCAGTCCGCTGGAAATCGTCACCGACGAGCAACTAAAAACGTTACCGGAAGACCGCGCCGTGTGGATTCTGGGCTGGCAAAACCGGTTTGCGGACAACATTTTGCAAAATCTTTCCAACCGCGATGTCTCGTATCGATCCGGCCAATTGCAGCTCAACCATAAACGCTATCCGCAGAACGGCCACGCCGTGGTGTTAAGCGCGCGGCAATCCGCCAATCCCGATAAGACGCTGCTGTGGGCCGCCGCCGGTACCGTTCAAGCCGTGGCCGAACTCGCCAACAAACTGCCGCATTACCGCAAATACAGTTACCTGGTATTCAAAGGCGATGAATTGATCAATATCGACAAAGGCCAATGGCCGGTTCTGCAATCGCCGCTATCACAGCCGGTGCGGCAAAAAGACGGCTACGCGCTTGATGCCGCGCTCACGGCGCATGCCGGCATCACCAAGCCGCGCCGCGCGCTGGCGGAACTACCACCGGTTTTTTCCGAAAGCCGCATGATGGCGGATATCACGCACCTGGCGCACGAATCGTTCAAAGGCCGCGAGCTCGGCACACCGGAACTGGACGAAGCGGCCACCTACATCGCCAAGCAATTCCAGCAAATCGGCCTACTGCCTGGCGGTGACGACAACAGCTATTTCCAGACTTGGCAACAGGATGTTGGCCTGCCGAAAGGCAATATCACGCTGCGCAATGTCGTCGGCATCCTGCCCGGCACCAACCCGCAACTCGCCGGGCAAAGCCTGGTGATCGGCGCGCATTACGACCACCTCGGCACCGGCTGGCCGGACGTGCGCGCCGCGCATCAAGGCAAAATTCATCACGGCGCGGACGACAACGCCAGCGGCATCGCCGTGATGCTGGAACTCGCCCGGCAGATCGTGCCGAAATGGCAGCCGGAGCGCACCATCATTTTCACCGCATTCACCGGCGAAGAAGCGAATTTACTCGGCTCCACGCATTATGTCCGCAGCAACGGTCGATTCCCGGTTGAAAAAGTCATCGCGATGTTGAATCTGGACACCGTCGGACGGCTGGAAAACAACCCGGTCACCGTGTTCGGCACCGGCACCGCACGTGAACTGGTACACATTTTCCGCGGCGCGAACTTCGTCACCGGAATTGCGGTCAACGCGGTGCAAGACGACTTCGGCTCCAGCGACCAAGCCGCATTCATCCAGGCTGGCGTGCCCGCCATCCAACTGTTCGCCAGCGCGCACGAGGACTACCACGCCCCTGGCGACACCGCCGACAAAATCGACACCGCCGGGTTGGTCAAAGTCGCCGCGATCCTGAAAGAAGCCACCGAATACCTCGCCAACCGCATCGAACCGCTGACGGTCACGCTATCGTCAGCCCCCGCTCCCGCCGAATCCGCCGCACCGAAGGAAAAACGCAAAACCAGCCTCGGCACCGTCCCAGACTTTGCCTATCAAGGTGAAGGTGTGCGCATCGACAACACCCTCCCCGGCTCCCCGGCGCAACAAGCCGGACTGCAACCAGGCGACATTCTGCTTCAACTGGCCGGACAACCGGTTAGCGATTTGGCGTCGTATGCAGGGATTTTGCGGTCGTTGAAAGCAGGGGAAAAGGTCGAGTTACGATTTAAAAGGAATGATGAAATTAAAGTAGCTGAAGTGGTTTTGGTGGAGCGCTAGCATTATTCAATTTATTAATTAATATTAGAAACAGGATGATAGATAATATTCTCTGTGATTACACAACATCATCGACGGAATTATTGGACACAATGACTTATATATTACGTTGGGTATAGGTAGGAGTCAGGTTGGATACGATTAACGAAGAGCAGACACAGTGACGCTGTACCGCAATAACCATTACGTCCCTGTTTGGTACCAAGAGCGATTCATTCCACTAGGGAATGAAGAGAAAAAGTTTTGGTACCACGACTTAAAGCCAGAAACTGTGGTTTCAAATGGTCGTCCTTATAAACGCAAAGCGCTGCTTAGATGGGGGCCAAAGAAATGCTTTTGCCAAGATGACTTATATACGACGAAATATGGCCAATGGTTGTCAACCGAAATTGAGGAAAAGTTCTTTGGTCCAGTTGATGCATTTGCGCGCCCTGCGCTCGACTATTTCTCTAATTTTTCGCACCCAAGCGCGGAAGGAGATTTGTTTCATCGATTCCTTCTTTACATGAGCATTCAGAAGCTCCGAACACCAAAAGGCCTAGCCTATTTAGCCAATCTTACAAGACAGATTGACAAAAACGCAGTTCTTTTTGAACTTCAACGATTGCAGAAGATTTTTTGCGCCATTTGGACTGAGTGCGTATGGAGCATCGCAGATGCTTCCCAATCTGAGACCAAGTTCATACTTTCAGACCACCCTGTCACGGTCTACAACCAAGGATGTTTCCCTTTATCTGAGTGGTGTAGAGACTATCGGGATCCAGATATTTGGCTCAGTGGAACCCACACACTTTTTCCGCTAACGATAGACAAGATTCTCGTCCTTACAAACCTTTCGTGGGTACGCTATCCCTACGGAAATCCGACGAAGCATCGACCAAATTCAAACCCATTCCGTGCAGCAATGTTTAAATTTACCGGCATCCAAGTCGGACGATCGCTATCCGACCAAGAGGTCACAGCTATCAACTACATCATTAAGTCACGTGCGTACCGATACATTGCAGCGTCAGAAAAATCATGGCTTTTTCCTGAGGATAAGCTGAAGGCTCCTAGATGGGATTCCTTCGGACGGAACTATCTATTGATGCCAGACCCAAGGTCTGTCAGCTTCTCCGGTGAGATCATCATCGGATACAAGGACAAGAGGACTGACTCCTTCGATGTATACGGGCGAAAGCCTTGGCATAGCAATTACGACGATAAGGCTCAGCATGATCGGGAGTGGGAAACGTTTCACGCTTTTCAAGGCGAGTTCGCCCGACTATTTGGGCCGAGGCGTCGCGGGCTATCCTTTGAGACTCATCGGCTAACCCCAGAGGTGGATAGTGATGAATATCATGCGTATCACTTGGGTCTCGAGCAGAAGTTCAAGAAACATCGATACAAATCGCGGCGCACATAGGTTATCGACCACACAACGCAACGGGTCTCGTTTTTTCCTAATAAGCAAACTGTTCGAGCGGACGTGGGTGTTGCGCGACATCGAGCGGCGTTTCCCGCGCAGCCTTGGTAATCTTTTCCACGTGTTTAGTCACAGGGTCGATCATTGCATTTGTTTCATGAATGATGGTGAAATACCGATCCCCGTGTTTGAACAAACGGGCGATGGCCGTAATATTCTTCATGAAATTTATTATCACCAGTTATTAAAGAGCGCTACGGAATGAAAGTTACACTGAAAACAACGCCTTCCAAAGAAAGCCAAGTAATCCTGGATTCGCTGCAAAAAGCCGTAACACAAGCACTTGAAAGGAAACGCCGCTTGGGTCAGTACGCCGTGGTCTGCCGAGACGGTAAGCCAGTGATGATTGGCGAGGATGCGCCGAAGGTATCAGAAAACCCTGTCAATCGACCGACCAAGTAACCATCCAAGTAGCGCAACCGTGAAAAGCAACCGATACCCCTGTACTCGTCAGAACCGGCTTGCTTGCAGCGCCATTACCTAACTTAGTTCAAAGGAAACAACTCCAAAGCTTCTGCGCTTAAGGCGATTTACGTACTTTTAGGTACGAGGATTCAACTGAGGGTTTTGTTAAATTATTGTTTTTGTTGTTTCGATCAGCAGGATTCGCATCGACGTCAATCTCTCCGGCTGGCACTGGCTTATCAAGATCAGTATATTGCAATACGCCAAAGGGTTGAATTTCGTTGTCGGCGGGTAATTGATCGCGATTCCAGCCTCCTCCAAGCGCACGAATAAGCGCCACCGATGCTTTCAGTAGATCAGTCTTGATTTGTACAGAATCGATACTTGCCGTCAGCGTACCGAGTTGGGAATAAATGAGTTCAAGACTGGACGCCAAAGCGCCCTTATAGAGTTCCATGGTAAGGTTTTGTGTTTTACGCGCAGCTTCGACGGCGGCATCCTGCCGCTCGGCAGCAATAGTTATCCAATGAGTCTGGGTCAGGTTATTCTCAACTTCGCGAAAGGCGTTCAGTACGGTCGAGCGATATAAATTTTCTGTCTCGCGATAGACCGACCATGATTGTTGTAACTGCGCCCGACGGTACCCACCCTGGAAAAGTGGAATGGAAAAAGAGGAACCATAAGCCCAGAAACTGTTAGCCAAGCTAAGCAGATTGAGTCCGGAATCCTCGAGTCCTCCCCCAAGCCGGAAGGATACGTTTGGAAAAAAAGCGGCGCGTGCAATTCCAATGGTGCGGTTAGCTTGTGCCATCCGGCGCTCCATAGCGGCAATATCGGGCCGGCGTTCAAGCAAAGTAGATGGAACTGTCTGTGGAAGGCTAAAATTCGCGGTAAGGAGGTTATCTACCGGTTCGAGTTTAAAACTAGCCGGGGCAAGATTAAGGAGAATTGCAATAGCCTGTTCCATTACTTTGCGTTCACCATGCATCAGAGCTAATTTTGACTCGGTAGCGTACAACAGAGACTCAGCACGCGCTACGTCGAGAGCAGAAGCGATCTTGCCTTCGAACTGAGTCTCTACAACAGTTAATGAATAGTTATAAAGGTCGATCGACTGTTTGTAAATCGCGATTTGTGCATCCAATCCACGCAGTGTGAAATAATTCGATGCAATTTCCGCCTGCAGAATAAGGCGTGCCAGTCCATAATCGGCCGCGCGTTCCTCAGCACGATAGATTTTGGCTTGTGCGGCATTCCGGAGTTTCGACCAGAAATCCGGTTCCCAAGATGCGATTCCATCCATCAGAACTTGAGTATCGCTGTCAGGTTCTCCGGGAGCACGGAAGAGGGTATGATCGGATTGTCTGTTATTGCTGCCACCAAACCCAAAGCCCATTTGGGGGAAATATCGAGATCGTGCCTTCATCATTGCATTACGTGCTTGAACAAACCGTTCGGCTGCAGCATGCAAGTCTGGATTGGCTGCCATCGCCTGTTCTACGAGACTGTCAAGAATTGGATCGTCATATAGTTTCCACCAGTCGGGCCGGAGTACATCATCCGACGGATTAGCTTTAACGAAAGAACTCGTTCCCTCCCAAGAATCCGGAACAACGAATTGAGGTTCTTGATATTTGGGCGAAAGATCAAATGCAGGAAAAGTATTGCAAGCCGCCAGACTAACTGCCAGAAATAAGAAACTACCAAATCTTACGCCGAGACGACAGAGGTTTGAAAATATGGTTTCCATTTTTACACCGCAAGTCAGTTATAGTCAGATGATCGAAATGATCGTTATGATGCATGCGCTTGTTTTGGACTCGGATCCGGTGTTTCTGAATGTGAGGCTGATTTCGACTCCTCACGTGATTCCACTGGTTCATTGATCATGTCATATCCCGGTCTAGGCGTTACAATTTTCACCAAATCACCTTCAAGCAGGGCAGCGCTGGGATTGTTTATAAGTCGGTCCTCTGTCGTGACGCCCCCGCTTACTTCGACAGTAGCATCGAGGAACCTGGTTACCGTGATTGGCTTAAAGCGAACACGGTTATTTTCATCTACATAGGCAACTCGAACTCCCATTTCATCAAATACCATCGAGCTGGATGGAATCGAGAGATGATTATGCGCAACCTCTACGGTCAGATTGACTGATGCATAGGAACCAGGCCACAGATCCCGGTCTTCATTTTCAATCACGAATTGGGTGACCACCGTGCGTGTGCTCTCATTGAAGCCGCGAGCAGTAGTTAAAAATTCGGCAGTGAAATGCCGGTTGGAAAATTGCGGCACCGTTAAGTCGGCTTTCAAGCCATCATGCATAACAGCACCGTATGCCTCCGGTACATTGACAAACAAACGCAACCGGCTGATGTCTGCGACAGTAAAAAGATTGCGGACTTCACCTTCCGGTGTACTGATAGTGCCTTCCTTATTGATGAAGTCCCCCACATTAATGCTACGGTTAATGACCACACCGTCATACGGCGCAACAATTGTTTTAAATCGAATTAATGCTTCATAGTTACTGACTCTTTGTTTGGCGGCATTGACTTTTGCCTGTTGGGCTTTTGCCTCGGCAACCTTCACCGAAATCGCCTGCTCGGATACCGCCTGGTTTTTACGCAAGGCGATATACCGTTCCGCAGTGAGTTTAGCAAGATTATTAAGGGCTATTTCCGACTCCAGATCCGCCTTGCTTTGCCGGTATTTGGCATCAAGAGCCGGCGCGTAGATTTCGGCAAGGACATCCCCTTTTTTCACGATCGCTCCCCAATCCTTGTACCACATTTTCACATAACCAGATACCTGGGCATAGATTGGCGCCTGAAACCAAGCCTGAATGGTACCTGGAAGCTTGATGGTTTCTGTAGAAGGCAACGGTTTGGCATAAACGATAGCTACCGTCGGAGTGTCATTTTCAAGCGCTTTTTCTTTTAAAGCAGCCATATTTTCTTCGGATTCAATGATTCGATAACCCATGTAGACGACACCAAGAGCCATCACCAAAATCATCATGCTTTTTTGCTTTGATTTTTCCATATCATGAGTCTCCTTGTTGAAGGGCATCTTGCTGCTCATTTTTAGAAACGCTTCGCTTGCGGCTGTAATAGATGACGGCGTACACGCAGGGAACAAAAAACAGGGTATACACAGTTGCGAACGTCAAGCCGCCAATAACCGCACGACCCAGCGGCGCATTGGTGGATCCTCCCATAGCCATCGGAAGCATGCCCATAATCATGGCTGCTGCGGTCATCAGCACAGGGCGAATACGCGCTTTGCCTGACTCAATCGCGGCTAACAACGGATCGCCATGAATTTGGATGCGCTCCCGTGCATAGGACACGACAAGTATGGAATTTGCCGTGGCCGTTCCCATCGCCATGATGGCGCCTGTCAGAGCCGGTACGGAAATGTTCGTCTGGGTCAGGAACAGAGCCCAGGCAATGCCTGCTAACGCACCCGGCAATGCTGTAATGATGATGAAAGGATCCAACCATGATTGAAAATTGATGACAAGCAGGAGATAGATCAGTACGACAGCCGCTATGAGGCCGATAATCAGTTCGCCATAGGTAGTGACCATATTCGCGGCTTGACCGGCGATTTGAACTTCGGAACCACGAGGGACTAGATCGTCCATCTCATCAACAATCTTCTTGACATCATCCAGCACACCGCCAAGTCCACGCCCTTCGGCAGATACATAGACCTCGATCAGCGGCATGATACCCCTGTGGGTAACCAGACCAGGCGTTCCCACCGGCGACAGCTTCGTCAGATTGCCCAGAAGCTGATAATCCTCATCCAAACCGCCATCCCCTATCTTCTTGACAGGAATTGTATTCAAGTCATTGACACTTGCGACCTGAGGTTGAGGGTTGTAGATGTTGATCTGATAGGAAACCCCGGTTTTCAGATCCAGCCAGTATTTCTGATCGATCTGCTGGGTTCCGTTAGTGGTGACCAGCATATTCAGAGCAATGTCCGTTTCACTCTTGTTAACGCCGAGTCCAAATGTTCTTTGGCCTTCGACAAACATGGTTGGCGTACGCATGGTTTGCTGGATGACTACGTCGGAGGAACCGGGAATTTTACGTAGCCTGGCTTGCAGTTGGCGTGCATACTCGTAGTTCCCGTATATATCCATCCCGTTAACCTGAACAGTAATTGGAGAAGGAGAACCGAAATTCAAAATTTTCGCTATCAGATCGGCTGGCTGAAATGTGAATTCACTTCCTGGATAGCGTTCTTTCAAACCTTTATGAAGAATTTCACGCAGATCCCACACTGCCGATTTTTCGTTGAACAGGGTGATCGTCAGATCGCAATCCTGCGTTCCGATGGTGGGCGTCGGAATAAACGCTAGGTTATGCGGTCCGACGGGTATGCCGCAATTACTGACGATATCTTCGACCTGCCCGGGAAGCAATTCCTTGATGTCGTTAGAAACAAGCGTGGCGATGCGGTTTGTGGATTCCATCCGTGTACCGAGAGGTGCCCGCATGTGCATCTGGATGGTTCCTGATCTGACTTCAGGAAAAAAATCACGTCCGTTGAAGTAGAACAAAATAAGTGAGACAAGCGCGAAAGCCAGCATGATCGTTGCAAGTCGACGGCGATTTTCAATTGTGTATTCGAGCAATCCGCCATACCAAGCGCAGAATCGAAGAAAGCGAGCCTCGAATCCTTTCTGAAAACGAGAGAAAATTCCCATATGATGCTTTAATCTCTGCTGAAAACCGGCAAACCTCCCCGCTGGCTTTTCATCGCTCTGGTGCGATTCCTTTTCGTGTTCCTCTGCGTGAGGATGCTTAATCAGATATTTCGCCATGGTCGGTACAAGCGTACGCGACAGAATGAAGGACGCCAGCATGGCAAATATCACCGCCAGCGCCATTGGCTTGAACAGAAAACCCGATACGCCCGAAAGCGTGAACAGCGGCAACCAGACAATGCATATACATAATGTAGCAAGCAGCGTCGGAATAACGATCTGATTGGCTGCATCAATGATTGCTTCATCGAGTTCTTTACCCATCTCCAGGTGGGTATCGATGTTCTCTATCATCACTGTCGCGTCATCGACAAGAATCCCTACCGCTAGCGCCAATCCTCCCAGCGTCATGACGTTCATCGACTCATTCAGCACTTGCAGGAAGATAAGGGAGGTTAAAATACACAACGGAATTGAAGTCGTAACGACTACCATGGGGCGCCATGAGCCCAGCATGACCATGACAATCAAACCGACAAGCAGGCCAGCGATCGCCATCTCATGTGTTACCTCCTCAATGGATTCCCTCACGAAGACCGATGCATCGGTAATGATTTTGACATCCACATGAGACGGCACGATCTCCTTGATACGCGGAAGCGCTGCCCTGATACCGTTGACGACGTCCAGGGTCGATGCCTCACCACTTTTCATGACGACAATAATGACAGCCTGTTTACCATCCACCATTACGGAGTTTGTTTGCGGGGGACCTGCAAGCTGAACATCGGCGACGTCGCGCAAAAAAACGAAGGAATTACCTTCTCGTTTAATCGGAATACTGTTGAATTCATCGATATCCGGCGGCATTGCGTTTGTCTGAACCATCCAGTCGGTCTGCTTGATCTTCATGTCACCCGCGGGCAACACGATATTCTGCCGATCGAAGGCCGCATGGATATCCGTTGGCGATACATTACGAGCCAACATTTTGTCTTTATCGAGGGATACCAAAAGCTGTTTGGGCTTTCCACCGTAAGGATGCGGAAGAATCGCCCCCGGAATCACTACAAGCAGGGGTCTGATTTGCGTATAAGCAAGATTATAGAGTTCTGCCGGCGTCATCTCATCTGACGTAACCTGCAGACTGGCAACCGCTACCGAAGATGCTTCCAAACGCATGATCATCGGCGGCGAAATATCCGGTGGCAGCGCGTTGACAATGGTCTGGCTTATCGCTGTGACTTCCGCTTCAGCGCCAGGGAGGTTAGTATGTGGCTGAAGAAAAATATTTGTGATGCTGATGCCATAGTACGCTTGACTGACGATATCCGAGATACCTTCCACCGTCGAAGTCAGCATGCGCTCGAAGTAAAAAGTGATACGACCGGACACATCCAGCGGCAACATACCGGCGTAAGCCCACACTACAGAAATTACGGGAATTTTGATAGCGGGAAAAACATCTGTCGGTGCATGCCGTATCGCTCTGATTCCAAATATAACGATCAGAATTGAAAGAACTACAAAGGTATATGGTCTTCGTAAAGCGATCAGTACAATTTGATTCATACTATGCTCCCATACTTCTTCGGTAAAAAAATCGCTTTATCCACAAATACTGCGCGTAAGAAGGAGATTTATCCATTTGCAAACCCCTTTGCCTTTGTGAAGGTTTAGCGCGTTATTAATTTTCAAAAAATGGACGTATCCCCTAAAAAACTTCGGAAGCTTTCAGCCACCCATCTATGTAGTTGCGCTGATTAAGACGAGGTGTCATGTTTTTTATCTTGCATGACGGATTTATTGTTTCATTTATAAAATTAGATGTATATACGAGTGAAACCTTATGGTTTAACCCAGTATTGAAGCTGTCTCCTTGAATCGCTCCGGGTTTTCCGGAAATAAAATAATTCGAGAGGAGGAGAAGATGAAGGATCAAATCAGTTATTCACCGGAAGTACGGGAACGAGCGGTTAGATCGGTATTTGAACAGCAGAAAGAGTATGGATCGCAATGGCCGGCGATCAAATCGATTGCATCGAAGATTGGCTGCACAGCGGAGACGGATCGGGGAATTCGAGGCGGCATGCCGACATCGGATTACGAACGGCTCAAGCAACTGGAACGGGAAAATCGTGAGCTCAAACGGGCGAATGAGATATTGCGGAAGGTATCGGCTGGCCGGACGTGCGCGCCGCACCCAAAGAAAAACGCACAACCAGCCTCGGCACCGTCCCGGATTTTTCATATAAAGGCGAAGGCGTGCGCATCGACAACACCCTCCCCGGCTCCCCGGCGCAACAAGCCGGACTGCAACCAGGCGATATTCTGATTCAACTGGCCGGGCAGCCGGTTAGCGATTTGGCATCGTATGCGGCGATTTTGCGGTCGCTAAAAGCGGGGGAGAAAGTGGAATTGCGGTATCGAAGGGATGATGCGGTGATGGTGGCTGAGGTGGTGCTGGTGGAGCGCTAGCAGCTTAATTGCTGATTCCGGGTCGCTTTGATTACTGGAACTACAACCGAGTTGCCGGATATAGCTTGGCAGCAAAAATAATAGAGTGTTACCCTATAAAATGTTAGCTTCTACATGCTCAAACGATTGTGTTTTACCATGTCTTTTATGGATTAATGGACTAGATGGAACAATTTTATGGCTAGCAACATTGTCGTATTAGATTCAATTAACTGTCTTATTCCTTATCAATTAATATTGTAAACAGGATGATAGATAATATTCTCCGTGGTTATGCGACATTACCGGCGGGATTATTGGACAAAATGTCTTATATTTTACGTTGTGCCTCAATGAGGAACAAATGAACTGGTCTGTAGCAGCAACATCTCTTGCGCTACTTGTACTAATCGCGGGAGAAGTTTTCGGCCAGTGGAATGTGGCGCATTACAAAAAAAGGAAGTGTAAGGTTGGTGCGCGTGATGCATTCTTGGAAAACCGGAAAAAGAAAGCTTCTTTCAACACTGTGGTACTGTTTTTGCTGATTGTATCCTCGTTGTTATCACTTTATTCAGACATTAAGGAGAAAAACATGGACGATGAGTCGTTACAACAATTAAGAAATGATATTGCGGGTGTTGGATCGAGGGTCAATAAAATAGAGAAATATTTATGGCCCCCCATCGATCCGAAAATAAATCCAAAGACCCCAGATGATGATCCTCCCTTAGGTCCAAAGGAACTCGACCAGAGAATGAAACAATTGAATGATAAGGTGGACAGATTAAATGCCGTTGCAGCGCGGAAAGAAGAGCTAGAGGAAATTCGAGAGGAAATCGTAAAAATGCGAGCAAGCTTAGATTCTTTAAAAGAGACCATTGAACATCTTGAGAAATACATGGCTGCCCCTGCCGGATCACGGTAAAAGCATAACCAAACATTCAACCCGGACTCCGCAAAAGCGTGGAGCGGGTTTATATATAAAGCGGAAAAACTGTTAATGTGCAGAGCGCAATTTGTGTTTAACAATGATCTGAATATTGTCCCGCACTCAATATTAGAGAACGCGGCATTTGAGGAAACACCGTTCATTTCTTTCACGGCTTCGCCCCTGCGGGGTGTTCCTCAATTTAAACGTTATGCGGCACTCGGCTTCGATGGCCACGACTAGCCATAAACCGTTACCTGTCATTGCCAGCTTCGGGGAGAAAGGCGGTAGGCGCAGGGGAAACAAGTGAGCAAGGGTGGGAACAGGAAGCGCAAAAACGCCGGAAAAGTGAGCGCTCGAAGTAAGGATCCGCGCTTCTCTTCCCTAAACATCAGCACGATCGATCAGCATAAGCGCGTCGGAAGCAAATTGGTCCCTCCGCTGGCACAGATTCCGAAGATGACGACATCATCTTGGTCGGATCATCACATGCCAGAGATGCTGTGGGCCGTCCTGCTCGCTGGTGTCCTAGAGCGGCAACATTACCTAGACGTGTTAAGGAAGGTGGCGGTTCAGTGCCGGAGCTGGTTCCTGCGAGAAGACGACGAATACGCCGAAAAACAGGCACCTGACCCAGAGGTAGGCCTCAACTTCTCGATTGTCGTCGACCAAACGAAGTTGGCTGAGGTTGCAGATGAAGAGTTCCGCGATTTCATCAAGATACCCTTAACTCATCCATTAGGTTATGCGGCGCTTCGGCCGATTCTCCTCATTGACGATCTTCCAGGAATTGCGAGGTGGAAAAGGGAGATTAATGCGGAACCGACAAAGGACGACTGGAACACGCTTGCTCGTGCGATTGCCTATGTATTGGATCATCAGTCGGAAGCATCTACCGACATCCGATGGTTTAAGGTCATCGTTGCTATCATCTCGGGTCGAATGCGATTTCCAACATCCTTTGCAGAGAGGCTTGAGGAATTTCGGTTGTTTCCCAACAAAGGTGACATGAGGTCGGTTCGCCCCTCTATCCGCTCTATGGAAATGACACTCCGCCGCAGCCATCCGTCGGCATGGATTGAGCAGTTCTGGGCACAGGCGCTTCGCAACACTGCCTGCATGGACCCGTCGGAAGGCCAAGGTTACACGTTCATTGAAACTGGGATTGACCCGAGTACTCTCTACGCTGCTCGGGACAGTATTATTGAGAAGTTTCGGCGAAATATCCGAGCGGAGCGCGTTGACGCCCGACTGGACTCCGCATTCGGATTGGTGCTTTACGCTCTCAGCGTACTTGAAGAGATTGGGATGCACCACATCCACACGAGGATCGCTGGAGCTATTGCGCTTAGATCCCTCGCGGAGGTCTGCATAACACTCCACTACCTTGGTAAAACCGATTCGCCTGAAATGTGGCAATCGTACCGAGTTTATGGGGCTGGTCAGGCGAAACTCGCTTTCTTGAAGACGCAGCAGACGCACGGTGACCTGCCGAACTTTCTCGACGAATCCACGCTTCACTCGATTGCCAACGAGGACATATGGCAAGAGTTCTTAAACATCGACGTCGGCCATTGGGCAAGCAGCAATTTGCGAAAACTAGCAACAAACTGTGGTACCAAGGAGATCTATGACAAGTACTATGATTGGTCGTCGAGCTACATTCATGGAAACTGGGCAGCGGTACGCGACACAAACTTCGTGAGTTGCCACAATCCGCTTCATCGATTGCACCGAATACCAAGAGTGGCTCATCGGAGTTTGAACTCGGTGGAACCGGATGCAATCGGATTGGTTAATGACATGATCGCCGCTCTGGAAAAGCTCTTCCCCAGCGAGGAAAAGATTCCTCTGGTCGCTTCGAGGCAGCCTGAAGCCGATACCACAGGGTCGAATGCCGGTCGGGAGAATGAGTCATCGCATGCGTAAGCACCGACTCGGGTTGAAAACGGATGCATGAATGGGATCAGGTCTTGCTTCTTTCATACAAGCAAGCTGTTCGAGCGGACGTGGGTGTTGCGTGACATCGAGCGGCGTTTCCCGCGCAGCCTCGGCAATCTTTTCCATGTATTCAGTCACAAGGCCGATCATTGCATTTGTTTCATGAATGATGGTGAAGTACCGATCCCTGTGTTTGAACAAACGGGCGATGGTCGTAATATTCTTCATGAAATTTATTATCAGCAGCTATTAATGGAAGTTAAGCAATGAAGATAACGTCAAAAGTGAAGCTCTCCGAAAAAGGCCAAGTAATGCTGGATTCGCTGCAAAAAGCCGTAACGCAGGCACTTGAAAGGAAACGCCGTTTGGGTCAGTACGCCGTCGTCTGGCGGGACGGCGGGCCAGTAATGATCGGTGAGGATGCGCCGAAGGTACCAGAAAATCCGGCCAGTTAGGGAAGCACTGATTGCGCGAGACGGCTAGACATGCGGACAAACACTGATCGCAACGGCGAAAATAATTAAACAACCATCACTACTCCCGAATCTTCAACCGAACCCCTGGCGGCCGCTTTTGTGCCGATGACGATAGGCGGTTGAGTCCCAGTACCGTAACGCGGTGCGCGCTGTTGAAGCTGGGTGCGCCGTCCCGGTCGCGCAGAATGGAGGATACTTTGTATTCCAGCCGTTGCGATTGCGGGTCGAAACGGATGTCGTGAATCCAGATTCCGGCGCGCTGCACGCGTTGCTGTTCGCATTCGTTGGTAAGGTCCCAGCCGGTCAGCATCGGGATGGCGTAGTCGTAGGGCAGTTCAATGATGCGGACTGTTTGCGTGCGCACCACACCGTCGACGCTTTTGCGGCAGGTATTCGCCTTTCCGGAGCGCGGATTCAGCGCGAGAAAATCCGCGCGCAGCTTGACGCTGCGGCCACGAATCCAAGCCGCGCGCGTTTTGATGCGGTGCGCGCGCGTGTTGTTATCCTTGAAAATGGTTTGCGTCGCCCAATGCGGTCTACCATCGAGATTCGGCGCTGTATTGGCCTGCGACAGATTGTAGGCCGCTTGCAACAAGGGATAATCGGTGCGATCCCCCCACTTGCACGGTATCCAGCGCCATTCGCACTCAAACGCATCGGCAAATTGGAAATCGAAGCCGCGCGGGATGATCGCAATCGCGTCGTTCCTTTTCAGCGTGCCTTTCTGGCCGTTGTACTCCATGGCAGCCACCGCACCCTGATTTTCATCCAGCACCGCCGATGTTTCGACACCGTTGTAATCCTCTTCGATGGTGGCACCGATTTCTGCGGAGTGATAGCCGAATGCGGTATAAAACACGCAAAACTCAAAGGCATCGTTGCGGTTTTGATCATCCAGCTTGCCTTGCGCCTCGAACGCCAGAAACGTCGAGCCGGTGTTTTTAACCAGCTTGCTGTGCACGATGTCGGCGCGCATCGAATTGACTTCGCGATCCTGATTCGCATAGCGCAAATCCCAGCCGTTCAGCACCACCGTGCCGCTATCGACGTAACCCGGCATTTCTATCCACTGCACGATGGTCGCCGGCTCGCGGCCGTTATCGCGCTGCACGCACTTGCTGCCTTCCAGCAGAATGAATTTACCCGCGTCTTCGAATACCGTTTTGGCTTCGGATTTCAGCGACAATTGCTCGAAAGCTGTCGGGATTTTGACCTGAGATTCTGAATCCGGTGTTTTCTTTTCCGGTTTCTTGGTTGCGCAAGCGGATAGGGAAAGCAGCAAACATATTGCAAGAGATATCAACACTAGGCGGTTCATTTTTCTCTCCCAAACGTTTCTCAATGGCCTGCTGGAAATGTCAGTGGTTATTTTTTCTTGGCGCGCAATCTTCGGGCTTCTTTCGGATCGATGATCAAAGGCCGGTAAATCTCAACCCGGTCATGGGGCTGCAACACCGCTTGCGGCTGTGTGATTTTGCCGAAAATGCCCAGTTTGTTTTTGGCCAGATCGATTTCCGGAAATTGCTGCAAAATTCCGCATAGCCGGATCGCTTGTTCTACCGTACAGCCGGGCGGCACATCGAGTTTCTGCAGAATCTGAACATGCGGCAATGCGTAAACGACTTCAACCTGCATCGGCGCTATCAGCGTTTGCCGTGAACTGCTTCCGCCCGTTCGATGAAGTGCTCCACGAAATTGTTGGCAATTATATGAAATACCGGCCCGACCAGTTTCTCAAGAATCTTGTTCGAGAACGTGTAATGCAAACGGAATTTGATCTTGCAGGCATTATCCGACAATGGGATGAATTGCCAGTAACCGTCCAGATGCTCGAATGGACCGTCGAGCAGACTCATTTCGATCAGATCCGGCGGAAAGCGTTTATTCTTGGTGGTAAAACTATGTTGAATATGATGATAGTCAATTTTGACGGTAGCATGCGTCGTCACTTCGTCTTGCGGATCGACCGAAGTACCACCGCACCAAGGAAGAAACTCCGGATATTTCGCGACATCGTCGACCAGCGCGAACATTTGACTGGCCGAGTATTCAACCAAAACTGATTTTTCTATTTCTGCCATAAAAGTAAGTCACCCCGCATCATGAGGGAATACTGAAAAACTGATAAAATGTACGAAATTTAGTGATTCCCACCCATTTCATACCCGCATGAGTATAGTACAAAATAAAAAAGCCTTTCACGATTATTTTATCGAAGAAAAGTACGAAACCGGCATGGTATTGGAGGGGTGGGAAGTCAAAGCCATCCGCGACGGCCGGGTTCAGTTGAAAGAAGCTTATGTTATCATCCGCAACGGCGAATTGTATCTGATCGGCAGCCATATCAGCCCGCTCATGACAGCGTCAACGCATATCCACCCCGACCCGGTCAGAACACGCAAATTATTATTGCACGCGGAAGAAATCCGGCGGCTCATCGGTAAAGTCGAGCGCGCCGGTTACACACTGATTCCCCTCGATATGCACTATAAAGCGGGCAGGATCAAACTGGAAATCGGCTTGGCCAAAGGCAAGAAGCAACACGACAAGCGCGAATCCGAAAAACAAAAGGAATGGGAACGCACCAAGCAACGCTTGATGCGCACCAAATAAAGCAACCGGTCATCGTTACCGGATTCAATTTCAAAAAATAATTTTTATTTTACGAGTATGCAAAAACCAATACCTATTGCGATCTGGTTATTCATCTGCTGTGCCTTAGTATTCGCCATGATTGTGGTCGGCGGCGTTACGCGCCTGACCGACTCAGGGCTTTCCATCGTCGAATGGCAGCCGATTGTCGGCACCATGCCGCCCATCACGCAGCAAGACTGGGATGTGCTGCTGGAAAAATACCGTGCCACGCCGCAGTATCAGCAAGTCAACAAAGGCATGAGCGTCGACGAATTCAAAAGCATTTTCTGGTGGGAATACTTTCATCGCTTGTTAGGCCGCTTGATCGGCGTGGTATTTTTTGTGCCGTTTGTTTATTTTCTGGTGAGAAAGCAAATCGACCGGCCGCTGGGCGTCAAACTGGCGGGAATCTTCGTACTGGGCGGATTGCAGGGATTTATGGGCTGGTACATGGTCATGAGTGGCTTGGTCAACGATCCGCATGTCAGCCAGTACCGTCTGACCGCGCATCTGGGATTGGCTTTCGTCATTTTCGCCGCGATGTTCTGGGTTGCGCTCGGGTTGCTGTCGCCGCAGCGCGAATATTCTCCGGGCAACGAAAAACTGCACAGCTTGCGGCGATTTTCCTTTAGTTTGAGTTCATTAATTTTCATCATGGTATTGTCCGGCGGTTTCGTGGCCGGCATTCGCGCCGGCTTGGCGTATAACACCTTCCCGCTGATGAACGGGCATGTCATCCCGCCCGATCTCTTCATCCTGGAACCGTGGTATCGCAATTTCTTCGATAACATGACCACGGTGCAATTCGATCACCGCTTGATCGCCTGGATACTGGCTTTCTCCGTGCCGATTTTCTGGCTGAAATCGCGCACCGTCGAACTGCAAGGAACCACACGCCTGGCATGTAACGTTTTTCTACTGATGCTGGCGATACAAATCAGCTTAGGCATTGCAACCTTGCTGCATGTGGTGCCGATTCCATTAGCCGCGTCGCATCAAGGCGGAGCCGTGCTGCTGTTTGCCGCGTCGTTATGGGTCAGCCACCGCTTACGCTAGGGAAGCTCTGAAAAACTACCGCAAGCAGCTTCACTCCGGTCAGACGGTTTCCGGTTGCTTGCAGAATCCCGGGTAGTGCAAAACTCAGAGCGGAAGAATTCCGCAATGAATAAAACAGCCGACACCCACAACCCCGAATCCGGCAATGTGAAGCCAAAGCCACGGCGCAGACGCGCCGCGGTCAATCGCGGCCGGGCTGAAAACGGTAGCGGTAACAGGAAACCAAGAAAGCAACCAAGAAGAAGCCAGTCCGGCGGATTCAAAAATACATTACTGCTGACCGGCATCGAAATTCTTGGTTTAAGCGTCGCAGCGGTATGTGCTGTCATCATGCTGCTCGGTTATTCCGCCGGGCGGTTCTCCGGCACCAGTTTTTTCGGTCATTTACTGCCCTTCACCGCCGGTGTATTGATATTGATCGTGGCCGCCGCCCTTTTTCTGCTCGGCTGGTGGAAGCTGCGGCAATGGCTGCGGCGCTATTCGGAATTTCTCACACCGGCATTGTCTTTGTCGCTCGCTTTGCTGGCACCCTGGCTCGTCACGCACGACCAATTCACGCTGGCTTACGGCAATTTCCGCACCTTGGTCGGCGGCAAGGAAGAAGCGGGGCGCATGACGATTTCGCATCAGGTGTATGCGGCTTACCGCCGCCATGATGCGGCGCAATTGCAAAAAATGGTCAACCGTTCGCAGGAGTACCGCCAAGCAATCGAAGACGCGGCCCGGTCTTTCGCTATCGATGTCCATTTGCTGCACGGCATCGCCGCGATGGAATCGTCGTTCATTCCGCGCGATAGCCATGACGGCGGACGCGGCCTGTTTCAGATCACCCGCGTTCCGGAAACCGTCATCGCACAAGCGCGCAAGCGGCTCAACGTGGAAAAAATTGTGCTGGAAAATCCCCGTCACAACGCGTTTGTCGCCGCTGCCACCTTCAAGCACTATCTGGCGGAAATGAAAGACGATCTCTTTCTGGGCTTACTGGCCTACAACATCGGCCCGGCGAACGGCGGCTTACGCTTCATCATGCAACAATACGGCGCGACCGATTTCACCACGATCCAACCTTACCTGCAAACACTACCGCGCGACTACCCGATCCGGGTGCTTGCCTACTCGCTGGCGTTCCGCCTGTGGCAGCAGGAAGGCCGCTTGCTCGCGTACGAAGAAGGCAACAATGCCATGCGCATCCAGCGCATCGGCATACCGGGATTGCGCGCCGGTTTGTGAACCGCGCCATTGCACAAGATATACTCCTGCTACTTAATCCACACCGCTTTGATATTCACGAATTCGCGGATACCGTGGTACGACAGTTCGCGGCCGTAACCGGATTCCTTCACGCCGCCGAACGGCAGGCGCGGGTCGCTTTTGACGATGCCGTTGACGAACGTGCAACCGGCATGAATCCGCCGTGCCAGCGCTTCGCCGCGCGCGGCATCGCGGGTCCATACGCTACCGCCCAGGCCGAACTGCGTCCGGTTGGCTAAGCGGATTGCTTCTTCGTCATCGTTGACCCGCACGATCGCGGCAACCGGCCCGAACAGTTCTTCGTCGAACGCCGCCATGCCCGGTTGCACATGATCCAGAATCGCCGGCGCGTAATACGCACCCTGCGTACCGATAAAGGCGCCGCCAATCACCCGCTGCGCACCCGCGGCCACACTCCGTTCGACTTGCGCATGCAGATCGGCGCGCAAGTCTTCGCGTGCCATCGGTGCGATGCCGGTAGTCTCGTCTTTGGGGTCGCCGCTCTGTAATCGATCAAACAGCACTTTCAATTGCGCGACAAAAGCATCGGCGATGGACTCGGCAAGTATGAAGCGCTTCGCGGCAATGCAGCTTTGCCCCATGTTCTGCAGCCGCGCAGTGAGCGCTTGTTGGGCGGTCGATTCAATGTCCGCATCGTCGAGCACGATAAACGGATCCGATCCGCCCAGCTCGAGCACGCACTTCTTTAAGTTCTGACCGGCGATCGCCGCCACCCGCCGCCCCGCCGCGCTGCTGCCGGTCAGTGTCACGGCGGCAATGCGCGGATCGGCGATGACTTCTTCCGCTTGCGCGGCGCTGATCATCAGGGTGCGGAAAGTATCGACGGGAAATCCGGCTTGCCGGAATGCCTCTTCCAGCGCCAATGCGCAGCGTGGCACATTCGATGCATGCTTCAGTACCACCGTATTGCCTGCCATCAACGCTGGAGCTGCCGCACGGATCAACTGCCAGAACGGAAAATTCCACGGCATGATGCACAGCACGACACCCAGCGGCTGATAAACCACCAGGCTGCGGCTGGCATCGGATGCAACCGGTTCGTCGCGCAGATACGATTGCGCATGCTCCGCATAGTGTTCGCAGCCGATTGCGCATTTCTCCACTTCCGCTTTGGCCTCGCGCAGCAGTTTTCCCATTTCTTCGGTGATCAGATGCGCGTACTCCTCGCTGCGCTGGCGGAATACCTGCGCAAGATTGCGCACAAACCCGGCGCGCTCATCAAAACTGAGCGCCGCCCAGCCGGTCTGCGCGGATTCCGCCTGGTGCAGCGCCGCATCGATTTCACCGGCTTGCCAGGTTGGAAAAGATTGCAGGGTTTGGCCTGTGGCCGGATTGATCGATAGCATTGGCATAGAAAATCTCCCGTTGGTAGTCAGTATATTTTGGCTATTCAGTCTGTGACGCAAATCAATTCATCCCAGTTTGTCGTGTAGCTGGGGCTGCGGTTTGCCTGCTTCATTTTCCACGGCTGGCGGAAACCCTCGGACGCCAGTTTCAGCGTGCCGTTCCCCATCCGGACATTGATCCGGTCCATGACTTCCATCAATTTTCCGGATTTATTCTCCTCCGCCAAGCTGAACAAATCGCACTGCCGGTCATTTATGCTCACCAATCCGGCCAGCATGATTCGCGCTTTCTGATAGCGGTAACCGCTGCGGTAAATTTTGCGCAATCCCCATAACGCCGCTTTGGTCAGCCGCATCGTGTCGGCGCTTGGCGCGGGCAGCGGAATGATCATCCCGTTGGCGTAATACTGTTCTTGCGTATTGAACGGACTGGTACGGATCGCAACGTAAACCGACCCGGCGGACAGCTGCTGGCGACGCAATTTTTCCGCGGCGCGGCGGGTATACAGCGACACTGCTTCTTCCAGACTGGCCAGATCGGAGACGGGCACACCAAACGAGCGCGAGCTGACGATCTGCTTACGCAACGGCGCGACCTCTTCCAGTTCGATACAAGCCACGCCATTCAGTTCACGGATGACTTTCTCCATCACGACGGAAAAGCGCGCGCGCATCGCCGCCGGGCAAGCCCGTTGCAGATCGCGCACGGTCTTGATACCGATGTCGCGCAATTGGGGAACAAGCCGCCGCCCGATACCCCATACCTCACCCGCGGCAATCCGGCTAAACCAATCGTATCGCTGTTGCGGCGATGCATCGTTCAGATTGCACACGCCGCCCGATTCCGGGTATTGCTTGGCGATATGATTGGCCAGTTTGGCCAGCGTTTTGGTCGGTCCGATGCCGACGCAAACCGGCAAACCTACCCATTGTTTCACACGCTGACGGATGCGCTGGCCGTGCAGCATCAGCTCTTGCGCCTTGAATCCGGTCAAATCGAGAAAGCACTCGTCGATCGAATAAACTTCCTGCCGCGGACTGAACGCCGCCAGGATATTCATCACGCGATTGCTCATGTCGGCGTACAGCGCATAATTGGACGAATACGCGACGATTCCGCGCCGTTGCGCCCAATCCTTGAGCTGAAACCACGGCTGCCCCATCTTAACACCCAGCGCTTTCGCTTCGTTGCTTCTCGCCACAGCGCAACCGTCGTTGTTGGACAATACCACGACCGGCTTGCCCTCCAGGCGCGGATTGAACACGCGTTCGCAACTGACGTAGAAATTGTTGACATCGACCAAGGCAATCGCGCGTGTCATTTGAATATTTGCCATGTTCTGAGTAACGCCCCTATGATATCTGCACGTTATTCAAACACTCATGCGCAGCGATGTCAAATGGCACTGCTGTAAGCATCAGGATGGCAGCATCGGCGGGGCATGGCCTGGATCGGAAGCCCGGTTACTTCAGTCGCATTTCTCACTGCAACGCCAAAATCTTGCATACAATACAATCACCCTCACGACACTTCCCGGTTACCTGCGATGAAAAATTATTTCTCTCCTCTGCATTTATTATTTTTCATATTTCTGCTTGGTATCATGACGATGCTGTTCCAGGCGGAATTGCTGTCGTTTGCGTTTGTGAAACTGGGCTTGCCGCCGGAAATGGGTTTGACGGTGTTATTCCTTTCCCTGTTCGGCAGCGTCGTCAATTTGCCGGTGGCGCGGATTAAAAGCGATGTACCGGTGCGGGAATTCACCCAACCGGTATATTGGGGATTGCTGCGGATGCCGATGCAGCCGTTTCACAATGAAACGCAGATCGCGGTCAACCTCGGCGGTTGCCTGATACCGGCGGCGCTATCGCTTTATTTGTTTTCCAACAGCGCGTTGGGTCTATTTCCCACGCTGCTGGGGATCGCCATCATCAGCGCGATCAGTTACTACTTCAGCCGCCCGATTCAGGGATTAGGCATCGGCATGCCGATATTGGTCGCGCCCGTCAGCGCGGCGCTGGTCGGTTTATTCATCAGCCCGGAGCAAAGCGCGCCGCTGGCGTACATCAGCGGCACGCTGGGGGTGTTGATCGGCGCCGACCTGCTGCATATGAAGGATATTTCCCGGCTCGGCACACCGTACGCCTCGATCGGCGGCGCAGGCACGTTCGACGGCATTTTCATCACCGGCATCGTCGCCGCGCTGCTGGCTTAATCGCTGATTTCACGAACAAATACCCGCCGCCGCTACCGGTTCGGCGGCAATCCCGCTATACTCACCAGCATGATGAATTGTTCCAGCTCATTCGCGCGTGAGCACTTGCTGCACCGCCTGCACGCAATCCAGCAACAACACCGGTATATTCCGCCGCACGCGATGCAGCAAGCCGCCACCGAATTCAATGTACCGCTCAGCCAGGTAGCCGCGGTGGTGGCGTTTTATTCGTTTTTCTCCACGCAACCGCGCGGCCGTTTCGATATTTTGTTCAGCAATTGCACCAGTTGCGGTTATCTGACCGGCGAACAGAACCTGCTGCAAATGTTGTGCAAACAGTTGCAAGTCACGCCCGGCAAGACGCGAGCGGACGGATTGGTCAGTATCGATGAAACCTCGTGCATCGGTCTATGCGATCAGGGTGCGTCGCTGCTGATCAACGGGTTTCCCGTAACCGGCCTGAATGCGGCAAAACTCGCGCAAATTGCGCAGCTTATCACCGATGAAATACCGCTCCGGCAATGGCCCGGGACATGGTTTGACATCCCGGATACCATTCACCGCCGCGATTTGCTGCTGACGGAACACCTGTTCCCCGGTGCTGCGCTGCAACAAGCCTTTCAACACGGCGCCAGCGAAACCTTGGCGATCATTCAGCAATCCGGCTTGCGCGGCCGCGGCGGCGCGGGATTCGATACCGGCAAAAAATGGCAATTGTGCCGTGAAGCACCCGGCGCAACACGCTACGTCGTCTGCAACGCCGACGAGGGCGAACCCGGCACGTTCAAGGATCGCCTGCTGTTGCACGAATACGCCGATGCTTTGTTCGAGGGCATGGCGCTGTGCGCGTTTGTCATCGGCGCGCAAAAAGGCTTTGTCTATCTGCGCGGCGAATACCGCTATTTGCTGCCGCACCTGCAAGCGCGGTTGGATCAGCACCGCAAGCAAGGATTGTTGGGCGAAAGGATTCTCGGGCAAGCGGAGTTTGATTTTGACATTGATATCGTCATCGGCGCCGGTGCGTATATTTGCGGCGAGGAATCGGCGCTGATCGAATCGCTCGAAGGCAAGCCCGGCATTCCGCGCATCCGTCCGCCGTTTCCCGTCACGCACGGCTACCTTGGGCAACCGACCGTGGTCAATAACGTCGAGACGTTCATCGCCGCGGCGCACATCGCCGCACGCGGCAGCGCTTGGTTCAAAGCGGCGGGCACACCGTCGTCGGCGGGCAGCAAAATCCTCAGCATCAGCGGCGATTGCGGAAAACCGGGAATTTACGAATATCCGTTTGGTGTGACGATCCAGCAAGTGCTGGACGATTGCAGCGCCACGGATGTGCAAGCGGTGCAAACCGGCGGTCCCGCCGGAACATTGCTCAGCCCGGCGGAATTCGGACGCACCATTGCTTTCGACGATGCCGCCACCGGCGGATCGTTGCTGGTATTCCGATCGCAGCGCGATTTGCTCGCAGTTCACCGCAACTTCGCGCAGTTCTTCGCGCACGAAAGCTGCGGCTTCTGCACACCCTGCCGGGTCGGCACGCAATTGTTGAAAAACACGCTGGATAACATCGCCGCTGGCCGCAGCACAGCAGCCGGCATCGATGAATTGCAACAGCTCGGCCGCATCGTGCAGCACCAATCGCATTGCGGCCTGGGACACACAGCCGCCAACCATGTGCTGGACGGCCTGCGGAAATTTCCCCAAACCTTCTCCCCGCATTTGCAACCGCACTTCACCGCGCGCTTCGATCTTGGTCAAGCGCTGGCCAGCGCACGGCGCATCACACATCGCGACGATGCTGGCGCGCATTTGGATAATGACCACCGGCCCTGACACAATCCGTATCGATGGCGAGGAAATCCCGTTCACGCCGGGCCAAACCATCATGGATGCAGCATTGGCAGCCGGAATCTACATCCCGCATCTGTGCCACTACCCCGGCCTGCCGCCGAGCGGCAATTGCCGCCTGTGCGTGGTGGAAATTGGCAACCGCAGCGCCGCCGCGTGTATCACAGCGGCAGCAGCGGGGCAGGAAATCCGCAATAACACGCCGGAATTGAACGAAGCGCGCAAAGCGATCACGCAGATGCTGTTCGTCGAAGGCAACCACATTTGCCCGTCATGCGAGAAAACCGGCAACTGCAAATTGCAAGCGATGGCTTATCACCTCGGCATGCTCGACGATCACTTCGCGCAGTTTTATCAACGCCGCGAGATCGACGCCTCGCACCCCGATATCCTGCTCGACCGCAGCCGCTGCATTCTGTGCGATTTGTGCGTGCGCGCCAGCCGCGACGTGGATCAAAAAAATGTCTTCGCCATCGCCGGACGCGGCACGAATGCGCACCTGATCGTCAATACCCCGAGCGGGAAGCTGGCCGACAGCACGATGGCAGTCACCGATCTGGCCGCAACGATTTGCCCGGTGGGCGCGATTCTGATCAAGGGAAAAGGCTACGAAGTGCCAATCGGGCAGCGCATTTACGACCGGCAAACCATCCGCGAAACCGGTTTGCAGGAACATGTCGAACGGAAAAATGACGATTGAGCGCACAACCGGTTGATTGAAAACAACGCCCTGCCATGCCAACGCTTGCAGCGCATGCACGATGAAATACGGCAAACCTGCTAAACTCCTCGCTATTTCTTGAGGTTCACGCACAGGAGAATGGCATGAAAGACGAAACAATCGCTATCCACGCGGGCTATCACACCGACCCCACCACCAAAGCGGTGGCGGTTCCTATTTATCAGACCGTCGCCTACGAATTCGACAATGCGCAGCACGGCGCGGATTTGTTCAATCTGGCCGTGCCGGGCAACATTTATACGCGCATCATGAACCCGACCAACGATGTGCTGGAACAGCGGGTGGCGGCGCTCGAAGGCGGAGTTGCGGCGCTGGCGCTCAGCTCGGGCCAAGCGGCGATTCATTATGCGGTGATCAATATCGCCGAGATGGGCAACAACATCGTCAGCGTGCCGCTGCTATACGGCGGAACTTATACGCTGTTCGCACACATGCTGCCGAAATTGGGGATCGAAGTGCGTTTCGCCAAGGACGATAATCCGGCGAGCCTCGAGCCGCTGATCGACAAAAAAACTTCGGCGGTATTCTGCGAATCGCTGGGCAATCCGGCGGGCAATATCCCGGACATGGAAGCCATTTGTGCGATGGCGCACCGGCACGGTGTTCCGGTTATCGCCGATAACACCGTGCCCACGCCGGTCTTGATGAAGCCTTTCCAGTCCGGCGCGGACATCGTCGTGCATTCGTTGACCAAATACATGGGCGGACACGGCACATCGGTCGGCGGCATCATCGTCGATTCCGGCAACTTTCCCTGGCCGGATCACGCGGAACGGTTTCCGATGCTCAACAACCCCGAACCGGCTTATCACGGCGTCATTTATACACAAGAATTCGGCCCCGCCGCTTATGTCGGACGTGTGCGCACCGTCGCGCTGCGTAATACCGGCTCGGCCATGTCGCCGATGAATGCCTTTTTCTTTTTACAGGGCATCGAAACCCTGTCACTGCGCATGGAACGGCACACTGAAAACGCGCTGAAAGTCGCGCAATATCTTGAGCGGCATCCTGCCGTGGCGTGGGTCAGGTACGCGGGACTGCCGTCGTCGGAATACTATCAACTGGCACAGAAATATATGCAGGGCCGTCCGTCGGCATTGATGACATTCGGCATCAAAGGCGGTTTTGAGGCCGGTGTAAAATTTTACGATGCGCTCAAACTGTTCAAGCGGCTGGTGAATATCGGCGATGCCAAATCCTTGGCCGCGCATCCGGCATCCACAACCCACCGGCAATTGACTGAACCCGAACTCGCCGCGGCAGGCGTCACGCAGGACATGATCCGTTTGTGCATCGGCATTGAAAATATCGACGATATTCTGGCGGACTTGGAACAAGCGCTAGCGGCCAGCCGGATTTAAGAAAGCTCTGAAAAACTACTGCGCTCGGTCATGCTGTGTTGAAATCAGACTCAAAATGCTCATTTACATCTTGTAAACTGCGCTTTTTCGCCTGATTTCGCCTTGCCTGACCGTCGCTCGCTACCTTTTTCAGAGCTTCCTTAAGCAATCGCGACCAACAAAGCTATCGGATACCAAAAGTATAATGACTTTCCCCATCGACATCCGCGAAGCAGCCGGGGTGCGCACCTTGCATTTCGGTTCCGACTGGATACAGGGTGCCATGCGCATCGCGCGTCCTTGGCGCTTGGAACTCGACTACACCCGGGAAATGATGACGAGCCTGTTGCTGCGGGACGACGCGCGCTTTCCGCGCAACGCGCTGCTGATCGGTCTGGGTGCGGCGTCGCTGACCAAATTTCTGTACCGTTACTACCCATCGGCGAAACTGACCGTGGTTGAAATCGAGCCACGCGTGGTGGCGGCCGCGCGGCAATTTTTCAAACTGCCGGACGACCCGCTGCGCTTGAACATCGTGATCGCCGACGGTTCGCACTATATCGCCGAGCGGAACAAGACTTACGACCTGATTCTGGTCGATGGCTACGACGCCGATGCGCATCCCGGTGAACTGAACATGCTGCCGTTTTACCAAATGTGCCGCGCGCGATTGAGCGATAACGGCGTCCTTGCGGTGAATCTGCTGGGCCGCAGCCGCGGCTATCAAGCCAGCCTGGAACGCATCAAAACAGCATTCGACGAACGCGCACTGGCTTTCCCTTCCTGCGACAGCGGCAACGTCATCGCACTGGCCGCAACCGGAGAGAAAGTCGAGATTCCGTTGCATGAGCTCAAGGAACAGGTGCTCAAATTGAAAGAAAAAACCGGCCTCAACCTGCTACCGACGCTGACGCGTCTGGAACAAGCAAAATCTTGTTTGGGCGGAATTCTGGCAATTTAGAAAAATTAAAAAGAAAATACTTAGGGTTATTCTGAATTAGTTGATTGGATAGAAAAATCATAACGGCCGCATAATAGAAAGTTTTTCGGCGATGCAAGAACGGAGCGGTCAGGTCAATGAAGCAGTAATTCTTGGTTCGCACCCACTAGCTGAGAAAGCCGGATATTTCATACCTGCTTGATGCTGGGCTTTCTTCGGCAGCCCAGCCTACCGTGCTTGCGGAAAAAGTAGCATAACCAGCGAGTGAGTTAATCAAGCACACCAACATCACCCCCAGAATTTGTACAAAAATACTAAAAAAATAGTATGGATTTCCATTACAACCATCTACACTTCAGCATATATTTCTGTGATGCAATAGTATTGGGAATCAAAATCTAGTTTGTGATGTGCTGTTGAAGCGTATGACCTTAGTAGCCAGATTTTGATTGAAGGAATATTTTTTATATATACAAGGAAAAATAATGATGAATCTTAGAAAAATGGAAAATTCCTCGCCGTTGAAATTGTTTTCATCGATAGGTGTTTTTATTCGCCGCAGCGTCATTGGCGCTGCCGCGATGCTGACGGTTGGCAGCGCTCAGGCATTGGATTTCCAGCTTGTTTCGCATATTGGCGACAACTACAGCTACACGCTAACCTATGGACCAAATGACAATATGTGGTACGTTGAAAATGGTAACGTGCACGCAACGATCCAGCTATCAGGCCTGTTTGGAGTCACCAGTGTTTTCGGGCCGCTCGATAACGACTTTCCGTCCGGTTCTCTTCACGATGGGCAGTTAAAATGGACAGGCAGTGTATTGTTTGGCGGCTCAGTTGTACGTTTTACGATGCTCGAAGAAGACGTTGGTACCGGTAACTTCGGGTCAGACAAGCATGTCATTGGCTTCACACTCGTTGCGCCTCATACATCCGAAATCGATAAGATCATTCTGGATACCAACGGTTTCTATAGCGGCCACACATTGGCTGATCGGGACGTGCATATGCTCATTTCCGGCCCTGGCGTACCGGCGGTACCTGAGCCTTCTGGCTATGCAATGATGATCGCTGGAATATTGGGTATTGGCGTGATGCTCCGGCGGCGGAGTTTGTGTTAATCAGCACGCTTTATCTTTCTCAAACAGGTATGCAACCTTCGACATGATCTCTGAGCGCGATTTCCAATCCCAAAATATCGACCGCTCGGATAAGGCTTTGAGCTGCCATATGAAATGCTTAAAAGTCAAATACCACCGGATCTTACCGGTGGTATTTGTCTACTAACTCCGGCTCGGAAAAATACCCTGCACAGCAATGCAATAATTCACTACGAGGTAAGGTTGCATATTGGAATGCGGCTGTCCGCCTGTATTGCCAATCGCCGCGGCAGCCATGGTTGCGCCGCCTGTGCTGCTGAACACGACATTGCCGTCGGAATCCTGCGCCCAGAACTTTCCCGCCGGACTGGTTTGGGTTCCAACCACATTGCTGCAGTTTGCCGTATGACTGTGCGGGGGAATCTGGGCGGTTGTAAGCGTCACGTTTTCTTGCCCGGCCCGTTCTCCCTGGGTATGAACCGAGCTCGGGTGCATTCCCGCACGGCCGCGAAGATCGGGCAGCGCGAACGTGGTGCGGCCGTCTCCGCCGTACATCGTGCCCAGTAAGGAAAACAGCGCCATGTTTTGGGCAATCGGTAACAATTGACCATCGCAACTCGCCCAGCCTTTCGGCGCAAAACCGAAAGAAAAGGGCCGTATTTCTCCTAAAAATGGTTCGTCCATACTATCCTCTCATTTATCTTTGTCGAATTTTGCTGCGAAACATCCGGCTTTAGTTTCTGGGCGGATATGCGCCTTGCAGTGCAATGCAGTAGTTCAGCACCAGATACGGCTGCAGATTATCGTGCGCTTGTCCGCCACCGGTAGCGGTGATTGTTCCAGCCGCCATCTGCGCCGGTCCGCTATCGCCGTATTCCTTGCTGCCGCCCAGATCCTGCGCCCAGAAATTTCCGGCGGGATCCGGTTTGTTGCCGTTCCCGGCTTGCGCGTTGGCCGGATGGGTGTGCGGCGGAATCTGCTCAAGCGTCAGCGTCTCCGTCACCGTGCCGCCGGATTCACCCAGAACACGGTTAGAAAGACCGCTCCCCTGCCCCGCGCCCATAACGACATTGCCTTGAAGATTAGGCAGCGCGAAGGTCGTTTTGCCGTCGCCACCATAGGTTGTGCCAAGAATCGAAAATAATGCCGTGTTACTCGATATGGGCAGCAACTGTCCATTACACTGCGCCCAGCCCACCGGCGCGAAATTAAATCCAAACGAACGGATTTCTCCAATATACGGATCGCTCATGCAAAGATCTCCTTTTTTTCAACGGTTATCCGGATTGCCATCCTCTTAATCTCTCGGAGGGTAGATACCTTCAAGCGCGATGATGTAGTTGATGACCAAATAGGGTTGCACATTGTTATGCGGTTGTCCGCCGCCGGCATTGCCGATCGCCGTAGCAGCCATGGTGCTGCCGCTGGTCGTGCTGTATGCCCCGGTATTGCCGCCGGGATCGGTCGACCAGTAGCTGTTGACAGGGCTGGTGCTATTGGCGGTGGTATTGGAGCAGACCGCGGTATGGTTGTGCGCCGCCAGTTGCCCGGTAGTCAAAGTGATTGTTTCACTGCCGCCCAATTCACCGATTACTCGCAGACTGAGGCCGGCCCCGGCGCCTTGGTGCAGCGGAATACGACTGGCGAGATTCGGTAAGGCGAAATTCGATACACCGTCGCCGCCGTAGGTTGTTCCGATGAGCGAAAACAGCGCTTCATTCTCCGCGATTGAAAGTACCTGCCCCTGGCATAAAGCCCAGCCGGCGGGGGCAAAATTGCCGGCAAACGTCCTGATTTCACCTAAAAAGGGGTCGGGCATAATTTTCTCCTTGTTTGCGAAAAACTTCAGTCACAACGACGCAATCGCATCAAGCCACCTTGCGCCGCGCCGCAGCCAATACCGCCGGAACACCGATCAGAAGCAGCGTGCTCGTCAGCGGTTCCGGAACCGCGGTGGCGATATCCAGCGTGGAGAAATCCAATGCAGCGCCATTAAATTTCGTTTCGCCGAACAACCCCAGCCCCGGACCAGCCAGCGCCAAGGAAACGTTAACCGTGCCCGAGGCCAAGCCCGCAAAGGCCGATGCCGGTAACGTCAATGTATACACGTTATCTTCCCGGTTGACACCGCCATGCGCTTCGAACAGCGTATTGAGCGCGCTAGTAAGATCAATTCCATTGACGGTAAAGGATGCAACTTGACTTCCAGTGGCGGCGGATTCGTAATCATAAATCCCAAACGACAAACTACCGCCGATGATGGTATCTGCGATCGCGCCATATGAAAACACCCAGCTAGCGGAAAAATTCGAGCCAGTATCAGAATCCGAACCAATAAATACCCCATTGAACGGCGCGGGTTCACCGCCTCCGGCAGTTAGAAAAGCACCGGTGGTCGGCGTCGCGCCATCGGCAAAATCCTGATCACCGAGGGTTACGACTGTATTTGCATAAGTCAACTGAGACCCGGCCAAAAGCGCGAACGGTACGATTATTTTTGCAGACAAATATTTTTTCATTGAAAAATCCCCTTTGAATATGTGAATATTTCTTGTCAACATTCACGAAACGGCAGCGATGATCGTCGACTCTATCACCAGACGAGACCGGTTCTCGTTAACCGGCTCCGTTACGTTATACTCTTATATCGCAATCCATATCAAGGAATTTCTGCACCGGGAATTCATTATATTATTCATGATAATAACTGCATTTCATCAGAATTTCTTGACTAACAAAACAAAAAAGCCATACAACCGTTTTGTAAGAACTATCCGGCAATGGATCCGATAAAAATGACGATTGAGCACACGATCAAACGCAAACTCAAAATCGCCACCACGTCATTGGCGGGTTGTTTCGGCTGCCATATGTCGTTTCTCGACATGGACGAGCGCTTGGCCGGTTTGCTGGAGCACGTCGAGTTCGATCGTTCGCCGTTCACCGACATCAAGCATTGCGGGCCGTGCGATATCGGCTTGATCGAAGGCGGCGTGTGCAACGCGGAAAATGTGCATGTGCTGCGCGAGTTTCGCACTAACTGCAAGATTCTAGTGGCGGTTGGCGCGTGCGCGATCAACGGCGGTGTCCCGGCAATGCGCAATTACTTCGATTTGCAGGATTGCCTGGAGGAAGTGTATTTACGCGGCACCAATGTGACTCATCCGCGCGTCCCGGATGATCCCGAGCTGCCGCTGCTGCTCGACAAAGTTTATCCGGTCAGTGAGATCGTCCCAATCGATTATTTCCTACCGGGCTGCCCGCCTTCCGCCGAGGCTTTTTTGCAATTGCTGCAACCGCTGCTGGCCGGGGAAAAACCGGTGATCGCCAAATCCCAATTACACTACGATTGAGCATCATGGAACCGGACAAACCTGCATCACCAACTACCCGCCGCATCGCCATCGACCCGGTCACGCGCGTCGAAGGGCACGGCAAAATCACGCTGCTGGTCGACGATAACAACCGCATCGTCGAGGCGCGCTTTCATATCGTCGAATTCCGCGGTTTCGAGAAATTCATTCAGGGCCGCCCGTTCTGGGAAGTACCGTTTTTCGTGCAACGTCTATGCGGTATCTGCCCGGTCAGTCATCAGCTAGCCGCCGCGAAAGCGGTCGATCAGATCGTCGGCGTGCAGCAACTCACGCCCGCTGCAACCAAGCTGCGCCGCCTGTTGCATTTCGGCCAGATGCTGCAATCGCATGCGCTGCACTTTTTCCATCTATCGTCACCGGATTTTTTGTTCGGTTTCGGCAGTGATCCGGTAAAGCGCAACATCACCGGCGTGCTGGAGCAATATCCGGAAATCGCGCTGAAAGGCGTCAAGCTGCGCAAATACGGGCAGCGCATCATCGAAGCGATCACCGGCAAGCGCATCCACGGCACCGGCACCGTGCCCGGCGGCATGAACAAGCCGCTGACGATAACGGAACGCGATGCATTGCTTGCCGACATTGATGACATCCTGCAATGGAGTCAGGATGCTGTGGCGCTGAACGAGCACACTCATACGGCTCATCCAGAACATCGCAATTTCGGCACGCTGCCGAGTCATTATCTCGGCATGACCGGAACCAACGGTGAGCTGGAGTTCTACCACGGCGGACTGCGCGCACGCGCCGCCGACGGCAGCGGTATTTTCGATCAATTCGATTACTGCGATTACCAGCAAATCATCAAAGAAGAAGTGCGCTCGTGGAGCTACCTGAAATTTCCCTATTTCTCCAGCTTAGGCACCGAGCACGGCTGGTACCGCGTCGGCCCGCTGGCGCGCATCAATAATTGCGATGTCATCACAACACCGTTGGCGGAAGCGGCGCGTCAACGCTTCAAAGCCACCGGCCACGGCGGCTCGGTACACGACACGCTGGGATACCACTGGGCGCGCATGATCGAACTGTTGCACTGCGCCGAATCGATTCACGGCTTGCTGCAAGATCCGGACATCACCGGCACGGATTTACTGGCGGATAAAGGCGAATACCAGCCGCAAGGCATCGGCGTCATCGAAGCCCCGCGCGGCACGCTGTTTCATCATTACCACGTCAACGAAGAAGGACTGGTCACGCAAGCCAACCTGATCGTCTCGACCACCAGCAACAACCAGGCCATGAACGAATCGGTGCGCGTGGTCGCCAACCAATACCTCGACGGCCATGAAATCACCGAAGCGCTGCTAAACCACCTCGAAGTCGCCGTGCGCGCGTACGATCCGTGTCTTTCCTGTGCCACGCATGCACTGGGCAAAATGCCGTTGCAAGTGACGTTGCAAGACATGACGGGAAAAGTGATTCATCAATTGACGAAAGGCATAGACGGTGCTATTCAGTGATGAACAACCGGATTTAAATCCGGGCTCGCCGAGACTTTCAATTCCGCTTGAAAAATGAACGACCATGAATAATCCCGATATTCGCTGGCAGCAACGTTTCGCCAGCTACCAAAAAGCTTTGCTGCAACTGCAAAGCGCAGTTGAGCTCAGTCAACAGCGTGCGCTCAGTGCATTGGAAAAACAAGGTGTTATCCAAGCATTCGAATTCACGCATGAATTGGCTTGGAATCTATTGAAAGATTTCTTGCAAGATCAAGGCAATCAAAATATTAAAGGCTCCAGGGATGCCACCCGGGAAGCGTTCAAGGTTGAATTGATTCAAGACGGTGAACAATGGATGGCGATGATACAAAGCCGTAATGTCTCATCGCACACTTACGATGAACGCACTGCCGAGCGGTTGACCGATGCGATCATCCATCATTACTACCCATTGTTCGTCGCGCTAAAAAACGAAATGGAAAAATACCGGCCATGACCGATGAACGTCCGTTCGGTTTACCACCCGCGACCTTGGAAAAGCTCAACAGCGTATTCGCGCAACACACCGCCATCGACTCGGTACTGTTGTACGGCTCACGCGCCAAGGGAAATTACCGTGCAGGTTCCGATATCGACCTGACCATCAAGGGTGACGAAATTTCTTTCGATGAACTGATGCAAATCGAAAACGAAATCGACGATTTGATGCTGCCGTATACCGTCGATCTGTCGCAATACCGCCAGCTTGAAAACACCGGTTTGATCGCGCACATCGATCGGGTTGGAATTGTCGTTTATAATAAAGCGCATCTAAGCAAATCGCCGCAAGCAGCGGGATATTAATCACGTTTCAATTTGCCGGTTTTCAACCAGCTCGCGCTCCAAGGGTCGAAAAATTAGATCCATAGGGATTAAATCAGACTGGAATCTTCAGGACTGAGCAGCACGGATTCCTAATAAAAAACCAGGAAGCCATACCGAATTCACACATTCCCGGCATCCACGAAAAATTCTTTACGGGATGATTCACTTCCGTAACCACCACAGTATCAGCGTCAACACGACGGAAATGACCAGCCCCGTCATCAGCGGAAAATGAAAGCTGAAATTCTCGCGTTCGATATGAATATCGCCGGGCAAACGGCCGAGCGGCAGTTGCGATAGCCACGGCCACAGCAAACCGAGCACGAGTAAAATGATGCCTAGGGTAATGAGTAATTGCTGCATCGCGTTGATCCGGTCCACATCACAGTTTGAGTTAGTCCTGTTTTGGAAAAATCAATTTGTCCGTTGCAAAACCCAGTTCGCCGGATTTTTGCACAAAACGATTCAGCACTTCATCGCTCACCACCGGAGTTCTTGCCAGCAGCCACAGATAGGATTTGTCGTAACTGGTGATGAAGGCGTATTGATAGTTTTCCTTATCCAGTTCGAACACGATGTACGCACCGTAAAACGGGCCGAAGAAGGAAACTTTCAGATAGCCCTCCTGTGGATCTCTGACGAAATACGCTTTGCCTTCCGCTTCCTTCCATTTGTTATCCGCAACCGAGAAACCTTTGTTGACAACTTTGACGCCGCCGTCTTCGCGCAGCGAGTACTCGGCAGTGATATTGGCCAATCCGCGTTCAAACGAATGGTCGAGGCGGGCGATTTCGTACCATTTTCCTAGATAGCGGTTGAGTTCGAAGCCGTCAACCGGTGCGACATTTTGCGGTACCGAAACGCACCCGCCGAGCAAAACGATCAGGAGAAAAAGTGGCAGCAATCGCATATCAGCGCTCCAGCACAGTATTTAACGTTGGATAATCGGTATAGCCTTCCGCGCCGAAGGTATAAAACGTAGCCGGATTGGGTTCATTGAGCGGCGCACCGGTTTTGATCCGCGCCGGTAAATCGGGATTCGCCAGGAAGCTGACGCCGAAAGCCACGGCATCGACTTTGCCCACGGCAATGTCGCGCTCCGCCTCTTCCGCGGTGTAACCCATATTGCTGATCAAGACGCCGTTGTAATGCTGACGGATCGGCGTCAGAACATCGCCGCTTTGCTGGCGGTAAACATCGCCGCGAATCACGTGCAAGTATGCCAGATGATAGTCATTGAGCCGCCTGGCCAGCCAAGTAGATAATCCGGCCGGATCGCTGTCGATCATGCTGTTGTAACTGCTCAGCGGCGAAATACGCAAACCGACCCGCTCGCTGCCCCACACGGCACTGACGGCCTCGAGCACTTCCAAGGTCAGGCGCGCGCGGTTTGCAATCGAACCGCCGTACGGTCCGGTACGCTTGTTTGAGCCGTCGCGCAAAAATTCATCGAGCAAATAGCCGTTCGCGCCGTGGATTTCGATGCCGTCGAAACCGGCAGTCAAGGCATTTTGCGCCGCTTTCTTGAATCCGGCGGCGATGCCGGATAATTCGTCGTCACGCAATTCGCGCGGCACAGCATAAGGCTTTTTTCCTTCCGGCGTGCGCACTTCATCGGCAATGGCGATGGCGCTCGGCGCAACCGGCTGCGCGCCGCCATTGAGCAGCGGATGACACGCTCGGCCGCCATGCCAGAGTTGCAGAAAGATTCTGCCGCCGGCCGTATGTACGGCATCGGTCACCAGCTTCCAGCCGGTAACTTGTGCTTCCGAGTGAACACCCGGTTCCTTCCAGAATGCCGAGTTGCCTTCGATCGCCATCGTCGCTTCGGCAATGATCAATCCGGCACTTGCCCGTTGCGCGTAATACTGCGCCATCATGGCATTCGGAAGATGCTCGTCGCCTGCACGGCAACGCGTCAACGGCGCCATGAAAATGCGATTCGGCACGGTCAGCGCACCGAACTTGAGCGGCAAAAACAAGGTATTCATCTGCTAAATCTCCTCACAAATGCAGTCTGAGTCATTCTAGCGCAATTTGGCGCACGCCACTTTTACTCGATTTTTACAATTTTTCATAAAAATATTTCGCTTATTTTTCAATAAGAAGGCTAATTGTGTGAATAAATCGTGAAATAAATGTGAACTTTTTGTGAAGGTTATCCTCAAATTTGCCGTAAACGCTTTTTCAAACAACCTCAACCAATTTCAAACTAGGAGATTTTCATGAAAACAGGTCATATTTTCGTTATTTCAGCGTTGGTTATTAGCGGCATATTTTTTGGTATTTTGTCGCTGTATGACCTGCCGGAATCGGTAACCGAATGGGTTATTTCCGATATTATTCTTGGCGCAGTGCTGTACGTAAATTATCTGGTGATTGTGATGGGCACAGGTTCATCCAAATCCAGAGTACATTATTCAAGCAAAAAAGTTACCGCGTAAAACTCTCCGAAGTGATGGGGTTAAGTCAATCGTGCGGCTTAGCCCCTCTTTTCTTATCAGCAACCAATACCAGCATTTTAGCAATCAAAGCTGCTTGAAACGCTCAGCAGGTTGATCAAGCCAATGAATCAATCCTTGCGCGTTCAGCCGGATATCCGAACGTAACAGTTCATCGGCCGCATCCAGCGGTAACCGGCAGCCATGTTTTTCCAGGCGTTGCAGAAACAATTCCCGTAATGCGCTTGCAATCACGCTTTGCCGGTCTTCTTCATTTTTTGCGCACTGCGCGATCTCCACGTGCGCATCGAGCAAATCATGCAAGGATTGGGCATGGCGCGCGAGATGACCGATCTGGCTATAGTGCGTTAGATAAGCATAACGCGGCTGATAACGCATGATACGGTCAATCGACGCATGCGCCGCATTGGGATCGAATTGCACCGGCGACGTGGTCGGAATGACAAACTCCAAGCCATCGACATCGAATTCCCGGTATGAAACACCGAAAGTATCGCCGGTAAAAAAAGACTGACTGCGTTCGTCATAAATGCAATTATGATGGCGCGCATGCCCCGGTGTGTCGAGAAACAACAGCGAACGGCCATTCAGATCGATACGGCTTTCATCCGGCGCTTCGATAATGCGCCCGGCGTCAATCGGATAAATCTCTCCATACACGCGCCTGAACTCGGCCTCGCCATAAACGCCTACGGCACCGGCGACCAGCCGCGCCGGATTCGCCATATGACTGGCGCCGCGCGGATGCACGACCAGTTTAGCATTCGGAAATAAACGCATGCATTCACTGGCGCCACCGGCGTGATCCAGGTGGATATGCGTCAAGATGACATAAGCAACCGCCTCGGCGGGGATGTTCTTTTGCTCGAGTGCCTCAGCCACGCCGGAGATGGAAAACGTGGTGCCGGTATCCACCAGCGCGGCCGCGCCTTTTTCGACAATCAAATGAATCGCCGCCCGTTTGGGGCGGTGAAACTGTGCATCGATGGCACTGATGCCATGCTCATAATCAATTACAAATGGTGATGACATAACTCTCCGGTTTCTCGCGAACCAATTGTTCAAATAGCAATACTGAATATTATTTTGACGGATATTTCAGCTGTTCCAGGATCGCCGGGTTTTCCAGCGTGGAAATATCCTGCGTGATTTCCTCGCCTTTGGCTAATGTACGCAATAACCGGCGCATGATTTTGCCCGACCGGGTCTTGGGCAGATTTTCCCCGAAACGGATCTCCTCGGGCTTGGCGATTGGACCGATCTCTTTCGCCACCCAGTCGCGCAAAGTATCGGCGATTTGGATAACTTCCTCGCCGTGCGGATATTTACCCTTCAGCACGACAAAAGCAATCACCGCTTCACCTTTGATTTCATGCGGCTTGCCAACAACCGCCGCTTCCGCGACCAGAGGGTGGGCAACCAGAGCCGACTCGATTTCCATCGTGCCCAAACGATGTCCGGAAACGTTCAGCACGTCATCGATGCGCCCCATGATCCAGAAATAACCATCTTTGTCACGGTACGCGGAATCGCCTGCCAGATAATATTGGCCGTGTCCGATGTCTTCCGGGAAATATGCTTTTTTGAAACGTTCCGGATCGCCCCAGAGCGTGCGGATTTGCGAAGGAAAAGGTTTTTTGATCACCAGAAAACCACCTTTGCCGTTTTCGACATCGTGACCCGCTTCGTCGACAATTGCCGCAACAATACCCGGCAGCGGAAATGTGCACGAACCCGGCTTGAGCGCAACAGCGCCCGGGGTTGGCGCAATCATGTGACAACCGGTTTCCGTCTGCCACCAGGTGTCGACAATCGGACAACGCGACCGGCCCACTTTTTCATAAAACCACATCCAGGCTTCCGGATTGATCGGCTCACCCACCGATCCCAATAACCGCAGCGACGAGAGATCGTACTGCGCGGGCAGATCGCCACCCAATTTGATCAGCGAGCGGATCGCAGTGGGCGCGGTGTAAAACGTGGTTACTTTATGCTTCTGGATGATTTCCCAAAAGCGCCCGGCGTGCGGATACGTCGGAATACCCTCAAAAATCACTTGAGTCGCCCCCATAGCCAGCGGCCCGTACGTGACATAACTATGGCCGGTAATCCAGCCGACATCGGCCGTACACCAGAAAATATCCGTGGGCTTATAGTCAAAAATCCACTGCATGCTGACTTTGGTTCCAAGCAAATAACCCGCGCTGGAATGTTGTACCCCTTTAGGCTTACCCGTCGATCCCGAAGTGTACAGCGTAAACAAAGGATGCTCGGCATCGACCCATTCCGGTTCACAGTCAGTGCCAGCATCCTGCGTAATGTCATGCCACCAGACATCGCGCGCCGGATCGAAGGGAATCTCTCCGCCGGTGCGCCGGTACACCACGATCAATTGAACCGAAGTGGTATCGCCCATGCGCATGGCTTCGTCGACGGTAGCTTTGAGCGGATTGCGCTTACCGCCGCGAACTTGCTCGTCGGCGGTGATCACCGCCACCGCACCGGCATCATGAATGCGTTCGTGCAAGCTTTTGGCGGAAAAACCGCCGAACACCACCGAATGAATCGCACCGATACGCGCGCACGCTTGCATGGCGACCACCGCTTCAATGCGCATCGGCATGTAAATGACAACCCGGTCGCCTTTTTTGATATTGTGCGACTGCAATGCGTTGGCCAGCTGGCAAACGCGCTGATGCAGATCGCGGTAAGTGACACGCTGCACGTCGCCTTCATCCGATTCAAAAATAATGGCGATTTTGTCTGCTTGTGTAGCTAAATGCCGGTCAAGGCAGTTATAGGAAACGTTTAATTTCCCATCGGCAAACCATTTATAGAACGGCGCCGCACTGTCATCCAATACTTGCGTAAAAGGTTTATGCCAAAGAATCAGTTCATTTGCCCGCTTCGCCCAAAAACCCTGATAATCCTGCTCCGCTTCCGCGCACAACGCTTGGTATGCTTGAATGCCGGCGATATTGGCTTGACGGGCAAATTCACTGGAAGGCGGAAAAATACGGATTTCGTTCAAAACGGATTCAATGGTCGACATGCGCTATCTCCAATACTGTACTCATTTGTTCAGCAAACTCGAACCGAATTGTATCATTGGCACCAAGCACCATTGCTACTTCTATTTTTACCAAAAAAAACAACGCCGAAAAACCGCTAGAAAAATTACCGGAGGGGCTCCGGAAAGACGCTGAAAATGCTTGGAAATATTACTGTTGGCAAAAGTTTATGTTTCCTATTTTATAAAAATTTGTTAAAATAAAATCAATAAATTCGATGGGCTTTTTCAGCCCATTTTTTATTTGTGGTGGAGCTATGGCATTAGAGGAATTATTGGAGTCGACTCTAAAGGGAATGGGCTACGAGCTGGTCGAAGTGGAACAATTAGCGCACAACAAATTATTAAGAATATTTGTCGACAAAGAAGGTGGTATCAGCATCGATGACTGTGTAACAATCAGTAATCATTTGAGCAGGTTGTTCGCAGTTGAAAACATCGACTACGGCCGATTGGAAGTTTCGTCCCCCGGATTGGACAGACCGTTGCGGAAGGAAGCGGATTTTATTCGTTTCACAGGAGAAACGATCAAACTAAAACTGCGCATTCCAGTACAGGGGCAGCGGAATTTTGTGGGCGTTTTGCGAGAAGTAAATAATGGCATAATAAAACTTGAAGTCGAAGGGAAATTGTTGGATCTTGAATTGAGTAACGTTGGAAAAGCGCGTTTGGCTCCAAAATTGTAGGTATATAAAGAAGATTTGGCTGGAGGATTATGAGCCGGGAAATTTTACTGTTGGTTGATGCATTGGCGCGCGAAAAAGCGGTGGAAAAAGAAATCGTTTTCAGCGCGCTCGAACTTGCTTTGGCGTCCGCCACGAAAAAACGGTTTCAAGAGGATATTGAAACTCGTGTTTCTATTGACAGAGTCACAGGAGATCACCAATCCTTCCGCCGCTGGCTGGTTGTTGAAGATGATGCCGTGGAAGATCCTGCGCGCCAGATTTCCTTAAGTGACGCGGCAAAAACCGATGCCGGCATCCAGCTTGGCGAGTATCTTGAAAAACCGCTGGAGCCCATCGAATTCGGACGCATCGGAGCACAGGCGGCAAAACAGGTCATTTTCCAGAAAATACGCGACGCCGAACGCGAACAAACACTGAATGATTTCCTCGAGCGTGGAGATTATTTAATTACCGGCACGATCAAGCGCATGGAGCGCGGTAATGCCATCATCGAATCCGGAAAAATCGAAGCCGAGCTTCCGCGCGACCAGATGATACCGAAAGAAAATTTGCGTGTCGGTGACCGGGTGCGCGCTTACCTCCATAAAGTGGATCGCGCCGCCAGAGGACCACAATTAAAGCTTTCCCGTATTTCCCCCGAATTTCTGATGAAATTATTTGAACTGGAAGTCCCGGAAATTGAGGAAGGTTTACTGGAAATCAAAGCGGCAGCGCGAGACCCCGGGTCGCGCGCCAAGATTGCTGTCAAATCAAACGACCAGCGTATCGACCCAATCGGCACTTGCGTTGGCATGCGCGGTTCGAGAGTCCAGGCGGTTATCAGCGAACTGGCCGGAGAGCGTGTGGATATCGTGTTGTGGTCGGACGATCCCGCGACTTTTATCATCAATGCGCTGGCACCCGCAGAAATCAGCAGCATCATGGTCGATGAAGAAAAACATAGCATGGACATCGTGGTCGATGATGATAACCTTGCACAAGCCATCGGCCGCGGCGGACAGAATGTGCGCTTGGCTTCCGAATTGACCGGCTGGGAACTCAACATCATGACGGTGGATGAGTCCAAAGCCAAGCATGAACAGGAAACATCGCAAACCTGCCAGCTCTTTATGCAGAAGCTCGATGTTGATGAGGAAATCGCGGAAATTCTCGTGCAAGAGGGTTTTGTCACGCTGGAAGAAGTGGCTTACGTACCATTAAATGAGATGCTGGAAATCGAATCGCTGGACGAAGAAACCGTCAATGAACTACGTAATCGCGCGCGTAATGCGCTGCTGACGGATGCTATCGCCAATGAAGAAAAGGTTGAGCATGTCGCCGAGGATTTGCTTGCAATAGAAGGGATGGATATCGATATCGTGCGCGAATTGGCTGCAAAAGGTATTAACACGCAAGCCGATCTGGCCGATTTGGCCGCCGATGATCTGGTCGAGATAACCGGTATCGATATTGAACGCGCGAACCGGTTAATTATCAAAGCACGTGAACCATGGTTTACTTGATTCAAGCAACCGGCTGGAATACGGCCGGAACGTTAATTTCTGGAAGTCTTGCATGTCGTTTTGTTTGTTGAAGGGTTATAAATGGCTCAAATGAGTGTGGAACAATTTGCTAATGAACTGGGTTTGTTACCGGCCGTTCTGCTGGAGCAGCTTAAAGCCGCCGGTGTGAAAAAAACGCTGGCGGAAGACAGTTTGACAGAGCAAGATAAAGCGCAGCTACTCGACTATCTAAGAAAAACACATGGCGCCACCGAGACCAGAAGCAAAATCACTCTAACGCGCCGGCAAACTTCCGAAATACGAAAATCCGACAGCACGGGCAGACCGCGAACAATTCAAGTCGAAGTCAGAAAAAGACGTGTCGTAGCGAAACCCGGCGTGACGGACGAAGCTGAAACTTCCCCAGAAACCGCTAAGCCGCTTGACACCGCTCCGGCGATTAAAGAACCCACACCGGTCATCGATGCGGAACAATTGGCCCTGCGCAACGAAGAAGCAAGAAAACAAGCGGAGCTGATTGCGCGCCAAACCGAGGAAATCAAACAAAAAAGAGCGCGCAGAAAAGCCGAGACAGAAGAAGAGATCAAGAAAAAAACAGGGGAACCGGAAGCAGAAATCAAGACTGCGCCGCCGGTAACAAAGCCCGCGCCGTCAGGGGAACCGGAAGCCGCAAAGAAAATCGAACCTGAACAACGGATGGAGGATACACATCCCGGCTCGACTGACGGGACGCTGCATAAACCCGCAGTAAAACCCGAAGAAAAAGCCGATAAAAAGAAGAAGCAAGCCAAGCAGCAGCAAGTCGTCTGGAAAGATGAAAACACCAAGAAGCGCAGCGTAAAAACCCGCGGCGGTGATCTTCCCAACAGCCAGCAAGGCTGGCGCACGCGTAGAGACAAACACAGCAAACCGGCGCATGCCGAAGAACAGAATATTCACGCTTTTTCCGCGCCGACAGAACCGATCGTGCGTGAAATCATGGTGCCCGAAACCATTTCCGTCAGTGCGCTGGCACAGAAAATGTCGGTAAAGGCCGCCGATGTCATCAAGGTATTGATGAAAATGGGCAGCATGGTCACGATCAATCAAATGCTGGATCAGGATACGGCCATGATCGTGGTTGAAGAAATGGGACATATCGCAAAATATGCCGAGATCGATAACCCTGAGAATTTTCTTGCCGACCATGAAGCCTCCGCCACCGAAGCGGAATTATCTCCACGCGCTCCAGTCGTTACGGTCATGGGGCATGTCGATCACGGCAAAACCTCACTGCTGGACTATATCCGCCGCACCCGCGTTGCCGGCGGCGAGGCTGGCGGAATAACCCAGCATATCGGCGCTTATCATGTGGAAACCGATCACGGCATGGTCACTTTTCTCGACACACCGGGTCACGAAGCCTTTACGGCTATGCGCGCACGCGGCACCAAAATCACCGACATTGTCATCCTTGTGGTGGCAGCGGATGATGGCGTCATGCCGCAGACGATCGAAGCTATTCACCATGCCAAAGCAGCCAAGATCCCCATCATCGTGGCGGTAAATAAAATCGACAAACCGGAAGCCAATGCCGAACGGATCCGGCATGAACTGGTCGCGCACGAAGTGGTGCCGGAAGACTGGGGCGGCGATACAATGTTTGTCGAAGTATCGGCAAAAACCGGGCAAGGCATTGATGCTCTGCTGGAAAGTATACTGCTGCAAGCAGAAGTGCTGGAATTGAAAGCACCGGCCAAAACACCGGCCAAAGGCGTTGTGATTGAATCACGACTGGATAAAGGCCGCGGCCCGGTTGCGACGATCCTGGTGCAATCCGGAACGTTGCATCGCGGCGACGTGTTGCTGGCGGGCGCGGTTTTCGGCAAAGTGCGCGCCATGAATGATGAAAACGGCAAAGCGATCAAGCAGGCGGGTACCTCTATTCCGGTTGAAATTCAAGGATTATCGGAAGTGCCCGAGGCGGGTGAAACCGTACTGGTGCTCGATGACGAACGCAAAGCGCGTGAAATCGCGCTATTCCGCCAAGGTAAATACCGCGACGTGAAACTTGCCAAGCAACAGGCGGCAAAACTTGAAAACGTGTTTGATCAGCAAGAAGACGTCAAGGTGCTGTCCCTCATCATCAAAGCCGACGTGCAAGGCTCCTGTGAGGCTTTGGCTTATGCGTTGCAAAAGATTTCAACGGACGAAGTCAAGGTCAATATCATTCATAGCGGCGTGGGTGCGATTATCGAATCCGATGTCAATCTGTCGCTGGCATCTAAAGCCGTCATCATCGGCTTCAATGTGCGCGCGGACGCCAGCGCGCGCAAACTGATCGCGTCTACTGGCGTTGACGTGCGCTACTACAATATCATTTACGAAGCGGTTGATGAAATTAAAGCAGCGCTTTCCGGCCTGATGTCGCCTGAGCGTAAAGAAAGCATCATCGGGCTGATCGATATCCGTGAAATTTACCGCATCCCGAAAGTCGGCGTGGTTGCAGGCTGCTATGTGCTGGACGGTATCGTAAAAAGAAATTCTTTGATCAGGGTGTTACGCGACGGACTGGTCATTCACAGCTGCGAGCTCGATTCGCTGAAACGCTTCAAGGATGACGTCAAAGAGGTCAGGGAAGGATTTGAATGCGGCTTATCGCTCAGAAATTTCAACGATATTCAGATAGGCGATCAACTGGAAGTTTATGAAATCGTCGAAACCGCGAGATCGTTATAATCTAGCGCTCTGATTCAAGCACCTATGCCGAAAGATTTTTCCCGCACACTACGCGTTGCCGATCAAATACAACGAGAACTGGCGGACTTGATACAAAATGAAATCAAAGATCCCCGCGTGCGCCATCATGTCACGATTACGGCTGTTGAAGTCACGCGCGATTACAGCTACGCCAAGATCTTTTACACCACCTTATGCACGCCGGAAGAAAATCTGCTGGTAGAAAAAGGACTGGAACACGCCAAAGGCTTTTTGCGCACCCATCTGGCGCACCGCATGAAGTTGAGAATCACACCGCAACTTCACTTTGTTTTTGATGAATCGGTCGAACGCGGCGTACGTCTGTCGAAATTGATTGACGAAGCGATTGCGCAAGACAAAGCCACTCATCACATCGATCCGGAAACCTGAGCAATCAAACGGACGATTGCATTCAAATATTCCTCGCACAGATTTGGCTAAACCGAAACAACGTAATATCAGCGGTGTTCTATTACTGGATAAGCCCCTCAATGTCTCGTCCAATAAAGCCATTCAGATCGCCAAGCATCTTTTCTCCGCAACCAAATGCGGACACACCGGCACCTTGGATCCGCTGGCAACCGGATTGCTTCCGGTCTGCTTCGGTGAAGCAACCAAGTTTTCATCGATTTTGCTGGGTGCCAATAAAACCTACGAAACAACCCTGAAGCTCGGTTATTTGAGCACGACAGGCGATGCGGAAGGTGAAATCAGTCAAACATCAACAACCGTGCCAAACCCGGCTCTCGCCGAATGTGAACAGGCGTTAAAAAACTTTGTCGGCGACATCTTGCAAATCCCGCCCATGTACAGCGCGCTCAAACATCAAGGAAAACCGTTGTACGCCTACGCCAGAGATGGCGAATTCATTGCCAGGCCGGCACGCAAGATCACCATTTACGGCATACAAATCCGGTCATTGCGGCAAAATGAATTGTGCTTGAGCATCCAATGCGGCACCGGTACCTATATCCGGACACTGGCGGAAGACATCGGCAAAGCACTGGGTTTCGGCGGCGCCTATCTGATCAGTCTGCGCCGCACCGCTATTGATAAATTCGATTTGTCCCAGGCATATACAGTACCGATGCTGGAAGCAATGGATGCTATCGCAAGAGACGCGTGCTTACTGCCGGTCGATTGTCTGGTACAAGCATACCCGAAAGTAACGCTAGAAGATCAATCGGCATTATGGCTGCAGCAAGGCCGCACCGTTGAATGTCAATCGGGTAGTTGCACTCTACCGGCAGGACAAATAATGCGCTTGTATCACCGGCAGCACTTCATAGGACTCGGTGAAATTACCGTTGAACAAAAAATAATGGCAAGGCGTTTACTATCGAACGCTTATTGGTCTGCAATTACTGCATGAATTGCAGTCAAAGGGAGCCTTTTCCGTAAATTAAGGAAGCTGAATCACCTCTCATCCTATTTATATCCGAATCTCACACAATTTCGACCAACCCCGTAAAATACACGCACTTCAGTTTTGCACAATCGCCCTCAAACGTGCTTCTCTGCACCAGAAACAAAAGAACTCCAAATATCCTACAAGAATCACTCATTAATTATATTGAAAAATAAGCATAACCTTTATATCAATAAGTGAAACTTATCGGCAGAATGAACAACACTTTCACTATTGTTTATTTAATCATTAAAAATTACTCGTAACCGCTTTATTCTTTACCGGATCAATTTCTACCGCGTCTGCTGGCGCGGTTATCACCAATATTACCGCCAGCGGGGCTGGCTTAGGTTCATTTAGCTACAGCGACGATGGCTCAAGAAATCTGGACATCAGCAAAATATTCGATAGTGTAAATCCCATCGTTCTGGAATTTACCGTTGCGCATGATACCGGTCCAGGAAATCCCTACAATATAACGGAACACATCACGAATAACACGGGAATACCCTGGACCGATTTCCATTTCGCGATCACCGAACCTGATCATGGCAGTGGCGTCGTTTTCACCAGTTTTAATAAATCAACGCTTTCAGGTTTTACGCTTGAAGGATCAAGCGGACCACGCAATCTTGACTTTATCGGATCACTAGCGGTTGGTGGTACAGCTACCGCATCGTTCGATTTAAGTCCGTTTGATCCAGGCGATGGAAAGACCACAACTTTCCTACTGACACAGGCTCCAACAATTCCAGAACCGGAAACCTATGCGATGTTACTGATTGGATTGGGATTACTCGGTTTTACCGCTCGCCGCAGAAAGTAAAACCGATATCGAATCTAACGCCGCTTCAAACAATCCCGCCAAAACAGCGGGATTGTTTTTCATGAAACAAAAGCAATAGTGCGGACTTTTAATCGTTTCAGCAACGCCGTTTAAGCCGATTAAAATCCAATCTAAGCCGAGCCGAGATAAAAATCGGGAATTGCGCCGCTGGATTGCTGCAAATTACGTTCGGCGATGCGCAATTTGTGCAGCAAAATGGTCAGTTGCGAATAAAATTCGTCACTGGCAATCAATTGCTGCCACTCATCACCATCCGGATCGTCTTCATCCAGGTTGCGCCAGAATAGACTGCAAAAGCTATTGAATGGAACCGGTTGTCCGGCGATCAAATCGGCTTTGATTTTATGATTGATCCAACGCTGCCGCCTTTTGATCAATTCTTCCGCACCAGCGCAAACGACAACGGACAGATGAGCATATAAATCCGTTGTGCTGCGAATGCTCACAAGCTCGGAGAATTTTTTTGTGCGAATGGCGTTTGCAATAAATTCCTGTAACGCCATCGTCGACACTTTAAGACTTACACCCGTTTGTAATGCGTAAATTTTATCGAGATACATAGGTCAGAAAAATAAAGTAAGCGGCGGTAACCAATGCGCTATTCGATTGGCAATCAGGGTTAAGGTTCATTCTTATGTAGCGTACTTCGATCACGAACCTTTTCATTCATAGCGGATAAACAATTCCGCCAGCGCATCGGAACCGTGCCGGTCGATCAAGGATTCGATTTCGGCAAGCAGCACATCGTCTTCATCCTCGTCCAGCACGCCCGCTCCCACCAAATTCGCGGATATACCGGAGATAAGCGCATCTTTCACCATTTCAAGCGTCGCGGGTTTTTCCCGACCGGCCGCATTGATCACGGTATCAATGACGCGCGATAAGGGCTCGCTTGCCATTTCCTGCACAAAATCGATCGCCAATGCGGTTTCGCCGAATTCCTCGATCAACGCATCGAGTTCGTCCAGCAGCGACTCATTGATATCAAAATGATGCAGTTGCTCTGTTTCGGTGAATGCATCGCTCAACACAGCGGTCACAAAATCGCGGATCGTAGCCAGCGTCATATCTTCCGCGAGCGCCGACTGGTTCATCCTGCTGGCAATCAAAGCGGATAAATTAGGACTCACGCGGGTCGCAACATCAATCGGATTGCGTATCATGGCACACTCCTCATCAATAATTTTTGTCCAAAGAATATTCGATCAATCCCTCGCTTGCCGGGACGGACCGGTAAGGCAAGCGATCACTTCATCGTCGGTCACTTGCGGAAAATCCGCATAAAATTGCCCGACGGCATAAAAATTGTCAGGCGCTGACAAACATACAATACGATCCGCTTTGCCGTGCAGCTTTTGCAATGTCTCCGGCGGCGCCACAGGCACCGCGCAGATCAATTGCGCCGGTTTCTGGTTGCGCAACGCGTGCAACGCAGCAATCATGGTCGAACCGGTTGCCAAGCCGTCATCGATGACGATCACGATGCGCCCGGCGGGATCGACAGGTGCCCGCTGGGGGGTATAGCACGCGCGCCGCTGCCGGATGGTTTCCAGTTGCGCGGCAACTTCGCGCTTCACATATTCCTGATCCGCGCCCGCGCGCTCGGCGTATTCGGTCAAATACACCCAGCCAGTCTCATCGACGGAACCGATGGCGAATTCCGGATTACCGGGTGCGCGCAGTTTGCGCACCAGCACCACATCCATTTCTCCGTTCAGTTGTTGCGCAATTGCCTTGGCCATCGGCACCGCGCCGCGCGGAATGGCGAGCACCAGCGGGTTCTTGCCGTGATACTCGGACAGCGCTTGCGCCAGCTTATCGGCTGCTGCGATACGGTCAGCGAAAATCATAATGTTCTCCTCAGTGGCTATTAAGACATCGTGCGATTAATCAATTGACGCAACTCCTTCAGCGGGCGGGTATTCAACACATCGCTTTTTTCCAGCCAGCCGCGCCGCGCCTGACCGACGCCAAAACGCAAATTGGCAAAATCGTAAACGCTGTGTGCGTCGGAATTGATACTGATCAGCACGCCCTCCTCTTTGGCCATTTGGCACTGGGTATCGAGCAAATCCAGCCGTTCCGGATGTGCATTCAATTCCAGAAAGCAACCGCGTTTCCCAGCTTCCCGGATGATCTGCAGCATATCGACATCATACGGCGCGCGGCGCTGGATCAAACGCCCGGACGGATGCGCCAGCAAGGTGAAATACGGGTGCTGCATGGCGTTCAGAATGCGCTGCGTTTGTTTGGCACGGGACAGATTAAAACTGCTGTGCACCGCGCCTACCACCAAATCCAGCCGGGCCAGCACGCTATCCGGTAAATCCAGGCTGCCGTCCTCGAGAATATCGACCTCGATGCTCTTGAGCAGGATGATACCTTTCAATTCAGCGTTCAATTGATCGATTTCATCGCACTGCCGCGCCAATTGCAACGGATCGAGGCCATGTGTAAAAGCCAGTCGCCGTGAATGCTCGGTAATCGCAAGATATTCGAAACCATTGGCCAATCCCGCCTGCGCCATCTCGCGCAAGCTGTTATGACCGTCGGTTGCCTTGGTATGCGCATGCAAATCACCGCGCAAATCGCTTTGTTCCACCAGGCGCGGCAACCGCCCCTCCTTGGCAATGGCGATCTCACCGCGGTTTTCGCGCAACTCGGGGGGAATATAGCAAAGACCCACCGCGGCGTACACCGACGCCTCCGTTTCTCCCGCAATCCGCGTGCTATCGCGAAAAACACCGTATTCGTTGATTTTCAGCCCGCTCTGTTGCGCCAGGCGGCGGATTGCGATGTTATGCGCTTTGGAGCCGGTAAAATAATGCAATGCCGCACCGTAGGATTCTTCCTTGACGACGCGCAAATCGACTTGCAATCCGCAGTTCAGAATCACACTGGCGCGTGTGGGACCGGCCGACAATACTTCGATCACTTCATCGTAGGTGGTGAAACGCTGCGCCACCTGACTTGACGCCGATGCTGCCACGACAATATCCAAATCGCCCACCGTTTCCCGCATGCGCCGGTAACTGCCCGCAACCGTAACGCGCGCAACACCGGGAATAGCGGCCAAAAATTTCTCCAGTGCTTCAGCATATTGCGCCGCCACCGCCAGCTTGAAACGCTGCGCCTGATCAGCGTGCGCTTCAATCGCCTGTAGAATATTGCTTTCGGTTTTCTCGCCAAAACCCGGCAGCTCGCGGATGCGGCCGTCGCGCGCCGCACGATGCAATTGCTCGATTGTTTGCACATCGAGATCGTGATACAACGCTCTCACCCGCTTCGGGCCAAGCCCCGGAATTTTCAGCAACTCGATGATGGCAGGCGGCAGTTCGGCATGCAAGCGATCCAGCAAACTACAGTGGCCGCTACTGACAATCTCCTTGATCTTGCCCGCCAGATCGCTCCCAATGCCCGGCAATTCCATCAGGTCTTCATCCTTTTCCAGCATCCGGGATGCTTCTTGCGACAATTCGCCCACGATGCGCGCGGCATTGCGGTAAGCGCGGATACGGAACGGATTGGCGCCTTGGATTTCAAGCAAATCGGCAATTTCCTCAAAAATGGCGGCAATGTCGGCATTGTGTTTCGGCATGCAAATTCCCTCTCGCACTTCCTCGCGTTACGTACGGTAATTGATTAATCGCAACGGTTTCCCAGATTAATACATTTCTGCCAGTAAAAATACTACAATGAAACTACTTTTTCATAAAGTGATTAAAAAATGAGCTCATCGTATTTTGAACACGACGCTGACATCGGTATTATCGGCCGCGGCCTGACCGTCGAGCAATCGTTTGAAGCGGCGGCGCATGCGGTTTTCGCCATTATCACGCACATTGAAGAAGTGCAACCCGCGACAATCGTCGCCGTCGAATTCGAGGAATCCGATCCTGAGCTTGCGCTGGTGGTTTGGCTCAACCTCCTGTTAGGAAAAGCGCGCGAACTCGGCATGGTATTCAGCCATTTTTATATTCAGCGCCAAGGCAGTTATTGGCACGGCAAAGCTGCTGGAGAAAAATGGCGCGAGGAATTGGAACGCGGCGTCGAAGTCAAGGGCGCGACGCTGACCATGCTCGCGGTAAAACCAATCGGCCCGATCTGGGAATCCCGTTGCGTGGTGGACGTATGAACGTACAACAATTACATCAGCTTCATCCCTATCTCTGGACGCTACCCAAAGCATCCGGCGAAAAGCGCGCGGAAGTTCTGCTGTACGGCAGTGCGCCTTTACTCACCAGCATGGATGATAAAGTGCTGGAACAAATCGCCAATGTCGCCGCATTGCCCGGCCTGGCCGGAGCGGCGATGACGATGCCGGATGCGCATTGGGGTTACGGTTTTCCCATCGGCGGCGTGGCGGCATTCGATGCCGGGCAAGGCGGCATCATTTCAGCCGGTGGTGTGGGCTTTGACATTTCCTGCGGTATCCGCTGCCTGCGCAGCAACCTCAATCTGCACGACGCCGCCGCTCGTTTCGAACGCTTGGCCGACCGGCTATTCGCGACAATTCCCGCCGGGGTCGGCGAGGAAGGCCATATCAACCTCAATCCGCAGCAACTCGACCAGGTCCTGCTCGGCGGCGCGCAATGGGCCGTGAAGCATGGTTACGGCGATGCCGCCGATCTGGACTATGTGGAAGAAAACGGTTGCGTCGGCGGCGCGGTGCCGGGCAACGTGTCCGAGCTGGCAAAAAAACGCCAGCGCGGCGAAATGGGTACGCTCGGTTCCGGCAATCATTACCTGGAAGTGCAGGTGGTGGAGCGCATCTACGACCAGACTGCTGCACAGGCTTTCGGTTTGCACGAAAGTCAACTGATTATTTCCATTCACTGCGGCTCGCGCGGACTCGGTCATCAGATCGGTACGGATTATCTGGTAATGCTGGCGAAAGCCGCCGGCCGTCTCGGCATTCACCTGCCTGACCGTGAACTGGCCTGCGCGCCGATCAAATCGCCGGAAGGGCAGCAATACCTCGGCGCGATGAACGCCGCGATCAATTGCGCGCTGGCTAACCGGCAGATCCTCACGCATCTGACCCGGGAAACATTTACCGAAATCTATCCAAACGCCACGCTGGAAACACTATTCGACATTTCGCACAACACCTGCAAGGAAGAGCAACACGAAGTCGATGGCAAAACCCGCTGGTTGCATGTGCACCGCAAAGGCGCGACGCGCGCTTTCGCGCCCGGACATCCTAGACTGCCGGCGCGTTACCGTGACGTAGGACAACCTGTCATCATCGGCGGCAGTATGGGTACGGGCTCGTACATTCTCGCCGGCAGCAGTCACAACCGAGCCTTTGCTTCGTGCAGCCACGGCGCAGGCCGCGCCATGAGCCGCAATCAAGCGTTGAAGCAGTGGAATGGCCGGACATTGATCAACGATCTCGCGCAACAAGGCATCCTGATCCGCACCCGTTCGATGCGCGGCGCGGCGGAGGAAGCGCCCGGCGCTTACAAGGATGTCGACCAGGTGGCCGAGGTCACGGAACAAGCGGGATTGGCGCGCCGGGTGGCGTTTCTGCGCCCGAAAGTATGCATCAAAGGATAACTGTTACCGGAAATATAAACTCAATCAACCAGGAGAAATTGTCATGGAAGTCACCTTGCAAATCACCACGCGGGATATGCCCCACTCCGAAGCACTGGAAAGCCATATCCGCGAAAAAGCGGAAAAGCTAGAAAAATTTTATCCGCATATCATGAGCTGCCGCATCGTCGTCGAGCTTCCGCACAAGCATCACCATCAAGGGCGGCTGTTTGACGTGCACATCCACATGACCGTGCCGGGCGGAGATTTGGCGGTGAATCGCGTCGCCAATGAAGATGTGTACGTCGCCGTGCGCGACGCTTTCGATGCCGCCAAGCGCCAACTGGAAGATTACGCCCGCCGCCAGCGCGGCGCTACCAAGGCGCACGCCCCGGTACTGCATGGCACAGTGACACAGCTATTCAAAACGGAAGGTTACGGATTCATTGAGACTGCCGACGGAGAAGAGCTATATTTTCAGCGCGACAATCTGGCCAGTCACGATTTCGATCAATTGGCGCCCGGCGACGCAGTGCAGTTTCTCGAAGATATCGGCAGCGAAGGCTATCAGGCGAAACGGGTGAGCACCGGCAAGCATCATATCCCTGGAAGCGAAAAATGAACGTCGGATTTTAGTCATTGGCGCGCTGATGACCGGCTTATATCATGAAAATTACACCCGCAGCGGGCGATGCGCTCATCGTGATCGACATGCAGAATGATTTTCTGCCGGGCGGTAGTCTTGCGGTTGCTGGCGGCGATGACATCATTCCGCAACTGAATCGCTATCTGGCTTATTTTGCTGCGCATCGATTGCCAGTTCTTGCCACGCGCGATTGGCATCCGCCGGACCATTGCTCGTTCCAACCGCAAGGCGGTCCATGGCCGCCGCATTGTATCGCCGGATCAGACGGCGCGGCTTTCCATGCTGCTCTGGCATTGCCCGCCGCCACACATATCATCTCCAAAGCAACGGCACGGGAAAGCGACGCGTATTCCGGCTTCAGCGGCACGCAACTCGATGGCTTATTGCGGTCGCTGCATATCCGGCGCATTTTTACCGGCGGCGTTGCAACCGAATATTGCGTGTTCCATACCGTGCAGGATGCGCTGCGCCTGCAATACACCGCTTTCGTGCTGAAAGACGCCGTGCGCGCCTTCGACCGGCAGCCCGGTGACGGGCAGCGTGCATTGCGGGAAATGATGCAATTGGGCGCACAGTTCGTCCATTATCAGGAGCTTGCATGAATCCGCTATCCAGCCCGTTACTGGCCGATCTGTATCAATTCACCATGCTGCAAAGCTATCTTGAGCTAGGCATGGAAGAAACCGCCGTGTTCGAGCTGTTTGTACGCAGACTGCCGCCGGGACGCAATTTCCTCGTTGCCGCTGGGCTGGAACAAGTGCTCGAATTTCTGGAAAACTTGCGATTTTCAACGGAAGAATTGGACTGGCTTGGCACGCGCTTTCCACCGCATGTCATCCATTATCTCGCGCAATTTAAGTTTGACGGCGATGTTCATGCGATGCCGGAAGGCACCATTTTCTTTCCCAATGAGCCGATTTTTCGCATCACTGCGAAAATGCCGCAGGCGCAACTAGTCGAATCGCGCATTATCAATCTGCTGCATTTTGAAACCCTGATCGCTTCCAAAGCGGCGCGTTCGGTGCTGACAGCGCCGGACAAGCTGCTGGTCGATTTCGGCATGCGCCGCGCGCACGGCGCGGAAGCCGCATTGCTGGCTGCGCGCGCCAGTTATCTGGCGGGATTTTCCGGTACTGCAACGGTACTGGCGGCCGCGCTGTACGACATTCCGTTGTTCGGCACGATGGCGCATTCCTATATTCAGGCACATGCAGATGAAAGTGCGGCATTCGAGCATTTTTCCCGCTGCCACCCCGCTAATACGGTGCTGCTCATCGATACCTACGATACCGAAGCGGCGGCGCAAAAAGTGGTGCATTTGGCGCACAAACTGGCCGCTGAAAACATCACCGTTAAAGGTATCCGTCTAGACAGCGGTGACTTAGCGGCTCACGCCCGCAATGTTCGTGAGATACTCGATGCTGGTGGTCTGCAAAACACCGCTATTTTTGCCAGCGGCAACCTCGACGAATACAAACTGCATGCGCTATTGTCCGCGCAAGCGCCAATTGACGGCTTTGGCATCGGCACCGCGCTCGATATTTCCATCGATGCACCGGCGCTGGACTGCGCGTACAAACTGCAGGAATACGCTGGTAAACCGCGCCGCAAACATTCCGAAGGCAAGGCCACGTGGCCGGGACGAAAACAGGTTTACCGTACTTTTGACAATAACCGTCGTATTGCCGCCGATGTCATCGCATTGGAAGACGATGATCCGCAGCCGGGTGAAGCGCTGATTCAACCCGTGATGCGCGCGGGTAAGCGTCTTCATCCCAAGCTCCCACTCGCTGCATTGCGCGATCAAACGCTGAAAAATTACCGCCAACTGCCCGCCGCCATGACTGCACTTGAGCCCGCACCCGCCTATCCGGTAGCGATTTCAATCGCCTTGCAAGCGCTGGCGGATCAACTGGATCGGGATCGCATGCTGTACGAGCGGGAAACCGGGGGATAAAGCACGATGGAAACGCTTGACAAAATTATCAAAGCGCGCAAGATGAAGCCACGGCTTAAGCATAAAGCGGCAAAGCGGCGTCACCCGCAAATGCAGGTGTGGTGATTGAAATTCAAATAAAAAAGTTATTTAGAAGGAGATTTACCATGGGCACAAAAAGCACACATCCCGGTTTCCATCCGATCAACCGGCGCGATGGTATTTTTCAGGAACAAATACACGATGCGTACAAAATTTCCGGCAAACTTCCTGAGCCGACCGTATGTCCGCAATGCAGCGCGGTATTTCACAAAGGACGGTGGCAATGGCTTGGCGCAACGGCCAATGCGCATGAGCATAATTGCCCGGCCTGTCAGCGCATTCATGATCATTACCCGGCCGGTTTCCTGACTTTGCAAGGCAATTTTTTACAGGAACACCGCGACGAAATTATGCATTTGGTACAGCACTTCGAGAAAAAGGAAAAAACCGAACACCCGTTAAAGCGGATCATGGCGACCGAGGAAAAACAGGACCAGGTGTTGATTACTACTACGGACATACACCTCGCGCGCGGTATCGGTGAAGCTATTCATGAAGCGTATCAAGGAGAATTGGAGTTTCATTACAATCCGGCGGAAAACCTGTTGCGCGTGCACTGGTCGCGCTGAATCGGGAATTCAACCGTTCTTCCACTTATTTGAGAAAAAAGGAGAAAACAAATGCCTGTCGGTGAAATTTGTAATCGTGAAGTCATTGTCATCCAGCGCGATGCAACCGTTGTGGAAGCTGCCAAGCTGATGCGCCAATACCATGTCGGCGCCGTCATCGTAGTCGAAAAGCGTGACGGCCGCCAAGTTCCGGTCGGCGTTGTCACGGATCGCGATCTGGTTGTAGAAGTTGTAGCGACCGAATTGGACGAAAACGTCATTACAGTCGGCGATATCATGGCGCAGGAAGTATTTACCATCAAAGAGAGCACGGCATCGTACGAGGCCATCGAACTCATGCGTCGCAAAACCGCACGGCGTTTGCCGGTTGTCGATGAAACCGGGGAATTGGTCGGCATACTGACGCTCGACGATGCGCTGCAATTATTATCGGAAGAGCTGCTCGATCTCGCCAAGCTGGTGCGTTACGAGCAAAAAAAAGAAACACGGCACCGTCCGTAATCGCATCGTTTTCCCAGGTAACCGGCACATGATCGCCATTGCGCCGGTTACCTTGAACCATAACCAGCGCTATTCACTTGAATTCCTGGTTAAGCGCGCAAATATTCGAGGGGAGTAATACAACCCGCTTACATTCCTGGAGGATGAGCCGCTATGGAACAATCTGTCACAAGCCTGCCGTTGCCTGCCGATGTCATCGCTTTGGTGCCGATGCGCAACGTGGTGTTATTTCCGCATGTGTTAATGCCCGTCACCGTCGGTCGCGCCCGTTCAATCGCCACCATCGAGCATGCGCTGCAATCGAAGGCCCCTATCGGTATCGTGCTGCAAAAAGACGCCGCAGTGGACGAACCGGGACTGGATGCGTTATGCCGCACCGGCACGATCGCCAATATCATCCGCCATGTCACCACGGACGATAAAACGCATCATGTTATTTGTCAGGGTGTGGAGCGCTTTCAGATTGAAGAACTCGTCGAGGGCTATCCGTTCATTGCGGCCCGCATAAAACGCCTCAAGGAATCCGCGGAAGTTTCCACGCAAGCCGAAGCGCTCGCTTTGCAATTGCGCGAACGCGCCATCGAAATTCTTTCGCTGTTACCCGGCGTACCCGCCGAGCTTGCCCATTCCTTGCAGGCCACGCGCGCGCCGTCCGATCTGGCCGACATTACCGCCAGCCTGCTCGATACCGAAGTCAGCGAGAAACAAATGCTGCTGGAAACCATCGGCACCGAAGAACGGTTGCAGAAAGTGCTGCACATCCTATCGCGCCGCATCGAGGTTTTACGCCTGTCGCAGGAAATCGGCGAGCGTACCAAGGAACAGATGGAAGATCGCGAGCGTAAATTTTTGTTGCACGAACAGCTGAAAGCCATTCAGAAAGAATTGGGCGAAGACGGCGAGAACGACCAGGAAATCGCGCAACTGAGTGAAGCGATCGGCAAAGCCGGCATGCCCGGCGATATTGAAGCGCAAACGCGCAAGGAATTGCAGCGCTTGCAACGCATGCCAAGCGCCTCGAGCGAGTATTCGATGCTGCATACCTATCTGGAATGGATGACGGAATTGCCCTGGCGCTTGCCCGCAGAAACGCCCATCGATCTGAACAGCGCGCGCCGGATTCTGGAAGCGGATCACTTTGGATTGGAGCGCATCAAACAGCGCATCATCGAATTTCTCGCCGTGCAAAAACTGAAACCGCACGGGCGCGCACCGATTTTGTGTTTTGTCGGCCCGCCAGGCGTCGGCAAAACATCGCTGGGGCAAAGCATCGCGCGCGCCCTGCAGCGGTCGTTCGTGCGCGTTTCTCTCGGCGGCGTGCACGACGAAGCGGAAATGCGCGGTCACCGCCGCACCTACGTCGGCGCGATGCCGGGCAATATCGTGCAGAGCTTGCGCAAGGCGGGCGCACGCAACTGCGTCATGATGCTCGATGAAATCGACAAAATGTCCGCCAGCATCCAAGGCGATCCGTCGGCCGCGCTGCTGGAAATTCTCGATCCGGAACAAAATTCCACGTTTCGCGATAATTATCTCGGCGTGCCGTTCGACTTGAGCCGAGTGATTTTCATCGCCACGGCGAACGTCATCGACAATGTGTCGCCGCCGGTGCGCGACCGCATGGAAATCATCGATCTGCCCGGCTATACGCAAGAGGAAAAGCTGCAAATTGCGCTGCGCTATCTCGTGCAGCGCCAAAGCGAAGCGAACGGCTTGCGCGAAGAACAATGCACGCTGACACCGGCCGCGCTGGAAAACATAGTCGCCAGCTACACCCGGGAAGCCGGTGTGCGCCAGTTCGAACGGGAAATCGGCCGGGTCATGCGGCACGCGGCGTTACGCATCGCCGAAGGTCAGCAGCAGCAAGTGCGGATTGACGCAGCAGATCTGGACGCGATTCTGGGACCGGAAAAATTTGAACACGAACTGGCGCTGCATACCGATTTACCAGGCGTCGCTACTGGCCTGGCGTGGACACCCGTGGGCGGCGACATTTTGTTCATTGAAGCCACGCGCATCCACGGCAGCGGGCGGCTGATACTGACCGGACAGCTCGGCGATGTCATGAAGGAAAGCGCGCAAGCGGCGCTTACGCTGGTAAAAGCGCGCGCCAGCGATCTCAATATTCCGCCAGCATTGTTCGAGGGTATCGATGTGCATTTGCACGTGCCTGCGGGAGCGATCCCGAAAGACGGACCGAGCGCCGGTGTAGCGATGTTTATCGCGCTCGCTTCCCTGTTCACCAACCGCCCGGTGCGTCACGATGTCGCCATGACCGGTGAAATCAGTTTGCGCGGATTGGTGTTGCCGGTCGGCGGCATCAAGGAAAAAATACTGGCGGCGCAGCGCGCCGGTATCCAAACCGTGCTGCTGCCCGCACGCAACGAAAAGGATTTGCGCGATGTGCCGGAAGCAACGCGAACCGCGATGCAGTTTATTTTATTGGAAAGTGCGGATGATGCCGTGCAAGCAGCCTTAAGCCCGAGCGACAGCCGTGCTCAGACTCCGGGATTCAAGCTCGTTTAAAATTACATTACAACAAGATATGGAACGATTCTGAATTGAAATGCACAATCCAATCTATGGAAGCGCTGATTAATTCGACGAACATGATGAAGGGCTAGGCATACGAAACGCAACAACCAAGACATATCAATCAGATAGACGAGGGAGTGAGCACCGCGCAACGAAGCGATTCGCTCGTGCAGTCAATTAATCAGCGCTTCCCGATCGGATGTCATGAACTTTTAGGCATTTTGCTTAGACAAATTTAAGCCATGTGCTTATTTATTTATCCGGCCTGTCGCTTCACAATGAAAAAACAGCGGCTGGATTTAACAACAAGAATAACCAGAGAGCGGCAATTTGTCGCATTGTAGTTTCTTCCCTTCCAAGTTACAGTGAATAACCGGAAGCAAGTTTAAACGGACTTGTTATATTCTTGTCACATAAGCTTGCTATCCTGGAATTATTGCCCTACGTGAGGAGTAAATTCAAATGGTACAAGCTGAAACTCTCGAAAACCTTAACGTCAACAACCTTCTTTCCAGACAAAAAAACAATCATTCCTTTTACGAAGCGGGTCAATTGAGACGCGCTAAAATGCACGCTGCACGCCTCATCGAGTCCATCGATCACAAGAAAATGCTTACCCCGGCGCTGTACCGGTTGCTTGAGGCAAGCTTTATCCTGGAAACAACCGATAGCAAAATTCTGGCTGCACATCTAAAAAAAACCCCCGCCACCATTCGCAGCGAATTTCAAAAAATATGCGAAATTCTTGGGCAATCGCACGATACGCCAACCGATCCGCTTTTTTTTGATCACAGAAATAAAAGTGTTGTCAATATTTAAGTATATTGCTTAGTTAAAAATAAGTTTTTTCTTACTTATTTTTAAAAAAAGTTTCTTTAAGATAGTCAACCGATAGCGTTTTTTGCCAGCTCAATCTCTTGAGTTTGAAATATTCGTATAAAGGAGAACGATCAAATGCCAAGCAAAGTCAGCGAAACCGCACCCAAGAAATCGCGTACAAAATTGTCCAAAAGCGAAGAAAATATCCTCGCGCATCGCATTATCACTGCAACCAAACAACGTGCCGATCGCCAGGAAATGATCGCCACCGCAGCGTATTACCGCGCCGAGAAACGTGGCTTTAGCGGCAATGAAGCGGATGCAATCCAGGATTGGCTGGAGGCGGAAATGGAAGTTGACAGCGAGTTGAGTATGTTTGACAGCAGCGGTATAGATTTTCAATTCCTCACCCATAAAACCGAGTAATTGAGTTTTAGTGTTACCCAATAACAACTATCCAGAGAGTTGATATCATGTCAAAAATTGTTCGGCATTCTCCATTATTCGGCGATTTGGCACGCCTCGATCCTTTCATCAACATGGAAGACTGGTTCAGAGGATTCGGACTGCGCCCCTACTTCAATGAATCGGAAATTGCACCTTTGATCAAAATCGATTTGAAGGAAAACGATAAAACCTATACCGTCCGCGCGGAAATCCCTGGTGTCAATAAAGAGGATATTAAAGTCGAAGTTGACGGCAACCGGGTTTCCATCAGTGCTGAAACCAAAAAAGAAAAGGAAGAAAAAGAAGGAGAACGCGTGATTTGCCGCGAATGTTACCAAGGCTCCAGTTATCGCAGCTTCACGCTGAACAGCGCGGTTGATGAAGCAAAAACGGAAGCGAAATATAAAGACGGTATACTCGAACTGACACTTCCGAAAATAAACGGCTCAGCCGCCAAGAAAATAACCATCAAATAACCAGGATGGCACGTTCGATCGATTACAGGGCAAACGTCCCAGTTAAAAAGAAATAATCTAACTGGGGGACATAAAAATAAGAAGGCTATCCACTAAAGCATGCAAATTGGATGCGATCAAAAAAGGAAATAAATCATGCTAATCCTTTTTCACCGAACGCGGCGGTTTGCAGTAAACCCGGGATGGATATTCGGCATTGCGCTGTTTGTTCCGGATGACATCCCCCCCTTCATTGACACACACCATTACTGACTTATCCAAACTGGGAAAATATTCGTTAGAGCCGGGTTGAGCCGAAGTCGGTGGCACTTTTTCTCTAATTTTGGCGCACAACTCGGGTTCGTTTGGTTTGATCGGATCATTTTCCATCGCAGGTAGCGGACAAAGCTTGCAAGGGTCTCCGGGACACAAGCAACCTTCGCAACCAGCCAGAACCGGCAATGCAAAAGTGATCAGTCCTACACTAAAAGCAAAGATTACACTCGTTTTTAACAGCGACAGCAGCGACATTCCAACTCCTTTCATCAAAACGATTAACTCAAAAATATTTTATTCACACTTTGTTTTTCAGCATTACGAAAAACCCGGTAACCACAGGCGATCAACATGAGCACCCGCTTTTTGCTATACTGATTTTACCTTAACTTAAAACACAGTTAGGCAAAGCGAAGAAAAATTTCAACACAATGACTATGATGACGAACCTCTATCCAATGCAATCAAATTTCAACTTTCTTTTCACTTCGTTTTTACTGTTTGTTTTGATTACACCATCTGCGCACGCGGACACCATCGAGCTATTGCAGAAAAATGCCAGCGCGGCCTACGAGAAAATGATGGATGCTAAGCAGAGTGCCGACACTGCTGCAAAAGACGCCGCTTTCGCCGAGAGGAAACTAACTTCAGCCAAGCAAAAGATGGTTGAAGCCGAACGCGAAGCCGAAGCAGCTCGAAAAAAATCGGAACAGGCTAAGATTGCAGCGGAACAAGCAACCAACCGTTGGAAACAAGCCTCGGATACCTTGGCGAATGAATGGGGAAAATCGGAAGTTAAGTAAGCGGATTCAAAGCTACTACAATGACAGTGTCATTTTGACATGCGGAATACCGGCTTCCATGAATTCCTCTCCCAATACCCGGAAACCGAATTTCTCATAGAACGGAACCGCACTGGTTTGTGCATTCAATAGCGCTTTCCGTTGATGCCGTTGCGTCAACTCTTGCAGCAATTTGCGCAGCATCGCGCTACCAATACCTTGGCCGCGCCATTCTTTCAGTACCGCCATGCGACCGATATGTCCATCCGGCAGCAATCGCGCAGTCCCTACCGGTTGCCCAGCAGTATCATGCGCCAACAGATGTACACTGATCGCATCAAACTCATCCCATTCCATCGCTTCGGGTACATGCTGCTCATGAATGAATACGGCCGTCCTGATTGCCCGCAAAGCGGGTTCGGCTTCTCCCCAGTGGACAACTTGTATCAAATCGTTAAGGTGCATGAGTGATTCAAGCCATTGATACCGGTTTGAGCCGGGTAGATCCACCGCATTATTTGAACGGGTGGCGCAGCAGAATCGTGTCTTCTCTGTCCGGCCCGGTTGAGATCATATCAATCGGTGTTGCACAGACCTCTTCGAGGAGTTTCAGATAGTTTTGCGCCGCTTTGGGTAGTTGAGCGAATTCCTTGATTCCGGCGGTATTCTCCGGCCATCCGGGCATCTCTTCATAGATTGGTTCACAATTCCCGAGATCATCGGCGCCGACTGGCAAAATATCGCTTTTGCTGCCATCGCTCAGTCTGTATCCGACACCCAGATTAAGGCTTTCCACACCATCCAATACATCCAGTTTGGTAATGCACAACCCCGTCACACCGTTTATTTGGATTGACCGCTTCATGGCAACCGCGTCAAACCAGCCGCAGCGGCGCGGCCTGCCGGTTGTTGAACCAAATTCGTGGCCGCGCGTGGCGAGATGTTTGCCGACTTCATCGTCCAACTCGGTTGGGAACGGACCCGACCCAACCCGGGTGGTATAAGCTTTGGTAATGCCTAATACATAGTGCAGCATTTGCGGCCCTACCCCGCTACCGGGACCTGCGGCGCCAGCCACGCAGTTACTCGAGGTTACGTAAGGATAAGTACCGTGATCGATATCGAGCAATGCACCCTGCGCACCTTCAAACAGCAAGTTGCCGCCTTTTTTGTTCGCTTCAAACAACAAGCGCGGAACATCGGCCACCATCGGTTTAATTCTCTCGGCTTGCGCCAAAGCGTCATCGACGGTTTTCTGGAAATCGATGACCGGTGCATGAAAATAATGCTTTAGCACAAAATTGTGATAATCCAGTACCTCGCCCAATTTAGCCGCCAAACGATCGCGATGAAACAGATCCTGCAATCGAATGGCACGCCGCGCGACTTTATCTTCGTAAGCCGGCCCAATGCCGCGTCCGGTAGTGCCAATCTTCCCGGCGCCTCTCGCGGCCTCACGCGCATTATCCAGCGCAGCGTGATAGGGTAGGATCAATGGACAGGCTTCGCTAATCCGTAATCGGCCGCTGACATCGATACCATTCTGTTCCAGCATGTCAATTTCACTGAGCAACGCCTCCGGCGCAATCACCACACCGTTACCGATATAACAAATCACCGTATTGCGCAGAATGCCGGAAGGAATCAGATGCAATACGGTTTTCTTATTACCGATGACCAGTGTATGGCCCGCATTATGCCCGCCTTGAAAGCGCACCACACCTTGCGCATGATCCGTCAGCCAATCGACGATCTTGCCTTTCCCTTCATCGCCCCATTGCGTGCCAATGACGACAACATTCTTAGTCATATCTTTAAACTCTAAAAGATTCCGTTTTAAAAAAATCAGATTTCTTTGACAATCCACTGCCCGTCATGAAACACCAATTGCCGATCGCAATCCAACGGATTGCCCTTTTGTTCAGGAAACTTCATCACAACGATTTGTCCCGATTCGCGCAGTTGCTCAATTTTACTTTCCAGTGCTTTATTTCTTTTCTCGTAAGGCGCACTAATCGCTTTTGGATACGATTGGGGTTTTACCATTCGGGACAATTCTCTGAGATCCATACTAAAACCGGTTGCCGGCCGCGCGCGGCCGAATGCTTTCCCAATTTCATCATAGCGCCCACCCAAGGCAACAGCATTGGAGCAACCGTTCGCATACGCGGCAAAAACCATTCCGGTATGATAATGATAGCCGCGCAAATCCGCCAAATCGAATGCAATTTTATCGATGACCGGTTTTAATTCCTCTTCAGCGATGCGCAGTTCGTTAAGCGCCGATTTTATCTCAGGATAATCAGGCAATCGGCTGGCGGCATCTGACAATATGTTTTTATCGCCATAAAGCTCCGGCAAAAGCAGCAACGCTTCGCGCGTTTGCTGCTGCAATTTTGCGCATAACTCTTTCAGAGTGGATATATCTTTTGCCTGCAATACTGCATAAAGTTCAGTTTCAAGTTCATGTGAAATACCCGCACCTTTGATTAGTCCGCGAAAAACCGCGACATGACCGAGATCCAAATGAACTTCATTCACCCCGGAGACAGATAAACACTGCAACATAAGCCGCTGGATCTCAAAGTCACTTTCCAAACCGGAATGACCGTAAAGCTCCGCACCCACTTGCAGGGGTTCCCGCGTCTTAGTGATCCCCGATGGTACGGTGTGCAGTACGCTATTGGCGTAGCACAAACGCGTAATGCCGTCAAAATTCAGCAGATGCGCATCGATTCTCGCCACTTGCGGCGTCATATCGGCACGCAATCCCATCATGCGGCCGCTCAACTGATCAATGACCTTGAGCATATGCAAATCCATATCGCTGCCACTGCCGGTCAACAACGACTCCACATACTCCAATAGGGGCGGCATTACTTGCTGATAGCCATGCACCCGCAACAAATCCATAGTTTTGCGGCGCATGCCTTCGATATGAATTGCTTCCGCAGGCAACACATCTTCAACAAACTCTGGAAGTAACCAATTGTGCATAGTTATGATCGACAAACTGTCAACGAATAAAATAAGAAGCTTCAGCTAACGATGAAAAGCACCACTAATCCTGCCAACATCGAAGTCAGACCGATAAAGCGTATCTGATTATCATTAATCTCAGTTAATCTTCTAAATGCCTCGCGCCACGTTTGCGGAGATAAAAATGGTAACATTCCCTCTAGAATTAACATCAATGCAACGGCATTAAGAAAATTTTCCCACATATATAAACAAACTCCAGTTAAATCAGGTAAGCATCCTATCTTCTACAAGCAGCAGAAAAATTAAGAGGTTCTGATGTAATCGTATATCAAGAATAAACGATTCCCAGAACCTCTTCTCATTCAAAATAATATAGTAGAGTCACATACGCTTACTTACATCATGCAATGCTGAGATTGCACATACACCTTTTCTTTTAATTCGTTGCAATTATTTACTCACTGCGGGATTCTTCAGGTACTTGAAGAAATCGGAGGTAGGCTCCAGTACCATCATGTCTCCCTTATTCTTGAATGATTGCTTATAGGCATCGACACTACGCCAGAAAGCGTAAAATTCCGAATCTTTCTGAAAGGCAGCCGCGTAAATCGCCGCTGCCTGGCTATCACCGTCACCCATCACCTTTTGGGCTTCCCGGTAGGCTTCCGCCAATATCACTTCACGCTGCCTATCGGCATCGGCTCGAATCTTTTCCGACTCAGCGGCGCCGGTAGAACGCAATTCATTGGCAACCCGCTTACGTTCGGCCTCCATCCGTCTGTAAACCGACTCGCTCACTTCCTGTGGCAGGTCTACGCGTTTCAAGCGCACATCAACCACTTCCACACCGATAGCACGAGCATCATTATCCGCTTTCTGACGCATGATCTCCATAATGACATCACGCTCGCCTGAAACCACATCGTGAACGGTACGATTACCGAATTCGTCGCGCAAACTCGCATTGATCGTTTGCGCTAAACGTGTCTGCGCCAGCGATTCATCACCACGCACACTGATGTAATATTGTTTTACATCCACGATGCGCCATTTCACAAACAGATCCACCAAAACGTTCTTTTTCTCCGAGGTGATGAATCGTTCAGGTTCTTCAGTATTCATTGTCAAAATACGTTTTTCAAAATAACGCACATTCTGAGCGATTGGAATCTTGAAATATAAGCCAGGTTCACTCTTAACATCAATGACTTCACCCAGTTGAAACAGAATAGCTTGCTGCCGCTCATCAACTATATAAATTGCTGAACTGCCCAGAAAAAAAATTGCAATAGCAATACCTGAAAATACTGATGTAAAACTTTTCATCTATCTTGCCTCCCGATCGCGACTGCGAAATGATTCCCGTGCCCGTACACTGCTTTCAGGCGGTGTTTCCTGCATCATGGGCTGCACCGTCACTGGTGTAGCCGATGGCGATCCGCTCATGTTAATCAGCTTATCCAGTGGCAAATACAATAAGTTGTTGCCATTTTTTTGATCAACAATGATCTTGCTCGTATTGGAAAGCACTTGCTGCATCATATCCAGATATAAGCGCTCGCGCGTAACATTGGGCGCCTTGCTATATTCAGCAAAAATTTTCTCAAAACGGCTGGCATCACCTTCCGCGCTTACAATCACCCGCTGTTTATAACCCTCAGATTCTTGAGTCAGCCGTGCCGCATTACCCACAGCTCTCGGAATCACATCGTTCGCATATGCCTGACCTTCATTCTTTTGCCGCTCTCTATCTTGCCCTGCTTTAACCGCGTCATCAAACGCCGCTTGAACCTGTTCAGGCGGTTGCGCATTTTGCATCGTCACTCTGCTGATCGAAATACCAATTTGATAGCGATCCAGAATCTTCTGCATTAATTGCGTTGCATTGGCTGCAACTTGCTCGCGGCCTTCATACAGTACATAGTCCATTTTACTTTTACCGATCACCTGCCGGATGGCGGTTTCCGCCGCTTGCAAAACAGCTTCGTCAGGGTTTCTATTTTTAAACAGAAAATTTTCCGGATTATTCAATATGTATTGCACAGCAAACTGAATATCGATGATATTTTCATCATCAGTCAACATTAACGATTCCCGCAAAACTTTACTTCTTACATTGTTACGGTAGCCAATCTCAACCGTGCGCACTTGACTAACATTCACCAATTCCACCTTCTCAATTGGATAAGGCATGTGCCAGCGCAAGCCCGCCGGCGAAGTGTCGACATATTGACCAAACCGCAATACCACACCTCTATGCCCTTCATCCACGATATAAAAGCCGCTTGCCAGCCATACCACCGCAAGCAAGCCGAGAATCATGACAACACTACCGCCACTTTTTGGCTTGGGGCTTTGTGTGTGCGAGCCGTCATCGCCTCCGCCACTTTTTTTCTGCCCGAAAATATTGTTGATTTTCTTATTGACATTACGAAACACATCATCCAGATCCGGTGGACCCGATTCACCTTTATTTTTTCCCCACTGTGGATCATTTAATCCCATAATAATTCCTGTCTTGTTCGTTCAAAAAAATTCCTATACCGGAGCACAATCACCAATTATTTTCGGAATATCTGTAGACTCTTCATTCAGTTTCTTCGATTTCTCTACTATTGCTTCTGTCAATGCCTGCCTTACAAACTCTATCCCTTCCCCTGTTTTTGCACTTAAACGAATGAGCGATATTCTATCATATTCGTCACGCACGCAACCTTTACTACCTGGCGCTAAGTCAGTCAGGTCAATCTTATTGAAGATTAAAATTTGCGGGATATCGTCAGCGCCAATTTCTTTTAGAATTTTATTCACTTCTTCAATTTGTTCATCGCGATTAGGATTACTGGCATCAACGACATGAAGCAATATATCGGCTTGCACCGTTTCTTCCAGTGTCGCGCGGAACGCTGCAACCAGTGTATGGGGTAATTCGCGAATGAATCCTACCGTATCCGAAATCACTACCGACACCCCTTCAGCAAGAAATAATTTGCGTGTCGTCGTATCCAATGTGGCAAACAATTGATCGGCGGCGTATGTTTGCGCGCGCGTCAATTGATTAAACAAGGTTGATTTCCCGGCATTGGTATAACCGACAATCGACACCGACAGCACATTGGTGCGTTGCCTTGAACGCCTCTGGATAGCACGCTGACGCTGAAGCGTTGCAAGTCTCTCTTTAAGTAATTTAACTCGCTTTCTGATCAAACGGCGGTCCGTTTCCAATTGGGTTTCACCTGGACCGCGCAAACCAATACCCCCCTTTTGTCTCTCAAGATGAGTCCAGCCGCGCACCAGGCGAGTAGCCAAATGCTCAAGCTGAGCAAGCTCAACCTGTAATTTTCCTTCGTGACTCTTCGCACGCTGCGCAAAAATATCCAGAATCAAGCTGGTACGATCTATGACATTACAATTTAAATGCAACGATAAATTACGTTGTTGCGCCGGGGATAAATCATGATTGAATATAATGATTGAAGCCTTATTCCGCGATATCAGTTGCGCAATCTCGTCGACCTTGCCACTACCGATATAGGTGGTTGGGTCCGGACGTGAACGCTTCCCTTCTACAATTGCCACAACTTGAAGTTTTGCACTGACAGCCAGCTGCTGCAATTCATGCAGACTCTCCGCATAGGCACTGCTGCCAAAATCAACGCTAACGAGTACGGCTGCATCAGCAGCACTTGATTTATCCATACCTGATTCAAACATCAGGCATCACGTGTATCCGTCGTTTCGATAGGAATAGTAACGGCCCTTGCTGGTACTACAGTGGAAATTGCATGTTTGTATACCATTTGCGTAACCGAGTTTTTTAACAGCACCACATACTGATCAAATGAATCAATTTGTCCTTGCAATTTAATACCATTCACCAAATAGATCGATACCGGAATATGCTCTTTCCGCAATATATTTAAGAATGGATCCTGTAATAACTGGCCCTTGTTACCCATAGGTAACTCCCTATTCTAATTATTTGTTCTTGGAATAGTGACTCTACTTCATTTTTTAATGCAAATCTATACTTGATTGCACTAATGCAGTAGAGCCGTCATATTAAATCAACCCAGCCTAAATCTCTCAGGCCATCGTGATACTCTGTACGCACCAGGATTAAATACTGCACAGGCATCCGGCTTATTTTCGCAACATCCAGATGCCTGCATTTCAATTCCTCGCTTTGTTTCAATAGCAAGACCGCTGATTTCCAGTATAGCGATAAGCCATTAAAACGGTGCCGGTCTTGGCGTATTATTATTAGAAGGCGGTAGAATTGGCAGCTTAAAGTTTGGCTGCTCACCTGTTAATGATTTCAAGAAAGCAACGATACTGTCAATTTCCTTCTTGTTAAAGTCACGATCTAACTGAAGCTTGCCCATCGTTTTAACAGCATCCTCCAATGTTGCAGCTGCGCCGTCATGAAAATACGGATAGGTCAATTCGATATTGCGCAAAGTTGGTACTTTGAAAACATTTAAGTCAGTATCTTTTCCGGTAACAGCTTTTCTGCCTTCTATCTTACTGGTTGTTTTATAGGGATGATAGACGCCAAATTTTTGATAAAGCGCCCCCCCGACGGCGGGACCGTTATGACATCCCGAACAACCGCTGCTTTTAAATAATTCGTAACCTTCGATTTCCTGCGGACTGAGTGCTTTTTTGTCACCTTCCAGCCACTTATCGAAGCGTGAGCCTGGGGTTACCAAGGTTTCTTCAAACGCGGCGATTGCCGTGGTTACTCGGTCAATATCAACCTGATCGGTGCCGAATGCTTTTTGGAAATGGGCACGATATTGCGGAATTGATTGCAATACTTCAACGGCAGCTTTATGGGTTGAAGCCATTTCACCCGGATTTGCAATCGGGCCGCCGGCTTGCTCTTTTAAGTCCTTAGCACGGCCATCCCAGAATTGCGCCAAATTCATGCTGGCATTCAATACCGTCGGCGCATTGATTGGCCCTTGCTGCCACGCATGACCAATCGAAGTTGGAATATTATCTGTTCCGCCCATGCTTAAGTTATGGCAAGAATTACAAGAAATGAATCCTGACTTTGACAGGCGGGGATCAAAAAATAACATCTTGCCCAGTTCAACCATATCAACATTTGCTACTTTGGCGGCTTTAATGGGCTGGATAGGTTCATTGGCTGAAACAGCCATCGAAGTGACTAGAGCGCCAATCGATAACAGTGACGCAACCAGTGTACGCATCTTCATCGGAATTCTCCCTAAGTAAATAAAAAACGGCTGTTATGGCGCAGCCGATTACGCCTGATGAAACACCCACAAATGGGAATTTGTGAAAACGCGGCAGAGCGGCTCAATCCCGCACCTTCGATTCGCAGAGCAGCTTAAAAGCCTTTCAAATTTTTGAATTATTCATTACTTCCAGCTGATTAACCAGAATATCCTTGGTTCCGTTGACCAGATTTTGATCATAACCAACCCCTATACTTTGGCAAGGATCCGTTTTTAACAAGCGCGATAACTCGGTCAGCGCCTGCTTATATACTTTGCGCTTGAATTCGACCACCGAGTCCAATTCAACCCAATACTGATTCCAGCGCCAGGCATCAAATTCGGGGTGCGTGCTGCGGCGCAACGAAACATCACTATCACGCCCGATCAAACGCAACAAATACCAAATTTGTTTCTGCCCCTTGTAATTCCCGCGCCATTCCCTCCGGATCCAGCGATCGGGAACCTCGTAACGCAACCAATCGCGTGTGCGCCCGACAATTTCTACATGATTGGGACGCAGCCCTATCTCTTCGCTGAGCTCCCTATACATAGCCTGCTCGGGACTCTCTCCCGACTTAATGCCGCCTTGCGGAAATTGCCAAGAATTTTGCTTAATACGTTTGCCCCAGAAAACCTCATTTTTTGAATTCAAGAGGATAATTCCGACATTGGGGCGATATCCATTTCGGTCAATCATACGGAATACTCACTTGACCCATCAAATGGGTGGATTTTTTCACACTTTTCCGCAGATTGAAAGTGCTCATAGAATAAAAATCCACCCCTCATAAAATTTCCGCCCGTCTAAACAAATCAAATCGTGTTTACCTTATATATGGACTTATCCCCACTTAACCAAGTATTTCAAGGTAAAATTGCCACCATTTTTTATCATTAATGGAATCACTTCATGCGCGTCTCGCAATTTTTTATTTCAACCCTCAAGGAAGCCCCTGCCGAAGCGGAACTCGTCAGCCACAAACTCATGCTGCGCGCAGGGCTCATAAAGCGTTTAGGCAGCGGATTATATACCTGGATGCCGTTAGGTCTGCGGGTATTGCGAAAAATTGAGAATATCGTGCGCGAAGAAATGAATAACAGCGGCGCCATCGAAGTTCTCATGCCGGCCATTCACCCCGCCGAATTATGGCAAGAAACCGGCCGCTGGGAAGTTTTCGGGCCGCAAATGTTAAAAATCAAGGATCGCCACGAGCACGACTTCTGTTTCGGCCCCACGCACGAAGAAATCATCACCGATATTGCACGCAAGGAAATCAAAAGCTACCGTCAGTTACCGCTGAATTTCTATCAGATTCAAACGAAATTCCGCGATGAAATCCGACCGCGTTTCGGTGTCATGCGCGCACGCGAGTTTGTCATGAAGGATGCTTATTCATTCCATACCGATGAAAACAGTCTGATGCAAACGTACCAACGCATGTATGAAACTTACAGCCGCATTTTCACCCGGCTTGGGCTGAAATTCCGTGCGGTCGCAGCCGATACCGGCGCCATCGGCGGCAGCGGTTCGCATGAATTTCATGTGTTAGCGGATTCGGGCGAAGACGCCATTGCGTTTTGCCCTGACTCGGATTACGCCGCCAATATCGAATTGGCTAAATCACGATTCACACCTCAGGAGAGGGACACTCCGGATGGCGCCATGCAAAAAATTGCCACACCCGGCAAAAAGACTTGTGTCGAGGTCGCTGACTTTTTGCGAATACCCTTGCAAAAAACTGTCAAAACCTTGGCGGTCAAAGCCAATGACCAATTATTCTTATTGCTGCTGCGCGGCGATCACCAGCTCAACGAGCTAAAAGTGAGAAAAATACCCTTTTTATCGACCTTTCAGATGGCCAATGAAGAGGATATTCTACGCGAAACAGGTACAGTACCCGGATACATCGGCCCCGTTGGTTTGCAAACTTGCGTGATTGCCGATCAGGCCGTCATGAACATGAGCAATTTCGTGTGCGGCGCAAATGAAGAAGGCTTCCACTTGACGCAAGTAAATTTCGGCCGCGATGTCAAACTGCCGGATCATGTTTTTGATATCCGCAATGTCGTCTCGGGGGACGACTCGCCGGACGGCAAAGGCAAACTGGAAATTTGCCGCGGAATTGAAGTCGGCCATATTTTCCAGTTACGCACCAAATATTCGGAAATGATGAAAGCCAATTATCTCGATGAAACAGGTCAAACTAGAAATATGGAAATGGGTTGCTATGGCATCGGCATTTCACGTATTGTCGCGGCTGCCATTGAGCAAAATCACGATGAGCACGGCATTATTTTTCCCGATGCCATTGCGCCTTTTCAGCTCGCGATCATCCCGATCGGGTTGCAGAAAAGCACGCTTGTCAAAGACGCTGTGGAGAGACTTTACAGGCAATTCATGGAAGCGCACATTGAAGTACTTTTGGACGATCGCGACGAACGCCCCGGGGTCATGTTCGCCGACATGGAATTAATCGGTATTCCTCATCGAATCGTTATTGGAGAACGGGGATTGAAACAATCAGTTGTTGAATATCAGGGGCGGAATGATCAGGCTTCTCAAGCGATACCACTGGATGAAATTTTCTCATTTATCACGACCAAGTTATGCACAAACTAATCTATCTATCAGCATTATGGCTCTTATCCGGCCTTAGCCACGCCAATAATATCCAATACGAACAGCTGACGGCCAGCACACAAACCGTCGTCTTTCACGGCATCAGCGATCAAGCTGTGTCGTACACTGAATACGCCGCCGTTGCCGACAATATCGCCTGGCTCGTCAGTATGAGCCGGCGTTTGGAAAAATACATACCCGATTCATTGGAACGGGAAGAATTTCTGCGAACCGTTTTTTATGAAGCAACGCGTGCCGGATTGGATCCGCAGATCGTGCTCAGCATTATTCAGGTAGAAAGCGGTTTTAAGAAATATGCCGTATCACACGCAGGCGCACGCGGCTATATGCAAGTTATGCCTTTCTGGGTCGGCGTCATTGGTCACCAGGATCACAATCTTTTTCACCTGCGTGTCAACCTGCGCTACGGCTGCACCATTTTGCGCCATTATCTGGATCAAGAGAAAGGTGATTATTTTCGTGCGTTGGGACGCTACAACGGCAGTCTGGGCGAAGCCGCCTATCCGCAACTGATATTCAATAAATGGCAAACGACCTGGCGTTACTCTGCTTTATAACCGGATTCATCAAACTTAAATCAATTCCGGCTGAAAAATCGACGTAATCGATCAGGGTTTCCGTCTGACATCCTTATTGCCAGTAGATTTTGATTCAATAAACCGTTCAATATCCTCCCGTGAAATAATCCCTTGCTGACGCGCAGCCGGATTTCCTTCCGGATCAAAGAAATACGTACTGGGCAGAAGCGAAACCTCATCCAATTGGGAAGCAATCTTGCGGTTACCTAGCACGATAGGATACGGTATGGCCATCGACTGCACAAAATCCGTCACCACCTTGGGATCATCGATATCCATCGCTATCCCGATCACTATCAGATCCTTGCGCTGCTCATACAGCGCGATCAAATCGGGAATCTCTTTCAAGCAAGGCGGACACCAGGTGGCCCAGAAGTTAACCAGCACCCAGCGCCCTTTGTAATCCGAAAGTTTATGAATTTTTCCGGTCACATCCTGGAATTGGAATGCATGAACCGGGAAGCTCAGCAACATGGCAGTCACATAAAATAATACGATTAATTTATATTTCATCTTCATGTCGCCTGCGCTTCCTTTCAATGATCAATCATTTCAGTTCTGTTCTCGGTTAAACTTGCGGATGCGCCCGTTCGAGCTTGCTGTGCAATTTGTTCAACGCGCTCAGATAAGCTTTGGCCGAAGCCACGACGATATCGGTATCCGAACCATGGCCGTTGACGATACGGTCGGATTTCTGCAACCGCACAGTCACTTCGCCTTGCGCATCGGTTCCGCTGGTAATATTGTTCACTGAAAACAATTGCAGCTTGGCTCCGCTTGACAACAACTTCTCAATCGCGCGGAAAGTGGCATCCACAGGGCCGCTGCCTTCAGACTCGGCGCGCATCTCCTTGCCGTCATCGGAAATCACAATACGCGCATACGGCACTTCACCGGTTTCGCAATGCACCGTAAGCGATATAAGCCGGTAGCGTTCCTGCAACACCAGTACTTCGTCGGAAACAAGCGCATGCAAATCTTCATCGAAGATTTCATGTTTCTTATCCGCCAATTCTTTGAAACGCATGAACGTGTTGTTGAGCATTTCTTCCGATTCCAGCTCAATCCCCAGTTCCATCAGACGATTACGAAAGGCGTTACGGCCGGAATGTTTTCCCAGCAGAAGTTTGTTCGTACCCCAGCCGACATCCTCGGCGCGCATGATTTCATAGGTCTCACGATGTTTCAGCACACCATCCTGATGAATACCGGATTCATGCGCAAAAGCATTGGCGCCCACAATCGCTTTATTGGGCTGCACCGGAAAACCGGTAATCCCCGACACCAGTTTACTGGCCGAGACGATATGCGTGGTATCGATTTTTGTATCACACGGAAAATAGTCCTGGCGGGTGCGCACGGCCATCACGACTTCCTCCAGCGAAGCATTGCCGGCGCGTTCTCCTAGTCCATTGATGGTGCATTCCACTTGGCGCGCGCCATTCATCACGGCAGCCAGTGAATTCGCGACAGCCAACCCTAAGTCATTATGGCAATGAACCGAAAAAACCGCTTTATCAGAATTCGGAATGCGCTCACGCAAATTTCGAATCAGCTTGCCGAATTGATCCGGCATGGTGTAACCCACCGTATCCGGAATATTCAATGTCGTTGCACCGGCGTTAATGACGGCTTCCAATATCTGGCACAGAAAATCGATTTCCGACCGGCCGGCATCTTCCGGCGAAAATTCAACGTTATCAGTGTACTGGCGCGCCCAATTCACCGCTTTAACTGCCTGCGCGATCACCTGGTCAGGCGACATCCGCAGTTTTTTCTTCATATGAATCGGCGATGTCGCAATGAACGTGTGTATGCGTGCTGCTTGCGCACCTCTCAATGCCTCGCCGGCACGCTGAATATCCGCTTCAATCGCCCGCGCCAACCCGCACACGATGCTGTCTTTGACTGAATCAGCGACTGCCTTGACAGCTTCAAAGTCGCCATTTGAAGCTGCCGGAAAACCGGCTTCGATGACATCGACACCCATGCGCTCCAGTTGCCAGGCGATGCGCACCTTTTCTTCTTTGGTCATGGATGCGCCAGGACTCTGTTCACCGTCACGCAACGTCGTATCAAAAATTATCAAATGCTTTTGCATTATGCTCTCCACTTGAGGAAGAAAACCTTAATGAATCATAAAACTCGTCATGCGAATTTTATCGGGAAGAAAGGGAAATAGGGGAAGAAATTTTAGCGCGCAAGGCGCAGTAACAGCTCCGCTAGAGCCATCGGAACCGGGATAAACTGCAGTGAATGGATATAACTTTTAGCAAACATGGTGGGCGGGACTATAAATAGTTTTTTCTTTCGATGCAAGAGGCAATCTTCAGGTGCCGGGTGTTTCGCTATTTTTCTTACCCCTGCCTAAACGCCATAATTTAATCGCATAACCGGAAAAAGCATAAGCTCCGAACAAAATAAACAATACCAACGGCGGATGGCTCGGAATCAATACAAAAAAGAACAGTACGATTAATAAGACCGTGAAAAACGGCACGCGGCGGCGCAAATTAAACTCCTTACCACTATAGTAAGGGATATTGCTAACCATCGTTAATGCGGCGAATAAAGTCACAATAGAAGCTAACCACTTAACATCGCTTCCTTGTATGTCAAAATTAATCGTTACCCAAACCAATCCCGCGATCAATGCAGCCGCTGCCGGACTAGGCAAGCCTTGAAAGAAACGTTTATCGACCACTGCGATATTGGTATTGAAGCGCGCCAGCCGTAAGGCCGCACAGGCGCAGTAAATAAAGGCAATGATCCAGCCCCATTGATCCATTTCCTTCAACGCCCACTCGTAAACGATCAATGCCGGCGCGACACCAAAAGAAACCATATCCGACAAACTGTCGTATTCAGCACCAAACTCGCTTTGCGTGCCAGTCAATCGCGCCACCCTGCCATCCAATCCATCCAACACCATGGCAATGAAAACGGCAATAGCCGAATATTCAAAATTTCCGTTCATTGCCTGCACAATGGCATAAAAACCGGCAAAAAGTGCAGCGGTAGTAAATAAATTAGGTAACAAATAGATGCCGCGCCGCCGCAACCGGGCCTTCAGTACGGTACGTTCTGGTAGAGAATCGGGCGTCATGAGCGTTTCATAAAAGGATAGGAATAACGGAAATCACACGAAAAATTAAAACACAACCTCCGGGAGAGTTCGATTTACGCCAGAAAGGGTTTTCGAGACACCGGCACACGCACAAAAATTATATTCGCATTACTCTCATCAGGCATCTGCCCGGCTTCTTAACGAAATTCCGCCAATACGGTCAGTGTCGCCGACACTTTGTCACCGATATTGACATTCACTTTAGCATCCAGTGGCAAATAAACATCTACGCGCGAACCGAACCGTATGAAACCGAACCGCTGGCCGCGCGCCAAATGATCACCCGGCGACACGTGACAAAGTATCCGCTTGGCGATCAAACCAGCCACTTGCACGCAGGTCACATCGGCGCCACGATCCGTTTTGATCCATAACGCATTGCGTTCATTTTCCAGCGAAGCCTTGGGTAAGTCTGCATTAATGAATTTACCGGGGAAATACCACTTGTTGCGCACCTCACCGTCAACCGGACTGCGATTGGAATGTACATTAAATACATTCATAAACACGCTGATCTTGAGCGCTTCGCGATCCAAATAAGGATCTTGCGTTTTTTCTACCGCCACAATTCTGCCATCCGCTGGCGCCAATATGGCATTTTGATTCGCCGGCACCTCGCGTGGCGGGTCACGAAAAAACTGCAAAACAAACAACGCAATCACCCAAAATGGAAGCGCCCAAAGCCAGCCGAGCAATTCTGTCGCACCAATCGCAACAGCAAATGCGATTGCGATATGTAACCAGCCTTCCCGGGCAATGATAGGATGGGGATAATGAGCCATAAAATTATTTTTTAGTTTTTACCTTGATCTACCAGCTTATTCTTCTTGATCCATGGCATCATATCGCGCAACTTGGCACCCACCTGCTCGATCTGATGTTCGGATGCAATGCGGCGGCTCGCTTTCAGAACCGGTGCGCCGGCTTGATTTTCCAGAATGAATTCTCGCGCATACTCTCCGGTTTGAATCTGACGCAGAATTTTGCGCATTTCCGTGCGCGTTTCGTCGGTAATAATACGCGGTCCGCGCGACACATCACCATATTCCGCATTATTGGAAATCGAATAGCGCATATTGGCGATGCCGCCCTCATAAATCAGATCGACGATCAGTTTAACTTCATGCAGACACTCGAAATATGCCATTTCCGGCGCGTAACCAGCTTCCACCAGCGTTTCAAAGCCGGCCTGAATCAATGCGGTTAAACCACCGCACAGCACCACTTGTTCACCGAACAAATCGGTTTCGGTTTCCTCACGGAAACTGGTTTCGATTACACCGCCGCGGGTACCACCATTAGCGGCTGCATAAGAAAGTGCCAGATCCCGCGCTTTGCCGGATTTATCCTGATGCACAGCGATCAGCGTCGGCACGCCACCGCCTTGCAAGTAGGTCGAGCGCACCAAATGCCCCGGCCCTTTAGGTGCAATCATGATGACATCGAGATCGTCGCGCGGCGTTACTTGCCCGTAATGCACACTGAAACCGTGCGCAAACGCCAGGGTTGCGCCTTTCTTCAAACCGGGCTCGATTTCCCTTTTATATACCGTGCCAATTTGCTCATCGGGTAATAGAACCATGACAACGTCCGCATCCTTGACAGCTTCGGCAACTTCCATGACCTTTAATCCGGCTTTTTCCGCTTTGCCCCAGGACAACCCGCCCTTGCGCAGCCCGACTGTCACTTTCACACCGGATTCGCTCAAATTGTTAGCATGCGCATGCCCCTGCGAGCCATAACCCAATATGGTTACTTTCTTTCCTTTAATCAGGGATAAATCTGCATCTTTATCGTAATAAACTTTCATTATTTTCCTTTTAAACAAAAATAGGATGGAAACAGGCAGTCAATTGAGAAAATTCTATTCAAGCGAATGGATTACTCTGGATTACCAGCCTCAAGACCGGGATTTTTCAACAACTTGAATTATACCTTTAAAATCCATTCTCCGCGCCCTATGCCGGAAGCGCCTGTACGGACGGTTTCCAAAACCGCGCTGCGCTCGATCGCTTCAAGAAAAGCATCCAGCTTTGAGCTTGTACCCGTCAGCTCGATGGTATAGGACTTATCCGTCACGTCAATGATGGAGCCACGGAAAATTTCCGCCAGCCGTTTGATTTCTTCACGATCCGGACCGACTGCGCGGACTTTGACCAGCATCAATTCACGTTCGATATGATTGCCGTCATTCAGATCGATGATTTTTACCACTTCGATCAGCTTATTCAATTGCTTGGTGACTTGCTCCACAACTTCATCGGATCCAATCGTAACCAACGTCATGCGCGACAAAGTGGGATCCTCAGTGGGGGCAACCGAAAGCGATTCAATGTTATAACCACGCGCCGAGAACAGTCCGGCCACGCGTGACAAGGCTCCTGCCTCATTTTCCATCAATAAAGAAATAATATGTCGCATTTATTTTTCTACACCAGAATCATTTCAGAAAGACCTTTGCCGCCCGGCACCATGGGGAAAACGTTTTCGGTTTGATCGGTAATAAAGTCCATGAACACCAGCTGATCTTTCAGCTTGAATGCTTCTTTCAGCGCATCCTCGACATCTTCCGGTTTTTCAATCTTCATGCCGACATGACCGTAACTCTCAGCCAGTTTGACAAAATCGGGCAGCGCATTCATATACGATTCCGCATAGCGATTACCATGGAAAAACTCCTGCCATTGTCTGACCATACCCATATAGCGATTATTCAAATTGATGATTTTCAGCGGTAGTTTGTATTGCTTGCAAGTTGACAATTCCTGTATGCACATCTGAATACTCGCTTCGCCGGTAATACACGCTACTTTCCCTTTCGGATTGGCAAGCTGAACCCCCATCGCGGCAGGCATGCCGAATCCCATCGTGCCCAGCCCACCGGAATTGATCCAGCGCCGCGGTTTGTCAAATTTATAAAACTGCGCGGCCCACATCTGATGTTGCCCGACATCCGAAGTAATAAACGCATCGCCTTTGGTGACATTGAACAGCCTCTCAATCACCATCTGCGGTTTAATAATTTTGCTGCTGCGGTCAAATTTCAGGCAATCCCGCTCGCGCCACAGCTCGATCTGTTTCCACCATTCTTTCAATGCCGCCTGATCCGGTTTCTCCTTTTCAGCTTTGAGCAGTTTGATCAGATCTTTCAGCACATCCAGAACATCACCGACAATCGGCACATCCACTTTGACGCGTTTTGAAATAGACGACGGATCGATATCGACATGAATGATCTTTCTGTTCTCGTTGAAAAAGTGCTTCGGATTGCCGATCACGCGATCGTCAAAACGAGCACCCACGGCGATCAGAACATCACAATACTGCATTGCCATGTTGGCTTCGTAAGTGCCGTGCATGCCCAGCATACCCAGCGACTGCCTGTCCGTCGCGGGATATCCGCCCAATCCCATCAGCGTATTGGTGCAAGGGAAATTAAGCATTTGCGTCAATTCGGTCAGTTGCGGTGCTGCATCACTTAAAATCACCCCGCCACCGGCATAAACCATCGGACGCTTGGCGCTAAGGATCAACTCAGCCGCCTTCTTAATTTGCCGCGCATTCCCTTTAGTCACGGGATTATAGGAACGCATGCTGACCTTATCCGGATAGACGAACTTGATTTTCTGCTGGGTTACATCTTTCGGAATATCGACCAGCACAGGACCGGGACGCCCTGTCGACGCGATATAAAAAGCTTTTTTAATGGTCAGCGCCAGCTCGGATATATCTTTAACCAGAAAATTATGTTTGACACAAGGCCGCGTGATGCCGACCGTATCGACTTCCTGAAATGCATCGAGACCAATGGCACCTGTCGGCACTTGCCCGCTGATCACCACCATCGGAATGGAATCCATATAGGCCGTGGCAATACCTGTCACCGCATTGGTGACACCCGGCCCCGAGGTCACCAGCGCCACCCCCACTTTATTGCTGGAGCGCGCATAGCCATCTGCGGCGTGTATTGCAGCCTGCTCATGGCGCACTAATATATGCCGGACTTTATCCTGCTTGAACAATTCATCATAAATAAACAATACCGCGCCGCCAGGATAGCCGAAAATACACTGCACGCCTTCTTCCTGCAGACAGCGGATGGTAATTTCAGCACCGGTTAATTCCACACTCATGCTTTTTGCATCCCAATATCAATTTCAACAAGTTATAAAAACATTCCAATTTATCATCGTACCGTCAAATCCCTGTCCCGCCGACAGTCAATCCGTCAATGCGCAATGTCGGTTGCCCGACACCTACCGGTACACTCTGCCCTTCTTTGCCGCACGTCCCGACACCCGGATCCAGAAGCATATCGTTGCCAATCATGGAAACCCGCGTCAACACATCCGGCCCGTTACCGATCAGGGTGGCCCCTTTAACCGGGTAGGTGATTTTACCATCTTCAATCATATAGGCTTCAGCAGCCGAAAAAACAAATTTACCGCTGGTAATATCGACCTGGCCGCCGCCAAAATTTGCCGCATACAAACCATGCTTCACGGAAGCGATAATTTCCGCCGGATCTTTGTCGCCGTTCAACATATACGTATTCGTCATGCGCGGCATCGGAATATGCGCGAAAGATTCACGCCGCCCGTTACCGGTAACCGGCAAATCCATCAACCGGGCATTCAGGCTATCCTGCAAATAGCCTCGCAGTATGCCATCTTCTATCAGCACAGTACATTGCGTTGGATTACCTTCGTCGTCGATGTTTAACGATCCGCGCCGCCGCAGGATCGTTCCGTCGTCGACAACGGTAACGCCCGGCGCCGCAACACGCTCACCGACACGCCCGGAAAAAGCCGAACTGCCTTTGCGGTTGAAGTCGCCCTCCAGTCCATGCCCAATCGCTTCGTGCAGCAGTATGCCCGGCCAACCGCTTCCCAAAACTACCGTCATCGTACCCGCCGGCGCCGGGCGCGCATCCAGATTGACGATAGCTTGATGGACAGCTTTTTGGGCGTAATCCTGCAAAATCTCATCGGTGAAATAAGCATAACTGAAACGCCCGCCACCACCAGCCATGCCCTGTTCCCGGCGGCCGTTTTCTTCCGCGATCACCTGCAGCGACAAACGCACCAGCGGCCTTACATCCGCTGCCAGCAATCCATCGCTGCGTGTTACCAGAATTACTTCATATTCGCCCGCAAGCGATGCAACCACCTGGGTCACGCGCCGGTCAAGCTGCCGGGTATACCGTTCCAATCGCTCCAGTAAAGCCACTTTATCCGCATCTTTGAGACTGGCTATCGGATCTTCCGGCAAATAAAGTTGTGTCCGCCGATCCAATGCGTTTCGTTTGGCAATCTGCACCGGATGCGAACCGCTTTGATTGGCGATGGCCCGCGTGGCCTGCGCCGCTGCTACCAATGCCGGCATGCTGATATCATCGGAATACGCAAACCCGGTTTTTTCTCCGCTGATAGCGCGAACGCCCACACCCTGCTCGATATTGAAACTGCCCGACTTGACGATGCCTTCCTCCAGCATCCAGCCTTCGGAGCGGCTGTACTGAAAATAAAGATCGGCATAGTCGATTTTATGCGTCAGTATTTGCCCCAATACTTGCTGCAATGCGGTTGCATCGATATCATAAGGCGACAACAGGCAGCGATCCGCGATCGCCAGAAAATCCTTTGAGTCTACTGTGTATTCAGCTGTCATTCTAAGTAGTTCTAATAATTGCGCAGGCAGTTAACAGGGTTGCAAAATGCGGTGATCCAGTGCGGGCAAGTTGGTTCGCAAACTGGTTTGATATTCGGGATCGATTGTCGCCACCACAGCTCCGGAACCGCGCGGCAAGCGCGCCATCACGACCCCCCAAGGATCGACAATCATACTATCGCCGTTGGTTTCACGCCCGTTGACATGATAACCGCCTTGACCCGGCGCGATCACGTACGCCATATTCTCAACCGCGCGCGCGCGCACCAGCACTTCCCAGTGCGCTTTACCGGTAATCGCCGTAAATGCCGCGGGCGCCAGGATAATATCAACTTTATTCATCAGCCGGAATAATTCCGGAAAACGCAAATCGTAGCATATCGATAAGCCGATGCGACCAAACGGAGAATCCACGGTCACCACTTTATCCCCGGCTTTAATGGTTTTCTCTTCGGCATAATGCTCATGCCCGAGCTGCAAGCCAAACAAGTGAATTTTATCGTAACGCGCAACTTGCTCACCGTTGTCTGCATAAACTAAGCAACTATTATAGACTTTGTCCGGTTCGGATGAGGTCAACGGCACTGATCCGCCTACCAGCCATATACTCAACCGTTTTGCCGTTTCACTGAGAAACTTCTGGATTTGTCCATCGCCGGGTTGCTCCCGGACCGCCAGCTTATCGGTATCCTTCATCCCCATGATACAAAAATACTCGGGTAATACAACCAGCTGCGCCCCCTGGGAGGCCGCATCTTCAATCAAGCGCGCAGCTTCCTCCAGATTCGCGGATACGCTCGGCCCCGAAGCCATTTGAATGGCAGCGACACGAAAGCCTTGGTGTTTTTTGTTTTCCATCGTTGCTTCTTGCTGTTTATTGTTTAACATAGTAGTTGATCGATTGTTCTATTATTCAAAATATTTCCATCAGGAAACAGGCGCCACCGGCAAGTTCTTTTATATTTGGCATTTTTCTTTTTTAATGTCACCCTGTTGAGAACAATGATTTCACTTAGCAAGCCCGATTCTAGCATTTACTCTGATAACGTTCTATTTTGATTTATGCTTAATCCGAAATGATTTGCTAATCTTAGCGTCTTTACACTTCGATCATACCGATGACCGCTCAACCAACCGTTGCAACACTGGCCGCCGCATTACCGTTCAGCCGTTATGTCCAGCGCCTATTGGACAGCGAACCGGCACGAAAAGTCACACTGCAGGAAACACTTCTATTTCCCTTCCGCAGGGATGAAATGCAAGCTTTTCTGGATTCGCAAACCGATCCAATTGCCGATGAGGAAGTGCTGCATCGCGTCCTGCGCGATCTACGCAAACACGTCATGCTCCGGCTGGCCGTGCGCGACATCAGCGGTCTGGCCGATTTAACCGAAGTCATGTCCTGCATGACCGATCTCGCCGAAGTTGCCATCAATTTTGCGCTCCGGCATCATGAAATGTGGTTGACGCAACCCGATCGCTTCGGATTTCCGCGCGGAGAAAACAGCAATGCGATTCAACATCTGCTGGTGGTCGCTATGGGCAAGCTGGGCGGCGGCGAACTCAACGTATCGTCCGATGTCGATTTGATCTTCGTCTACCCAGAAGATGGTGAAACCGATGGCGCCAAATCCATTTCAAACCATGAATTTTTTGCGCGCCTCGGCCGCAAACTGATCGCTAGCCTCAATGACCTGACCATCGACGGCTATGTATTCCGTGTCGACATGCGATTACGCCCGCATGGTGAAAACAGCCCTTTGGCCATCAGCTTCCCCATGCTGGAAGAATATTTCATCAAGCAAGGACGGGAGTGGGAACGTCATGCCTGGATCAAAGGCCGGGTAATTGCCAATCACACCGGCACGGATGCCGAATCGGTTTTGATGGAAAAAATTGTCCGGCCGTTCGTGTTCCGCAAATATCTGGATTTCAGCGCATACGAATCGATGCGCCGTTTGCATGCGCAATTGCGCAAGGAAGTCGAGCGCCGCGAAATGCACGACAACATTAAACTGGGCCCCGGCGGCATTCGTGAAATCGAATTTATCACACAAGTTTTCCAATTAATTCGCGGCGGGCGCGATGTGGATTTGTGTATCCGACCGACGCTCAGTGTCTTACAGCGCTTGCAAAAGAAGCAGCAACTCCCGGCGGAAACCGTCGCGGAACTCACCGATGCTTATCTGTTCCTGCGCAAACTGGAACATCGTCTGCAATATCTCGACGACCAGCAAACACAAACGTTGCCGCTGAATACGGATGATCAAAAACTGATCGCCACAGCCATGGGATTTTCAGGTTATGCGGCTTTCATGGAGCAGCTCGACATCCACCGCAAGGACGTAACGCGTCACTTTGAGCTCATTTTTGCCACTCCACGGAAATCATCAGCACATGACACCCTGGCTAATTTGTGGCAAACCGAAACACAGGATGTTTCGCAAACCGAAGCAGCCACCATGCAACTGAGCACGCTCGGATTCAGTGATCCGGTCAAAATCTCGGAACGGCTGCGGTTGTTTTATCAAAGCAGTTTTTATCAACAACTGCCTGAAACCAATCGTGAGCAAATCAATACCTTAATTCCCTTATTGATTGAAGCCGTGGCCGGGCTTCCGCCGGTTGAAACCACGCTGGAGCGCATGCTGCAATTGATGGAAAAAATCAGCCCGCAAGCATCGTATCTGGCGCTCCTGCTGGAACATCCGCACACCTTGCATCGCGTCGCGGAACTCGCCAGCATCAGCCGGTGGGCAAGCGACTATCTCGGGCGTCATCCTATTTTGCTGGATGAATTACTGCGGCAGGACGCTCCCCACCCCGTTCCTGATTGGCATGCCCTCAGTGACGAACTCGCTTATCAACTCAATCATGTCAATAACCCCAAGGATGATGTCATCGAGTGGCAAATGGATGTTTTGCGTCACTTTCAGCACGCTCAGGTCTTCCGGTTGCTGGTCACCGACCTGGAAGGCTCATTGTTGCTCGAAACCCTCAGCGATCATCTGACTGCTTTGGCCGATCTGATATTGGAAACAGTGCTGAACCTGGCTTGGAACGGCTTGAAAAAACGCCACCGGGAAAAACCTGCATTTGCAATCATCGGCTACGGCAAATTGGGAGGGAAAGAGCTCGGTTACGCGTCGGATCTCGACATGATTTTTCTGTACGACGACGATCATCCGGATGCCGCCGAGATCTACACCAAGTTGGGACAAAGCATCAATGCCTGGTTCACCCGCCATACGTCGGCAGGATTGTTGTACGAAACAGACTTGCGTCTGCGCCCGAACGGCGCTTCCGGCTTACTGGTCAGTTCAATGGAAGCGTTCGCGCAATATCAGCATCATCAAGCCTGGGTATGGGAGCATCAGGCATTGACCCGTGCACGCTTCGTTGTCGGCGACCGGCGGGTCGGCGAGATTTTTGAAAACACCCGCAAGGAAATCTTATGCAAGCCGCGCAATTTAATTGAGCTCAAACAGCACATATTGAAAATGCGTGAGAAAATGCTGGAAGCCCATCCGAATCCAACACCGCTGTTCGACATCAAACATGATCGCGGTGGTATTATCGATGTCGAATTCATCGTGCAGTATTTAGTGCTCGGATACGCCGGCCGCTACCCGGAATTAACCGGAAACATCGGCAATATCGCCCTTCTCAAACTGGCGGGGGAATTGGCACTCATCCCCAAAGAAACTGCCGAAAAAGCACGCTCCGCATACCGGGAATTCCGGCGCATTCAACACCGTTTGCGATTGAATGGCGATGCCGATATGACCGGCAATGCTCCCATTGATGGTCAAACTCAAAAATTCACCCGGGTGGAAGGCAGTCATATAACAGACAATCGCATGGCGGTACTGGGGCTATGGGAAGTAGTTTTCGGCAATTGAATTCACGCCAATCAAATGCCTGTTAATTCTTTAAAACATAACATAAAATATTCCTATAGATGCTTACAAACTGATTGAACTTTGATCTGTAACGATTGACTAATTATATGGTTTATAATTCTGGCATGATTCCTGCTTAAGACACTTCACACACACTTGGTGTGCCTTACTTAACCCAAAGGAGAACAACAAATGCAACAAGTACAAAAAGGTTTTACCCTGATTGAATTAATGATCGTTGTCGCTATTATCGGTATTCTGGCTGCTGTTGCGGTACCTGCTTACCAAACGTATACAACAAAAGCAAGATATAGTGAAGTTGTTTCAGCCGCAGCACCACTTAAACTAGCGCTAGAACTTTGCTATCAATCAACAGGATCTTTACTAAACTGCACGCACGGCGCAAATGGCGTACCTGCTGCAATTGGTGCATCAGGTCAAGTAACATCAGGCACTGTATCAGGCAATACGGCTACAGCAGCAGTAATCACTATGGTACCTGCAGCAACAAATGGGATATTAGCAGCTGATGATTTCACACTTACAGCTAGCATCGTCAACAACACAGTGCAATGGGCAAGAGCCGGTGGATGTTTGGCTAAGGGATATTGTTAATCTTACTTTCAAAACAGACATTCAATAGAGTTCAATTCGATTGCGATACTAATTTCAGATCCCATTGACACTCTACAGATAAAAGCCGCCTTAGGGCACTAAGGTGGCTTTTTTACTTATATGAATTCAACTTTGAATCACTTCACTTAAAAAAATCTGCGAAACTTAGATAAGCGCAAAACTCTGCTAGATCAGCTTCTTTAGCATCTCCATGCGTGCCAAATCATTGCCAGAGAAATGAAGGAAAAACAGCTTGAAGTAAGGTTTTTTGATTTAACTTTTGTAATCCGCGCTTCAATAAACTGAACGCCGACAGTTCTTGTAAATAATCGTATCAGCTTTCAGTTTGCCAGTACATTTCCATCATTCAACGATATCGAGGTACTTGATGATGTAGATGTACTGGTTACTGCTCTCAAACAGATATGCCCTGTCTGCTTAATTGATATTCCGCTTACCACGTCAGAAAGTGACAATTTTTGTCACATTGCTTACTTGATACACACCACCCGTACTTGATGAATATCGGTAATTCCTTGTAACACCTTTTCGATCCCATCCTGCTTCAACGTTCGCATGCCATCGCCCAATGCCGTCACCAGCATATCCGCGACACGGGCGCGCTCCTGAACATTCTTCTTCAGCGCATCGGTCGCCGTCATCAACTCATGCAATCCCACCCGGCCTGAATAGCCGGTACCGACGCAATCATCGCAACCGGCAGCTTTATACAAGGTAATCTGGCCGCTTTCATCGCCGTATTGCTTGATCCATTGCTGCCGAATCTCTTGATAAGCAGCTTCCGGATTGGCCCTAAACCGGTCAATATTTTTCAATTCCCCGCAATATTCCATTAATAACGCTTGAATCTCACCCTCATCGGCAATATACGGTTGCTTACATTTGCACAATCGTTTGGCCAGCCGCTGTGCCAATACACCCAGCAGCGCATCGGAAAAATTGAACGGATCCATGCCCATATCCAGCAAGCGAATGACCGATTCAGGTGCGCTGTTGGTGTGCAATGTCGCCAAAACCAAGTGACCGGTCAGTGAAGCTTCAATGCCGATGCTGGTGGTTTCCTTGTCACGCATCTCGCCGACCATGATGATATCCGGGTCTGCCCGCAAGAAAGACCGCATGATGACTGGGAAAGTCAATCCCGCTTTGACATTGATTTGTACCTGACGCAAGCCTTTTTGCGTAATCTCGACCGGATCTTCCGCTGTCCAAATCTTGGTGTCGTCACGATTGAGGTATTTCAAAACCGAATGCAGCGTCGTGGTTTTACCTGAACCTGTCGGCCCGCACACAAAAAACAGCCCGTAAGGTTTGCTAATAATCTTTTTCAACTCTTCCAGGTTATGCTGAGTAAACCCCATCTTATCCAGCGGAATCGGCTCGCCGGCCGCCAGAATACGCATCACGACATCTTCCACGCCACCCGCCGAGGGCAGGGTTGCAACGCGCAATTCGATGTCCAATGGCGCAAACTTCCGGAATTTAATCTTACCGTCCTGCGGCTTGCGTTTCTCGGAAATATCCATATCGCACATGATCTTGATCCGTGTCACCAAGGGATTGCGATAGCCCGCCGGAATCTCGATATAAGGCATCAACGAACCATCCTTGCGGAAGCGGATCTTGGTTTTCTCTTTGCCTGAATAAGGCTCGATATGGATATCCGACACACCCATCTTATAGGCATCGATGATGATCTTATTGACGAGCTTGACCAGCTCGTTGTCGGTAGCAGCCGAAGATTCTTCTATCTCGGCGCCTGCCTCTTCAGCGTCTTCCACACCCAGATTGGTCAGCATCTCATTGATATCGCCCGTACCGATCTCATCCGTGCCGCCGCCATAGAATTGTTCGATCGTCGCATTAAATTCATGCTGCGTGGTAACCGCGTAAATAATTTTATGCTTGGGAAAAATGGTATGGGCAATGCGCTGCGACTTAATCCGCTCGGGATCGAGCGTCAGTATTACCAGGCCGTCTTTGGTATCATCAATCGGCAGCAAGGAATTACTTTCGACATAATCTTTTTTTAAATTTCTGAGCAAATCGATTGGTTTAATCCGGTCGGCCTTGAAAGGCTCGTATTTAACCTGAAAAAATGAAGCTAGCGCTTTACCGATGAGCGGTAAACTGATCTGAAATTCTTCAATCAATACATCTTCCACATCACAACCCTTTTTACGCGCCGAACGGGTGGCCAGTTCCAATTCCGCGGCGGAGATCAGCGCATCGAAAATCAGATAATCATATTTTGATTTCAGCAGTTGGGCGGGTTTCTGACGCTGCCTAAGCGCCATCGCGAGCGCACGGCAAATTTCTCCCACACTCTCTACAGTTGCGGTTGTGAACGGTTCATTACGCCTGTTATTAATCACCTGAACCATACCGATCAACTCGCGGCTGTCAGTACTCAGGATCGGCACCGCCAGCATCTGTTTGGTGCGATAACCGGTGCGTTTGTCCACTTCATTGGAAAAAACCAGCAACGGATTATATTTTTTTAACTCGCTCTTATCGTAAACATCCGCAATATTGATAATTTTCTTTTGCAAGGCAGCACATCCGATAATACTGTTTTCCGTTAGCGGCAGTTTCAGCTCCTGGAAAGAATCAAATCCGGTTTTAACCCTTGAGACAAAAAAAGATTTGTCGTCACTCAGCGAATAAATGGTAAACCGGTCCGCATTGAGTAACGTACAGATATCCTTACTAACTTCCAGCGCGATCTCATCCACATCGCTGGCTGCTTGAATCTTATTGACAACAATCTGTAGATGCTTGGAAAAAGCCGATTCACTTGTGCCGCCCGCACTATCTGTTTGTGGTTGTATCGTTGCAATTGTACTCATGGCATTGCTTCCTAAAATTCGAATAATTGATTGTTCTCAAGCCGGCGCGGATTATATTGCCCCAGGCACTGATGTATCTCATCCATGATGACATCGGCTTCACCCGGTTTCATGTGCGTAATGAATATTTCCGCATTCCGCTCCAATTTCACTAATTCTTCCGCCAGCAAGCTGGGGCAAAAATGCCGTGATCTGATCGCGATATCTCTCTTCTGGTTACAGAAAGCGGATTCGATGATCAGATACTTCAGATTTGCAATCCTATTAACGGCCATCCAGAAGGCATCATGAGTGGTCGTATCACCGGAAAAAACAAGACTGTCAGATCCAGAGTCCAACTGAAAACCAACGGTGGGAACGGTATGGTGGGCCGGCAATGGTGTAATCGCACGTCCGTCAAGAAAAAAAGTATCCCCCAGCGACAATGCTTGGTACCGCATATAAGGGGAATTGTCATTGGGAATTTTTGTAAAATCCGGCCAGAGGTGCCAGTTAAACAGATGTTCCCGCAATGTATCCAATGTAGGTTGGATGGCGTATATCGTTATCGGGTTGTTACGTATGGAACCGACGGTATCAACCAGAAACGGAATGAATGCAACATGATCCAAGTGTGCATGCGTGACTAAAATATGATCTATCTTGATCATTTCGGACAAACTCAAATTACCCACGCCCGTGCCCGCATCGATCAGCACATCGTCGTCCAGCAGCATGGCCGTGGTTTGTTCGCCGCTCCCTATCCCTCCGCTACATCCCAAGATCCTGAGCTTCAAAAGATTCGCTCCGGAAATTCATTACTTAATCAATAATACCGGAGTTGTCGCCAGTTGCATCACTTTGCTGGTGACCGATCCCAGCAACAAACCTTGAATACCGCCCGCTCCGCGCGGTCCCATGACAATCTGGTCAAATTGCTTCTCACTTGCGAACCGGACAATCATTTCGGCCGGATCGCCCACCACAATGTGATATTGATAAACAACCCCCGCTTGATCGAGCAAAGCGCGTGTGTTTTGCAACTCTTTCAGCCCTTCCTCCTGATGATACTGCTTGATATCCGCCTGGTTAATGAACAATGACACATTGCCACGCAGCGAATACTGCACATTCAACAAATGCAGTTCCGGCTTTTCCTTATACCAGTCCAGCAAAGCAATGAAGCCGGTTACCGCTTTATTGGCATATTCAGAACCATCGACAGGTAATAAAATTTTCAGCATGATCGATCTCTCAATATTTTATGTAAATCTAATGCTTCGGTTTGTCATTAGCCAAATCTTCCAACGGCTCAGTCTTGGCGGGCCTCCGCGCAGCCAGCGCTTTACCCGCAACGATCACCAGCAAGGCAACCGAAACCGGTGCAACCCACTGGAGATACTTCGCTTGCGTGCTGACCCAATCCTTGGTAACCACATCGGTAACCGCCATATCCCCGGCGATCCATCCCAGTAATCCGGCACCGATCGCAATCGTCACCGGATAACGATCCATGACTTTCAACACCATTTGACTACCCCAAACAATGATCGGCACGCTGACGATCAAACCGAAAATCACCAAACCGATGTCATCCTTGGCAGCGCCGGCGATGGCGATGACATTGTCCAGGCTCATCACCGCATCCGCCACAATGATCGTCTTGATCGCGCCGATCAACGTCGTGCTGGCATCGATCTCATGCGCGCCTTCCGCTTCGGGTTGCAGCAATTTAATACCAATCCACACCAATAACGCGGCACCGATAATCTTGAGATAAGGCATGGTCAGCAGACTCAAAGCGAAAAAGATCATCACCACACGCAGCGCGATGGCGCCGAAAACTCCCCAAAAAATACCCAGCTTACGCTGTTGTTCGGGCAAACGCCGGCAAGCCAGCGCGATCACAACGGCATTGTCGCCGCCGAGCACGATATCAATCGCGATGATTTGTAAAACTGCAATCCAGAATTGCGGACTATCAAAAGCCATTTATTTGTTCCTGACAAAAATTTCCAACTGATAAGAATATGACAAAGGAATGTGCTATTCCTGCTGTTCAACTTCGAGAAACTTCAAGAGTTCATCTTTTTGCTGCAACGTATCGTTATAACCCAGCTCGATCAAATCGCGGCAGAAGGGTACCTCAAACAGCACATAGCTGAGCAATGTCGAGCCGTTCGGGCCCATCGCGCCAATCGCACGGTACAAATAACGCATGATCCACGGCAATGTATACGCATATTTTTGTGCAATCTCGTTGATTCCCTCACTGGGCGCGATCATCATCGATTCGACCGGACGCAGCGGTACATTTTTGGCTTTAAGCGCTTCGGGCGGAATCAGTTTCAACGTCTCATTGATCCGCAGCAAACGTTCCAAATCGACATCCAGGCTATCCACAAAAATGCTGTTCAACGCATGGCCGGCAATCTGCGCAAAAGGCGGATAACCCGATGCACTCATGCGTCTCGGCTCGTCGGTTACAGGTTTACGCACGCCGATAATCAACAATTTTTCGGCGCCCAGATGAAGCGCCGGGCTAATAGGCGCCAATTGACGCATGGAGCCGTCGCCGAAATATTCCCGGTTTAATTTGACAGCGGGAAAGATAAACGGTATCGCTGACGAAGCCATCAAATGTTCCACGCCGATTTCAGCCGGAATACCCAATCGTTGTGCTCGCTTCCACGGCAGCACTTCTCGCGCCGCTTGATAAAAAGTAACCGACTGTCCCGAAGTATATCCCCACGCAGTGAGTCCCAATGCGTGTAGCGAGCCGGAACGGATACAGTGCTGAATGGCGCGAAAAGAAAAACGGCTTCTGAGCAAGGCTTCCAGCGGACAATTATCCAGCAACGAAATCGGATTATGCTGACCGTACTCGCTCGATACCAAGGAAAGCAAGCAGCGCAGCGTGTTATGAATAACGCCGAGCAGATCAGAGCGGTAAATATGGTCAACATGAAAATTTGACCAGACAGCCTCAAGCCGTTCGACACCCTCGGCAAAATTATTGGCTGAAACCGCGATACTGGCGGCGTTGATAGCGCCGGCTGAAGTACCGCAAATGATCGGAAACGGGTTACGGGTCTTGTCCGGCAATAACTCGGCGATTGCTCGCAACACGCCGACTTGATAAGCCGCGCGCGCTCCTCCGCCGGTCAGAACAAGCCCAACCTTGGGTGTGATTAGTTCCTTCTTTTTCTCATGCACGAACTGCAAATTCCGACTTCACCCTCTCCAGCGCATCCTTTAAGGTTTCTTCTGGTAAGTTATTCAACGAACTGGACAACATTTTCGCCGCCTGGCAAACCGAATTCGGCAATATCGAACTGTCCAGCTTGGCCACAAATACTGCCGCTGCACCAGTGGCATCCAGCAGGCATTGACGCTCCTTCATCAATATTTCCATTTCCTCGCGCAACATGGAAACTTCTTGTTCTCTCAGGATAGTATTAGGCATATGATATTCCTTTTGACATTGATACAGTAAACAACCTGTCGAGCACTATAGCAAGAACTATAATCGATTTAAGATTTGAACTCTGTGATGTTTGCCACGTTTTTCCGTCTTTCTTAAACCTAGGGAACGCTGAATAATTGGGCAGGTACGCTGAAATACAAGGCGAATGGAGCGTAGAAAATGAGACTTATCATCGTGATAGGCAATTTTTCGAGCACCACCTAACACAGCGGATCGCTTGCGCAGGCAACTATTACAATGTTTTCCTAATTAATTATCGGCATTTATACTCATATCATGAACCATCATTCACCCGCTGCACTTTATCCTGAAATCCAACCCAATCGGCAAGGCGCACTAGCCTTGGATAACATTCACACTATGTACTGGGAGGAATCCGGCAATCCATCCGGCACACCGGTGGTATTTATCCATGGCGGCCCCGGCGCAGGATCGACACCGGCGCACCGGCGCTTCTTCGATCCGGCATATTACCGCATCGTGGTATACGATCAAAGGGGCGCGGGGCGCTCCACCCCGCTGGGCGAGACTCGCGACAACACAACCCCGCACTTGATCAGCGACTTGGAAACATTGCGCCAGCATCTGGATATCGAACGCTGGCTGGTATTCGGCGGCTCGTGGGGCAGTACGCTGGCGTTGGCATACGGCGAGGCGCATCCGGAACGCTGCCTGGGCTTTATCCTGCGCGGCATTTTCCTGTGCCGCAAACAAGAAATCGACTGGTTTCTGTACGGACTACGCAATCTTTTCCCGGAAGCCTGGCGAGAATTGGTTGCACCGCTTTCAGAGGCAGAGCGCACGGACATTCTGTCCGCCTATTATCAGCGCTTGATGAATCCTGATCCAGCCATTCACATGCCCGCCGCGCGTACCTGGAGCACCTACGAAGGCTCGTGTTCGACCTTGCTGCCGAATCCGGCCACGGTCAACTATTTCGCCAGCGACACCGTGGCGCTCGGGCTGGCGCGCATGGAAGCACATTACTTCATGCACAATATCTTCTTGCCGGACAATTCGTTGCTGGATAACGCGCACAAGCTGCACAACATTCCCGCCACCATCGTGCAAGGCCGCTACGACGCCGTCTGCCCTATCGTCAGCGCGGACGATCTGCATCACGCCTGGCCGCAAGCGGAATACATCATCATCGACGACGCCGGGCATTCTGCGTGGGAACCGGGCATACAAGCCGCGCTGATCCGCGCCACCGATCGCTTCAAAACCCGCAAGCCGTAACGCGCAATCTATCCGCTCCTTACATTCCCGGCATAAGCGCTGACCTCCATCATCCACGCGATGCCCAGATGCACCGCCAGACCTCCGGCGATGGAGCGGGTTTGATACGCGACAACACCCAAAATCAACCCGCCGAAGAAGGAAGAAATGCACTCGAGCAGCGGTTTACCGAAATGGATGCTGCAATAAAAAACCGCCATCGGCAAAATCGCCGCCGGTCCGGCATAGCGGGCAAACGCAAAAATCAGGAAACCGCGGAAGAACAGTTCAATCGTGACAAAATCGATGCCGTAACTGACCTCGTACAACAACTGAAACCAGCCGAAATGCTCCGTGTGCGGCGCGATGAAAGCGATCTGCTTTAAGCGCGGATACGCCGTGAGAAAATCCGGCTGCGTCCCGGCATACGCAATCAGCGGCACCATGATCAACAGCATCAAACCGTACGGCCGCCAGCGCACATTACGCACCGTCAGACCCCAAAAGCACGGTTGCTCTGGAAACCACTGCTGTAACACAATCAACGGCACCAGCACGACCAGCAATTTAAACGGCAGCGCCGTGACGATCGTCCAATAATCCCCCCACACACCCTCGATCCGATTCTCCAGCGGACTGGCGACAGTCGCTTTCACCGCGAACAAAGCCGGTGCGATCAGCAGCAAAACCAAAAACATCGGTGCCGGTGTGATCAATTGTTTGCGCGCTAGCGCAACAAACCCATACGGAACCACAAACGCACAGCAATAAACCAGAAACAACGCGGCGCACTGGCTAAAGCGCGAATCCAACCCTCGAATGACGCCGCTTTCAATATTCAGCGTGTAATTCAGCGTAATCAGAATACCCGCCCACAGGATGCAAAATAACAGCATCCCTTTGTCCATCGCCACAACGCGATCTTGCCAATCAGAAAGAATAATCTTTAACATCGATCAATGGAAAAATACTCAGCAGATGAGGATGGAAGAGCACAAGAAATCTTATTTGAAATAGCGTAATGTACTACATGCAGCGCAGAATTCTTAAGGAAACGCTGATTAATTGGCTGCACGAACGAATCGCTTCGTTGCGCGGTACCCGCGCCCTCTTCTATCTTGCCGATATGTCTCGGCTGCTGCGTTCCATGCACCTATCGCTTCATCTCGTTCGCCGAATTAATCAGCGTTTCCTTAACAAAATCTCCTGCTGAACGGAAAACCCCGTTTATTCACGCTTTAGGTGGTCGTCTCCCTACCGTATATTCCAACTTCATTTACCCGAACAAGCAGTTGCACCCAACGATCAACGCGGAGGAATCAATGGAAAGTTATTTTCTTGGCCGGCAACCCATTCTGGATCGCAATCAGAACTTAGTCGCGTACGAGTTGCTGTTCCGTCAGGAGGAAACCCAGGAAGCAGCCAAAGTCACCGACGATTTATCCGCGTCGGCCAACGTGATCGTCAACGCTTATGGCCGTTTCGGCATTCAGAATGTGCTCGGGCAACAGCGCGGTTTCATCAACGCCGATCTCGACTTGATCATGAGCGGCATCATTAGTTTGCTGCCCAGCAGGCATGTGGTGTTGGAAGTCCGTGTGCCGGAACAAATCACGGCCAAATTTCTGCAGCAGTGCAACGATTTGAAACAAAAAGGCTATCAATTCGCGTTGGATAATATCGTCGCGATCGACAGCAAAATCGAGCAATTACTGCCGATCGTCAGCGTCGTGAAAGTCGACGTACTGGCGCTCGAAACGGACGAGCTGGAAAAAGTGGTCGCTGCGTTGAAACGCTGGCCGGTTTTGCTGCTGGCGCTGAAAGTAGAGAGCCGGGAACAGGAAATGCGCTGCAAGCAACTGGGATTCCAGATGTTTCAGGGTTACTATTTCGCAAAACCGGAAGTAATGTCGGTCAAACGCGCCGATCCGGGCAAACCGTCGCTGTTGAAGTTGTTGACTTTGGTAACGGACAATCACGACCACGAAGCCATCGAAAAGGAATTCAAGCGCCAGCCCGGCTTGAGCTATCACCTGATGCGCATGGTCAACTCCGTGGCTGGCGATCTGCCGCACAAAATCAACTCGATCAAGCATGCGATCACATTGATGGGGCGCGAGCAATTGCAGAAATGGATACAACTGCTGCTGTACACTTCCGGTTCAACTGAAGACGGCATGCCCGATCTGCGCATGCAAAGCGCGGTGGAGCGCGGCAAGATGATGGAATTGATCGCCGCCGCCGAGCGCCCGCACGATAAAAATCACCAGGAACGGGCTTTTATCGTCGGCATCTTGTCGCTGCTGGACGAATTATTGGGTATCGACATGCGGCAGATCGTCAACAAACTGGGTATTTCCGACGATATGTGCCAGGCTTTGATGACGCGCGAGGGGCGATTGGGCCAGGCGCTCAAGTTGCTGGAGGCAGACGAGCGAGGCGACCATGCCGCGGTTCAATCTATCCTGGCCGGTCTCGGTTTCTTGAGTCTGGATGAATTCACCGGTATCAAAATACAAGCCAGCGGCTGGGCCAATCAGACCGGCGACATCCCTAACTAGAACGACCCGGATCAGTCTTGCGACTAAGGCAGCCGCTCAAACGCGGAGACCGTCAGACTCAGTTCATCGTCCGCGGCACCTATGATGCGATCGACGGTGATCCGGGTTGGAAAGCCGTAGCCCGGATGATAAGCGGCCACGACCTTATCCGCCTTGCCGCTTAAATTCGATTGCAGCTCGGCAAATAAATGGTCGAACGTCGCGTAACGGGAAAAATGCCGATAGTCGCTGTCCGCTGCCATGATTGGGTGGCCGGCATTATCTTTCATCACGACAGCCTGCCCGTTCAGCACTTCGATCTGCAACGGCATGCGATGGCGGAACGGGCAGAAACAAATCAAGTTCAACTCAAAACGGTAGTGCGTGATATCCGCTTCCCGCCATTTCTTCCGCTGCCCCTCAAAATCGTTGTGAACCGGTGTTGCACATGCGATCAGCAGTATGGTTAGTACGAGTAAAAATAGTTTTTTCATGCGCTGCGGAATTCCTTAATCATCCATTTTTCCCGGCTCACCGGCCGGCGTATCCAGCGTGATTTCCGGCTCGGTAAACGGTGTGGCAGTAAATTTGACTGGCAGTTCGCTATAAGTGGTTGGCGTGACAAACACTTCCATGTACACCGGCGTGGCTAGGAAACTGGCGTAAAAAGTATTGATGTAGTTGCCCGAGGCTGTGGCGAAACCGAATCCCTTCGGTGTGATCTGTCCTTGTGCATCGATACGGACTAAATTGTCCAGCGTAAACGGCTCGTTCCCAGGAATCCATTTGCCGGTCGGATGCAGACCGGTGATGCGTTCGCCATTGCGATGCCCGGCAATACTGAGAATTTGATAATAACCCTGATCATCCGCGGTCTCGGTAGTCGAAAATGTTCCGCTGGCCGATATTTTGCTGCCCGCATAATGCCAATTCCACAGTTTCTCGGCATTGGCACTAGAAACGGATACGAGCAACGGCACCAGAACCAACCCGGATAAGATTAAACGCAGCCATTTGTGCATAATGTGCTCGACAATGAGGTGGTTATTTTTAAATGCCCGGCTGAAATGTGCGGAAACACAATTCGGCTCCGGTTTGCTCAGTTTCCGGTCAGGCTGTGGTAAATTTTTTCCATCACGCCGTTATTGTAATCCTGAACCACGAGCTGCGAATAAAACAAATCCTTCAGTTCGATCACGGTGACTCCAATCAGCAGCAGCAAACCGATACCGGTGAGATTGGTGAACAATAAAACCGCACCGGTAATAAAAACACTCAGATTAATGCAGCCGCGCAGCCATTTTCCCAGATAAAAATGATGCAGTCCGGCAATGAACAAATAATTCAGCACCGCATACGTATCTGGATCTTTCAGCGCTTGTTCGGTTTGTTGGAAAAATTGCAACCGCTTATCGTCCGGCAATTCGCGCACCCATCTTCTGATGCGCTCCTCATCCTCCTGGATGGTTTCCTTGCTTTTCCTCGCGATGCTCATGTGCCACCCGTTTTAGAGTTCAGCGCGCCAGCGTGATGATCACCGCTTCCCGCCTCCAGAACAATAAAAACCGCTTCTGCTCAACAAACTGAAACACCAATGTCCAGCCATCCGCCGCTTCCTTATTGAGCGTCGCTTCCAGGCGTTTGACCGGAATTCCGGAAGCGCCCAGAATAATCGTCCCCAATCCGCCTTCCGTCACGTACAGCACTTTGTACTCCTTATAAGCCATTGCCGCTCCTCTTTAAATGTGGGATTGTTTCAATCAACGGCGCAGTTTAGCGCAACCGGGGTGACCGGTGTTGCGCGGCGGATTCCAATGCGCAGCGTATTACGCTACCACAACCCGTCTGCGATAAGCGATCATGGTAATCATGAATACGCAAATCACCAGCATCACAGCCGGGAACAACAGCGTAGTCACGGAAAGATTCTCCAGCGCCAGCATCACCAGCACATTGCGCAACGTAAACAAGGCGAAAAACAGCAAAGATTCCGAATACGGAAATTGATACGCTTTTCGGACCGTCGGACCAAATCCGGCGACATCGATCGCGGTCAGCAACACCACCGCCCACAGCGGATCGGATGTCCAGTACCACAGCGGCAGCGACAACAGTGCCGTAGCAAAAAACAACCAGTCGGTGCGCGTAATAGTCACGTCCGCGCGCTTCGTGTAGGCCAGATAAGCGATGAATATCGTGATGGTCGCTGACACCCCGATCGGCCACGTACCCGCTCCGCCATTGTCTTCCAGTTGCGCCAGAAAAATCAGCAGCGTGGTCGCACCCCAAATCACCCAGGAAAAAATATGCGGCTTGACCGATCCACGGAAAATTTCCCGGATGTAGGGAATGAACGCAGCAAACGTGATCACGATGGCGATAAGACTAAGAGCCTCTTTGTAGAACATTTCTTCTTGCTCGGCTTTGAAAAATCGAAAGCGATGTATGAGTGCATTGTTTTCGATTAGTTCAGTCCGGATAAAAATATCCTTGGCGGAACTTTTTCTTCAATAAAAGCAAAAAGAATTAGCCATTTCTGGCTATTCGATCAGTGTTTTTTGCGGTTGCGGCTGACTGGGTCATTGGTCAACGGCCGGTTTGAAATATACCTGATGTGATGCAGATACCTTGATGGATGCCACCAGACTTCTCCAGCAGCATCCGATTGAAAATTAAGCTGCCTGATTTCTACGGCGAACCGTGAATCCCAGCAATCCCAAACCAGCTAACAACATGCCGTAAGTGGCAGGTTCAGGCACCGGACTGATTGTGCCGCCGATAAAGAAAGTGTCTGTGCCATTGATTGCAGAAACAGCTGCTGCGTTCAGTGGAATCGATACGATATTGCCATTGCTCGATGAACCAATCGCAATCGAAGCGTAAGAAACACCGGATGCCAGATCACCAAAAATTCCAAGACCGGAATCGGTTAAAGGGTTACCCGAAACATCGAACAAGGTATACACCAATGCAGCCGATTGGCTCAGAAAACCGCCATCCGCGCCGCCATTCTCGCCGACTGCCGGTTGATACAAATTCAACACCGCGCTGGTAGCGCCGGTAATTCCATGAAGATCGAATGCAAAGTAGTTATTTGCGAACGTGTCGCTTCCACTGCACGAATCGGACGAACCGCAAGTCCCTACGATATAGTTTCCTGTCGCGCTGCCGAAATTGTTAACACCAAATTCATCAACCCAACCGCGGTTGGTCGCCGTTAAAGTCGTACTACCGTTCAGCACCAATTGCGCGCTGCCGATGCCGTGCGTCCAAGCAAAACTATGATCGCTTAAACCAGCCGATGCAACCGACGGCAATACCGCCAACCCTAGTAAACCTACAACTGCACTTGCCAATTTGATTTTTTTTGTCATGATGCCCTCCGGCGAGTTACGTCATTAAGTAATGATTAATAGAACTATCCCATAAGAAAATAGTACCTTGCATTATATTTGGGAACCATAGAGCGGTTCTACTTTTTTTATAGGCGAGTTGTACTATTTTTGGGGGTGTCATTATCGACTCTGAATTAACAAGAACGCGTCATTACAACGCCGGCAATCTTTCATCGCCGACTCAACAGGCTTCTACTCCCAAATCACCATTTTGAAGCGTTCCTTGACGATGCCGAAGTAGCTACACTTCCAGTCGCTTTGCGCGAAGAAGTCGAGATGGTGCCATTGGTCTTTTTGTTTCAAGATGCTGGCGGCGGCATCGTCCCAGTCGATGGCGGCGAATCTCGGTTCCAGTTCCTGCTTGCGGTCTTCGACTTCGGCGTAGTCGAAACCGTCGTATTCCCAGTGCAGCACTTCGAATACATTGCCGCCGCGGTCGGCGTAGTCGATGCTAAAATCGAGTCCCCATTTCGGACGGATGCGGATGATCTTGTAGATCAGCGGATTGGCTTTCGCCCAGTGCTGCAATTGTTGCAACGCTTCCCCGGCATACCCTTTGCGCTCAAACAGCAAACTGTGATTCAGCACCGCGCCTTCGACCCGGTCCGGTTGCGTGAACCACGGCGCTTTCAATGCATGATGGTGCTCCCGGTGCGAATGTGCTTGCGTCCCGTTGGCTTCGGCATAGCGCTGTTCGAGATCGGTCAGGTCGTAACCGTTCTGATCGAATAGCGCCAGATCGCGTGCCAGCGGGATGCTCGCCGTATCCAGCGGCCGCTCCCAATGACTGATGGGATTCAATTGATGGTCGGTTAAATCGAGGTAACTCATAGGCAAAAAGATGAACGGATTAACAAATGATGGCGAAAAGAAATTGCAGATTGTGACAGGCTGAATCAAAAAAAGCTACGCGACCGCCGCAGGAGCAGTAAATTAGCCACCGTGGCGCGGCTTTCCATACAATGCGCGCAGCTCATCCTTGGTCTTTTCCAGCACCTCGCGCTGCTGCGCAGACAAATGCTTCCCCGCCCGGTTGATGTAAAAATTCAGCATCGACATCGCCGACACAAACGGCTCCGCCTTGCGCCGCTCGCTACTATCGGCGGAATGCTTCAACGACAATGCGATTTCATACGGATCGTTCCAAGTAAAAACACCGGGCTCGAGATCGAGAGCGTCGCTGGTTTCGGTGACATGGCGGGACCAGTTTTGCGGGGTATTTTGAGACATAAACCATTTTGCAGTGTCATTAAAAAATAACCCCGTTACTTTAACGGGGCTATCTCAATTAGATCAGTTTGTTATTCTAGCTATTTTGTTTCCTGCGACGCGCAAAATAGCCTATCAACCCCAATCCTGCCAGTAACATGGCATAGGTTTCCGGCTCAGGCACAGCAGCTACCGTGTTGGTGAATGAGAAACTTAAATCGTTGTAGTCAAATGGTCCGTTATAAAGATCTTCGAAGCTGACCAGCGTTGTATGCGGAAGCCAGTCGGATTGTACCCGGGCGTGCTCGTGACCGTCGGGATTCAGACTGTCCGGTCCGGTAAAGAAGTCATCGCCGGTATTGTTGACATGCATACGAAACAGCAACTCAGTTCCTGCGGCGAAAGTCCCTAAACTTACTGAAGTGCCGACCGGTGTGGTGTGGTTATTAAAAATAAAAGTAGAACCCAGGTATAGATCGTTGCTGAATGCAGCCGAGTTTCCTTCATAGGTTGCGATGATTTCCCCGCCCGTGGCAAATACTTTAAGTCCTTCTGTACCAGGCGCAGCAATTGGGAATGCATAAGCCGACAAGCTGACGCCCCCGGTAATCATCAAAGCAGCGGCTAGACGTACAACTGTATGAGTAAGCGTATGTAACATAGTATTGTTCCTTTTTTTATTATCGATCGAGCCAATTTAGAAGCCAGCGGCAACAACATTGGCACTCAAATTCAGAGCATGAGCAAAACATCTGAAAATAATAAGACACTTCATCTGTTTTGCTCCCAATGCGCGCCTGCTAAAGCAGATAGTAAGCGTCATCGGCTTTATACTCCCACTGCAACGAAACGATCAAAACTTATCGAACCGTTTGCAAGCGGTTGTCAAGTATTCTCCGTTTTTCCGATTGAATCAAGTGCCGATTAGAATATTGTTTTACAAGCAATTATTTGCCTCTAGCTTGAGGATATTCAGCAAACCGGACGGTTGTTGACTTTCCGTTCCATCGGTAAACGGATTTACTCCCAGCAACGGCCCCTCCAGCCGCTGCTTCAACATCGCAATATTTTCTTCCAGCACCCGCATCTGCTGATCGATACCATTCGCCACCCAACCCGCCAACGGCAAACCGGCAGCGCGGATCGCTTGCGCGGTCAGCAAGGCGTGATTCAGACAACCGAGGCGCATACCGACCACCAAAATCACCGGAAGATTTAACGCGCGCGCCAGATCGGCGCCGGTTTGCTGCGCATTGAACGGCACCAGGAAACCGCCTGCGCCTTCGACGATGACGATATCCGCCTGACTGCTGAGCGCTTGGTAAGCGTGTTGAATGACGGCAAGATCGATGTCGACACCGGCTTGTTGCGCGGCGATATGCGGTGAGACCGGGGGATCGAAAGCGTAGGGGTTGACGTGTTGGCGCGCGGCGCTGATGTTGCTGGCGGCGATCAGTTGCTCGACATCGTGCCAGCGGCCGTTTTCACTACCGGCCACTACCGGCTTCATGCCCACAACCTTTTTGCCTTGCGCGGCAAAAGCCCGTAACAGCGCGCAACTGACGGTAGTTTTACCGGCGCCGGTATCGGTGCCGGTAACGAAGTAGCCTTGCGCCATATTAAGGCGGCAGCCCCAATTGCCGCCGGGTTTCCGGCGTCAGAATCGAACGCGGGTCGAAAGGTTTCCAGGCATGTCCGTACACCACTTCAAATGTGGCTGGCAGCTTGCCGTCGCGGCGCAGGGTTTCATAGGCATCGAGTGCCTGCCGCCACTGACGCTTACCCATCAACCCCTGCCGCCGCCCCTGCGTCACGTTATGCGCGCCGATGGCTTTGAGATCGCGCATAACGCCGATCACGTCGTCGTACGTCAGCGTGATGTATTCCATATCCATCACCGGGGTGGAAAAACGGTTGTTCAGCAGCAGATCGCCGATGTCGTGCATGTCGACGAAGCGGTTGACGTGCTGGTAGCCGTCGATATGCGCGAACGACTGGCGCAATTCCTTCAGCGTATCCGGACCGAAGGTGCTGAACATCAGTAGCCCGTCGGCGCGCAGTATGCGATGCATTTCAGCAAAGGTGCGATCCAGGTCGTTGCACCATTGCAGCGCAAGGTTCGACCAGATCAGACCGACGCTTTCGTTCTTGAACGGCAGTTGCTCGATATCGCCGCATACGTAGTCACCGCGCTGCTGCAACGGCAGCAAACGTTGCCACCAAGCGGTGTTCGGGCGCGCGTGCGTGAGCATCGTCCAGGCGATATCGAATGCGATCAAACGGCTTTGTGGATAGCGTTTAGCCAATTGCTGCGTGCCGTAACCGGTGCCGCTGCCGGCATCGAGAATCACATCCGGCTGGTATTTGATATATTCCAGGCGCGCCAGCATGCGGTTGCTGATCTCGCGCTGCAACACCGCCGCCTGGTCATAGCTGCTGGCGGCGCGTTCAAACGAGGCGCGCAGTTGTTTCTTGTCAAGAATTTGTTCTGAAATCATTAAGATGTGCTACAAATTGTTCGGGGTACGATAAAAACGGCGCATGGCCGCAGTGTTCAAACTTCACATATTGCGACTGCGGCAATTGCTGGTGCATCCAGCCAGCTGCCGCCGGGTGTGTAATCACGTCATTGTCACCATGCATGATCAAAACCGGTTGACGGATATCACCGACACAGTCGCGCAAATCGCTGTGCTGTAATATCTTCAATCCTTTCTCCAGCGCTGCCGGATCGGGCTCGGCGCGCTGAAAAAAACTTTTGCGCAGTTGTGACAGAATTTTGCCCGCATCGCGATCACCGCTCATTTGCAGTGTTAGGAAGCGGTTGATCGTCGTGGCGTAATTCAGTTTCAGATTCTCTAGAAACAGTTGCAGCAATTTGCGATCCATACCGGATGGCCAATCGTTTTGCCAGGCAAAACAGGGCGTGGTCGAAATCAAAATCAATTTCTCAATTCGCTCCGGCTGGCGCAATGCCAATTGCATCGCAATCTGCCCGCCTAGCGACCAACCGCCGAGCAGGCAACGTTCCGGCAGGATAGCGGCGATGATCTCGGTCAGATGTTCGAGCGTTCCCGGCTCGCACGCCGGACTCAAACCGTGCCCGGGCAGATCGACCAGATACAAACGGAAATGTTGCGCCAGCGCATCGCGTACGCTGCCCCAGATACCACTGTGCATCGCCCAACCGTGTAGCAGCACGAGATCGGGACCCTGCCCGGACGTTTCAATATGCAGTGCGGTCATGATTGAGCCGCCAATTCATTCAAAGCATCGATCAATCGTACGATGTCTTGCGGTTGATGCGCAGCGGACAATGAAATACGCAAGCGCGCCGTCCCTTGCGGTACGGTCGGTGGACGGATCGCCGGAACCAGTATGCCGCGTTCGCGCAATCCCTGGCTGATGCGCACGGCTTCAGCGCTATCGCCGATCAGCAGCGGCTGAATTGGCGTGTTCGATGGCAACGGTTTCCACGGCAATGACTGCAAACCTTGTTTCAGTTGTGCAATATGCTGCGCCAATGCCTCGCGCCGCCATTCGTCCTGTTCGATCAGCTGTAAACTTGTCAGCAATGCGTGCGACAAAGCCGCTGGTGTGGCGGTGGTATAAATATAACTGCGCGCCGACTGAATTAAAGTTTCGATCACCTCCGGTTGCGCCGCGACAAACGCGCCGAACACCCCGGCCGCCTTGCCGAGCGTGGCCATATACACCACACGCGGCGAATGTGCGGCAAGCTCCGGCGTCGTATGCAAGCTGCCGCGTCCTTGCCGCCCGAGCACGCCGAAACCATGCGCATCGTCAAGCAACAGCAGCGCATCATAGCGTTCGCATAAAGCGATCAGTTGCGCAATCGGCGCAATGTCGCCTTCCATACTGAAGACCGCATCGGAAATCACCAGCTTGCACCGCGCCTCAGTCGCCGCCAGCCGCTTCTCCAGCACCACTAGATTGAGATGCGGATAACGGATGAACTTAGCGCGCGATAACAGCGCCGCATCGTTCAGCGACGCATGATTGAGTTTGTCGGCAAAAACGGCATCGTCACGCCCGGCCAGCGCAGTCACCACACCGGTATTCGCCATGTAACCGGTGGAAAACAACAGCGCTTGCGGAAAACCGGTGAATGCCGCCGCCGCTTCTTCGAACTGATGATGAGCCGCCGAATGTCCATTGACCAGGTGCGACGCACCGGCGCCGACGCCGTAGCGCCGCGCGCCTTCGCACACCGCTTGAATCAATGCCGAATGATTGGCCAGTCCGAGATAATCGTTGCTGCTGAACGCCAGATAATCCTGCCCGCCGACCGCAATATGGCTCGCCTGCGGGCTGTCGACGACTTGCCTTACTCGCCGCAACCCCTGCTGTTCACGGTTGCGCAGTTGCTCGGTCAGACCGGAAAACATTTACGACAATGCGCGTAATCCCAGCTTATCCAGCAGCACCCGGTCGCGATCGGTTTCCGGATTCGATGTAGTCAACAACTTGTCGCCGTAGAAAATTGAATTGGCCCCAGCGAGAAAACACAGCGCCTGTACCGCATCGGACATTTCCTGACGGCCCGCGGATAGCCGCACCATGGCTTTCGGCATGGTGATCCTCGCTGCGGCGATGGTGCGCACGAATTCGAGCGGATCCAGTTCTTCAGTGCCATACAGTGGTGTGCCTTTGACCTGCACCAGGTGATTGATCGGCACCGATTCCGGGTAGGGATTGAGGTTCGCCAGTTGTGCGATCAGTCCGGCGCGCGAACGGCGTGTTTCGCCCATGCCGACGATACCGCCGCAGCACACGTTGATGCCGGCGTCACGCACTTCCTGCAACGTATTCAGACGATCCTGATACTGCCGCGTGGTAATGATTTCTTCATAATATTCGGGTGCCGTATCAAGATTGTGATTGTAGTAATCCAGACCGGCTTCGCCGAGCTGCTGCGCCTGGCCCGGTTTCAACAAACCCAGGGTGGCACAGGTTTCCATGCCGAGCGATTTGACCGCACGCACCATCTCGGTCATTTTTTCGATGTCGCGCTGTTTCGGGCCACGCCATGCCGCCCCCATACAGAATCGCGAAGCGCCTTTGGCCTTGGCTGCCGAGGCGGCAGTGACTACCTCGTTCAGCGACAACATGTCCTGATTTTCGACACCGGTGTGATAACGCGCGGCTTGCGGACAATAACCGCAATCCTCGGGACAGCCGCCGGTTTTGACCGAAATCAGCGTCGATAACTGCACACCGTTGGCATCGTGATATTGGCGATGCACCGTTTGCGCTTGGAAAAGCAGGTCGTTAAACGGTGCATTCAACAACGCTTCAATGTCCGCTACGCTCCAAACTGCTGCATCTTGCGATTTTCCGGTTTTACTTCTCAGTTCGTTTTGTATTTCGCTGTTTGTTGGTGCATCCCAGTTCATATTCATTTACCTATTGTTCAGTTTAATTGCTATAGCGATCGCGCCGTTTGCCGATAGCCTTCGATGATCAAGAATGGTGTCAGTGCCGCTTATTTTACCACCGACGATTTTTACGCAATGGATTAAATACGATGCCTACCCGAACTCAGAAAAGCTGCTTGCTGTGTGGTGCAATCGCCGGCGGGGATTTTTGTCCAGCCTGTTACCGCGATTTGCCGCAACTGCCTGCCAGTCATTGTCCTGTTTGCCTGTGGCCGGTACCGACCAACGAAATCTGCGGTAACTGCCTGAAGAAACCGCCGGCATTCACACGCACGCTGGCGGCACTGCGTTATACCTTTCCTGCCGACGCGCTGATCCATGCGTTAAAATATCAAACCAATCTGGCTATCGCACCGGTTCTTGCCAATCTTTTCATCGCCCGGCTGAAAACAATGGAAACGATGCCCGATGTCATCGTACCGATGCCGCTGCATCCGATCCGGCTACGCGAGCGCGGATTCAATCAGGCGATGGAAATCGGCCGCACGATCGCGAAACAAACGGGTATTGCCTTGCTGCCGGACGGTTGCAGCCGCATCAAGCATACCTTGCCGCAAACCGGATTGCCGTGGAAAGAGCGGCAGAAAAATATCCGCCGGGCTTTTAGTTGTAGAATAGATGTATCCGGCAAACATGTTGCGATCGTCGACGACGTCATGACCACTGGCGCGACACTTAATGAATTGGCGCAAGTATTGCGCCGCCGGGGTGCTACTGAAATCAGCAACTGGGTTATCGCCAGAACCCTGCCGGAAATCCATCCATAGGCCCTTATACTTTTTAAATCACCGCATGTTTCATATCGTCTTGCATCAACCGGAAATTCCGCCCAACACGGGCAACATCATCCGCCTGTGCGCCAATACCGGCACACAGCTTCATTTGGTCAAGCCGCTCGGTTTTCCGCTGCAGGATAAACAACTAATCCGCGCCGGTCTGGATTACCATGAATTTACTTCCATTCAAGTGCATGAGAACTGGGCGGCGTGCCATCAGAGCCTGCAAGGACGCCGCCTGTTTGCGATCACAACGAAAGGAAAACAGCGTTACGACCAGGTGGCGTACGCCGAGGGAGATGTGTTTCTGTTTGGCTCGGAGAGCTGCGGCCTGCCTGCTCATCTCATGGAGACTTTTCCGGAACCGCACCGTCTCCGGGTGCCGATGGTGGCAACCAGCCGCAGTTTGAATCTATCCAATGCCGTTGCCGTCGTGGTTTATGAAGCATGGCGGCAAATGGGATTTCCATCTGGACAATAGCTTGTAATTACTGCAAATTGAGATTCTCACTCAAAATCCGTGGCGTCACGAAAATCAGCAGTTCGCGTTTGTTGTCCACTTTCGTGGTATTACGGAAAACATACCCTAGTACCGGAATATCGCCCAGCATCGGCACCTTGTTCACCACTTCGTTCTCGGTGCGATCGAAAATACCGCCGATGACAACAGTCCCGCCATTTTCGACGAGAATCTTGGTCGTCACCGATTTAGTATTAATCGGCGGCGGCAGGAACTGATTAATCGGCGTGCCGATTTTGTCCTGATTGACGTTCAATTCCATATCGATCTGGCCATTGTAGGTGATTAGCGGTTTAACTTTCAGCCGCAACGTGGCATCCATGAAACGGATACTGGTTGCGCCGCTGCTGGTTGCTTGTTGGTACGGCACCCGGTCGCCCTGTTCGATAATCGCTTCCACGCCATGTGCGGTAACCACGCGCGGACTCGCGATGATTCGCCCTCTCTGATCGGTCTCCAAAGCGGATAACTCGAGATTAATGAGCCGGTTATTGTTAATCTTCAGCAAACTCAAACCCAGCGCAGCGGGACCGCCCAGTAAACCGGTCGCTGCCGCTGCGGGCAGATTCACATTAAGATTATCTCCTCCCGATGCCGATCCTCCGCCAGCGAGTGTGCTCGAGTTAGCCAAATTGCCCGAAATGCCGAGTCCATAACCTCCCAGATTGTTTGCGTTCTGAATCCCGAAACGCGCCCCCAGATTCCGACTGAATTGATCCGTCGCCTCGACAATACGCGCTTCGATCATGACTTGCCGCTCAAAAACATCCAGTTTCTGAATCCGCTTTCGGATTTCTTCCAATCTGGACGGAATATCGGTAACCGTGACGGTATTGCTGATGTCATCCAGATTGAGTGTGCCCCGTTTGCTGAGCATGCTTTCGAACGACATCGAGTTGACCCGGCGGTGATTCAGGCGAAAAATTTCGGAGCGCAGCGGCTCCATATCGGCAATTTGCATTTTCGCTTCCACATCGAGCAATTCCCGATCGGCCATTTCCTTGCGCGGCGCGACAAAAATGACATTGCCGGTCTGACGCTTATCCAATCCGTGCGCTTGCAGCACGATGTCCAGCGCATGATCCCACGGCACATCTTTTAGCCGCAGCGTAAGATTGCCCGCAACGGAATCACTGGCAATGATATTCAGATTGGTAAAATCGGCGATGACTTGCAACACCGCGCGCACTTCCACGTCCTGAAAATTGAGCGATAACCGCTCACCGGTATAACCGCCGTTGGCGCGCTTCTTTTTTGCTTGTTCTTCTTCGTCATCGCTCAATGCCCGGACTTCCAGAACAAACCGGGCGCCGGATTGGCGTGCCGAATGTTCCCATCGACCGCCTGCTTTGACATGCATGCGAACATTATTGCCTTTCTTCGAGGTTTCGATGGTATGAACGGGTGTTGCAAAGTCGACGACATCAAAACGCCTTTTCAGGCTACCGGGTAGCACGGTATCGACGAATTCGACGAAAATATCGTTGTTTTGCAGTTGCACATCGACGCTGGCGCCGGGTTTTGTCATATCAACCTCTATCCGCCCTTCTCCGCTCGCGCCGCGGCGGAAATCAATATCCTGCAAACTGTTCATTTGCTGGTTCGGCGTCTCTTCCGCGAACCGTACCACCGAAGCCGCAACCGGACTCTCTTGCACACTGACCAGTTTGATAAACAGGATATTGTCTTGCGTGCTGATATCGTGCCGCATGAGTCTCGCCAAATTCAACACCAGCCGGGTGCGATCCCCGACCTGCACGATGTTGATGCTGCGCAAGTCACCTTCGGCGGCTTCCTGTACATTCTTGCCCAAGCCGTTGGTAACCTGATGAAGGTCAAAATAAATGCGATGCGGATTATCCAGCACAACACCCGCCGGCAGTACCGGTAACGGCCGGTCCAAAGTAAGCTTGGCGATGACTTCGCCATTCTGGAATGTGGAGATATCGATGGAACGGATACTATTACTATTAGGCGATGCTTCCGCAGTTATCGTTTGTTGTGCAAGAACCACGGTCGCAAAACAAATCAACAATGCTGCTAATACGATGTTGAGACCAGATCTTTTCATCATTATTGGTAGCTTCAGGGTTGTTTTATTTTAATTTTTCAGCATAAGTGCGCTTGTTTTCTCAGTCCATTCATTTACGCCATCTTGCACAATCTCCAGTAGTTGAACTTCCGATTCCGATATATGGTTAATTTTTCCGAAATTCTGCCCTAGATAATTACCGACTTGTACACGGTACAAGGTACCGTCCGGTGATTTAATCACGGCAAAAATCTTATCACGCTGCTGCAATGTGCCGACCATCAGCAGGCTTTCCAGCGGATAGGATTCCAGCACTTCCTTATGTCGCGTCAAGTCCGGCTGAATTCCGTTGCCGACTGTTTGCACATGATCATTTTTCCGCGGTACAAAAGGGCTGGAGATATCAAAAGCCTGATAGGTAAAATATTGATGCGGTCTGATTTCAGGTAACGGATCGATCTGACCATGCAAACCTTCGCCGGCACTTTGAACGAAGGCTTCCAGATCACTAAAGTCGTTTTGACCACAAGCAGTCAGCATCGTCAAGGGTATCGCAAGCAACATCAGCAGGCATCGATTTCCGATCATCATTTATTTACCTTTCGCTTGCTTGGCCATTTCTTCTTCATCCAGATAACGGAATGTCTTTGCGATTGCATCCAATACTAATTTTCCATCCGTGCCCGGCGCGATCGTGATGTCATTTAACGTAACAATCCGCGACAGTCGTGCAACATCGCTGGCAAAGGCACCAATATCGTGGTAACCGCCAGTTACCCGGATGGAAACCGGAAGTTCGGCATAAAATGCGTTGATCGTTTCCTTTTCGGCCGGCTTGAATAATTCGAACTGCAACCCTCTGCCCAAACCTGCCTGATTGATATCGATCAACAATGCTTCCATTTCCGATTTATCAGGAAGCTGCTTCAGCATGGCACTCAGCGATTGTTCTATTTCTTCCAGTTGCACGCGCAGTGCCGGCAAATTAACCGCGCTTCTTTTTTTAATCAAATAAGTATTTTTTAATGTTTCTTCTTCCGCCCGTATCTTTTCCAGCATATCGGTCTGTTCTTGCCACACCAAAAAATGGCCTGCAATAATGATGGCAATGAATAAAATGACCAAAGCGCCGATTTTAATCGGCACCGGCCAATTTCCCGCTTGATTGATATCAAGCTGACGCAATTCAATGAGTAGATCATTCATACCGTAGCCTTACGATTTTCCAGGGGGATTGGCAAGCTGTTTCTGTGCATCATCAATCGATGTCCGCCTCAGTTTTATTCTCATGTTGAATTCATTCTGGCGGATGTTATTGACCGTCATTGCCTTAATTTCTATTAACAGCGGTGATTCAAGCCAGGGTGATGATTCCAGATTACGCATCAACATCGATATCCAGGCGTTGGATTGCGCATACCCGACAAGGGTAATGTTCTGATCGTTCTGCTTAACGCTTTGCAAATACACGCCGTCGGGAAGCAATCGCGCTAGCTGATCCAGCAAATGCACCACTTCGGAGCGGCTATTCTGTAATGTTTCGACAACATGCTTGCGTGCAAGCAATTCCTGAGTTTGCGACTTTATATTGCGGATCTCGGCAATCTCACCATCCAAAACGGCAATGCGACTCTGCAAAAATTGATTGCGGGCATTCTGATACTCTATATTGCCCGCGATGAAGGTATAAACGCCCCAGACCACCAGGATTCCCAGAAAACTCACCACGCCGGCCAGAATCGCAATCTGTTGTTGCCGGGCTTTACGCTTCAGCTCGCGATGAGGCAGTAGATTGATGCGGATCATGACGGATCGAAACTGCGCAACGCCAGACCACAAGCAATTAATAGAGAAGGCGCATCCTGCTTCAGTTGGCGCGAAATGATGCGGCTCGATAGCTCCATACTAGCGAAAGGATTCACAACGAGTGTGCTGACCTGAGTGCGTGCTGCGATGATGGCGTCCAGTCCGGGGATAACGGCGCATCCGCCGGCGATAAAAATATAATTAACCTCGGTATATTGCGTCGAAGTGTAGAAAAACTGAATGGCGCGCATGACTTCGATCGCCAACGTCTCGCAAAAGGGTTGCAATACTTCCGCTTGGTAATTTCCCGGCAGATTGCCGCCGCGTTTGGCGGTTTCCGATTCTTCCAGGGACAGATTGAATTGATTATGGATCTCCTGGGTCAGCTGATCGCCGCCAAAATGCTGATCGCGCGTGTATAACGACTCGCCATTCAGCAGCACGTTCACTTTCATGACGGTCGCGCCAATATCGACGAGCGCTATCACCCGGTCTTTCCCGCCGTCCGGCAGTTGATTCAGTGTTAATTCAAACGCGGTCTGCGCCGCGTAGGGTTCAACATCCATGACAACTGTTTTAAGACCAGCCGCCAGCGCAGCAGCCACACGATCTTCCACTTTTTCTTTGCGCGAAGCCGCAATGAGAACTTCCACTTCGTCCGGATTATCCGCAACGGGCCGGGTAACTTGAAAATCCAGATCCACTTCATCCAAGGGAAAAGGAATATATTGACTAGCCTCATTTTCCACTTGAAAAACCAGATCTTCCTCGCGCTGCCCGGCCGGCACCACAATTTTCTTGGTAATCACATCCGTTGCAGGCAGCGCCAATGCCACGTTTTTCTGGCGCGTGCCCATGCGCTTCCAGCTGCGCTGCAAACTTTCAGTGACCGCTTCCATATCGGCAATTGCACCGTCCTGCACAGCGTCTGCCGGTAAGGATTCGATGACATAACGCTCGATACGGTAGGCCTGACTGCCTTTCCCGGCCATTGACAACTCCACCATCTTTACCGATGAGGAGCTAATATCCACACCGATCAGTGATGGCGACTTCAACTTCAGGAAGTCTAAATTGATATCAAAATTTCCCTTGAACATTGTTCAGTTAGAAGCGATACTCGCGCATGGCATAAATTAGTTTAGTACATAAACTTACTTTTCATCTGAATAAATCTATATTTATTCAGTGGACTGAAAAAGCTATTACTGATTCTGACATAATCCGGAACATCCTATTCAAAGAAAAACAATAAATACACCCCCTATAATTTTGTATTTTAACCGTTTCATTGCTTAATTATCCATGTTTGCTCGCTGGTTGTACTATTTTTTTATCACATTGTCCGCTTTAGGTTTGATTGGTGTGTTGCTGGCAGGCTTTGCCGGCTTGGTTATCTATTCCAATTTGCCGTCACTCGATACACTGACCGATTATCGTCCCAAAATACCGTTGCGCATCTATAGCGATGAAGGTCTGCTGATCGGCGAGTTTGGCGCGGAGCGCCGGAATGTGGTCAGTATTTCCGAAGTACCGGAACATCTCAAACAAGCAATTCTCGCAGCGGAGGATGACCGCTTTTATGAGCACGGCGGTGTTGATTATCTGGGGGTGCTGCGTGCCGCTTATTCCAATTTTTCTGCGGGTAGTGTGCGCCAAGGCGCCAGCACGATCACCATGCAGGTTGCGCGCAATTTTTTTCTGACCCGGGAAAAAACAATCACCCGGAAACTCAGTGAAGCGCTGCTGGCGTTCAAAATTGAACACAGTCTCAGCAAAGACAAAATCTTAGAGCTGTATGTCAATCAAATTTATCTCGGGCATCGCAGTTATGGTTTTGCAGCAGCCGCAAACACATACTTCGGCAAATCGCTGCAAGAGATCAATATTGCCGAAGCCGCCATGCTGGCCGGACTACCCAAAGCACCTTCAAGCTACAACCCTATCAGTAATCCCAAACGGGCTAAAAACCGGCAACTTTATGTATTGGGCCGGCTCCATAAACTGAATTACATCTCCAGTGAAGAATTGAGCGAATTGGAAAAACAACCCGTCCCCGTGAAGAAACAATCGACGGCTTTTGCCATGCGTGCCGAGTATGTTGCTGAAATGGTTCGTCAAGTAATCTACGATCGTTACCAGGAAGAAACCTATGACAAAGGTATCAAAGTCTACACGACATTGCGCCAATTGGATCAGGAAGCAGCCTATCAGGCGTTGCGCAAGAATGTGATCGAGTACGACAGACGTCGCGGTTACCGAGGTCCCGAAGGATATGTCGATCTGACCAAATACGGCGCCAACCAGGAAAAAACACTGGACGATGCACTGGACGAAATCAATGACAGCGACGATATTTATGCAGCCGTTGTTTTGGCTGCAAAGCCCAGTGTCGTACAGGTTTATAAAAAGGGCGGGGAGGTGATTGAAATCACTGGTGACGGCCTTAAGTTCGCACAGAAATTCTTGACTGAAAAAAAAGAACCGGGAAAAAAATACATTACCCCTGGTGCGCTAATCCGTGTGCAAAAAAATCAGAAGAATGCATGGCATATCGTTCAATTGCCGGAAATTGAAGCAGCACTTGTTTCAATCGATCCCAACGATGGAGCAATTCGCGCTTTGATCGGCGGATTCGATTTCTATAAAAATCAATTCAATCATGTCACACAAGCATGGCGGCAGCCGGGTTCCAGCTTCAAACCTTTCGTTTATTCCGCTGCACTCGAAAAGGGTTTCACCCCGGCCACCATCATCAACGATGCCCCGCTCTCGTTCAGCGCCGCACAAACCGGCAGTCAATTGTGGGAACCGAAAAATTTCGATGGCAAATTCGAGGGACCGATGCGCATGCGTACTGCACTAACAAAATCAAAAAATTTAGTCTCGATCCGGATATTGCAAGCGATCGGCATTCAGTACGCGCAAGATTACATAACCCGGTTCGGTTTCGATGCCAGCCGGCATCCACCCTATTTACCGATGGCACTTGGTTCAGGTTCGGTCACTCCGATGCAAATGGCGGTCGGGTACGCTGTTTTTGCCAACGGCGGTTTTCGGATTGCACCTTATTTCATTAAGAAAATTGAAGATGAAAAGGGTAGCGCCATCGAACAATTCAATCCCGTATCGGTCACCAATGGCGCAAAACGCGTCATCGATCCGCGCAACGCATTTATCATGACCAGTATGATGCAAGATGTCATTAATCACGGCACCGCCGTCAAAGCAAGACAATTAGGACGCACCGATTTAGCCGGAAAAACCGGCACGACCAGTAATTTTGTCGATGCCTGGTTCTGTGGCTTTCAAAAAGACTTGGTGACCATCGCCTGGACCGGATATGACGAACCGAAGTCACTGGGAAATAACGAAACGGGCGGACGCGTCGCTTTGCCGATATGGATGGATTATATGAGCCCCGTCCTGAAAGGCGTGCCGATGGCGGAATACAGGCCCCCCAATGGGGTAGTTACCGCTAAAATTAATTCGGCAACAGGATTCAGGGAGTCAAGCGGCGACATGACTGAATTTTTCTTTAGCGAACAGCTCCCGCCGCTTAATGAAAGTACGATTGACCATACGCCCAAAGTCACCCGAGATGTGCAAGATCAATTATTTTAGGGAAAAGCTGATTCTAAGACTGCACGAGCGAATCGCTTCGTTGCGCACTACCCACTCCATCGCCTATCCGGGAGGGGTCGATAGGCTTTGGGTGCTGCGTTCAACCATGCTGCGTTAAAATCAGATTCAAAATGCGCATTGCCCACTCGTTTTTTACCTGATTTAGCTTCGCCTGACCGTCGCTCGCTCCCTTTCTCAGAGTTTCCTCCTCAGATCGCTCAGGATACTTTTTATCTTTATCCTTTTTTTAACCACTTGGCAGCTTCCACTGCATAATACGTCAATATTCCATCGGCCCCAGCGCGTTTGAATGCGAGCAGCGACTCCAACACACAGGCTTCTTCATTGAGCCAGCCGTTAATCGCGGCGGCCTTGAGCATGGCATATTCGCCGCTCACTTGATAAACAAATGTTGGCGCCCCGTATTGATCCTTCACGCGACGCACAATATCCAGATAAGGCATACCCGGCTTGATCATGACCATGTCCGCCCCTTCATTCAAATCTAATCCAACTTCCCACAAGGCTTCATCGGAATTTGCCGGATCCATCTGATAGGTATATTTATTTCCCGCACTAAGATTTGCCGCAGATCCAACTGCATCACGGAATGGTCCATAAAAACTGGAAGCATACTTTGCTGAATATGCCAGTATGCGTGTATGAATAAACTGCTGGCTATCCAAACCGCTTCGAATCGCTGCAATGCGACCATCCATCATGTCGGAAGGCGCCACAACATCTGCACCCGCTTGCGCATGTGCCAGCGCCTGCTGACACAAAACATTCACTGTTTCATCATTCATAACGTAGCCACGCTCATCAATCAAACCATCCTGACCATGACTGGTATAGGGATCCAACGCAATATCGGTTATGACGCCCAGTTCAGGAAAATTTTTCTTTAATTGTCGGACGACTCTGGGTACTAATCCTTCCGGATTATAGGCCTCACTTGCAGTTAAGTTTTTGAGCTCGGTGTCAATAACCGGGAAAATTGCAAGTGCCGGAATACCCAGCCGCAAACAATTTTCTGCTTGCACCATCAAGAAATCAGGGCTCTGCCTGACGACACCAGGCATTGATTGAACATTCTCGCTGCGATTTTTACCATCCAATACAAAAACAGGATAAATCAAGTCATCTACGTGAAGATGAGATTCTTGCATGAGACGGCGGGAAAATTCGTCACGACGCATACGTCGCATTCTTTTTTGCGGAAACTGGCTGAAAGAGAACATAAGAAAAGAAAAATAAAAAATAAGATAAAAAAAATCTACTGCTTAGAGGAACTAATTAAGTCATTAACCGCTCTTAAGAGCGGACAATCTTGATCGTCCCCCTGTCTTTCCTCCCTGAGGCAGGGCCTTAAGTGATATTAAGGCGATTCCCCCCGGTTTTACTCCCCTTTAACCGGGGGCTTTTTTTCAACTTTCCCCAAGACTTCGAGTAGCATTCAACCATTCGTTAATAACAGCCGCAGCATTCTCAGCTCCACTGCCAGCTAAACTAGAAAACAACTGTACAGTACATCCCGGATAAGATTCATTCAAATATTGAGTGACCGTTTGTAAAGTCATATGCGCTTTTTGCTTACTTAGTTTGTCAGATTTTGTCAGTAAAATATGCACAGCTTTTCCAGTCGGTACAAACCAATTCAGCATTTGGATATCAAGTACTTTTAACGGATGACGGATATCCATTATCAACACCAAGCCTTTAAGCGCTTTTCGTGTTTGTAAATATTGCTCCAATAACCCCTGCCAGTGCTGCCGTATACCGCTAGGAACTTTAGCGTAACCATATCCAGGTAAATCAACAAGAAATTGATTTTCGTTTAATTGAAAAAAATTGATATGTTGCGTGCGCCCAGGTGTTTTACTTACATAAGCCAAGCGATTTTTATTGGCTAGGGTATTTATGGCGCTAGATTTGCCTGCATTAGACCTTCCAGCAAAAGCTATTTCTATACCTGAATGCTCAGGCAAGTCACGAATATCATTTACCGAAGTATAAAAAGTTGCGTTCTGAAACGGAATCATCGCGTGCCTTCCGAAATTGCTGACTTTTGTCTGCGCAGGTCATCTTTAGCAATTAGAATCAATCCTTCCAATACTAAATTATCAACAGCATTAATTGGAAACTTAATAAATGGAAGTAAGAGAGGCGCAGCTCCACCGCTTATAATACAGCTTTTGACGGCATGACGTGTTTTCTTTGATAAAAGATCATGCATTCGTTCAATTGCACCAACTAGGCACTGAATAATTCCACTTTGAATCGCATTATTAGTACTGCCAGGAAAATCTTCGTAAGAACCGGCTTTAATTTGACTTAATTGAGTTTCTGCGCACAAGCTATTCTGCATCAAGAGCACACCAGGTAGTATGATACCGCCAAAAAATTCACCAGAATCTGAAAGTGCATCAATGGTCACTGCAGTTCCGACATTAATCACTAAGCAAGCTTCACGCTGAAGCTGCCATGCCGCAATTAAAGCTGCCCAACGATCACTTCCTAACTGCTCGGGATTTAAATAGCCATTCAGAACACCACATCGAGATAAGCTAGACTGAAGCCATATAGTTCGCACATTCCAAAACGAAATCATTGTAAAGATCTCGTTTTTTGTTTTGCTACGTGCGACATGAGAAATTATAATAACATCAGGTTCCGGCAGTTTGCTAAATTCATTCCTCAAAAACGAAATGCTTTCGTAATTGATCTTATTTTGCATTAACCAATGATCATTATCATAAAATCCCCACTTAACAAAAGAATTACCAGAGTCAATTGCTAATATAGCAGGCATTAGCTTAAAACTAATCAGTCAATCGCATTGAAATGTCACCAACACTATATGAGCGTCGGCCAGCAAAAGTTAGCAAACTAATTGATCCATCGGAATTTACATTGTCCACTTTACCGGAAACTGTCAAATTATTAGGAAGAATCAGCTTAACATGTTTACCATGATATGCATGATAATTAATCCATTCATCTTTGAAAAATGAGAACCCATGCACTTCAAAATTTGACAAGATGTCGCATAATTCTAGGAGCAATGCACTCAAAATTACATTGCGATCGAAATGCTTCCCAGTGATTTGATATAAATCCGTAATATCTTGTTGAATAATAGATTTTAGGGAAGGTGAGAGATCAAAATTGATACCAATGCCGATGACTGCATAAGAGGGTCCAGTCACTTTTCCACGAAGCTCAATTAATATGCCACCTAATTTACAGTTATTGTAAAGGATGTCATTAGGCCACTTAAGCTTTACTTGACCTATTGAGAAGGATCTCAAAACTCGAACAATTGCAATACCAATCGCCAAACTAAGTCCTGCTAATTCGGCTATGCCATTCCTAAAGCGCCATAATAAAGAAAATGTAAGCCCACTTCCAAGCTCACTGTACCATGATCGACCTACTCGACCACGCCCTTTTGTTTGGATTTCAGCTGCTACAACAGGAATTCTATCGCTATCTAACCGAAGTCTATGGAAATTTTTCAATATAAAGCTATTTGTAGAATCTATGATATTGAAAATATTCAGATCAAAAGTGAATAAAGAATTTGATGTAAATCTGAGGATTTTATCTTTATTCAATAGAAATAAGAACAATATTCACACTCAACACTTTGCTCAAGGTAAATTTCAACCTATTTCAATAGTGCCGTCACATTCCAGCACTATTTTTCAACTAAACCAAAAAAGTTTATACAGAGCCTATCGTAACTATATTTCATAATTCGAAGAAGATCTCTGTCTCTTTATGCAGCAAACAGGAAATTTACAAATACACTGTTCATTAAGTAATATTTCAAGGAATTTTAAATTCAAATCAATTCGCTATCAGCACTAAGCTCATCAGCAGGTCGATCAACGAGTTCCACTAAAGCCATCGGTGAATTATCACCATTTCTATAACCATATTTAAGAATTCTTACATAACCACCAGGCCGGCTAACATATCTAGGCCCTAATTCTGCAAATAATTTGGTTACATTATCTCGATCACGAAGTTTGTTGAAAGCTATGCGCCGATTTAGTAATGTTGATTTCTTCCCTAAAGTTATTACAGGTTCAATATATCTTCTAAGCTCTTTTGCCTTAGGCAAAGTAGTTGTTATAACTTCATGTCTTAGCAGTGAATTACTCATATTTCGAAACATTGCTGATCTATGACTACTTGTTCGATTAAGTTTTCTAAATGCATTATTATGACGCATGATTTTGATCCTTAGATACACTTTCTAAATTTGCTGGCGGCCAATTATCTAATTTCATTCCAAGTGTTAACTCACGTGCAGCTAATACTTCTTTAATTTCATTAAGAGATTTTCTTCCTAAATTAGGTGTTCTCAACAATTCAGCTTCTGTGCGTTGAATTAGGTCGCCTATATAATAAATATTTTCCACTTTCAAGCAATTTGCAGATCTCACTGTTAGTTCAAGATCATCAACTGGTCGGAGTAAAATAGGATCAATTTGAGGTGCTTGTGGTTTTTCTTTTGGTATAGGAGTACTTTCCAGATCCGCGAACACTGACAATTGTTGAACTAATACTCTAGCTGCATAACGAATAGCTTCTTCAGGCTCGACCACTCCATTGGTTTCCAGATCAATTATCAATTTATCTAAATCAGTCCTTTGCTCAACACGCGCGCTTTCAACCGTGTAACTTACTCGTCTAATAGGGCTGAAAGAAGCATCAAGAAAAATTGTTCCAATATCCTTCTCTATATTTATGTTCTTTCTAGTTGAAGCAGGTATAAATCCTCTACCCTTTTCAACTTTCAATTCAATTTCTATAGTATTATCAGAAGTCAAATGCGCGATGATATGCTCAGGATTTATTATTTCAACATCATGCCCAGTATCTATATCACCTGCTGTTACAGTTCCTTTTCCAGATTTCCTTAGATATAAAGTAGTTTGTTCATTATTGTGTAACTTTAAAACTATACCCTTAATATTTAACAAAATATCTACAAGATCTTCCTGCACACCATCCAAAGCAGAATACTCATGAACAACGCCAGCAATTTTAACCTCTGTTGGAGCAAAACCAAACATTGAGGATAACAGTATTCTTCTCAATGCATTTCCCAAAGTATGGCCATATCCCCTTTCAAAGGGCTCCATGATTACTCTAGCATGAAGTGGTGATATATTCTGAACATCAATAATCCGGGGAGTAAGTAGCTCCGTTCCGAGCATAAATAAGTCCTTTAACTTTAAGGTTATCTTAATATGAAATAATCACTTAGAATATAATTCAATGATTAATGATTCATTGATCGTAGCAGGTAGCTCTGTGCGATCCGGTTTTGCTTTATACGTACCCTTCATTTCCTTAACATTTACTTCAATCCACGAAGGAAAATTTCTATTATTAGCTGCTTCAACAGATGTTTTTATGCGCAAATGATTTTTTGCTTTTTTGTCTACTTCTACAACATCACCCATTTTTACTAGATAAGAAGGAATATTAACACGACGACCATTTACCAGAATACAATTATGTCTAACGATCTGCCTCGCTTCACTTCTTGATGAACCAAAACCCATATGATATGTGACATTATCGAGACGACTTTCTAAGCGTTGAAGCAAATTATCACCAGTTATGCCTCGTTGCTTATCCGCGAAATAATATATATTTCTGAATTGCTTTTCGAGTACACCATATATTCTTTTTACTTTTTGTTTTTCACGGAGTTGGTTTCCATAATCTGACAATCTACCTTTTTTTTGCCCATGTTGACCTGGTGGGTAATTTCTTCGCTCTATCGCACATTTGTCTGTAAAGCATTTTTCACCCTTCAAAAATAATTTTTCACCCTCCCGTCGACATTGTTTACATTTTGGTGCAAGGTTTCTAGCCAATTTTATCTCCTCAAATACGTCGTTTTTTTGGTGGACGACATCCATTATGTGGAACAGGTGTAACGTCTGAAATACTGGTAATTTTGAAACCAGCAGCATTCAAGGCTCTAACGGCCGAATCTCGTCCAGGGCCTGGTCCTTTTACTTTTACTTCAAGATTCTTAACGCCACAATCGATAGCAATTTTGCTAGCATTCTCTGCAGCAATTTGCGCTGCGAATGGCGTACTCTTCCGTGATCCTTTAAAACCGGCGCCGCCTGAAGTTGCCCAAGACAAAGCATTTCCTTGCCTGTCTGTTATTGTCACTATCGTATTATTGAAAGATGCATGAATGTGTGCTATACCTTCAGAAACATTTTTTTTGATTTTTTTTCGCAATCGCGAAACTGCTTTAACCATTATATAGTCCTTAATTATGTTTTTGCATTAACAAATCAATATTTATCGCGCGCGTATAACTTTTCTTGGCCCTTTTCTGGTTCGTGCATTTGTTCTAGTTCTCTGCCCGCGAACAGGAAGACCGCGTTTATGCCTTAGCCCTCTGTAACACCCTAAGTCCATGAGTCTTTTAATATTCATTGAAATCTCACGTCGCAAATCGCCTTCGGTCGTAATCTTCCCGATGTGATCTCGTAAGCTATCGATCTGCTCTTCAGAAAGATCTTTAAGCTTTTTATCAACCTCAATTCCCACTGCACGGCAAATATTCTTAGAACTCGTTCTTCCAATGCCATAAATTGCTGTAAGGGCAATACCAACATGTTGATGATTAGGGATATTTATGCCGGCTATACGTGCCATATTTTTTTCCTGAATTAATTGTCTTGTAGTCTATCACTAACCTTGGCGTTGCTTATGCCTTGGATCTTTGCATAGTACGCGGACTATGCGATTACGGAGAATAATTTTGCAATTTCTACAAAGTTTTTTTACAGACGCGTTTACTTTCATAATCTTATGTTAAATCATCTCAAATAAAAAAATCATAAAATTTCAATCTTATTTATTTCGCTCGAAAAGTTATTCTTGCCTTTGTAAGATCATATGGTGTTAAATCAACAGTAACTTTGTCTCCAGGTAAAATTCTAATATAGTGCATTCGCATTTTCCCGGAAATATGCCCCAAAACTATATGTCCATTTTCTAACTTTACTCTAAAAGTTGCGTTAGGCAGCGTTTCGAGTACCTCACCCTGCATTTGTATTGTATCTTCTTTCGCCATCATATTTAACTTAAGCAATTATCGTGCTGGTAATTTTATATTACTATTATTGCTTTTAAAATTTGTCTTTTTTAGTAAGCTATCGTATTGAGATGACATGATATGTGATTGAACTTGTGACATAAAATCCATAGTTACTATCACTATAATGAGAAGAGAGGTTCCCCCAAAATAAAATGGAACATTCCACTTCAAGATTAAAAATTCCGGTAACAAACAAACCAAGGTAACATAAATAGAACCCGACAAAGTTAGGCGCAGCATTATTTTCTCAATATAACGCGTTGTTTGATCTCCTGGCCTTATACCAGGGATAAAAGCACCACTTTTTTTAAGATTCTCTGCTGTCTCTTTCGGATTAAATACAAGCGCAGTATAGAAAAAGCAAAAGAAAATTATCATTACTGCATATAATATTACATAAATAGGTTGACCAGGCGAGAGTGCAGAGCTAATATCTTTTAGCCATGTAACCGATTCATTATTTGCAAACCATCCAGCTAAAGTGGCAGGAAATAAAATTATACTTGAAGCAAATATTGGAGGTATTACTCCAGGCATATTGAGCTTTAGGGGTAAATGCGAACTCTGTCCACCATAAACTTTTTGTCCAACTTGCCTTTTAGCATAATTTACTAAAATTCTTCTTTGCCCCTTTTCAACGAAAACTACGATTCCTGTAACAAAAGCTGCAGCACCGAATATACCTAATGCTATTAAGAAATGCATCGAACCATTGCTTACCAAATCTAAGGTTCCACCAATTGCACTTGGTAATCCTGCAGCTATTCCAGCGAAGATAATTAATGAAATTCCATTTCCTATGCCACGTTCCGTGATTTGCTCACCCAACCACATCAAAAAAATTGTTCCGGTCACTAAAGTTATCACTGTTGTGATTATAAACATAACATCTGGATTTATCACTAAGCCTTCTTGAGATTGTAAAGCTATTGAAATACCGTAACTTTGAATTAAAGCTAAAATAACAGTGCCGTATCTCGTATATTGAGTAATTTTTCTTCTTCCACTTTCACCTTCTTTTTTCAAGGTTTCTAGAAAAGGAATAGCAACTGTTCCGAGCTGCATAATAATCGATGCTGATATATAGGGCATTATACCAAGCGCGAAAATTGAAAATCTAGAAAGCGCTCCTCCTGAGAACATATTAAACATTCCGAGTACACTACTTTCTTGGGAATCAAATAAATCTTTTAAAACTATTGGATCTATTCCTGGCACAGGAACATGGGCTCCAATTCTATATACTATTAGCGCAAATAATAAAAACCATAAGCGACGCTTAAGATCTGCAAATTTATCCACAGAAAAATTCGACATACTTTATATTAATTTTTTTTAGAATTTATGAAGTAACTCAATCTGATACCTGTATCATATTTAACACACCTTTACTGACTACGATATCTTTAAAACTCAATAATTTTTTGCAATTACCAGATTTAAATACCTTAATTTTCTTAATAGTCTTAGGCACAATATTATTTATTTTAAGAGATGCCAAGCTAACTTCGGTCTCGGGAATATTATTCAAATCACTTAATCTTAGGTTAAATGAAATTTGGCGATTTCTAAAATTCGAGAAGCCTCTTTTTGGCAAACGTCTTTGAATTGGCATCTGCCCACCTTCAAATCCTACTTTATGAAACCCACCAGATCTAGATTTTTGCCCTTTATGCCCTCTTCCGCCTGTTTTACCAAATCCTGAGCCTATGCCACGTCCTAATCTTTGTCTATTTTTCTTCGAGCCATCAGCTGGTTTAATTGTATTTAAATGCATAATTAATTTATCTTAATTAAATAGTTAATCTTTTTAATCATTCCGCGAATTTCAGGCGTATTTACAAGTTCAGAAGAGCTATTTAATTTTCTTAATCCGAGACCATAGATAGTTGCTTTATGTGTTTTTTTCGTACCTATAACACTTTTAACAAGAGTAATTTTTATGGTCTCTTTTACTTTACTGTCAGTCATTACCTTGTCCCATTATTTCTTTTATAGATTTATTACGTTTTGCTGCAATATTGGCCGGTGTATTCATTTGAGTTAAACCTTTAAGTGTAGCCCTTACTACATTATACGGATTAGTCGAGCCAATACATTTTGCCAATATATTAGTCATACCCATCACTTCAAAAATAGCTCTCATCGGACCACCCGCAATTATACCAGTGCCTTCTGGAGCAGGTTGCATATATATTTTTGCTGCTCCATGTGAAGCAGTTATAGGATGATAAATCGTTCCATTCTTTAATTTTATTTTTATCATTCTCCGCCGCGCTTCATCCATAGCTTTTTGAACAGCAACCGGTACTTCTCTTGACTTTCCTTTTCCCATACCGACACCACCATCACCATCGCCCACAACAGTTAAGGCAGCAAATCCTAAAATACGACCACCCTTCACGACTTTAGTCACTCTATTGATAGCAACCATCTTTTCACGCAGATCGTCGCTATTTTCTTCTGTTCCCATCGCTTTAACATTCATATTTCTTACCTTCGGGCATTATTTAGTTGATTAAAATCTTAAGCCACTTTCACGAGCTGCGTCAGCTAACGCCTTAACTCGTCCATGATATTTATATCCAGATCGATCAAATGCAATAGTTGCTATTCCTAATTTTATGCCCTTATCTGCTATTCGTTTTCCAACAAGAGATGCTGCTTTGGTGTTACCTCCTGAACTTATTTCAGCACGTATCTCAGGTTCCAAAGTAGATGCACTTGTAATTACTTTATTATTTTTATCATCAATTAACTGTGCATATATATGCGAATTACTTTTATGAACAGATAATCTTATTAAACCTAATTTAGCTATAATCGCTCTAGTTTTTTTAGATCTCTTGATACGCTTACTTTTTGAGTTCATCATAATATTTTGTTTATTTTTTCTTCGTTTCTTTGAGAGCAATCACTTCATCTGAATAACGAATCCCTTTACCTTTATAAGGTTCCGGTTTTCTGTAGGCTCTTATATCCGCAGCAACTTGCCCTACTTTTTGCTTATCAATACCTTTAATAATTATTTCTGTTTGTGTAGGAGTTTCAATTTTGATTCCGCCAGGAATTTCAAAGTCGATCGGATGGGAGAAACCTAAAGTAAGATTCAACTTATCTGCTGTAGCCTGCGCCCTATATCCTACGCCAACCAATTGAAGTTTCTTCTCAAATCCAATCGAGACTCCATATATCATATTGGCTACAATTGCTCTAGTGGTCCCAGAAATTGCATTCGCTTGCTGAGATTCAGATTTTACTTTTATTCTTAAAATGCTTTCTGACAGATCAAATAAAAGATTATCTGCTATTGAGAATTGCAGAGTTCCCAATGGTCCTTTTATGTGAATATCATCCTCTACTATACGAATTTCTACATTTGATGGAACACGTATTGGATTGCTACTAACTCGTGACATTTTAAATTAAATCCTCTAAACAACTGTACACAAAAGCTCGCCACCAATACCTAAAGCTCTTGCTTTATTTTGTGTCATTACACCCTGCGACGTAGAAACTATCGCTATACCCAATCCATTCATCACGCTTGGCAAGTTTTTACTAGATTTATATATCCTCAATCCAGGCTTGCTTATTCTTTTTATTTTCTCAATTACTGCCAAATTCGCATGATATTTGAGAACTATCTCTAGTGTGCTTTTATTATTTTTGCCTGTTATAACAAAATCATTGATGTAGCCTTCATCTTTCAATACACTCGCAATTGCAGATTTTAAATGCGAATTCGTCATATTTACAGTTTGCTTTTTTGCTAACTGTGCATTTCTAATTCTAGTTAACATATCTGCAACAGGATCGCTCATACTCATGTTAATATACTCTATTATTCGTAAAATTATATACTTATAAAATCAGAGGTTCTATAGAAGAATTTTTATTTTTACCAACTAGCTTTTATGAGTCCAGGAATTTTTCCACTCATAGCCATATCTCTTAATTTATTTCTTCCCAATCCAAATTTAGAATAAACTCCTCTTGGTCTTCCTGTTAGAGAACAACGATTTCTTAAGCGAACAGGGCTTGAATCTCTAGGAAGTTTTTGTAATTCTTGGCGTGCTAAAAAACGTTCATCATCACTTAGAGCAGAATTATTTATTTTTTCATACAGTTTTTTTCTTTTTGAAGCAAATTTATTAACTGTTTCTTGCCTTTTTTCATTTCGATTGATAATCGCAATCTTCGCCATTTTATTCTCAATTCTTAAAAGGAAAATTAAATGCAGTCAACAAAGCTTTTGCTTCTTTATCGCTCTTAGCAGTAGTAGTAATAGATATATTCATACCACGTAAAGCATCGATTTTATCATAATCAATTTCAGGAAAAATAATCTGCTCTTTAATTCCCATATTGTAATTACCTCTCCCATCAAAAGCCCTTCCTGATATCCCTCTAAAATCGCGTATTCTAGGAATTGCAATTGTAATCAGTCTATCGAGAAATTCATACATTCTAATTTTTCGCAGGGTAACCATGCATCCAATTGGATAATCTTTTCTTACTTTAAATGTCGCTATTGATTTTTTTGCCTTCGTCACCACAGGTTGCTGACCACAAATCTTTTTTATATCAGAAATTGCGTTCTCAACTATTTTCTTATCCGTTGTTGCTTCACCAAGTCCAATATTAAGTGTTATTTTGCTAATATAAGGCACTTCCATACTAGATTTATATCCAAATTGTTCCATCAATTCTTTTTTAATAGTGTTCCGATAATAGTCTTGCAAACGAGCCATATAATTACATCTCCTTTTATCCTTCAATCTGCTCATTAGTTGATTTAAAAATGCGCACCTTGTTATTCACGGAAAATTTGAAACCAACCCTATCTGCTTTTTTGGATGTAAAATTATAAATTGCTACATTCGATATGTGTATCGATGCTTCTTTACTTGTGATTCCGCCTGTAACACCTGTTGCCGGATTTGGCTTTTGATGTTTCTTAACCAAATTAATACCTTGAATTATCAACCGATCAGTTTTTATTGCGCGAAGTACTGTTCCTCTTTTTCCCTTATCTTTTCCCGCAATAACAATAACATCATCGCCTTTCCGTATTTTTCGCATAAAAATTCCTTTAGCTGCTACAAAACTTCTGGAGCAAGCGATACTATTTTCATAAAACGAGCATTACGCAATTCTCTTGTAACTGGACCAAATATACGCGTTCCAATTGGCTCTAATTTATTATTCAAAAGCACCGCAGCATTTTCATCAAATTTTAATAATGAACCGTCTACTCGTCTGACACCTTTCGCAGTTCGAACTACTACCGCATTATAGACCTCACCTTTTTTTACTCTTCCTCGAGGCGCTGCATCTTTGATACTGACTTTAATAATATCTCCAATACCAGCATATTGTCTTTTTGAGCCCCCGAGGACTTTGATACACATTAGCGATCTAGCGCCTGTATTATCAGCAACTCGTAATATCGATTGCATTTGTATCATTTATTATTCTCTTTCTCTGAAAAATAATATATTTAAAATCAATTCTTCCAACGGCTTCTATTTTACTGTTTCAAGATGCTTTATCAACTTGCTTAACAACTTTCCAACTTTTTGTTTTTGACAAAGGTCGGCATTCTTCAATTAAGACAATATCACCTATAGCGAGACTATTACTTGTATCATGTGCATGATATTTTTTAGATCTCGTTATAAATTTTGCATAAAGCGGATGTTTTATTCTACGCTCAACTAAAACAGTGACGGTTTTTTCCATCTTATTACTCGTGATTTTTCCTGTCAGAGTACGATTTAATTTTTGACTATTCATGATTAATCTATTTTCTGCTTAATGACAGTTTTGATTCTGGCTATATCTTTTCTAATCATTTTTAATTGACTAGTATTTGAAAGCTGTTGAGTCGCTAATTGCAGTCGTAAACTAAACTGCACTCTTAATAAATTGATTAACTCTTTATTTAATTCAGATAGTGATTTCTCTCTTAACTCATTAGCCTTCATCGTTATCCGCCAATTTGTCTGATTGTAAATACTGTTTTGATTGGCAGTTTCGCAGCTGCAAGTCTAAATGCTTCTTTTGCCAATTCTTCATTAACTCCATCCATCTCATACAGAACTTTACCAGGTTGAATCTCAGCTACAAAATACTCAGGACTGCCCTTTCCATTACCCATTCTAACTTCCGCTGGTTTATGAGAAATTGGTTTATCAGGGAAGATTCTTATCCAAATACGACCACCTCTCTTGATATGTCTAGTCATTGCTCTTCGAGCCGCTTCTATCTGGCGAGCTGTTAATCGACCACGATCTACTGCCTTTAAGCCAAATTCCCCAAAACTTACTTTTGATCCACGTACCGCAATTCCTGTATTTCTTCCCTTTTGCTGCTTTCTATATTTTGTTCTAGCTGGTTGAAGCATGTTTTTCCCCAGTATTTATTTTTTCTGGATAATCTAATTTAATTTCTAAAATAGAACTTTTTATAATTCAATAGGTTTATCAGATTTTGTATCAACTTCATTTATAAATGAGGTAGTAGTTTTTTTATTAACTTTTTTCTTCTCACCATTTGAATTAACACTTGAAACATTAGAGTTAATCGAATTATCTTTCCCTAATATTTCACCTTTAAAGATCCATACTTTGATACCGATTATTCCATATGTTGTTTTTGCTTCTGAGGTTCCATAATCAAGATCAGCTCTTAACGTATGCAGTGGCACTCGCCCCTCGCGATACCATTCGGTCCGCGCAATTTCTATTCCGTTCAATCTTCCAGAACTCATTATTTTTATACCTTGAGCACCTAGTCTCATAGCATTTTGCATTGCTCTTTTCATTGCTCTACGAAACATAATCCTTTTTTCTAACTGTTGAGCAATATTGTCAGCAATCAGCTGTGCATCCAATTCAGGCTTTCGAATTTCTTCAATATTCACATGAACCGGAACTCCCATTCTTTTTTGTAGTTCACTTCGCAATACTTCTATATCTTCGCCTTTCTTTCCAATAACAACCCCTGGTCGAGAACTGAATATTGTAATTCTGGCGTTTTTTGACGGTCTTTCTATTAAAATCCTACCAACTGATGCATTTTTTAACTTTTCTTTAAGAAAAGTTCGTACTTTTATGTCCTCATTTAGCATGGTCGCAAAATTATTGCTATTTGCATACCATTTTGATTGCCAATTTTTCTGAACTGAAAGACGAAACCCAGTTGGATGTATTTTCTGACCCATATCAATTAATGCCTTTCCTTTTATTTAATCTGACTTTTGCTGTCACTTACTGTGAGTGATATGTGACATGTTGGTTTTACAATTCTATTTCCTCGGCCTTTTGCACGTGCACTGGTTCGTTTCATCAATGTTCCTCGATCGATAAAAATCGATGAAACTCTAAGTTCATCAATATCAGCGCCATCATTATGTTCAGCATTTGCAATAGCTGACTCTAAAATTTTTCGTATTATTTCAGCACCTTTTTTAGGACTGAAAGTTAATATACTGAGTGCTTTATCTACTGGTAAACCTCTAATTTGATCAGCAACTAAACGCCCTTTTTGCGCCGACAATCTGATACTTCGTAATTTAGCAGTTGTTTCCATTATTATATTCCCTATCGCTTAGTAACTGCTTTTTTATCACCAGCATGGCCTTTGAAAGTTCGAGTTAGTGAGAATTCGCCAAATTTATGACCAATCATATTCTCTGTTACTAAAACCGGAATATGTTGCTTTCCGTTATGCACTGCAACAGTCACTCCAATAAAATCCGGCAATATCGTTGATCGTCTTGACCATGTTTTTATTGGTCTTTTATCATTTGTTTCACGAGCTTTCAAAATTTTCTGCATTAAGTGTGTATCAACAAATGGTCCTTTTTTTATTGATCGTGCCATTTAATAAATCATCCTTTTCTTGAATAGCGATGACGAACAATCATTACTTCTGTTCGTTTATTTTTTCGAGTCCTATATCCCTTAGCTGGAACCCCCCAGGGACTTACGGGATGTCTGCCTGCTGAAGTTCTTCCTTCCCCGCCTCCGTGTGGATGATCTATAGGATTCATTGCGACGCCTCTAACAGTCGGTCTAATTCCGCGCCACCGCACAGCTCCAGCCTTGCCGATCGATCTTAAATTATGCTCTGCATTGCCAACTTCTCCGATTGTTGCACGACAATCAATATGAACCTTCCGCATTTCACCAGATCGAAGTTTCAATTGTGCATAATTCCCTTCTCGCGCTTGTAATTGAATTGATGCTCCTGCTGATCTTCCTAATTGCGCTCCTTTACCAGGTAATAACTCCACGCAGTGTATAATTGTTCCCATTGGGATATTACGGAGCGGTAATGCATCTCCCGGCTTTATTTGCGCATTCTTTCCACTGAAAATTTTTGTGCCAATAGTTAAGCCTTTAGGAGCAATGATGTATCTTCTTTCCCCATCTTGATAACAAACTAAAGCAATATTAGCTGTTCTATTAGGATCGTATTCAATACGCTCAACTACTGCCGCAATATCATCTTTGTCACGTTTGAAATCTATTAATCTATAGTGATGTTTATGTCCTCCACCTCGGTGCCTAGTCGTTATATGTCCGTGGTGATTTCTTCCTGCCGTTTTTGCTTGTTTTTCAGTCAAATTTTTATAAGGATCACCTTTATGTAAGTCCTTATTAATTAATTTTACAACCGCCCTTCTGCCGGGAGAGGTAGGTTTTTGTTTAACAAGTGCCATTATTTAACCTCTGTATTCGAAAAATTTGTAAAATTTAATTCCTGCCCTTTCTCGATACTTATAACGGCTTTTTTCCAATCACTTCTTCGTCCCATGAAACGGCCTACTCTTTTTCTTTTTCCTTTCACATTAATCGTTTGAACATTTTTCACTTCTATTTTCTGTTCTTTCCATAATAACTCTATGGCATCTTTTATTTCTTTTTTGGTTGCATCTGATACGACACGAAATATAGTTTGATTATTTTTCTCACCAATATATGTAGCTTTTTCAGATATATGAGGTGCTAATATTATTTTTAATAAACGCTCTTGATTGATATTTAATTTTTTCATGATAAAAGCTCCTCAAGTTTCCTTAACCCTTCAGACGTCAGCAAGATTCTTTCGAATTTCAAAAGACTAACAGGGTCTATATTTTTCACTTCCACAACAGAAACTCGTGGGACATTCCTTGATGAAAAATATAAATTATCATCTACTTGATTTGTTATCAGCATTACTTCGTTTAATCCGAATGCTGACAATTTTTCTACAAAAGTTTTCGTTTTATGTGTATCAATACTAAATGCATCCGTTACTAGTAATCGATCATCACGAATTAGTTGAGATAAAATAACGCTTAGGCCAGCGCGATACATTTTTTTGTTAAGTTTTTTTCTAAAATTCTCATCGGGGCTATTTGGAAAAATCTTCCCACCCCCACGCCAAATCGGACTTGATGCCATTCCTGCACGAGCACGTCCTGTTCCTTTTTGACGCCATGGCTTTCGAGTTGATTTTGCAACATCTGAACGGCCCTTTTGAGCTCGAGTAGCACCTCGCGCATTCGATAGGTAAGATGTAATCACCTGATGAACAAGTGCTTCATTGTAATCTCTATTAAAAAGCTCATCAGAAACCGTAATATTCCCTGATGTTTGATTTTTTTCACCGATAAGCTTTAGTTCCATTACTTGTTCACCTTTTTATTCATTTTACTAATTTCTCTATTTCTTCACTTTTATGCTGGGGCGCACTATAACATTCCCACCTTTTGATCCAGGTATTGCGCCTTTAACTAGCAATAAATTTCTTTTATCATCAACTCTTAAAATCTCTATATTTTGCACAGTTCTTTTTACATTACCCATATGACCAGACATTCGTTTCCCAGGAAATACTCGCCCCGGATCCTGAGCCATTCCAATTGATCCTGGTTTATTGTGCGCTTTCGAATTACCATGACTAGCTCTATTAGAAGAAAAGTTATGCAACTTTATGGTGCCCGCATACCCTTTACCTATAGTTGTTCCTGAAATATCAACCTTTTGACCAACCCTGAAAATATTACATTCGATTGCTTTTCCATTTTGGAACTGATCAGAAATTTCTTCTGCACCCATCCGGAATTCTTTTGCGATACTTCCGGCTTCAACACCTGCCTTTGAAAAATGTCCTTTTGCTGGTTTATTGACTCTAGTCGCTTTTCTTTTTCCAAAAGTTAACTGGACAGCGGAATAACCATCAGTCTCAATTTTTTTTATCTGAGTTATACGATTATTGGAAACATCAATTACCGTTACTGGCAAACTATCTCCATTTTCCGTAAAAATCCTCGTCATTCCGACTTTACGTCCAATCAATCCCATTCCCATTTTTAACCTCTTTCGGCGTAAACATACTACGCTTTGTAAATCATTTATCTAAGTCGCTTATTTCTCAACTTATTAGAGAATAATCTATAATTTAATCTCAACGTCAACACCAGCCGGCAAATCCAATTTCATCAAGGCATCTACCGTTTTATCTGTTGGGTCAATAATATCCATTAATCTCAGGTGCGTTCTAATCTCGAATTGATCACGAGAGGTCTTATTTACGTGAGGCGATCGAAGCACATCAAAGCGCTCTATTCGTGTAGGCAACGGCACAGGCCCTTTAACCACAGCGCCCGTTCTTTTCGCTGTTTCAACTATTTCAAGCGCTGACTTATCTATCAATCGATAATCGAAAGCTTTGAGACGAATTCTAATTTTCTGATTCTGCATATTTTATTCCCGAGCTTATAAATTCAATATCATCGTTTGATTGAACTCAACTCTTCATCGCCCTCTTAATATCACTCAATAATTTTTGCGACCACACCGGCACCTACCGTTCTTCCGCCTTCACGTATCGCAAACCTTAACCCATCTTCCATCGCAATCGGCGCAATTAAATTCACCGTCACCGATACATTATCCCCAGGCATCACCATCTCCGTACCCGCCGGCAACTCTATCGCTCCCGTAACATCCGTCGTTCTAAAGTAAAATTGCGGCCGATAGCCAGGAAAGAAAGGTGTATGTCTTCCGCCTTCATCCTTACTCAACACATAAATCTCTGCCGTGAATTTGGTGTGAGGGGATATGCTGCCCGGTTTTGCCAGCACTTGACCTCGCTCAACCTCTTCCCGTTTTGTACCCCGTAACAATATTCCCACATTATCACCAGCCTGACCTTGATCCAGTAACTTGCGGAACATTTCAACGCCGGTACAAACCGTCTTCAGTGTGGGCTTGAGACCAACAATCTCAATTTCATCACCTACCTTGATAATACCTCTTTCCACACGCCCGGTTACTACCGTTCCGCGGCCAGAAATCGAGAACACATCCTCAACCGGCATAATGAATGCGCCGTCAATCGCGCGTTCCGGTTGCGGTATATAACTATCCAGCGCTTCCGCCAGTTTCAATATGGAAGGTTCACCGATATCGCTTTGGTCTCCTTCTAACGCTTTCAGCGCTGAGCCAACAATGATTGGCGTATCGTCACCTGGAAAATCGTACTTCGATAACAGTTCACGTATCTCCATCTCCACCAACTCAATCAACTCGGCGTCATCAACCATATCCGCTTTGTTCATGTATACGATAATGTACGGAACACCTACTTGACGCGCCAGCAATATATGCTCACGCGTTTGCGGCATCGGTCCGTCGGCTGCGGACACAACCAGAATCGCTCCATCCATTTGCGCCGCACCGGTAATCATGTTCTTCACATAGTCCGCGTGCCCAGGACAGTCCACATGCGCATAATGGCGACTCGCTGTCTCATATTCTACATGCGCCGTATTGATGGTAATTCCACGCGCACGTTCTTCCGGTGCCGAGTCAATCTGATCGTAGCTCTTCGCTTCGCCGCCAAATTTCTTCGTCAATATCGTCGTGATCGCCGCCGTTAGCGTCGTCTTTCCGTGGTCAACGTGTCCTATCGTACCAACATTTACGTGTGGCTTCGACCGCTCAAATTTACTCTTTGCCATGTCCTGTTCCTTTACACTCTCAACAATTCGATTATTTTTTATTAATTATCGCATCTGCCACATTCTTTGGAGCTTCGGAATAATGTTTAAACTCCATTGAATATGTTGCTCTACCCTGTGTGGCCGACCTTAAAGCTGTTGAATAACCAAACATCTCGGCCAGTGGAACCTCAGCCCGGATTACTTTGAATCCTGGTACATCGTCCATACCCTGGATCATACCTCGCCTTGATGACAAATCTCCCACCACATTCCCCATAAAATCCTCAGGAGACTCTACCTCCACCGCCATCATGGGTTCCAATAGCACCGGATTGGCTTTACGCATACCATCTTTAAATGCTATTGATGCGGCCATTTTGAATGCATTTTCATTTGAATCCACATCATGATATGAACCATCAAAAAGAGTAACCTTAACATCCACTACGGGATATCCCGCCAACACCCCGCTAGGCAACGTTTCCAACAATCCTTTTTCTACCGCAGGTATATATTCACGTGGCACTGATCCACCTTTTATCTCATCAACAAACTCAAATCCCTTACCTGCCTCATTCGGTTCCATTCTTAACCACACATGACCATACTGACCACGCCCACCTGATTGCTTAACAAACTTTCCTTCTATTTCTACGGACTTTCTTATAGCTTCGCGATACGCAACCTGCGGAGCGCCGACGTTAGCCTCTACACCAAACTCACGTTTCATCCGATCAACAATAATCTCTAAATGCAATTCACCCATTCCAGAAATTATCGTCTGACCCGATTCTTCATCGGTCCGCACCCTAAACGAAGGATCTTCTTGCGCCAATCTATTAAGCGCGATACCCATTTTCTCCTGATCCATTTTAGTTTTTGGCTCAACAGCAACATGAATCACCGGCTCAGGAAAATCCATTCTCTCCAATGTAATTACTTTTTGTGGATCACAAAGAGTGTCCCCCGTTACCACGTCTTTTAAACCCACAGCCGCCGCAATATCCCCCGCTCGCACTTCCTTTATCTCTTCACGCTGATTGGCGTGCATTTGCAAGATCCTGCCTATCCTTTCTTTTTTACCTTTGACTGGGTTATAGACAGTATCTCCGGACACAACAACACCGGAATAAACTCTAAAGAAAATGAGTTGCCCTACATAGGGATCCGTAGCAATCTTAAAAGCAAGCGCCGAGAACGGCTCATCATCATCTGCTGCACGTTTATCCGCCTCACCATTTTCATTTTCACCTTGTATCGCTACTATATCTGTCGGTGACGGCATGTAATCTATGACTGCATCCAGCATAGCTTGAACACCTTTATTTTTAAAGGCGGTACCGCACATCATGGGTACTATTTCATTATTGATAGTCCGTGCCCGCAAACCACTCTTGATTTCAGAAATCTCCAAATCTCCGTTTTCAAGATATTTATTCATTAGATCTTCGTTTGCTTCGGCCGCTGATTCAAGCATTTTTTCGCGCCATGCCTGAGCATCCACTTTCAAATTTTCCGGTATATCGCGTTCCTCGAATTTCATTCCTCGGCTTTCATCATCCCAGTAAATAGCCTTCATTTTCACCAAGTCAACGATACCCTCGAATTTATCTTCCGCACCAATTGGAAGCTGTATTGGCACTGGCATTGCTTTGAGTCGAGCCCTAATTTGCTCATAGACACGCATAAAATTCGCACCCGACCGATCCATTTTGTTCACAAAGGCCAGACGTGGCACCTTGTACTTATTGGCCTGCCTCCACACTGTTTCGGTTTGCGGTTGCACTCCGCCCACGGCACAAAAAACAGTACACGCGCCATCCAGCACGCGCAACGATCGCTCTACTTCAATAGTAAAATCAACGTGACCGGGCGTATCTATTATATTAATGCGATGCTCAGGATAGTTGCCTCCCATCCCCCTCCAAAAACAGGTTGTTGCTGCTGACGTAATCGTGATGCCCCTTTCCTGCTCTTGTTCCATCCAGTCCATAGTAGCCGCACCATCATGAACCTCGCCCAGCTTATGTGATACGCCCGTATAAAAAAGAACGCGTTCGGTGGTCGTTGTCTTACCAGCGTCGATATGCGCCATAATACCTATGTTTCTATAACGCTCTATTGGAGTTTTTCTTGCCACAGTTTAATGCCTTACGATTAGTTCAACTTACAATTTACTCTGCACCGACACACCAATAACCCGACTCACTAAAATCTGAAATGTGAGAATGCTTTATTGGATTCCGCCATTCTGTGCACCTCTTCTCGTTTCTTTACTGCACCACCGCGCCCCTCAGCAGCCTCTGCCAACTCACCCGCCAGTCTGGCATCCATCGATTTCTCACTTCTTTTTCTGGCCGCATCTCTTAACCAACGCATCGCTAGCGCATTCCGGCGCACCGAGCGAACTTCAACCGGCACTTGATAGTTTGCCCCGCCAACGCGACGGCTTTTAACCTCTACAATTGGACGAACATTCGTTAAAGCTTGCGTAAAAACCTCCAAAGGATCACTTCCGGTTTTTTTCCCTATGTGCTCCAACGCACCATAAATAATTCTTTCCGCAACAGACTTTTTGCCACGCGTCATGAGCACATTAACAAATTTTGCCAATTCAACATTGTGATACTTTGGATCAGGCAATATTTCACGCTTTGGCACTTCTCTACGTCTTGGCATTATGTAACCTCTTTCTTACGCAAAATTTTTATAACACTAACTTCTTTAATTCAGTGAATATTAAAGTATGTTTCAAGCAGTTTTTGGTTTCTTCGAGCCGTATTTTGACCGCCCTTGTTTACGATCTTTAACGCCAGCCGTATCCAGACTACCCCTGACGGTATGATAACGCACACCCGGCAAATCCTTGACACGACCGCCACGTATCAGCACCACTGAGTGCTCCTGAAGATTGTGCCCCTCGCCACCGATATAACTTGTCACTTCAAATCCATTCGTCAACCTAACCCTAGCCACCTTTCGCAGTGCCGAGTTGGGCTTTTTAGGTGTAGTTGTATATACCCTTGTACACACTCCCCTTTTTTGCGGACTGTTCTCAAGCGCTGGAACATTGCTTTTCACTCGCTTAGCAACGCGTGGTTTTCGAACTAACTGACTGATTGTCGGCATTTCTGTATCCTAAAAAACTGTAACGGCTCACTGCCGTTCTTTATCTGTTTGCGGGGTTTATTTTATTACCCAACCAAAATTCTTATTGGCATTTATTTATCTGCATCTCATCTGAGCTCAAGATGCGGCAAAAAAGAGAGCGGATTCTATTGTGTTTATCAAACTATGTCAACATTAAGATAGGTAACCTTTAAAATTCTGACAATTTGCTTTACCTATCCGATCTTGATTATTCCCAGAACTTATAAACCAAATTCTGCCGGCTTACCGTTGAATATTTTCCATCACCGTTAATCTCTGAAATTTTGAAATTGCAATGGAAAGTTATCGATGGATTTTTTTATCAACTGAATCACCTCTTGCAGTACATCTTTTTTGGCGCCGGCCACGCGTACCATATCACCCTGGATACTGGCTTGCGCTTTCAGTTTGCTGTCTTTAATCTGCTTAATGATTTTTTTTGCTAACTCCGTTTCCAATCCGATCTTGACCGTTACCAGCTGCTTCACTTTGTTTCCACTGATCTTCTCCACCTGACCTTTATCCAAGCAGCGCACATCCACATTACGCTTGGTCAATCGGGTGCGGAGAATATCCAATATTTGCTCTAGTTTAAACTCGTCATCCGCGAATACCGTCAGCTGATAATCTGACTGCTCCACTCTCGCATCGGAGCCTTTAAAATCAAATCGCGCACCGACTTCCTTGTTGACTTGATCGACAGCATTTCTGACTTCCTGTTTATCAACTTCCGAAACAATATCAAATGAAGGCATTATTTCTCTCTTCGTACTAACAATAAAACCTGCAATTTCCTGCAAATTTGTTATTCGGGGATAAACCGGTGATTTTGATCAAGCTGCCAAAATCAATCAGGCGAAAAATTAACTGTTACTTTCTCTTTTTTCCGGCATTAGCTGCAATACGCATTCTTAAAGCATTCAATTTGATGAATCCGGCCGCATCCCCTTGATTATAAGCACCGGCGTCGTCTTCAAACGTTGCGATGGTCGGATCAAACAAGGAATCGGTTGGTGAATCTCGGCCGACCACAATGACATTTCCTTTATATAACTTCAGTCTCACCCAACCGTTTACTTTTGCCTGACTCGCATCGATCATCGTCTGCAACATCTTACGTTCCGGACTCCACCAATAACCGTTGTAAATCAGTGCGGCGTAGCGCGGCATTAAATCATCCTTCAAATGCGCCACTTCCCGGTCCAGCGTAATCGACTCAATGGCACGATGCGCTCGCAGCAGAATCGTTCCACCCGGCGTTTCATAACAGCCGCGCGATTTCATGCCGACATAGCGATTCTCCACCAAATCCAATCTGCCGATGCCATGCTTCCCGCCTAATTGATTAAGTTTCTCCAGCACACTCGCCGGTGATAATGCCGTGCCGTTCAGTGCCACCACATCTCCGCACTTAAACTCTAAATCCAAATACTCGGGTTCGTCCGGCGCTTTTTCCGGCGATACGCTCCAGCGCCACATGGATTCCTCCGGCTCCACCGCGGGATCCTCCAGAATCCGTCCTTCATAGGAAATATGTAACAGATTGGCATCCATGCTGTACGGCGATCCCGCTTTCTTTTTCATTTCGACTGGAATGCCATGCCGCTCGGCGTATTGCAGCAATTTTTCCCGAGAGGTCAAATCCCACTCGCGCCACGGCGCGATCACGTGAATATCCGGCTGCAATGCGTAATAACCCAACTCGAAACGCACTTGGTCATTGCCTTTACCGGTTGCGCCGTGAGAAACCGCATCCGCACCGGTTTCCTTGGCAATCTCGATCTGCCTTTTGGCGATCAACGGACGAGCAATACTGGTACCTAGCAAATATTCACCTTCATAAATCGTGTTGGCGCGAAACATGGGAAACACAAAATCGCGCACAAACTCCTCACGCAGATCATCGATATAAATTTCCTTTATACCGAACTGTTTTGCTTTCGCACGCGCCGGCTCGACTTCCTCGCCTTGCCCGATATCCGCGGTAAAAGTAACAACTTCGCATTGATAGGTATCCTGCAACCATTTCAGAATTACAGAGGTATCCAATCCTCCGGAAAATGCCAATACCACTTTTTTAATTTTTTTCATTGTTCCCAATAGGTTCGTTTACTGAGCGCCATACGATACTGCGCTCTTCATTAATCCCAAATTTCCGATTTAACTACCTGCGCTGACTCTGCCAAGCAGCAAATATTCCATCAATGCTTTTTGCGTATGCAGCCGGTTCTCAGCTTCATCCCACACCACCGATCGTGGTCCTTCCAGCACTTCAGCGCTTACCTCTTCACCGCGATGCGCCGGCAAGCAATGCATGAACAATGCATCCGGCTTTGCCAACGCCATCATTTCCTGATCTACACAAAACTCGGCAAAGTCATTCTTTCTTTGTTCCGCTTCGGCTTCGAATCCCATGCTGGTCCACACATCCGTTGTCACCAGATCCACGCCGGTCACTGCTTGATGCGGACTCTTGAATTTCTCAAAATGCGCGGTGCTTTTAAGTCCTATCCGATCAGGATCGATATCGTAACCTGGCGGCGTCGAGACATGCACTTTGAAATTGAAAATTTCGGCTGCCTGCAGCCAGGTATTGCACATATTGTTGGAATCGCCGATCCAAGCTACGGTTTTGCCTTCAATACCACCGCGGTGTTCGATATAGGTAAAAATATCGCTCATAATCTGACAGGGATGATACTCATCGGTTAATCCATTGATAACGGGCACCCGGGAGTGTTCCGCAAAACGGCTGACGATGTCATGTTGATACGTCCGGATCATGACCAGATCGACCATGCGGGAAATCACTCGCGCCGCATCTTCGACCGGTTCCCCGCGCCCCAGTTGGGTATCGCGCGTCGATAGATAAATGGCCGCACCGCCTAATTGATGCATGCCGGCTTCAAACGATAAACGTGTGCGCGTTGAACTCTTATCGAATATCATCGCCAGCGTGCGATCCGTCAGCGGCCAGTATTGCCGGTATTGTTTGAATTCTTGCTTTATCCAGCGAGCGCGTGCGAACAGATACTCATATTCGTCACGGCTAAAATCATTGAATTGCAAAAAATGCTTTATTTGCATAACAAGGTAGATAGCCAATCAGCCATATAGATTCAGAGCCGTCTGCTTAGCTATTCAAGAACTCCTCTATCAGTGAGCACGTGATATTCACGACTTGCTCAGCTTCGTCGCGCTGCATTACAAACGCAGGAAGCAGACGAATCACTTTATCCGATGTCACATTAATCAGTAATTTCTTCTCCAAGGCTTTTTTCACCAACTCAGCGCAAGGCACGGAAAGCTCAACGCCGACGATCAGCCCCTGACCACGAACTTGCACGACACCCGCTACATTTGCCAGTTGATTTCTTAACCGCTCGCGCATGAAATCGCCCAACTCGGTCGCATGATCGAGCAAACCTTCATCGGCTATCACATTCAGCGTTTCGATCGCCGCGGCGCAGGCTAAAGGATTGCCGCCAAACGTAGAAGCATGATTGCCCGGCTTAAAAACCTCGGCCGCTATGCCCTTCGCCAGGCAAGCACCGATCGCCACACCACCTCCCAGCCCCTTGGCCAGAGTGACGACATCCGGCATGATCTGGCTATGCTGAAACGCGAACCATTTGCCACTGCGCCCGATGCCGGATTGCACCTCGTCCAGCATCAACAACCAGTCATTCTGATTACACAAATGGCGCAATTCCTGCAGATAATGCACTTCAGGAATATTGACCCCGCCTTCGCCCTGGAAGGGCTCCACCAGTACTGCAACGACATCTTTATTATTGGCGGCAACCTGTGCAATCGCTTCCATATTGTTATAGGGAACACGCACAAAACCGGACAGCAATGGTTCAAATCCGGCTTGTACTTTACGGTTTCCGCTGGCAGTGAGTGTCGCCATGGTACGGCCATGAAATGACCGCTCCATGACAATGATCGTCGGCAGCGATATTCCCCGGTTATGCCCATGCAACCGGGCCAGCTTGATTGCCGCTTCGTTCGCTTCCGCGCCGGAATTGCAGAAAAATGCGTTGTCCATTCCAGACAACTCGGTCAGACGATCGGCCAGCCGTTCCTGCTTTTCGATGTGAAAAAGATTGGACGTATGAATCAACTTCCCGGCTTGTTCGCAAATCGCCTTGGTCAATCTCGGATGGCAGTGCCCCAATCCGCACACGGCAACACCGGATAACGCATCCAGATAACGCTCGCCCCGGTCATCCCATAACCACACGCCCTCGCCTTTGGCGAAAGTAACCGGCAACCGTGCATAGGTATTCATCAAATTAGACACAGCACCACACTCGCATTTTTAGATGGAAAATTCAATTCAGCGCTTCTCCCGGTAAGGTAAGCTAAGGAAAATTTGAAAAAGTTGTAATGTTTACCTATTTAATCTGCTTTTTCAAGCTTTTTTGTTTGAGTATAACCTTATTCAGCGCAATTTTTACCCGTTCATAACCCAAAGTTAATCGAGAAACGATGGCAGCATGTTAGAATGGCCCGATTGATAAATTTCTGATACCCGGTTTCAAGAAGATACATTTCTGCGTCATAACCCGTTGTTTCTCACAAAATCATAAGCTATGAATCAGTTCGCCAAGGAAACTTTGCCGATCAGTCTTGAAGAAGAAATGCGGCGTTCCTACCTTGATTACGCCATGAGCGTCATCGTGGGCCGTGCCCTGCCGGATGTCCGGGATGGTCTGAAGCCGGTGCACCGGCGCGTGTTATTTGCCATGCACGAGCTGTCCAACGACTGGAACCGGCCGTACAAAAAATCCGCACGTATCGTCGGTGACGTCATCGGTAAATACCATCCGCACGGCGATACCGCGGTCTACGATACCATCGTCCGGATGGCGCAGGATTTCTCATTGCGTTACATGCTGATCGACGGGCAAGGCAACTTCGGTTCTGTCGACGGCGACAATGCCGCGGCCATGCGTTACACCGAAATTCGCATGTCGCGCATCGCGCACGAGCTGCTGGTCGATTTGGACAAGGAAACGGTCGACTTCGGCCCGAACTACGACGGTTCGGAACAAGAACCACTAATTCTGCCCGCTAAAATCCCGAATCTGCTCATCAACGGCTCTTCTGGCATCGCCGTCGGCATGGCGACCAACATTCCGCCACATAATTTAGGCGAAGTGATCGATGCCTGCCTGGCGCTGCTTAAAAATCCGGAAATCAGCATCGATGAGCTGATCGAACTTATCCCGGCGCCCGATTTCCCGACCGCAGGCATCATTTACGGCGTCGAAGGCGTCAGAGACGGTTACCGCACCGGCCGGGGCCGCGTGGTGATGCGTGCACGCACGCATTTCGAGGATATGGAAAAAGGCAGCCGCCAATGCATCGTCATCGACGAACTGCCGTACCAGGTTAACAAAGCTAATTTATTGATACGCATCGGCGAACTGGTGCGCGACAAGAAAGTCGAAGGCATTTCCGATCTGCGCGACGAATCCGACAAATCCGGCATGCGCGTTGTCATCGAATTGAAGCGCGGCGAGCTGCCGGATGTCATCCTGAACAATCTGTATAAAGAAACCCAGATGCAGGATACCTTCGGCATGAACATGGTGGCATTACTCGACGGCCAGCCGCGGCTGCTGAACTTGAAACAGATTCTCGATGCCTTCCTGCGCCACCGCCGCGAAGTCGTCACGCGGCGCACGGTATTCGAGCTGAAAAAAGCGCGCGAACGCGGTCATCTATTGGAAGGTCTGGCGGTTGCGTTATCCAACGTCGATGAAATCATCGCATTGATCAAGGCCGCGCCGACACCGGCCGACGCCAAAGAAGGTTTGATGGCGAGAACGTGGCATTCCAATCTGGTTGAAGAAATGCTGAAGCGTGCGCTGGCCGATGCCAATGCCTTGCGCCCCGAAGGTCTGGATACCGCTTTTGGTTTGCAAGCGCAAGGCTACCGGCTCTCCGACGCTCAGGCGCAAGCGATCCTGGATTTGCGCCTGCAACGCTTGACCGGTTTGGAACAGGAAAAAATCGTCAACGAATATAAGGAAGTGATCGACAAGATCATCGACTATCTGGATATTCTGGCCAATCCGGAGCGCATTACCCGCATCATCACGGAAGAATTGGACGCCATCCGGCAGCAATTCGGCGATAAACGGCGCAGTGAAATCGTTCTCGACGCGCAAAATTTAAGCATCGAAGACTTGATCGCTCCCGCCGATGTCGTCGTGACGCTCTCGCACAGCGGTTATATCAAATCGCAATTGCTCGACGATTACCGCGCGCAAAAACGTGGCGGACGCGGCAAGCTGGCGACCAGTACCAAGGAAGACGACTTCATCGATAAATTGTTCATCGCCAACACGCACGACTACATCCTGTGCTTCTCAAGCCTGGGACGGGTTTACTGGATCAAGGTCTACGAAGTGCCGCAAGGTGGACGGCAATCGCGCGGCAAACCGATCATCAATTGGGTGCAACTCGAAGAAGGCGAAAAAATCAACGCCATACTGCCGGTCAAGACCTTCGACGACGATCACTTTGTCTTTATGGCGACGGCTTTCGGCACCGTCAAGAAAACACCGCTGTCGGAATTTTCCCGTCCGCGCAACAACGGCATCATCGCCATCGGTTTGGATGAAGGTGATTATCTGATCGGCGTCGAATTGACCGACGGCAAGCACGACGTGATGCTGTTCTCCGACAACGGCAAAGCCATGCGCTTCGACGAAAACGATGTGCGGCCGATGGGGCGTACCGCGCGCGGCGTGCGCGGCATGAAGCTCGGCCCGGGACAGCAGGTCATTTCGATGCTGGTGGCTGAAAATGAAGAACTGGCAGTACTCACCGCCACTGAAAACGGTTTCGGCAAACGTACGCCAATCGGCGAATACACTCGCCACAACCGTGGCACGCAAGGCATGATCGCGATCATCACCAGCTCGCGCAACGGCAAGGTGGTCGCGGCGAAACTGGTCAAACCGGATGACGAAATCATGCTGATCACTTCCGGCGGCGTGATGATCCGCACGCGTGTCAACGAAGTACGCGAAATGAGCCGCGCCACGCAAGGCGTCACCCTGATCAACCTCGATCCGGGTGAGAAACTGGCCGGACTGGAACGCGTCGTGGAAAGCGAAGATAGCGAAAGCGACGGCTAAGCGCTGACAATCTACCGGGAAACACGCAATGGAACAGATCTATAATTTCAGCGCCGGACCCGCAGTGCTCCCCAAGGAAGTGCTGCAACAGGCACGCGACGAAATGCTGGACTGGCACGGCAGTGGCATGTCGGTGATGGAAATGAGTCATCGCGGCAAGGAATTCATGGCCATCGCGGCGCAAATGGAAAACGATCTACGCGAACTGGCGGGGATTCCGCAAAACTACAAGGTGCTGTTCTTGCAAGGCGGCGCTTCCAGCCAATTTGCCATGGTGCCGATGAATCTGCTGCGCGGTAAAACCACAGCGGACTACATCAACACCGGTCAATGGTCAACCAAAGCGATCGAAGAAGCCGGCCGCTATTGCAGCGTCAATGTCGCCGCGTCATCCGCAGACGCGAATTTCACCTACGTGCCGCCGCAAGAACAATGGCGCCTCAACGCGCAAGCCGCGTATGTGCATTACACCAGCAACGAGACCATCGGCGGCGTCGAATTTCAATGGGTGCCTCAAACGGATGTTCCGCTGATCGTCGACATGTCGTCCGACATCCTGTCGCGTCCGCTGGATGTGACCCGTTTCGGCTTGATTTATGCCGGCGCGCAAAAGAATCTCGGCCCCGCCGGGTTGACGCTGGTGATCGTACGCGAGGATTTGTTGGGAAAACCTCTGCCCGGCACACCGACTTTGTACGACTATCAGATTCACGCCCAGAACGATTCGATGTACAACACGCCGCCCACTTATGCCATGTACATCACCGGTTTGGTGCTCACTTGGCTGAAGAAACAAGGCGGATTGGCGGCGATGGAAAAAATCAACATCGCCAAGGCGGATCTACTGTACAACTATCTCGACAGCACCGACTTCTATCATTGTCCGGTGGCGAAAGCCGACCGTTCGCGCATGAACGTGCCGTTCACATTAAAAGATTCCGCGCTGGACGGCGAATTTCTCAAGCAAGCGCAACAAAACGGTTTATTGCAACTGAAAGGCCATCGCTCAGTCGGCGGTATGCGCGCATCGATCTACAATGCCATGCCGCTCGAAGGTGTCGCGAAACTGGTCGCGTTCATGAAGGAGTTTGCTAATCGCTATGCCTGAACAACAAATCTTCAAGATTCTGACGCTCAACGCGATCTCAGCGCACGGACTCAACCGCTTTCCCGCCGATCATTATCAGGTCGGTCATGACATCGAGGAACCGGATGCCATCCTGGTGCGCTCGCACAATATGCTCAACAACATCATCCCGCCGAGTGTCAAAGCGATCGGCCGCGCCGGCGCGGGCACCAATAATATTCCGGTCGATGCCATGAACGCGCGCGGCGTGCCGGTCTTCAATACGCCCGGCGCCAACGCCAACGCCGTCAAGGAACTGGTGCTGGCCAGTTTGTTTCTGGCTGCACGCAATCTGGTTCCGGCATTGCAATTCGCCGACAGCCTGCAAGGCGACGATGCGGCATTGAACAAGCAAGCTGAAGACGGTAAAAAACGCTTCTCCGGCATCGAATTGCCGGGGCGCACGCTGGGTGTGATCGGTTTGGGGGAAATCGGACGTTTGGTAGCCAATTCGGCCATCCGGCTCGGCATGAAAGTCATCGGTTTCGACCCGAAGATCACCGTCGAATCGGCCTGGAGCCTGTCGGCGGAAGTCAAAAAGGCCAACAGCATGGAAGATCTGCTGCGCCACAGCGAATTCGCCAGCGTGCACGTGCCGCTGCTCGATTCGACGCGGCATTTGATCAATGATAACAACATACAGTTGATGAAGCATCATGCGACTCTGCTGAATTTTTCGCGCGCCGCGATCGTCGACGAAGATGCAATCCTGCGAGCCATCGCTGCCAATAAAATCAAAACTTACGTCAGCGATTTCCCCAGCCAGAAACTGCAACACCAGAAAGGCGTGATCACGTTGCCGCACCTCGGCGCATCGACCTCTGAGGCGGAGGACAACTGCGCCGTGATGGTAGTTGATCAGTTGATCGATTTCCTGCAGAACGGCAATATCGCCAACACCGTCAACTTTCCCGATACACAGATGGAACGCGAAGTACCTTACCGCGTCGCCGTCGCCAACGCCAACGTGCCGAACATTCTCGGGCAGATTTCGACCAGCATGGCCAAAGCCGGACTGAACATTCATACCATGATCAACAAATCGCGCGGCGAAATGGCGTATACGCTGGTGGATACCGACAGTCCGGTGCCGCCACCGGTTTTGCGCGAGATTTCATCGATCAGCGGCGTGCTGATGGCGCGCTACCTGCCGTTTGCGCAGTAAACTCCGCGCAATGACCGTATTGTCCAACACTTAGTCAGCTATGTCCGAACAACTCAAACAACTCCGCGATCAGATCGACGCCATCGACGACCAATTGCTGCAACTCATCAGCCGGCGCGCCGGGTTGGCGCAACAAGTCGGCAAGATCAAAAAGAGCGGCATCATTTACCGGCCTGAACGCGAAGCGCAAATTCTGGCGCGCATGCGGCAACACAACCCCGGCCCGATCAGCAATGAACATATCCAGCAATTGTTTACCGAAATCATGTCGCTGTGCCGCGCGCTGGAAAAACCGATGAGCGTGGCATTTCTCGGTCCGAACGGCACTTTCTCCGAGGAAGCGGCGCTGAAACGCTTCGGCAACGCGATCAGCGAAGTGCCGTGCGACTCGATCGACGATGTGTTCCGTACCGTGGAGTCGGATACCGCCCATTACGGCGTGGTGCCGGTGGAAAATTCTTCCGAAGGCGCGGTTGGCAGAACCATGGATTTGCTGCTGCAAACCCCGCTCACCATTTGCGGCGAGATTCAGCTGCCGGTGCATCAGTTTTTGATGGCACAGCAAACCGATCTGACGCACATCAGCAGGATTTATTCGCATCCGCAATCGCTGGCGCAATGTCATCATTGGCTCACCGCCAACTTGCCGCATTTGCCCAGTTCCGCGCTGATCCATGCCGCCAGCAACGCCGAAGCCGCACGCCAGGCCGCCGCCGACAAACAAGCGGCAGCCGTGGCAAGCAAAAGAGCGGCGGAATTATTCGAACTGACGATTTGCGCGGAAAACATCGAGGACGATCCGAAAAATACCACACGATTTTTAGTCATCGGTAAACAATCGGTCGATGTCTCGGGAAAAGACAAAACCTCGCTGATCGTATCGACCAGTAACCGTTCCGGTGCGATTTACACCCTGCTCGAACCGCTGGCGCAACACGGCGTCAGCATGAGCCGCCTGGAATCGCGCCCGTCGCGCACCGGGTTATGGCAGTACGTGTTTTTTATCGATCTGGAAGGACATCAGCAAGACGGCAATGTCGCAGCCGCATTGACCGAGTTACGTGAAAAAGCAGCTTTCATGAAAATCCTCGGGTCGTACCCGGCATCGTAACCGCCGATTGCCCTGTCATCTTGAGCCTATCGAACTCATCCGACTTTTCATTTCCGTTCTTTTAATCAATAACCATACTAAATCTTATGAATCTTTGTGATTTTGCTCCGGAATATATCCGCTCGATCCAACCCTACCAACCCGGCAAACCGATTTCGGAACTGGCGCGTGAAATCGGCCTGGACGAGTCGTACATCATTAAACTGGCGTCCAATGAGAACCCGCTCGGCACCAGCCCGCTGGCGTTGGACGCGATGATCAATACGCTGCATGACGTCGCGTTGTACCCGGATGGCAGCGGCTATGAACTGAAAGCGGCGTTGTCGAAACGCTACGGCGTCGATCCCGAGCAAATCGTTTTGGGCAACGGCTCCAACGACGTGCTGGATCTGGCTGCGCGCGTGTTCCTGAAACCGGGCGCCAGCGCGGTGTATTCGCAACATGCTTTTGCCGTGTATCCGCTGGTCACGCAGATGATCGGCGCCAACGGCATTGCGGTTCCCGCGCACGATTACGGTCACGACCTGCCCGCGATGCTCGACGCCATCACACCGGAAACGCGCGTCGTCTTTATCGCCAGTCCCAACAACCCGACCGGTACCTTATCGAGCGAAGAAGACTTGCTGCGCTTCATGGAACGGGTATCGCGCGATGTGCTGGTGGTCATGGACGAAGCGTATTACGAATACCTGCCGGAAGCGAACAAGCCGGACAGTATCCAGTGGCTGAAACAATTTTCCAATTTACTGATCACGCGCACGTTTTCCAAAGTGTACGGCTTGGCGGGTGTGCGCGTCGGCTTCGGGTTGACGCGCCCCGATGTCGCCAATCTGATGAACCGCGCACGGCAACCGTTCAACGTCAGCAGCATCGGCCTGGCCGGTGCGCTGGCGGCGTTGCACGACGCCGAGTTCGTGCAGCGTTCGTACGCATTGAACCGCGCCGGCATGCTGCAACTGACCGACGGCTTCCGCAAAATGAGCATCGAATACATTCCGTCGTACGGCAATTTCATCAGCTTCCGCGTCAAAGGCGAAGCCGCCAACACGCCGAAAGTGTATCAAAGCCTGCTGCGCCAAGGCGTCATCGTGCGCCCGCTGGGCATTTACGAAATGCCGCATCACCTGCGCGTCACCATCGGACTGGAAGCGCAAAACCGGCGCTTCCTCGAATCGCTCGAGCACGCCTTGAGCGAGCTGGATTAACCTTTCACCACTCCGTCGACAACCATGACAACTACCGTGGCTCTGAATAAATTGGTCATCATCGGCGTCGGTCTGATCGGCGGATCATTCGCGCTGGCGCTGCGTAAAGCCGGTCTGGTCAAACATATCACCGGTATCGGCCGCAGCCCGGCCAACATGCAACACGCCATCGAGTTGGGCGTAATCGACGAAATCGCCAGCGATACCGCAGCGGCGCTGCACAATGCCGATCTGTTGTTCCTGGCGATGCCGGTCGGCCAGACGGCTGCGACCATGGAACACATTGCTCCACACCTGCACGCCCACACGATCATCACCGACGCCGGCAGCACCAAGCAGGATGTCGTCACCGCCGCACGCCACTATCTGCCGCTGCAAAGCCGCCACCACTTCGTTCCCGGCCACCCGATCGCTGGTGCCGAGCACAGCGGTGTGCAAGCAGCGCAAGCGGATTTGTATACCCACAAACATGTGATCCTGACACCGCTACCGGAAACCAGCACGCAAGCTGTCGAACGGGTGCAGCAATTATGGCAAGCCTGTGGCGCCAACGTATCGCTGATGCCCGCGGACGAGCACGACCGCGTGCTCGCCGCGACCAGCCACCTACCGCACCTGTTGGCGTTCACGCTGATGAATCACCTCTTTCACAGCACCGGTCATCCCGAAAGCCTGCTGCGCTTCGCCGGCAGCGGCTTCCGCGACTTCACCCGCATCGCCAGCAGCTCGCCGGAAATGTGGCGCGACATTTGTCTGGCCAATCGAGAGGCGTTGCTTGAACAGATTAAGGCTTATCAGAATGAGTTGAACAGCCTGCGGGAAATGCTGGAAAAGCATGATGGTGAAGGGTTAGGGCAAGCGTTTTTACAGGCGCGGGAGATGCGGGAAGATTGGTTGAACAAGAAAACTTATTCGTAAAAGATCGAGAATGTTCGACGCCAAGCTTAATTTATTCTCAAAAGAATATATGAATTGTGATTTTCTCTATCGGGCGGTACAAGATAATCCAGATTTCACAGACATCAAAGAACATGTATCTGAATTATGGAAAACTTATCATCCATATGCAGACCCCCAATTCTCGCGTGAGTTTTCACGTCACTTCCTACAGAGATATTGGGAGCTCTGGCTTGGTGTCAAATTTATTGCTGCTGGTTTAACTCTTAATAGAAATTCAGGTGTAAGAAATCTCAGGGTTGTTTACAGAGAGGTTGATTGAAATAAGCGTTGAGTATTTCATAAGGGGTAGCATTATTCAAACTCTTGAGGCTTAACGGTATTGTAGAAGTTAATGAAACGGAGAAGCTGAATGCGTCGATCGGCGCTGTCTTTAAAGTGAATCTTACTGTGCCACATATCCATCAGGGTGCGGATAACCCGCTCAGCTTTACCGTTGGTTTGCGGACGATTGATACGGGTAAACTTCTGACCGATACCGTGCTGCCTGCAAGCTTTGACAAAAGCATGGCCGTCAGTTCCTTTAAATTCTTTGCCGTTGTCAGAATAAGCATAGTCGATCTGGTAAGGACATTGAGCAACAGTGCTTGTGAGAAAGCAAGCTGCACTATGCTGGGTTTTATCGGGAAGATATCGGCATACAATTCCCTGGAGAAATCATCGATGGCCACAAACAGGTACTCGCGAGGTTTATTGGCAGACTGTCCTTTCAATAATGGAAGCCGCTTGGTATCGAGGTGAACGAGCTCGCCCGGATAAGATTTGTTATAGCGCTTCGCTTCGCGCTTGAGACGTTCCTGGATGGTTTGCTCTACTTTAGCCAAACGTTTGAGGCCATACTGCAGTGTCTTGAAGCGCTGATTGGTACTGCTACGCGGAGTAAATTCCTGGAGTCTGGCTCGTTTCAGTACGTCATAAATCGTTGGCCGGCTGACGTGAAAGTATTCTGCCAGCTGAACTACCTTCCACAGCCGGGTTTGATACAGCCGCCAGATTTCCTGACGATCCAATAATGTTAAACGAGTGCGTTTGTGTATGTTCATCTACAGTATTCTCCTGAATACTGTAAACAACGCTAGAAATTCTTACACCCTATATCCTTGCTATCAATGTCGGTGATATTCCATTTATTTTCGTTGACGAGAATCCCCCAACTCTGAGTCATGTCTGCCTCGGATTTGGAGGAATCGCATATTCAGGTAGCTCAACACTTATATCTCCGTTCCCATTTATCTATCGTAAGAAATATCCGAATGATCCTATTAGTACAAGAATTTTCTATGACCCAGAATATAAATGGATATCTGGTATATTTTTGTCTGATGTGAATCCCTTTTATCTACCACAACGTAATCATATTCAATTCCTCCACAATCCTAATGCAGATATCAGAATTCCGTTAGGATGGTTTCCATATGGCTCCGAATGGTACTGCAACAATCAAAAACTCATCAACCACAAATAAACTAAAAATCAGTGCATAAAGTACAGCGTTTGTATGGCAACAATAAGCAAAATATATGCGCCATCTTTGTTAATTCTTCTTGAAATTTAGCTCTACTATTTTTAGTTACTCCCACCAGATTTACCAGGCTGTTTACCCGCCGCGCGCAAATCGACAATCTTATTCAACAGCTGAAACCAAAACGGCGCACCGAGCGATCCGGCGAAAGTCGTGATCAGAATCCCCATGATTTTGACCAGCCATTCCATGAAACCGAATCCCTCGGCAGCCCATTGTCCATCCGGTTTCTTCCAGCCGATGGGCAGATGCAATTCTCTGATTTGTCCGATCAAAGCACCGGCAGTTCGGGCGGACTGTTCAATCCTTTTGATCGCGGCAGCGTTTGTGGCGGCAGTATCCGCTTCCACTTGATTGTCCGGTAGCTCTGGCGATTTATCATCCCCGTCTGCTGGCGGTTTTTGTTCCGCCGGTTGCTGCGCCATCAAGCCGGCAATATCCGCCGATGACACCGCTTCAACCAATGCTTGCCTGAGCGCGATATCGGTCCACAGAGTTTGGGAAATTTTGATGGCATCGATGTTCAGCGCAGTACATACGATCAGCGCAACGGCAAAAATGACGATCTGTGTTTTCTGTTTGTACCAGCCGCCCACGCGATCCATCGCATCGTTGTACCAGCCTTCCAAGTTCTTGCGCGCTTTTTCGGCATCATCCCCGGCTTCATGCAATAACAGGAGGATCGACCGGCCCGCTTCGGTTTTTGCATACAAGCCTTGCTGTTCGATCGTCTCGATTAACGCTTTGTTGTCGGCCGGCAGCTTTCCGGTATTGCCGGTCATGATGTCCATCAATGCCAGGGTAAAATTCTTCGGCGGAATATACGATGGTTTTTGCCCTTCCTTTGAAAGTCCGTTGATCAGCGGATGCTTATAAAGATCGTCGGCCAGCTTGTTGCCATCACCCGATTGCAGCAGATTTCCCAGCCCCGCTTCGAGATTTTTTGCCCGCAAGCGCAAGAATTGCGCGAGCATCTCGTTGATCGCGGAACACAGCAGACTGATCAGCACGAACAGAAACACCATGCCCATGGCAATATCCAGTATCGAGGAATTCAGCATATTTTCACCATTCTAGTTAGTCGTTTTGCGTCATTTTGCATCGAAAACATCGGATCAAAAACTGATGACTTTGTTTGACAGCTTTTTTGCTTTTCAGTATAGTCGATTTCATATCAGGGTTAAGATTTTTCCATAACATTAGAAGAATCAAATAATAATAAAGGGTTACCCCGTTATTAGTCTCACACCAACCCGCCCAAAGACCCTTCACCGGAACAGGTAACAAATCAGCAGTTTTCCGCTGATCAGCAAGTTCAGTCAAATTTAAAACGAAACAACCGGGATTCACCGGTAATTGGTGAATGTCGTACCAGCATCACTGCATCTGATCGTTTCTCGTCCATCCTTGATAACGCGAATCGATGAGTTGAATTACTAAGACAAGCGAAACCGGGCGCATCGCCCAGTGCATCGGGTTTTATTAATAGGCGGTTACTATGGCTACAAATGTCTCTTTCAAATTAGCAGGTTATCCTGAAAGCATCGCCCGGCAATCCGCAACAACCGCATTGCCGCGAGCCGGTGCGATGATCAGCAATTTAAAAAGCACAAGCCGTTCGCACCACACCCATTTCGGATTGGGAACATTGGGTTTTCTTGCCGCCAAGCGCGGCGCACCGGATTGGCAATCGTTGGTATTGGTGTCCAACCGGCATGTCTTGCTCGCTCACGGTGCTGAATGCGGCGACATGATTTTCCAGCCGGATCACGAAGAACTCGGCGATCAAGTCGTGTTTGACGCGCCACGCTTAAATGCCGTTGCCAAAATCGATGATGCCGGACTGTGCGAGCATTTTTCCTATGCCTACCCCGGAGAAGCCGAGAAGCCCTATTTCATCGACTGCGCAACTGCTGCGTTGCTGTTAAAGCAAAGCAAGAATCCGCAACAAATTCACACCAAAACACAGCATTTCAGCAAAGTGGCCAGAGTGCATCCGCACGATACCTTCGCGGGACGGGAACTCAAAGTGCGCTTGTCAGGCCGGGATAACACGGTGTGGGGAAAAGTCATCGACAGCCAAGCCACGGTTGAAACGGTGAGCGGCGAGCGCTGCCATAACACATTGGTAATCCGCGCCACCCCCGATCACAAAGGCGTACTGCGGCCGTTCTCACGCAACGGCGATTCCGGCGCATTGCTGATCGACCAGTATCAGCGCGCTGTCGGATTACTGTGGGGCAATCACCTGCTCGATCCCGCCATATCGTACGCCTGCCATATCCATCCGGTGCTCAGTTATCTGCAAATTACACCGTGGTGTTTCGATTTTTGCGCAGCGCAATCAACTCAACAGGATTAACACGATGCAACGGAAACATTTCATTCAATCGACGAACGCTTGCTGCGTCGGATGGAGGTAACGCCAATGGATCAAAAAGAACTGGCTGCATTACACGCGGAAGCCGAGGCCGAACTGAAAAAAATTCCCGGTGTTATCGGTGTCGGCTACGGCTTGAAAGAAGTCGGCGGCAAAACCACGAATCAGGTTTCGTTTCGCGTTTACGTCAAGGAAAAGCGCAAACCGGAAGACTTGAATCCGGCCGATGTCATTCCGAAAGAATACAAGGGTATACCCACCGATGTGGTGCTGGTCATTCAAACCAAACCGTTGCATTGCGAAGACTTGGATCAACATTCACCGTTGATCGGCGGCATATCGATTACCAATTTCAAAACCAATGCGTCGAACGACGTAGAAATAGGTACGTTGGGATGCTTTGCCACGTTGAACGGTGTCAGCGGACCGGAAAATGTCGTACTGCTCTCGAATAATCATGTTCTTGCTGCCAACAGCGCAGTCAATGGCGATACCATTTATCAACCCCGTTTCATTAGTAGCGGCGGAACCATTAGTGTAGACGCCACCCAAGAACGTCGCAATCCCATTGGAAAAATACACAATGTCGGGCAAAAAGCGCCTTACTCCTACACTTACCCCAGCGAAGGCGCACAAGACTATTACCTGGATTGCGCTATTGCCAAATTGGATATTTGCATTTCCAGCTGGTGCCACACCAATTGCGGCGTGTCGTACAAAAACGAAATCCGCGGACTGAATATCGGCGGCAACAGTAAATTGGAAGATATCGCCCGTGTCGCACAAAGCGATCTGAGCGGCGGCGATTATGTCGTGTACAAAGTTGGCCGCACCACCAGCAAAACGACAGGCAAGGTCATTGACCCCATCGCCATCGAAGCTGCGGGCGGGCGTTTTTTACTCATCGAAGCCACTCAGCCGGATTGCAACGGCATATTGCAATTTTCCGCACATGGCGACTCGGGTTCCGCCGTAGTCAATGCGCAAAACAAAATCATAGCGCTTTTGTACGGAGGCGATGCAAGTAACCCAGCCAGATCGGCGGCTTGCCATATCCACCCGATCATGTCATTCCTCAGCATCACCCCCATCACCACCGCCAATCCGCCGGTCGGCCCCGCCGGGCAAACGTTGAACGATGTCGAAGGCATTTTCACCGGCATCAACCACACCATCGAAGTACGCGAGCGCTTTTTAAACACGCGCAAAGGCGCGGAGATTTACCAGCAGATTCTCGATCACCGTCAGGAAGTCATTGCACTCGTCAACCATCGTCGGCCGGTCACGGTGGCTTGGCATCGCAGCAAAGGTCCTTCGTTCTTGGCACACTTTGTCAACAATGCGCGCGATCCCGCGCACATCATTCCGTTTGAAGTGGAAGGCATCAGCCGCGATCAGATGATCCGGCGCATGGCCGAGGTGCTCACGCAGCATGGCAGCGAGTCTTTGCAACAAGTTGTCCGCCACTACTTTGACGAAGTGATGGGATTCATTAACAGTTTCGATAACCTGCACGAATTCGTTAAGCAATTTGAAGATGCATCCGGCTCCGGTGACTTCAGCGATCACATCGCACGCAAGAAGGAGACCGTCGATGTCAAATGAAGTGGATACCTTACAGCGCGTTCTGCTGCAAATCTCCAACGTATTGGAGCCGCTGGAGCGCGAGCTGAATAGCACGCGCGCGGTGCAAACATTTGCCGAACTCGGCATCACGCTCAATAGCGGCCAAGTGTCGTCGCTGGCTTCGCCGATGCAAGCGCTGGTCGCCAGCAGCAAAACCGTGCTGCAAAAAGCCGGGGATTTGGTGGAAGCCATCGAAGCGGAAAATATCGAGCAAATTGTCGCCATCAGCGTGGAACTGATCAGCCAGGTCATCACCGCAATCCAGAAAATCGACCAATTGCAAACCGCCGTGCAAGGCATCGGCGGTATTCCGGCCAGTGTTTCCAGTCATTTTGCCGAACGCTTGTTCAATTACTTGCTCGTCCGCGCGCTGGATGCCGCCAACGGCGTCAACGAGTTTCTCGAGTTGCTGGGCATACTCGAGCGGCAACGCAACAATGTCGGCTCCACTGACCCGGGCAACCCGGAATTCACCATCTCGACCTTTCATTTCAATGAGCTGGGCAAATGGCTGGAATCGCCGGTGACCGCCTTGCAGTCGCATTACAACTGGGGCAGCAACAGCCTCGACGCAGCGAATTTGTTGCAGCGGCTCGAACGCTTGTTGCTGCATCTCAAAGCACCAGTTTTTTATGATGACACGTCGCCCACGCCGATTCTCGAAGCGGTCATTTTTCAACTGCGGCCGCGCACCGATCTCAATCCTAATGGCTTGAGCTTATCGGTCCGGCAGAATCTCAGCCCCGGCAAAATCGAATTTGCCGCCGACGATTTAAAAGTCACGCTGGATTTGCAGGCCACGCTGCCGTTCGGCACGGAATTAGTGATCCAGCCACCGGCCAAGTTTACTTTCCAGACTACCAGTCCGGCCGATACGGTTTCCGGTTCGTTGAATCTCAGCGTCAGCGCCGATCGCACGCAAGCCGCAACGCCTTATCTGCTAATCGGCGACCCGGACGGCAGCCGGCTGGAAGTGGGTAAATTCGGTGTCAACTTTGGCGGCCGGATTCAAGGCAGCGGCGGACAATCGACGGCCGATTTTACCGTCGGCGGTGAAATCGGCGCCGGTAAGCTGTCGATCTCGTTTGCCGATGGCGATGGTTTTATCACCGATATTTTGAGCGGTATCCAGCTTAATTCCGACTTCGGCATGATGTTCGGTTACAACAGCAGCGACGGTCTGTTTTTCGTCGGCAGCAGCGCGCTGGAAATCCAATTGCCGCTGCATCTGAATCTCGGCCCGGTGGAAGTCAGCGCGTTAACTTTTTCCGTCGGTATCGAAAACAACAAATTCCCCACCGCCATTTCAACGGATATCAAAGCCGCGCTGGGCCCGCTCGCTGCTGTCGTGGAAAACATCGGCTTGGCCATCGATTTCGCCTTGGTGGACAACCGTAGCGGCAACGCCGGGCCGGTCGATATCAGTCTGGGCTTCAAGCCGCCGAACGGCGTCGGCCTATCGCTCGATGTCGGCATCGTCAAAGGCGGCGGCTATCTCTACTTTGATTTTGACAAGGAAGAATACGCCGGTGCGCTGGAACTGATGTTCAGCGGCATCGTCACGGTCAAAGCGATCGGCCTGATCACCACGCGCATGCCCGACGGCTCCGAAGGTTTCTCGCTGTTGATCATTCTCAGCGCCGAATTCGGCACGCCGTTCCAATTGGGTTTCGGATTCACTTTAAACGCCGTCGGCGGATTGCTCGGCCTGAACCGCACCATGGAACTGGAAGTGATCGCCGCCGGTGTGCGCACCGGATCGATCAACAGCATCATGTTCCCGGACAATATCATCGAGAATGCGCCACGCATCATCAGCGATCTGCGCCAATTCTTTCCGCCCGCGCAGGATGTGTTTCTGATCGGCCCGATGGCAAAGCTCGGCTGGGGAACACCGACACTGGTGAGCGCATCGCTGGGTATCATCGTCGAGATACCGCCGGGTAATATCGCCATTCTCGGCGTGCTGAAAGTCGCGCTGCCCGACGAAGACGCGGCACTGATCATCATTCAGGTCAGTTTCATCGGCGCGCTGGAAGTCGACAAGCAACGCTTGTGGTTTTATGCCAGCCTGTACGATTCGCGGGTCATTTTTCTCACCATCGACGGCGATATGGGGTTATTGATCGCTTGGGGCGACAAGGCCAATTTTGTCATCAGTGTGGGCGGTTTTCACCCCTCCTTTAAGCCGCCTCCACTGCCTTTTCCCAACCCCAACCGGATTGCGATCAACATCCTGAATACCTCATTCGCGCGCATCCGCGTGGAAGGGTATTTCGCCGTCACCTCAAATACCGTGCAGTTCGGCGCCAAGGCGGAAGTTTATTTCGGTCTCAGCGCGTTCAATATTTCCGGTCATATCGGCTTTGACGCGTTGTTCCAGTTCTCGCCGTTCTACTTCATCATTACCGTTTCCGCCTCGTTCGACGTCAAAGTGTTCGGTGTCGGCTTGTTCGGCGTGCATATGCGCGGCGAACTCGAAGGCACATCGCCGTGGCATATCGAAGGTGAAGGCTCGATCTCGCTGCTGTTCTGGGATATCGACGTACCCTTCAGCCACACCTGGGGCGAGGATGAAAACACCACCTTGCCGTCCATCGACATCATGCCGCTGATCACGGCGGAATTCGACAAACTGGACAACTGGACAGCCGAATTACCGGTATCCAACCAACTGCTGGTGTCATTGCGCACGATCGAAGGCAGCAGCGATTTGATTTTGCATCCGGTCGGCGTGTTGCGCGTCAACCAGCGCGCCATCCCGCTCGATCTGGATCTCGACAAGGTCGGCAATCAAAAACCGAAAGACGCAAAACGGCTGACTGTCGAAGTGGTCGACACCGGCTTGGCCAAAGTCGCGGACACAAAAGAATCGTTTGCCACGGCGCAATACAAAAACTTGAGCGACGCCAATAAATTGAGCGCGCCCTCCTACGAAAAACAAAATGCCGGCATCGAACTGTCGGTCAGCAACCAGCAACTAAAATCGTCGGCAGCGGTTAAACGCGTGGTGCGCTACGAACAAAATATCATCGACAACAATTTCATTTCGCTGCTGATCCGCTTTGTCGCCATCGGCGCCGAATTTTTCAATCACTTCCTGGGCCGCAATGCCGCATCGAAATCGGCACTCTCGGCAAGTTACAAGGTACAAAAAGCGCCGGTCGAGCAGAAAATCGTCGTGAAGGAAACCGGTTACGTGGTCGCTTCGACGATGAACAACAGTCCGCATAGCAAAGACGCTTATTTCGCCACGCACGCGCAAGCGCAAGACTTTCTGCGTAAGCAAGTGAATCAGTCGCCCGGACTGCAAGATAATTTGCACGTCATCCCGAGTACGGAAGCGGCACCCTTGCAGGAGGCGGCATAATGGCGATCGGCACGTATACTTTTCTCCCGTGGTTACGGCAAGGCGTTGCCAATAATATTCAGTCGGCGGATCTGGATGCTTCGGTCAAAACGCGCGCCAGCGTCGCCGTCAGTCTAAATATCAAAGGCAGCGGCGGCGAAGGCGGCGATGTAGCCGCTCCGGTCAATAAGAACGTCGCGCTGTACGGCCCCGGCGACATCATCGGTATCGAATCGCGCGCAGTGATCAAAACCGAACCGCTCAACTGGATTACCAACTTCGAACCGAATTATCTGTGCCACATCGAGTTTTACGACGAAGATTTTCCGTGGCGTTACACCCCCGCCGCACCCGCGGGATCGCGGCTACGGCCTTGGGTCACGCTGATCGTATTGAGCGAAGCCGAGTTTGCCGAAGGCGGCAATATTTCCGGCAAGCCGCTGCCCTTCATCGACATCAAGGCCAATCCGCTCGCAACGGTATTTCCCAAAGCCGAGGAACTGTGGGCATGGGCGCATGTGCACGTTAACAAAAATATCGCCGGCAATCAGGATGCGCCGCAAGCGCCGGACATCAACACCGCGCTGTCGCAACTGCAAACTGTGCTGGCGCAAAACGCCGACGAAGCCTATTCGCGTATCGTCTGCCCGCGCAAATTGACCCCGAACGAACGCTACCACGCGTTTCTGATCCCGACCTTTGAAACCGGCCGCTTGGCCGGATTGGGGCTAAATCCCGACGATGCGCCGCATGCGACATCCTCGGCATGGGGCGAAGGCCGCCCGGCGCCGACGCAATTCCCGGTTTACTACCGCTGGTTTTTCCGCACCGGCTCGCAAGGCGATTTCGAATATCTGGTACGGCTGCTCGAGCCGAAACCGGCGGATAGCCGCGTCGGCCGCCGCGATATCGACGTTCAGAACCCCGGTTCCAACATCAGCGGCATCCAAAATCCGGATCTCGAAGGTGTACTGAAACTCGGCGGCGCGCTGCTCGCGCCGTTAAGCAAGGAAGCCGAGCAGGAAATCGCCAAGTGGGAAAACTGGGATCAACCGTATCCGCATGTGTTCCAGCAGGAATTGGCAGCCTTTCTGAATCTCACCGACGACTACGCCCGGCTCGCCGCCGATGCGGCTAACCAGAATACCGATTTGCCCGCGGAAATTCAGGCCGACCCCGATCCGCTGATCACCCCGCCGATTTACGGGCGCTGGCACGCACTCCGCAATCGCGTATTAAAAGAAGCCGACGGCAGCGATGCACCGAACAATGATAACTGGTTGCACGAACTCAACCTCGACCCGCGTTGGCGCAGCGCCGCCGGTTTCGGCACCGACGTCATCATCGCCAACCAAGAGGAATACATGGATGCGGCGTGGGATCAGGTCGGCGATGTGCTCGAAGCCAACCGCCAAATCCGTCTGGCGCAACTGGCCAAGATCACCGCCAACAGCTGGTATCAAAAGCAAGTATTGCCATTGCAGCAAATCAGCCACGACAAAGTACTGTTCATGACGGCGCCGGTGCAAAAACGCGTCATCAGCCAAGGCATCACGGTTTCTCATCGAATCAAGCAAAGCCTGGTGACGCCCGCGCTGACCTCTGCACCTTTACGGCGCATGTTGCGCCCGAACGGCCGCTTGCAAAAGCTATCTGCTTTCGATGAAAGTATTCATGCAAATAATTTAATTACCCGCGTCAATGATGGCGTTGTCACCGCCGCCCCGCCGCATGTGATCCCCGCTACGTTGCCGTCACTGGATAATCTCTCGCAAGATGCGCAACCGAAGAATGTGCCGTCCTGGTTGCTGGATTTGCTGAAACGTTATCCGTTCATCCCTTACCTTTTGTTGACATTGATTCTGCTGCTGATCGTCGTGCTGGCGGTTATCGGCGCCAGCGCCGGAATCTGGGCTGTAGCAGCGGCGGTTGGCGCGGGATTATTGTGGGCGTACCGCACCGCACAGCGTTTGATTGCGCAAGCCAATCAAGCCGACTCGGTGTCCGAAACCGGGCAAACACCGGCTGCGGTGGACGCGATGCCACCGAGCAGTAATTTTGTGCTGACGCCGGAACTGAATCTGCTGACATTGGATCCCGCCAATCCGCCGCAACCGGCAACCGCCGGCGCAACCGACAGCGCGCAATCGAGCCGCTTTAAAACAGCGCTGAAAGATTCTTACACACTGCTGCAAAACGGCTTGCAAGCCGGTGTCATCCCCGCAGCCGTACCGGTAAATGTCGCCCAACTGGCGACCGATACATTGGTCAAACTGAACCCGGCGGTTACTATTCCAAAATGGACGCTGGGCAACATCCTGTTACCGCCGCATATCATCGGATTGATCGGCGAAAAGTTTGTCGAAGCGATGGCGTACCCGGAATTCGATATCCCGATGTACAAACCGCTGGTCGATAAATCCACCGAGCAGTTTGTGCCAAACCTGAATTACATTGCACAAAACACCATCACGTTATTGAAGACCAACCAGCCCTTCATCGAGTCGTACATGGTCGGCCTCAATCACGAATTCGCGCGCGAGTTGCTGTGGCGCGAATATCCGACCGATCAGCGCGGCTCCTATTTCCGGCAGTTCTGGGACGTCAGCGGTTTCCTGAGTCCGGCCGAAGATAGCGAGCAGCGCCGCGAGGAATTGAAAGACATTCCGCCGATTCACCGCTGGTCGCGATTCTCCAAACTGGGCGAGCACGACCATCGCGAACAAGGTCTGGAAAACGAGGAAGAATTGGTCCTGGTGATTCGCGGCGAATTGCTGAAAAAATACCCCAATGCGGTCATCTATGCGCAAAAAGCCAAATGGCAGCCGATCAGCGACACCAATCCGGCGCCGAACAAAAATACCGAACGAGTATTCGACGACAACGTGCCGATCAAAACGCCGCTGTACGAAGCCCAAGTCAAACCGGACATTTACTTTTTCGGCTTCGATTTAACCGAAGAAGAAGCGCGCGGCAATCCCGAAGTCGACGATGAACCGGGCTGGTTCTTCGTGATCAAGGAAAGGCCGGGTGAACCGCGTTTCGGTCTGGATATCGACCGCGAAGGTCCGATTCAGGTTTGGAACGACTTAGCGTGGACAGATGTTGCGCCCGGCATCAGTGACGGCGAATTTATCGACATCGCCAGCGCACCCGCGCGCAGCTTGCCCAATACGGCGCCGGGCGGCACCGCGCAGGAAAAAGCGGAGCAGTGGAAAGAAGATCATTTGCTGAGTTGGACCAATAATATCAACTCGGCGGAACTGGCTTATATCCTGTTCCAAGCGCCCGTGCTGGTTGGCGTGCATGCTGCCGAAATGCTGCCGCGCGACTAAACCTGGCGATCCACGTATGAAAAACTAACCGGCAGAATTTGGCTTATGACCCCATTTAAAGACACTCAAGAGCAGATCGATCAGGCACGGCAGCAGCACCGGCAAAGCCGCCTAGACTGGTCTGTGACCAATGAAAAGCTGCAAAAAAACGAGCGTTTGATCGCATCGTTGCGCCGCCGGACAGACGGCAAAGCCAAGGAACAGTTGCAAGCATTGCTGCACGAGCAGGATGCATTGCGTGGCAATGCCGTCAAATTACAAGCCGAACTTGAGCGTAACCGGCAAGTACTGATTGATCGGGAAGCGCTGTTCGAAGTTTTTTCCGATCCCACTCAAAACATCGCACAACTCAACGATCTTCATCCGATTCTGCTGTTTCCGCTACGCATTGAGACACGCTTCAAAACAGTTTCCAACCCCGATGTGCGCGATGGCGTTCTCAATCAACTATGGGTGCGTGTCTACCCGGACGACATCAGTGTCGACACCTTCGAAGAAATTCCTTCCGAAGTCGAAATCAGCAATACGCGTGTTTATTGGACCAATATCTGGAAAGCGGGCGGCGCCGATAGCGAAAAACGTGCGGCGTGGCAAGCGCTGGTCAAAAGCCACGGCGCGGGCCGGGCGTATTGGTTGAGTCAATTGTTCAAACCGTTGAATCTGACTGAAGAACCGATCAAAGCCGACGGTGATTATCTCCTGGTAATCGTGTCCGAACAGCCGCTGCCCGCTGCCGAGAAACCCATTGTGCAGCAATACTGGCAAGCCGTATTTAACGCCAATAACGATGTCACGGCCTTGGATACGGCGTATGACAAACTCAAAAACGATCTCGGCGAAGCGCGCGCGCAAGAAATCGTCGCTTCGTATCAGCCGCAGAACTTGAACGTCAAACCCGCGCAACCCGAAACCATCACCAACGTGCGCGTTGAATTCCTGGAATTACCCGTTATCAATAGCGTCGATACACAACTGCAAGCTTGGACCAATCCGGCGCGTGTGGCGTTGTTACCGGAACGGTTTGTGGTGATGGGTTTCAACGGTAAGGAACAAACGTTGCAGCACATCGGCCGCCCGGTACCCTCGGAACTGATCGTCGGACCCAATCCCAATGCCCCGGAAGATCAACAGCTACGTCTCGAAGACGACGAACTGATCGTGCCCGATGAAATGAAATGGGCCACCGATTTTGACGAAGCGGTCGCCAAAGGCATGGGGTTCAAGATTAACTTAAACGATATCCAAGCGCGGCGCGGTTTCGACCGGCTGTTTGTGCTCGGTGTCCGGCTCAGCGCCGATGTCGATAAAAGCCGCGAGCAGTTGCAGCAGTTGATTCAGCACCATCAACGCAGCCGCAAAGGATTCAGTTTCCTGATGCAGGGCGCGCCGACCAATAACGTCGAAGATCAGGAAAGCAGCTACACTTGGTTCAGCGATGCCGATGCCAGTTACGATCATTATTTCAATCAGCTTATCACCGACGACGACCCCACCGACTGGCGCACACGAAAGGATGGCCGCTGGCTGGCACACAGCCTTGGACTTGACCCGGCGATTCTGAAATTATCGCCGCAGTATTACGCCAGCGATCAACTGGAAGCCCGGGCGATGAACGAAGCGCTATGGCCAGCGACATTGGGCTATTTCATGGATCAGATGATGGAGCCGGTGTTCAGCGACGACACCATCACCGCTACGCGCAACTATTTCAACCGCTACGTGCTCGGCCGCGGCACACTGCCGGCAATCCGCATCGGCAAGCAGCCTTATGGCATCCTGCCGGCTACACCGTTCTCGCGCATGGCATGGATCAATCGCAAATTGTTCAACAACGACCGGCTGGAACCGCAAATCTCAGGCTCTTTTTTGTTCCTATCCCGGCTCTACACACTCATCAAGAAAGCCGATGAACGTTGGACTTCGCTGCTACCGAACGTGTCGTATGTCGGCAAACCGCAAACCGACCCGCAGCAAGCGTTACTCGATATCGTCGGCTTACATCCCGCATCGGTCGAGTTTTATCAACGCTACGCGGAAAGCGCCGAACAGTTGTACAACCGCTATAAAACTTCCGGCATCAACGGTGCAATTTACGCCGCGATCGTATCGCTTGTGTATACCCAAAGCGGTCTCAATCTACTGGCGCAATTGGGCTATTCGGCGCAGGACAACAACAAGATTCCCGACATTCTGAACAAATTTTTCACGCTCGCCGCCAACTTGCTGAAAGGCCCGTTGATCGACGACCAAGCGCTTTCGGAATTCAATCCGGTGCGGGTTTATCACACCGATGGTTCGAATTACCTCGAATGGCTCGCTGCCGCAGCGCGCAATTCGCACAACACGCTGCGCTTGCAGCAAGGATTCATCGACGACAAGCCGCCAACCGCGTTGCTCTATTTGATGCTGCACCATGCACTTGATCTGTCTTACCTCGATACCAGTTTGCGCTTGCACCTGGAAGCAAATGTGCTGAATCCGCAACAATTTTCACTGGCAAAACGCGAGCCGAAGTTTCTGCATATCCAGGAAGCCGATGACGATAAAGGCAGCCCCTGGCAATATCTATACAAAGCCGAACCGGCGATCACCAGCCAGCCGGATTTGCAAATCGCCGACTTCATTCCGCAAATCCTGACGCTGAAGAATCCCTACCTGAATACGCAAATCAACGCGCTGGAGCGATTGCAACAAACACCCACGGCACGGCTGGAAAGGATTTTCGCCGAGCATATCGATTGTTGCAGCTACCGCCTCGACACGTGGTGGTTGGGACTGTTGAACGTGCAACTGGATATCATGCAACAAATCGCCGGGCAAACGCAGCCGGAGCCAGGCACGACACCGGATCATGATAACGCTGCCGACTCGCATGGTTGCTACTTGGGAGCCTACGGCTGGCTGGAAGATGTCCGGCCGGAAAACAAAAATCTGACACCGGTCAAGCTGACTGAAGAGCTCGATAAAATTTTCAATAAACCCGGGCAAGCACCATTGGCCGCTGACGACAAGAATTTCGGCTACATCCACGCACCTTCGTTGAACCATGCCGTCACCGCCGCGGTGCTGCGCAACGGTTTTCTGGCCAACGCCACACCGAGCAATCCCGACAGTCTGGCGATCAACCTCACCTCCGAGCGCGTGCGGTTGGCGATGAACGTCATCGATGGCATGCGCAACGGCCAGAGCCTCTCAGCATTGCTCGGATACTATCTGGAGCGCGGTTTGCACGATGCCGGCGATTTGTTCCTCGACAGCATCATCTTCGATTTGCGCAAGCAATTCCCGCTTGCCGGCGACCGGCTATCGATCACCGCAACCGCCAGCAACACACCGATCAGCGCAGTGGAAGCACGCAACGTGGTCGACGGCTTGGCGCTGATCGAGCATGTTCAGACGCAAACCGGTACGAACCGGAATTATCCCTTCGGTATTACGCAACTCCCCACAATTACCGAACAAAACAAACTGGATGCGATCAATCGCGAAGTGCAGCGCATCATGAACATCAACGACGCCGTTGCCGATCTGGCGATGGCGGAAGGCGTCTATCAAGTGGTGCGCGGCAATTACGAGCGTGCTGCCGGCACACTCGATGCTTTCAGCAAGGGACATTTCCCGCCGATCCCGGAAGTGGTGCAGACACCACGCAGCGGCGTCACACTAACGCACCGGGTCGGCTTGCACTTGCGTGCCGGATTGAATCCCGGCGACCCTGCAAACAGCACGCCGCGCGCCAAAGGAGAACCGGCCGTCAATCAATGGTTGACACAGTTATTGCCGCCGATGAACGACATTTTTTGTAGCGTCGATTATTACAACCAAGGTAATGCGCAACAGAAGCAACAAACGGTCAGCGCGCAGGATTTGGGCTTGCTGGCGAGCGACCTGATGTATATGTTGTCGAGCGACCAGCAGCAAATGACCGCGCTCGACGACCGCATCCTGACCTACGTGTATGCCATTCCCGGTGTGCGCGTCGACAGCGAGATCAGAATTCAATACCGTGGCAAGCTGCCCGGAAAATTCTCGTTCTTTGAAGTGATGCCGATGCTGCTCGATCTTAAAGCGCTGATCACGCAATCGCGCCCGCTCAAAACCACCGACGTGAAGCTGCCGGACGAAGCATCGCAACAAGATGACGGCGTGGCAGCCATCCGCGTGGAAAAAGCCACCGCGATACGTGACTTGCTGTTGCCGCAACAAACGGCCTTGAACGCGCTGAAAACACAAATCGATACCTGGTTAAACGACCCCGATCCGGCCATCGCGGAAAGTAATGCGCTCGCTCATCTCGATGAAATGATCAACGGTTATTTGCCGGTTGCACACGCGATCGGTCAGTTCGGTCTGACCGGCGCAGCAACCGGTTTTGTACACGATTGGCGGCGTACTCAATTCCTAGCGTTGCTGGAGAAACTGCAAGGCATCGTCACGCGCTGGCAAGCGGCGCTGCTGGAATTCGAGCAACGCATCGCCGATTTCGCCACGCTCGATCCGGCGATACCGGTCGAAGACAAAATGCAGTATCTGATGCAAGTGGCATTATTGATCGTGACCGAATCGATCCCGATCCCGGCATCGAACGATCCCAACGATTTGCTCACCACGCTGAATACCACGCATAAAACGAATTTTCAGAGCAGCCTGACCAATCTTGAAAATCTGCTGGCAAGCGCCAGCCAGGTTGGTGCGTTGTATGCATCGCTGCAAGCCAAGGAAAGCGATATCGCATTGCACGACACACAGACATTGGATATTGCCGATCATAAAAAAGCCATCGTCAGCTTTGCACAAACCTTGCAGGCCAAAGTACAAGCGCTGACGGTGGATATCGACAAGCGCCTGGCAACGGCCAACGGCTTGATCACCGGCGATGCTTCGGCATCCGCCGAGCAACGCATCGACGAATTGACGCGCGCAATCCGGCAGTTGACGCATGAAGATTTCGTCATCCTGCCTGAGTTTAATTTGAGTGCCGCGCATGGCGGCGAATGGCAGCAAAGCTACGATGATCGCGCGCAATTGCTGAATTATCAGAAAAATGATCTGGGTACGGATTTTCCTGAAGACAATTGGTTGTACGGTATCGCCCGGGTTCGGGAAAAATTGCAACGCTGGGAAAGCGTTATGCAGTTTGGCGAGGCACTGAACAATGTCAGTCTAAATCTGACGCCGTTGCAGTTTCCGTATCGCGCCGACGATCATTGGCTGGCGTTGCAATATCCCGATACCCAACCCGGCACGGGCGAGCCGTTTGTGATCGACGGCGACAAATTGCTGTACACCGCGCATTATGCCGATGCTTTCGCGCAGAGCGCAGCGGTCTGCGGATTATTACTCGACGAATGGACCGAAGTCATTCCCACCACGCAGGAAACCACCGGTTTGACGTTTCATTACGACCGCCCCAATTGCGAAGCCCCGCAATCGTTGCTGCTGGCGTTACCGGCCAATTTTACCGGTCACTGGCAGTGGCAGGATCTGGTCGATACTTTGCACGAAACCTTGGACATGGCGCGCAAACGCGCCGTCGAACCGGCGCATTGGAACGAAACCGAGTACGCCCGTTTCCTGCCTGCTGTGGTTTCATCGGTAACCCGTTATCCAATCATGATGACACTCGATCTGGCCTTCAATAACGCAGTGCAATTCAAATCCAACGTTGAGAGTTAGCTATGAACGATTTTATTGCGATAAAAAATATTCAGGAAGTGCTCGATCGCAAAGTCTTGTTACCCACGGTGGTACTGTGGAACCGCCTGGAAGGACGGCCACGCACCAAAAACTTTATCCGCGCGCTGCGCGCGGAAGTGCGCGATCCGCTGTGGATGCTGTGCAAACAGTGGCAAACCGGGGAATTCAAGGGTGACGACGCCGGATCGCCGATCTTTGCCAAGGTACATATGACTACCACTGAGCTGACCAAATATCAGCCGGGCAATGCCGCCGCGCAGGATTTTGACCGGTCGGCGCCGCTGGAAGCGATCGTCGAACAACGGCCGCTACCCTATAACGGGCAACAACACATTCTGTCGCTCGATATTCGTTTGCTGATGGGGCGGCAATGGCTGAAGTATTTGCAATCGGCCGGTTTGTCGGCGTTGAAACCGCAATACCTGCAACATCCCGGTTATCGCATCGCCGAACCCGATCCCGCCAGCCGTAGCGATGCTTTTTTAACCGCGCATCCGGCGGTGTGGCAAAGTTTCTCGGCCATGGCGGGGCGCGCCATGGATGGCGCCAATCTGTATTTTTATCTGAAAGCCGACAGCTCGCACTACGCCTACGACGGCATCACTTTGGCGAGTGACGGCGATAAAATCATCATCGATGATCTAGCCGAAAAATTCGTGCAATGGTACGAACAATTGTTTTATCAGCCGGATCAAGGTCAAAACGACGCCTGGCTGCCGCAGCAACTGGAATATCAATTTGCCGTTTCGGCGCCGCAGAATGGCACGGAAAAAATCATGACCGCCGAGGAGTATTACCAAGGCCGGTTGGATTGGTACAACCTGGACGTCGATCCGGCCCGGGAAAGCTTGAGCGATGGCAATGGCGATTCGGTGGCAGGAAAATCCACTTTGTCGTTCTTTCCGACCGCGATTCAATTCGAGGGCATGCCGAACACGCGCTGGTGGACGTTTGAAGAAGGCAAAACCAATTTCGGCGACATCAAACCCGATACCACCGATATCAACAAGCTGCTGTTAATGGAATTCGGCTTGGTGTATGCCAACGATTGGTTTCTGGTGCCTTTTCAGTTGCCGGTCGGCAGCATCGCCAATGTGCAAGGACTCGCGGTCACCAATGTGTTCGGCGAAAGAACTTGGGTCACGGCATCCGGATCGGGCAGCGATGAAGACTGGCAGCGCTGGGCGATGTACAACCTATCGGTCAAAGGCAGCGATGACGTTCGCGCCGATACCTCGCTGCTGTTGTTACCGACTGTGCCTAAAATTCAGGAAGGAAAGCCGTTCGAAGAATTGTGGTTTGTGCGCGATGAAGTGGCCAACATGGTGTGGGGGATCGAAAAAAATATCCCATTGGCAACCGGTCGCAGCAAACCGGGCAATGAAGCAGGACGTGAACTCTTCAGCCGCCTGGAAAGTATTCTGGATGGCGAAATCGAGGGGGGATTGGTTGTACCGGACATTCCGGAAGCAAGCGCCGCCATCCGTTATCAACTGATGCAAGGCGTACCGGAAAATTGGATTCCGATGATTCCCGTGCATCTCGACAACAACAACCGGGAAATCCAATTGCAGCGCGCGTCAATGCCGCGCATCATCCTGGGCGATCCCAATCCGCCGGAAAAAATCAAACCGCGCACAGTGCTATTGCGGCAAGGGCTCGATCTGCAACCGCCGCAGCCTTATTTTCTGCACGAAGAGGAAGTGCCGCGGGCCGGTATTCAAGTCACACAAGCGTATCAGCGCACGCGCTGGAACAACGGTCAGGTCTTTTGCTGGCTCGGCGTGAAAAAACAAACCGGCCGTGGCGAAGGCAGCAGCGGTTTGGCGTTCGATCGCGTCAAACCGGTTAATCAACGGCTGCGCCCCGCGCTGCGGCCGCCATCAAAATAACCTTATGAAACCAAGGGCTTTGCCGCCTACCCGGGCAATCGGTGTCCACCCAGGCGGCAAAGAAAGACCACACTCACTTCGATAAAATTTCGGGCTGAAAAAATTATCATCAGCAGTATATAATTTTTGTTTTCATCTTTTACCCGATCAAAATGCAGGAACCTAAACCCCCGGTTATTGAACCATATACCTTTGTTTTCAAATGGAAGCGCTTTCTCGTACATTGTGCGATCATGGGTTTCTGTATATTCCTGGGTCTGATGACCTGGTATTTCGGTAAACCGCCCAGCGTCCGTTTTTATGAAACCAAATCGGAAGAACCGCTTACCGCTCCATTAACATCCGGTATCGATATGGCTCTGGATACGCGCAGCTCCGTTGCCGTCAAAGAGAGTGAGCCGCTGCAAGTGGAATTGTTTAAAGGCAATGTTTACTTTGACATCCAGAAACATGCCACTCAGCAACTGGAAGTGAAAGTCGGCAACACCATCATCAAGGATTTCGGCACCCGTTTCAGTGTTGAATTACATAAGGACGGCACCGCTCATATCGCAGTGGCGGACGGACATGTCAAACTTCACGTCGCAACCGGGGTATATCAGATCAGCTCACTGGAACAAGCGGATTTTGACGACATCAAAGTCAGCAAACATCGCCTCGTAACCGAGCGGGAAGTCGCACCTTGGCGCTCCGACCAATAATCTGATTACAATTGCTCTGGAAGAACAAGAAAAGCAGAGGAGCATAGGCTCCCCTGCAGATAGACTTACTTAATTAAGCGTGTTTACGGCAGCTTGCTACGAAACCCAGTATACCCAACCCAGCCAGTAACATAGCGTAGGATTCGGGTTCAGATACCGGAGTCAAGATTGCGGAAGTCAGGAAAATTCCGTCTTCCGGCTGATTCGGAAAGAAACCAATATCGCTGGTATTGAATGCACCGCTCGCACTATCCCAGAAGATATGATACATGTGGTGATTACCCTCATCAGTAATAACCGCGTCACCCTTGTATGCCGAGAATTCGCTTACATCCGCTTTGATCACATTGACCGGATAATTCGCTGCATAAAAACCTTCCAGCGGATTGCCACTATCGCCTAAATTTAACGGAACAAAGCTCAACATTTCAGGCGTGCCAAAATGCAATCCGAGATCAGTCTGTGCGCCTCCCGGGGTGATTGCAGTGAGTTTGCCGGTACCTTCTGATACAACTACCAAAGTATGGGCCGGAATACTACCGAACGCCTGAGGAGTAAAATCCAAGCCTTCCGCATCGCCACCTACGTTTGCCAATAAATTGACGGATCCAGTGCTATCGACTGTATAGACATTACCTGTTTGCGTTGTTACCAGCATATTAAAACCGTAAGCACCATAAGGATCAAATGCAATGCCACGAACATCTCTGCTTAATCCAGAAGCGAATAATGACTGTGTCAATCCGTCGTTAGAGAAACGGTAAATATTGCCCGCCGCTTCTGATCCTGCAAATATATCGCGCGCTGCGTTTGATCCAAATCCACCCAGTCTGAGTGAGCTGGAGACATATATTTCGCCAATACTGCTACTGCTGATAGGCAGTGGCGAGCCAAAAGGCTGCAGACTACCGCCAGCAAGATCGGTTTGGTAAAGTTGATTATTGAAATAGTTTGAACCTACGAATTTATTGCCAGCATATGCGAATCCAATGGATGAGCCGCCCATACTGCCTACAAATGTATTAAAGCTGACGGCGAGTGCATTGCCTGTCCACAATAATGCCAAGCTTCCCATTACTGATTGACGTTACCAATTTCTTTTTCATTTTGTTCTCCTGTCGATCAAGGGTGAATTATTTTTATTCGGTAAATGATCATAAACTTAAAGAATCCCTTCAATAAGGGAAGTCTATACTATTTTATCCAGGTTATTTGTCCTGCTTTTTGGTACTTTAACACCTGGAATCAAATAGTAATGACAGGAGTAGATTAGCATAAATTCTGCCGGTAACCTATAACCTCAAGCTTCTGATGTTACCCTGCTATCTGATGCTAAAATTTGATTTATACGAACCTTATGAGCGCACCACGAGGCATCCCATTCCTTGCCGGACTAGATTCTGGCAGGCCGTACGGGCTTGGCTTTCTTGCAAACCTACCAGACGTGCCCGGTACAGTTTGCGATTACTGACTTCCACTTCGGTTATCACCACCTCACCCGGTATCCAACGCGCAGCAACCTGCGCCTGTGCATGGGCCCGGTTCGATTCTTGATAAGAGCCGATCTGCACCGCCCAGCTGTCGTTCAACGGCGTGGCTGTCTTCTGCGGTTGAGATTGCGAGTTGACTGACGGCTTGACAGCCGATTGTTGTACCGTGGGCTCAACTGCCTTTTCAGAAGTAAGGTTTGATTTGGCACGCGGAACTTGAGCTCCGGCCTTCTCTTTCCGCTCACCGGGTGATCCTGCCGATATGGTCCGGCTATTGACGGTATTACTGGCTAATTGAACCGAACTCTGGTTAAAGCTGCGGTCAAGCAATTGCGCCATGTGCTGATCGCGTGCGGCAGCGGTATTTCCCCCCATTACAACGGCCACCACACGCCGATTACCGCGTTTCGCCGAAGTCGCCACGTTAAAACCGGAAGCTCGGATAAAACCGGTTTTCAAACCATCGACACCCGGCGTGTTTCGCACCATACGGTTATGACTCTTATAGACAGTACCTTTATGACTGAAAGATTGCGTGGAAAAAAAATGATAATACTTGGGAAAATCCTTGATCAGCCGTACCGAGAGGGTAACCATATCGCGTGCTGTCGTCTTCTGTTCGGTATTGGGCAGACCCGAAGCGTTACGAAAAGTCGTGGAATGCATGCCCAGTTTGCGCGCTTTCTCGGTCATCATACGGCCAAAGTTCGTTTCGCTCGTACCCAAAGCCTCAGCCACCACAGCCGCCACATCGTTTGCCGAACGCACGATCAGCGCCGGAATCGCTTCCCGTACACTGATGCTGTCGCCGGCGCGCAGACCAATGTTCGTCGACGGCATTGATGCCGCATGACCGGATACCAGCATGCGCGAATCCAGCGTCATTTTGTGCTGCTCGATCGCCTCGAACAAAAGATAAAGCGTCATCATTTTGGTCAGCGAAGCGGGATAACGGCTGGCATCGGCATGAGACTCGTGCAACACTGCCCCGCTATCCGCATCAATTACGATAGAAGCCGAACGGGGATTCGCTTGCACTGGGTTTACCAGGAACAGTGACCCTAACACTGCGAAAACAAGAAAACCTTGCACCACCCCACACTCTGACATCGTCATCCTTTTCACCCTCGCCAAATATCGATCAATATTAAGAAACATCCATGAGTGGCATGACACTACGCCGCTCCCGCTGAAAAAATTTCCCTTTTGCGGCAATGATGGCAAGTGTCGTCTGATATTTGCTTGCTTATTATTTTTAACATTGATCATAGGATGATGACCTCCAGCGTTCTATCGCGGAATTTAACGATTGCATAGTTTACTAGATCAATCGAGTACGCTATTTCATAATAAATAGCATATTTCCCTCTATCTACAAAGCATTTTATGAAATGTTCTCGATGATTGAGTTCTGTGTAATTACGCTGCTTGTATTTAAAAAGAATCAATCCGCGAGGAATAGCGTATTTATGGAATACCGATACCGTAACATACAGTATCTGAGGTGTGAAGGCCGCAGAAAGGATACTTCTAAGCGCAGCCGGGTAAACCGATATGAATTTTACAGTTGAAGAACACAAGAACACCGCCTCAATGGCAGTGTTCTTGTACAACAGGAGACTTAAAACTCTTCCCAGTCACCGCCACCGGCGGCGGCAACTTTGCGCGGTTGAGCTTCTATCGCTGCTGGAGCCGTATTATTAACATTGGCCGCTATCTTTTTGGTAGCAGACCCACGATTAGGCAGCTTAGCAACAGTGCGATTACTTCTTTTTACCGGAGTTGCTGCGACATGGCCACTATCTCTCGACAACTTGAAGGTACTTACCGCTTGTGTCAGTGCTTGCGTCTGATCTTGCATGGATTCCGCCGCTGCCGCCGCTTCTTCCACCAAGGCCGCATTTTGTTGCGTCACCTCGTCCATCTGCGTTACCGCTTGGTTAACTTGCTCAATTCCCGAGCTTTGTTCTTGCGACGCAGCGGAAATCTCAGCCATGATATCTGTCACACGTTTCACAGCACTGACGATCTCATCCATGGTTGCACCCGCTTCATCCACCAGGCGCGAGCCATCCTCCACCTTCGCTACCGAGTCGCTGATCAGTTCTTTGATCTCCTTCGCTGCTGCTGCCGAGCGCTGCGCCAGCGTGCGCACTTCCGTAGCCACGACAGCAAATCCACGGCCTTGCTCACCCGCACGCGCTGCTTCCACTGCGGCATTCAACGCCAAAATATTAGTTTGGAACGCAATACCGTCTATGACACTGATAATGTCGACAATCTTCTTCGAGCTTTCATTGATCGAACTCATGGTTTGTACCACTTGACCGACTACTGTTCCTCCCTTCACTGCAACTTCGGAAGCACCTGCGGCCAGTTGATTCGCCTGACGAGCGTTATCCGCATTTTGCCTTACCGTGGAAGTCAGCTCCTCCATTGAAGACGCCGTTTCTTCCAAACTGGATGCTTGCTCTTCGGTACGCTGACTCAAATCTGAATTACCGGAAGCAATCTCACCGGAAGCCGTCGCGATTTGATCCGTACCCATACGCACCTTACCTACCAAATCCGATAAATTGTCATTCATAGTTTTCAGCGCCTGCAACAAGCGACCTGTTTCATTGGTTGAATTGACCTCAATACGGCTGGTCAGATCACCCGAAGCAACTGCATTGGCAACAGCAATGGCTTCATTCAAAGGCCCCACTACTGCGCGAATTAACAGGTAGCCGATGACTGCCGCCAGCACTATACCCAATGCAATCACGATAATGCTGGTAATAAAAATATTTTCGTAGTTTGCTTGCGATGCGCCGAATTCTTTCTTACCTTCATCGCGTTGAAGTTCAATTAACTTGAACATGGTCGCATGCGCTGCATCAAATCTAGGCGTTGCCTCGGTAGCATTTTTAACTGCCGCATCGAAATCACCGGCCGCAGCCAAGGCCATGGTACGATTACGCGCTTCCGTATAAGCTTTCCATTCGTGATTAAAGTTCTCTATCAATGTTTTTTCTATCGGCGTCAAATTGGTCGCCAAGTACCTTTGCCAGGCATTGACAATCTCAGCATCGCGCTGATCGGTCATGGCTTGCCGTTCTTTTACTACTTCCGGTTTACGTGCGTATGAAGCAATAACCGCATTAAGTCGTGTCCGTTGCATGCGATCTATAACCAGACCCAATTCCCCCAAAGGAACAGCACGATCTTCATACACAGCTTTGAAAGCATCATTCGTTTGATTTAATCCATAAATGCCCAAACTACCGATACCGACCAGCAATACCGACAACAAGCTTATTACCAATATCAATCGCGATTTAATTGTCATATTGTTAAACACTATAGAGTCTCCTTAAAGTCATTCCATTAAAAATTACTTACCTATCAACCCACGCTTCGCTCAAGCAATCCCATATCACTACTACTCATCAATTTTTCGATATCGATCAATATCAGCATTCGTTCTCCGACCGTTCCCAACCCTGTAATATATTCGGTATCGATGACGGAACCGAATTCAGGCGCGGGCCGTATCTGACCGGCCTCAAGATCGATCACATCCGATACGCCATCGACAACGATTCCCATCACTCGCCCGGCTACATTTAAAATAATCACAACGGTAAATTGGTTGTAATCCACACTATCCAGCTTGAATTTAATTCTCATATCCACGATCGGAACGATGATTCCACGCAGATTAACAACACCTTTGACAAACTCGGGGGCATTCGCTATTTGTGTAACAGAATCGTATCCTCTGATCTCCTGTACTTTGAGTATCTCAATTCCATACTCTTCGCTACCCAGGCGGAAGGTTAGAAATTCGTTGGTCATGTGTTTAGCTGCGGAGCCGGGTGACTCAGTAAGTACATTAACAGCTTGCATCTGCGGCATAGTTTCTGCTCCTCTTATACAAATCATTTAAAACTGAATTGATTCAATGATTATTGAATTTTGTATATTCTTTGTGAATATTCCTTCATAACTCTATTAATTCTCATAATTTTTTACTTTGTGGAGCACAGCTAGCTGTTACGGATTTTGTGCAGCTTATTTATATCAGCGGATTCTCTTTATCTACTAAGAAATCATGTAAGTTATAAGCAAGATTATTCTTACATAAATCTTTATTTATTATCTCTTGATGAAAATTCATCATATAAATAATTGGTTAGTATTGGATAAATATTCCGATTTTTTACTTCCTATAAAAAAACGCCATCCAAAAAATCTGGATGGCGCCTTTTATGCCAACTCAATCGAATTTAAAATTCTTCCCAATCATCCCCGCCGCCGGCAGCCACTTTACGCGGCTGAGCCGGTATTGCAGCGCTACTTGCTACGGATTTCATCGCAATTTTCTTTGTTGCAGGTCCCCGATCCGGCAATTTGGCCACTGCGGCGGCACGACTGTTTCTTTTAACCGCCACAGGCGCTCCTTGACCTCCCGATAGTTTGAAGGTGCTGATTGCCTGCGTTAAGGCTTGCGCTTGTTCCTGCATGGATTCCGCCGCCGCCGCCGCTTCTTCCACCAACGCGGCATTCTGTTGCGTCACCTCGTCCATCTGCGTCACCGCTTGGTTGACTTGCTCAATGCCGGAGCTTTGTTCTTGCGATGCCGCCGAGATCTCGCTCATGATGTCCGTGACCCGTTTCACCGCATTGACGATCTCGTCCATGGTCGCACCCGCTTCGTCCACCAGGCGCGTGCCGTCTTCCACTTTCGCCACTGAGTCGCTGATCAGCTCTTTGATCTCCTTCGCCGCTGCTGCCGAGCGTTGTGCTAGCGTGCGTACTTCCGTCGCCACCACCGCGAATCCGCGCCCTTGTTCTCCGGCGCGGGCTGCTTCAACCGCGGCATTGAGCGCCAGGATGTTGGTTTGGAAGGCTATGCCGTCGATCACGCTGATGATGTCGACAATTTTTTTCGAGCTTTCATTGATCGAGCTCATGGTTTGCACCACTTGTCCGACCACTGCGCCGCCTTTCATCGCAACGTCGGATGCGCCCGCAGCCAGTTGATTCGCCTGACGCGCATTATCCGCATTCTGCTTGACGGTCGATGTCAGTTCTTCCATCGACGACGCCGTTTCCTCCAAGCTGGATGCCTGTTCTTCCGTGCGTTGGCTCAAATCCGAGTTACCCGATGCAATTTCTCCCGATGCCGTTGTGATCTGGTCGGTTCCCGAGCGGACTTTAGCGACCAGGTCGACCAAATTTTCGTTCATCGTTTTCAGCGCTTGCATCAAACGTCCTGTCGATGATTTGGTTGAGGTCACAGCGATATGCGAGGTCAGGTCACCGGAAGCTACACGATGCGCAATTTCAATCGCTTCATTCAGAGGCGCCACAATCGAGCGCAGCAACAAGAACCCCAGAATAATTGCAAGTGCAGCGCCTCCCACCATGGTTGCCACCGATGCAATAAAAATACTTTCATAGCTGCTTTGAGCCGCAGCATATTCTTCAGCAGCAACGGCTCCTTGCAAGTCAAGTAAAGCAAAGACGGTATCTCTCAGTATGTTAAATTTTTGCGTGGTATCCGTTGCAAGATATTTCGCCGCAGCGTCGAAATCTCCGGCTATCGCAAGCTGAAAAGTTTTATTCATTGAATTGACATACAGAGCATGCTGCTCACTTTTCGTTTTAGTGAGAACCTCTTCTTCCGGTGTTAATGCGGTCGTCAAATATTGCGCCCAAACACCTTCGTTTTGCTTGACAAGCCGGTTTGCTTCTTCCGCAAGTTTCTTTGAGATCTCGACATTCTTCGATTCGGTAGCATCTATCGCATTTTTTCGCACCTGATACCAAACATCCAGAATTTTTCCCAACTGTACTGCTGTCACCGTACGGTCTTCATAAACTGACTTCAACCCATCGTTGGAATGATTGAAGCCATACAAACCCAAAACACCAATACCTATCATTAGCGCTGACAACATGCTGATCACAAACATCAAGCGAAATTTAATCGACGTATCTGTAAACATCACTATCTCCGTTAAATTTTCCCAAAAAATAATTTTTTACTAATTAATACTTTGTTCGACCAACCCCATATCACTGCTACTCATGAGTTTCTCGATATCGATCAATATCAACATGCGTTCGCCAACGGTTCCCAGCCCCATGATATATTCGGTATCGATTACCGAGCCAAGCCCTGGCGTTGGCCGCATCTGTTCAGCTTCCAAGCTGAGTACGTCGGATACCCCATCCACTACGATCCCCATGACACGTCCGGCCACATTCAGGATAATCACCACGGTGAATTGATCGTATGTCGCATTACTTAGTCTGAATTTAATCCGCATATCCACAATCGGCACGATAATTCCACGCAGATTAACAACTCCTTTGATAAACTCCGGTGCATTGGCTATCTGTGTAATGGCGTCATACCCACGGATTTCCTGAACTTTTAGGATTTCTATTCCATACTCCTCGCTACCCAAACGGAAGGTCAGGAATTCATTTACCATCTGATTGATTGCTGAACCGGATGATTCAGTCACTTTACTTATTGCCCGTTCCACATACATTGCTTAAGCTCCTGTTATCCTCTTTATAAACTTGAATCAACGTCAATTTCTAAATCCCCTTTACTGATTATTGTTTTTTTTCTGTTTATTCTTATCATCCAATTTCGTAAAAATAAATTCATTTGTAGGTTTTTTCTTACGACAAAAAGAAAAATTTTCTTTAATTATTTTTTAGAAAATTATTAAATTTCTTTAACTTCAATAAGAAATATTTTTACAAATTTAGAAAACAGACTTCTAAAAATATAAAATATTTGGGTCTTAGGAAGTTAAGCACTTACTAAAGTGTGCTAACTTTCTGAGATGAATGCTAAAAACAGATACTATTTTCGTTCTCGAATCAGAGAAGCAAAATTCAGGCAACTTATTCGATGTTTTTCGATGGATTTTACTGCTACTGACACAGCCCAATTGACCGGCATTTCTATCCGATCCGTCAATACCATTTATCTTAAAATACGACAGCGAATTGCCCAGAATTGCGAACTTGAATCCCCTCTGCAAGGTTCTGTAGAAGTTGATGAGTCTTACTTTGGTGCCCAGCGAGTCAGGGGTAAAAGGGGGCGGGGCGCTTATGGCAAAACAATAGTCTTTGGTGTGCTTAAACGCCAAGGAAAAGTTTATACAGAGATTGTTCCAGATTGCTCTAAAGCGACATTGCAAGCCATTATCCGTGGGCATGTAGCGCCCGATACCGTAATCCATTCCGATGGATGGCGTGGTTATGACGGATTGGTCGATATCGGCTTTGATAAGCACTTCAGGGTTCACCATGGTGACAATGAGTTTGCCAGTGGCGAGCGGCATATTAATGGTATCGAGTCTTTCTGGAGTTTTGCTAAAAGACGTTTGGCCAAGTTCAATGGTGTGCCCGAACATACTTTCTACCTGCACTTGAAAGAAACCGAATTTCGTTTTAATCATCGCCGTGATAATCTCTATCATGAAATTCTTAAATTGTTACGTTTAAACCCGCTTTAACTTCCTAAGACCCAATATTTTTATTCGGATAATAAGAAGATTGAATGGAATTCTTATTGTGAATAAGAAAAGCGCACAAAATCATGCTATAAATTTTGTTTTATTCATGGGTATAGCAAAATGGCGATTGAAGGAATGAATCATTTCACGGTGCTAAGCAAGGACCTGGAAAGAAGCAAGAATTTTTATATCAAAGCATTGGGATTGACTGAGGGTTATCGTCCGCCGTTTGCGTTTCCGGGTGCATGGCTGTATGCCGGAAATCAGGCCATTCTGCATATCATGACAGGCAAGCCCATGCCTGCCGACGCAGCCGGCATAATCGATCATATGGCTTTCACGGCAACCAACCTGCAGGCCACGGTTGATACCTTAAAGCAGCATGGTATTCCGTATGATTTGCACCGTCTGAAAGGATTGGATATCTGGCAGTTGTTTTGCCATGATCCGGACGGTGCAAAGGTGGAGTTGGATTTTCCCGCCAGCGAGCCGGAACCCAAGGTTTAGAATATTATTTTACGCATTTCGGCTGTTTACCCGCAGCACGAGCTTGCTGCATCAGTGCATTAGACTTGGGTAAGCGCGCGCGCAAATCATCGATGCGCGTTTCATGTGACGGATGGGTCGACAGGAATTCAACCGGTTGCGTTCCCTGACTGGCCTGTGCCATTTTCTGCCACAGCGTGACGCTTTCAGCCGGATTAAATCCAGCCTTCGCCATCAACTCAATGCCGATCATATCCGCCTCGCTTTCATGCAGACGGCTGAACGGCATGATGATGCCGTACTGCGCGCCGACACCCAGCAAACTGACCGCTGTCTGTCCCATCGGCGTAGTTGGCGCGGCAACCGCCGCAATCAGCGCGATTCCCATTTGTGCTCCGAGTTTTTGCGACATCCTTTCATTACTGTGCCGCGCCAGCACGTGACCGATTTCATGGCCAATCACGGTCGCCAGTTGATCCTGGTTATCGACCAGCTCAACCAAGCCGGTATGCACACCGATTTTCTGACCCGGCAATGCAAAAGCATTCAAGGTGTTGTCTTCAAACACGACCACTTCCCAATTCCCGCCAACTTCATGGGTAAGGGCATCAGCAACACAAGTAACAAACTGATTTTCCTTCGAATCCTGGTTGATCTTCTTTTCACTTTTCAGATTTGTGAAAGCTTGCAATCCCATCGCATTGACTTCACTGTCAGGCATAAAGATCAGCTGGCTTCTACCCATCGGCGAAGTCGCACAAGCCGTTAGAGTCAATATCACCCACAAAGCGCCAATAAATCTCAGTTTCATATCCGAATTTCTCCTCATTCAGGGGCAGGTATTTTGTTCCGGCATCGTGATGACGCGCTATAAAATCAGTCATTTTCTTCACAGTTATTATATTGAAATTCTCACAGGGCTAACCGGCTAAAGTATGCTATAACGCATTTTTCGACAAACAAAAGGGAGTCTGCAAAATGGGCGATCATGTTTATAAAATTATCGAAATTGTCGGCTCGTCGACTAAAAGCAGCGATGACGCAATTCAGCAAGCCATCGCCAAAGCCGGCGCAAGCTTGCATAACCTGGATTGGTTTGAAGTGGTGGAAACGCGCGGACATATCGTCAATGCCAAGGTCGCGCATTATCAGGTCAAGTTGAAGATCGGCTTCCGCTTGGATTGATGAGTTAATCATTTAATTTCTGCGATCCATCTAATAAAACAATTCGCGCAATAAAGCCTCAGATCGTGAGGCTTTATCTTAGCGCAATCCAAGTTTCTGCTCAGTGCCATATATTCTTCAAGTATCACAACCGAGCCGACATCATCGTCCGGCGGCGGCGGCGCTCTAATCCCTCTACACAGCACACACTCATCCAGATGCAGCATCAAGTCAACCGGTTCGCGGTATAATTAAACAATTTACCCAATAAAAACATCGTCCCCATGCAAGAAAAATACCATCCCCAGGAAATTGAAAAGAATGCCCAGCAGCATTGGGAGCAAACCGCCGCATTCAAAGCCGTTGAAACCCCCGGTAAACCGAAATATTACTGCCTGTCGATGTTCCCTTATCCATCCGGCAAGTTGCACATGGGGCATGTGCGCAACTACACCATCGGCGACGTGCTGTCGCGTTATCGCCGCATGCAGGGCTACAACGTATTGCAGCCGATGGGTTGGGACGCGTTCGGGCTGCCGGCGGAAAATGCTGCGATGCAAAACAACATCTCACCGGCGAAATGGACCTACGACAACATCGCCTACATGCGCAAGCAACTGAAAAGCCTGGGGTTGAGTATCGATTGGACACGCGAAATCGCCACTTGCGACCCAAGCTATTATCACTGGAATCAATGGCTGTTTTTACGCATGCTGGAAAAAGGGTTGGCATACCAAACCACCGGCACGGTCAATTGGGATCCGGTCGATCAGACCGTACTGGCCAATGAACAAGTCATCGACGGTTGTGGCTGGCGCACCGGCGCGCCGGTGGAAAAACGCGAAATCCCGATGTACTACCTGAAAATCACCCAATACGCCGATGAATTGCTGGCTGCGCTAGATAACCTGCAAGGTTGGCCGGAGCGGGTCAGAACCATGCAAGCCAACTGGATCGGCAAAAGCTACGGTGTCGACATCACCTTCCCCGCCGACCGCGAATCAGGCGCGCCGCAGGATCTGAAAGTGTTCACCACGCGCGCGGATACGTTGATGGGCGCCACCTATGTGGCGGTTGCCGCTGAGCACCCGATCGCATTGCACGCTGCCCAAAACAATCCAGCACTGCAAGCCTTCATCCAGGAATGCAAACTGGGCTCCGCCAAGGAAGCCGATCTCGCCACGCAGGAAAAGAAAGGCATGGATACCGGTTTGTTCGTGATCCATCCGCTCAATGGTGAAAAGTTACCGGTGTGGGTCGCCAATTACGTACTGATGGGTTACGGCGAAGGCGCCGTGATGGCGGTACCGGCACACGATGAACGCGATTTTGCCTTTGCCACGCAGTACCGCTTACCGATCAAAGCAGTCATCAAACCGATCGAAGACAATCTGACACTGCCTTTGCCGGAAGCCTATGTGGAACATGGCACAACCTTCGATTCCGGCGCATTCTCCGGATTGAATTTTGAGCAAGCGGTCGATGCCATCGCCGCAGCATTGCAACAAAAAGGACTGGGCAGCAAGCGCGTGCAGTTCCGCCTGCGTGACTGGGGCATTTCCCGTCAGCGTTACTGGGGTTGTCCGATTCCGCTGATCCATTGCAGCGATTGCGGCGTGGTGCCGGTACCCGACGATCAATTGCCGGTAGTGCTGCCGCAGGATCTGGTGCCGGACGGTTCCGGCAATCCACTGGCCAAGACACCGTCGTTCTATGAATGCAGTTGTCCGAAATGCGGTAAAACGGCGCGCCGTGAAACCGATACCATGGACACATTTGTCGATTCCTCATGGTATTACGCCCGCTATGCCTGCCCGGATCAGCATAACGCCATGACCGACGAACGCGTCAATTATTGGCTGCCTGCCGATCAGTATATCGGCGGCATCGAGCACGCCATTTTGCATCTGCTGTACTCGCGCTTCTGGAGCAAGATCATGCGCGATCTGGGTTTGCTGAAACTGGACGAGCCGTTCACCAACCTGCTGACGCAAGGGATGGTGCTGAATGAAATCTTTTACCGCAAATCCGGTAGCGGTCGCATCACCTATTACAATCCAACGGAAGTCACGTTGCAGTTCGACGATCAGGGTAAACGCTGCGGCGCAATCCTACAAACCGACAATCAGCCAGTGGAATCCGGTGGCATCGGTACCATGTCGAAATCCAAAAATAATGGGGTCGATCCGCAAAAACTGGTGGAAGAATACGGCGCCGATACCGCACGCCTGTTCATGATGTTCGCCAGCCCGCCGACGCAAACGCTGGAATGGGCGGATGCCGGCGTTGACGGCGCCTATCGTTTTCTCAAGCGCTTGTGGCGGCAAGCCTACGTCCACCTGCAATCCGGCGCGGTCAAAGTCGATCCGGACTTGCACGCGGCATTGCCAGCGGAACTCAAGGCCCTGCGCTGCCAACTGCATCAAACCATCGCCAAGGTCACTGACGATCTGGAACGCCGCCATACCTTCAACACCGCCATCGCCGCCGTGATGGAACTGATGAACGGCCTGGCAAAATGCCAGGATGCCGATCCCGCCAGCCGCAACTTGATGCAGGAAACCCTGGAAAACATCGTGCTGCTGCTATCGCCGATCGTGCCGCACATTTGTCATGAACTGTGGCGTGAATTGAAACCTGGCACAGAATTATTCGAACAATCCTGGCCGAAAGCAGATGATGCCGCCATGATTCAGGATGAAATCCAGCTGATCGTGCAGGTCAATGGCAAATTGCGCGGACAGATCAATATCGCCAAGGATGCCAGCAAGGAAACCATCGAACAGGCAGCACTGAACAATGAACATGTACAGAAATTTATCGAAGGGCAAGCGATCAAGAAAATCATCGTCGTACCCGGCCGGCTCGTCAACATCGTGGTGTAAAATCCAGCTACCATGCCAACCATGAAACTAAGCAAACAGAAAATTTTCATCCTGCTGATGCTGTTCCTGCTGACGGCTTGCGGCTTTCATTTGCGCGGGCAGATTAGCTCTTTGCCGTTCAAGTCTCTGTACATCGCAGCGCCGGAAAGCAGCACCATCGGTATGAACCTGGAGCGCGCCATCGGCACGTCGTCGACCACCAAAGTGGTCGCCACCGCGGCAGAAGCCGAAGCCACGCTGGAAGTCATCAGCGCTAGCAGTGAAAAGGTCATTCTGTCGCTATCGGGAGGTGGCCGGGTGCGCGACTTCAATCTGGTGTACCGCGTCAAGTACCGGCTCTACAATAAAGAGGGCGTGGAAATCGTGCCATATACCGAAATCACGCTGACACGCATTCTACCGTTCCTGGACGCGCAAATTCTCGCCAAGGAAGCGGAAGAAAAACTGCTGCAAAAAGATATGCAGGCTGATGCAATCCAGCAAATGCTATGGCGCTTATCGACCATCAAGATATAGACCGGAATGAGTAGCGGAAACTTCTCCGCTGCCGGCCGGCCATTCACCTCGTCATGCGGATAAAACTGGAACAGCTGCCCCAGCAACTGCAAAAACAAACCGCTCCGCTGTACACACTGTCCGGTAACGAACCGCTGCTGATCCTGGAAGCTGCCGATTCGATTCGTACACACGCACGCCAGCAAGGATATACCGAGCGAGAACTGTTCACTGTCGATCAGCATTTCGATTGGGCGGAACTGCTCAACGCCGGTCATAACCTGTCACTGTTCGGCGAGCGCAAAATCCTGGATATCCGCATTCCTACCGGCAAACCCGGCCGGGAAGGCGGCAAAGCACTCGAAGCGTATTGCGCCGCATTGCCGTCCGACACCGTGACACTGATCACACTACCGCGCATCGACAAACAAGGACAAGCAAGCAAATGGTTCAAAGCGCTCGAAACCGCCGGCACGCTGATTCCGGTGTACCCGGTCGAACGCGATCAACTCCCCGGCTGGATCGGGCAGCGTCTCGCCCAGCAGCGGCAAAAAGCCGATACCGCCACCCTGCAGTTTCTCGCCGGTCAAGTCGAGGGCAATCTGCTCGCCGCCCACCAGGAAATCCAAAAACTCGCGCTGCTCTATCCCGCCGGCAATTTGACCTTCGATCAAGTTAAAGATGTCGTGCTGAACGTCGCGCGTTACGATGTCTACCAACTATCCGACGCCATGATTGCAGGTGACACCGCCCGTTTTCAGCGCATTCTGACCGGCTTGCAAGGCGAAGGCACTGCACCGCTGCTGATTCTCGCCACGCTGGCCGAGCAAATCCGCCAATTAATCATCATCCGCAAGGGCTTGGACAACAACCAGCCGCCTGCGCAATTACTGCAAACGGCGAGAATTTGGGGTGAGCGGCAAAAAACCGTAATCGCCGCCGCCAGACGCATCAGTCTGCAAATGCTGATACAAGGACTGGCCGATGCCGCGGAAATCGACCGGATGATTAAAGGAGTGGCGCAAGGCGATGCTTGGGAGGCGTTGCTGCATCTTGGATTGCGCTTTGCCGCTCGCGGCCATCGATAAGCTGACCCGGTATACTCAAAGTAATCAAGTTTGATTTTCAGATAGGAATGAAGTAGCGTGCACAAATAAAGACTGAATGCGATTGCTAACTCTATTTCACGAACAATGATAACGGGAGGGCAGTATGACGAAAGTTCTTGTTCTGTACTACAGTATGTATGGTCATATCGAAATTTTGGCCAATGCGGTAGCCGAAGGTGCACGCAACGTCGAGAATACCGAAGTTATCATTAAACGCGTCCCCGAACTCATGCCGGAAGAAGTAGCACGAAGGGTCGGTGCCAAGCTGGATCAGCCAGCACCCATCGCGACGGTTGATGAACTCCCAAACTATGATGCCATTATCTTCGGCACACCCACACGCTTCGGCAATATGTGCGCGCAAATGCGTAATTTCCTGGATCAGACCGGCCGGTTGTGGCTGAGCGGCGGCCTGATCGGTAAAGTGGGCAGCGTGTTTACCTCTACAGGCACGCAGCATGGCGGGCAGGAAACCACGATCACTTCCTTTCATACCACCTTGCTGCATCACGGCATGATCATCGTCGGTGTTCCCTATTCCTGCCAGGAAATCATGAACATGAGTGAAATCACCGGCGGCTCGCCCTATGGGGCAAGCACGTTAGCCAGTGGCGATGGCAAACGCCAGCCGTCAGATAATGAAATAAAAATTGCACGCTTTCAGGGCGCTCACGTCGCGCAAGTGGCCAGCAAACTCGCCCGCTGACGGAGGAGGGGTTTGGGGGAACATAATGTCTACTCTTTCCATCAACAGGAATTTTTGATGATGAACCCAAAATCACCAGCGCTTTCACCCGTTCTGTTTTTACCCCACGGCGGCGGGCCGTTACCGGTTCTCGGTGACAAAGGGCATGAAAAAATGGTTTCTTTTCTAAAGGAAATCACCAGTGAGCTGGGTGAGCCAGCAGCGATTTTAGTCATCAGCGCCCACTGGGAAGAGGAACAAGCAACGATAACCAGCAATAGCCATCCCGAAATAATCTATGATTATTATGGATTTCCTGCTGAAGCCTACACCATTCAATATGCGGCGCCGGGCAATCCCGGGTTGGCGAAGGAAATTCACGCGTTGTTAATGGCAAGTGGTATACCGGCAAAACTCGACGAGCAGCGCGGTTTTGATCATGGATTGTTTGTGCCGCTCAAGCTGATGTTTCCGCAAGCCAGGATTCCATGTATTCAGCTATCGTTACTCAAGAATTTGAATCCGGGAAAGCATATCGCTCTTGGAAAAGCGATTGCATCGCTGCGAGAGAAAAATATTCTGATCATCGGTTCAGGCATGTCATTTCATAATTTGAAAACATTTTTCTCTAACAATATCGATAGCAGCAAAGAAAATGAAGGATTTGATCACTGGTTGATTGAAACATGCACCGATCCAGCGATTTCATCCGAAGCGCGCGAACAACGATTGATAGAGTGGGAAAAGGCACCCTTTGCCCGGTTTTGTCATCCGAGAGAAGAGCATTTATTGCCCTTGCATGTTTGCTATGGTATCGCTTGTTTCGGCACTCCAATTGCAAAGGTTGCATTTAATGATCAGATTATGGGAAAAAAAGTGACGAGTTTGCTGTGGCAGTAGGATCATGGAATGGAGAATTAACATGAAAAAAGCAAAATTGGCAAATTGCATATTCGGCTGTCTAATTGCAATCATTTTTACGATAAGCAACGCATGGCCGGCACAAGATGAGAAAAACAATCCCGGATTTGCATGGAAGGATGGCGCGGAAATTTACGCCAAAATCTGCGCGTATTGCCATGAAGCGCAAGTCGGGCCGCAACTTCGCAATCGCGAACTTCCCGCAGCCTATATTCGCGCAGTCGTTCGTAATGGGAACCGGGCCATGCCGGCTTTTCGTCCTTCGGAAATCGACGATGAATCATTAATCAAGCTGGCGGATTTCATTTCAAACAAACAAGCTCAGCATTAAGGAGGTCACATTTCATGGATGAAAAGCGGCGTATCCTCATCAAGGGCATGGTGACCGGCGGAACCTTGCTGGCCTTCGGTATTCCTACCATCGCTCAAGCAGCATCCATCAGCCAAACGCTCTCCGGTAGCACGCGCAACTGCCAGCTGTTGCTGGGAAACACCCCCATCGATGAAGCATTTGCCAAAGGTGCTCAAGCCGCTTGCAGTCACTACATCGATTTCCATCACGGTACATTACCGGCATTCCCATTAGAAAACGCGCTATTAACCAACCCGCTACGCATCGTCAATTTATTGACGCAATCCCGGGATATGCGTTGGATTGCCGTCATGGATTACGCCAGCGCGGCCATCTTCACTGAATTGGTGAGGAATTTAGAAGGGCGTCTGCTTTCATTGGGCTCACACATGTCTTCGTCCGGCAATGACGCTTCCTTTCCTACGCGACATGTGTGGACTAGCGCATCACCGGCGTACAGCGCCGCGGGATTGCTGGCTTCCTTGCTCAGCCAGGGTCAGCATGATTTCTCCATTGTCGAAAATTTTCTTGAACAAACGGCGGTTGATCGTGCAATCAATGATTCATCGTTAGCGGGATTTTCGTCTTATCGGTTGGCAGAGCGGCCCGCAACTCATTTGCATTGTGCCGGAGTATCGCCGTTGGAAGCCGGTCAACTGATTGGCTGGAAAACATCGGAAAATTGGAAATCGGCATCATCCCGGAGCGATGAATCTTCCATCGATCAAGACAAAACAGCGGCAAGTGCAACAACTGAACAGCTCCGGTTTGACAACTGGATAGAAGCTACCGGTTACGCGATCGTGGCCACTGCAATAGGTATGGGAACGCATCAGGAATCTTGTTCCAGCCGCGCATTTGTATATCGATCCGGTCAGAGCGATCCAGATCATCGAGGGTTACCGGGAAATCATTTTGTTTCGTTTGTCATCGACGTGTAGGGAGAACACAGCATGGCCAGTCAATATATCGCATTGCCCAAAGGCGTATCGGAAAAAAACTTCGATGCGGCCATCCGTGATTTTCGCAAGGTCCTGGGCGATACTTCTGTACTCACCAGTGCGGAGCAGCTTGCGCCTTACATCAAGACGATGATGCCGGTTCCCGATAGCGACCATACGCCGTCCGCGGCATTACTGGCAACCACCGTCGAGCAAATCCAGAAAATCGTGGCGATTTGCAATCAGTACAAAGTACCGATCTGGATGATTTCCACCGGGAAAAATCTGGGTTATGGCTCGGCCGCTCCGGCAGAACGGGGTCAGGTGGTGCTTGATCTCAAGCGCATGAACCGCATCATCGAAGTGGACAAGGATCTGGCCTTTGCCTTGGTTGAACCGGGTGTCACCTATCAGCAACTCTACGATTACATCAAAGAACACAAATTGGGTTTATGGCTATCTATGCCCGCCCCTTCCGCCATCGCCGGGCCGGTGGGCAATACGCTGGATCGGGGCGTGGGTTACACACCTTATGGCGAGCACTTCCTATTTGCTTGCGGTATGGAAGTCGTGCTGGCGAATGGCGAGGTATTGCGCACTGGCATGGGTTCGATGCCTAATTCCAATACTTGGCAGGTCTTCAAATGGGGCTATGGCCCCTACTTGGATGGCATTTTCACGCAATCCAACTATGGCATCGTGACTAAATTCGGTTTTTGGCTGATGCCTGAACCACCGGCATTCAAGCCGTTTGTGATTCAATATCAGCATGAAGAAGATATCGTAGAAATTGTCGAAACGATTCGTCCGTTGCGTATCAGCGGTGTGATTCCCAACGCTGTGGTCATTGCCCATGCGCTCTATGAGGCGCCGGTGAAAGCCAAGCGCAGTGATTATGTGTCCGGACCGGGTTCAATTCCGGATGAAGCGGTGTATCGGATCATGAAAGATCACAAACTGGGCATCTGGAACGTCTATGCCGCACTCTATGGCACGCAGGAGCAGATTGATGTGAATTGGAACATCGTCACGCAAGCATTCGGTCAATCGGGCAAAGCTAAGATACTAACGGAACAGGAAGCCGGTGATGATCCCGCATTTGCTTACCGCGCCAAGCTCATGCGCGGAGAAATGACGTTGACGGAGTTTTCGCTGTATAACTGGCGCGGAGGTGGCGGGTCGATGTGGTTTGCGCCGGTTTCGCAAGCACGTGGCAGTGAAACCCTGAAACAAATGGCGCTGACCAAGCAAATATTGGCCAAGTATGGACTGGATTATTCCGGCGAATTCATCGTCGGCATGCGCGATATGCATCATATCGTCGACGTGCTGTACGACAAGACCGATCCTGAACAGACGAAAGCGGCTTACCAGTGCTTCGATGAACTGCTGACGGAATTTTCCGCGCGGGGGTATGGCACTTATCGCGTCAATACCGCCTTCATGAATAAAGTCGCCGAAACCTATGGTCCGGTGCAGCGGAAAGTACACAAAACGCTCAAGAAAGCGCTGGATCCCAATGGCATCATCGCGCCTGGGAAGTCAGGCATTCGCTAACTTTATCCTGAGCAAGCATGAAATAACGATCCCAAAGCGGAGGTGCACGTGAAAACAATCAAGGCAGCCGTTGTCCGCCAGCCAGGCGGGCCTTTCCAGATAGAAGAACTGGTACAGGATGAGCCACATTTTGATGAAGTGCGCGTGCGCATTGTCGCAACAGGAATGTGCCATACCGATATGGTCGCGCGCGATCAGCTTTATCAAGTGCCGCTTCCCATCGTGCTTGGACATGAAGGATCGGGGATAGTCGAGCAAATCGGCAGCAACGTGAAGAAAGTCGCGGTTGGCGATCACGTGGTGCTGACTTATATGTGGTGCGGTCACTGCAAGCCTTGTTTGAATGGTGATCTGACTTATTGCGAGCATTTTTATGCCCTGAATTTCAATGGCGCACGCGAAGATGGCAGCACATCAACCTTCACAGCCGGTAACACAGCGGAACCCATTCACGATCATTTCTTTGGGCAGTCGTCATTCGGCACCTTTGCGCTGGTGCACGAACGTAACGTCATCAAAGTACCCAACGATGCGCCCTTGGAGTTGCTCGGCCCGCTGGGCTGCGGCATTCAGACTGGCGCGGGAGCCGTGATAAATGCACTCAAGGTGAGTCCGGGCAGCAGTTTCGCGGCTTTTGGCGGCGGCGCAGTGGGACTCAGCGCTGTGATGGCGGCACGGGCTGCCGGCGCTACCACCATCATCTCGGCGGACGTGGTTCCTGCGAGATTGGCATTGGCGATGGAACTTGGAGCCACGCACACCATCAACAGCCGGGAAACCGATCCCGTCGAAGCGGTTCGTAAAATTACCGGTGGTGGCGCTGATTTCGCACTGGAATCCAGCGGACGCTCAGCCGTGCTGCGTCAGGCCATTGATGCGCTGGCTATCCGGGGAACATGCGGCATTGTCGGCGCACCTGCGTTGGGTACCGAAGCGAGCTTCGATGTGAACGGCGTGATGACGGCAGGGAAACGCATTATCGGCATCGTCGAAGGCGATAGCAAACCGGATCTTTTCATTCCGGCGCTGGTTGAGCTTTATCAGCAGGGAAGATTTCCTTTTGACAAGCTAGTGAAGTTTTACTCCCTCGATCAAATCAATCAAGCTGCTGAAGATAGCGAGAAGGGCATCACGATTAAACCGATTATCCGGCTAGAGTAAAAAATTTATCAACTTTCCTCCGAATATCTTCAACTGGATTTTGGGTAAAACAAACAGGGAAAATGCATTATGGAAAATAAAAAAGAATCTCCACCGCCTTATTCAAATTTCGATCAACTATTGATCAACGGTCAATGGCGGCACGGCAGGGGAACAAAGGTTCTAAGCGATCTGAATCCATACAATGGCAGCACGCTGGTTGAAATCCCCCATGCCAATCGCGATGACATGGATGAAGCCTATCGTGGCACCGCCAAGGCGCAGCGCGCATGGGCGGCATTACTGCCGGGCGAGCGCGCAGCCATCATGCGCCGCGCGGCGCAGATCATGGAAGCGCGGCGCGAAGAAATTGTGTCATGGATCATTCATGAATCCGGCGGCACGCGCATCAAAGCCAATCTGGAATGGAATGCCGTGCATGGCGTACTGCTCGAGGCAGCCACGCTGCCTTATTTGGTGGAAGGCCGGATTCTGCCCGCCGATATTCCCGGCAAGGAAAGCCGCATGTACCGTAAACCCGTCGGCGTTGTCGGTGTGATCAGCCCTTGGAATTGGCCATTCCAGCTCACCGCTCGTTCCGCAGCACCCGCGCTCGCGGTCGGTAATGCTGTCGTGGTCAAGCCAGCCAGCGATACCCCGGTAACGGGCGGACTGCTGTTTGCAAAAATCCTTGAAGAAGCAGAATTACCTCCTGGCGTACTCAGCGTTATCGTCGGCGCAGGCAGTGAGATTGGCGATGCCTTTGTCACTCACCCTATTCCTCGCGTCATATCGTTTACCGGCTCAACGCCCGTTGGCCGCAATATCGCAAAGCTAGCGGCTGAGGGCCCCATGCTAAAGCGACTTGAGTTGGAGCTGGGCGGGAATGGTCCGTTCGTGGTATTGAATGATGCCGACCTGGGGCAAGCTGTGGAAGCTGCCGTGTTTGGTAAATTTCTTCACCAGGGCCAAACCTGCATGAGCGTTAATCGTTTTATTATCGAGGATCGAATTCATGATGAGTTCGTCGAACGCTTTGCCGATCGTGTGCGTCAATTGAAAGCAGGTGACCCGAATGCGCCTGATACGATGATTGGACCTATTATCAATGAATCCCAGTTAAATGGCCTGCAACAACGGATCCGCGATGCTCTTTCAGCGGGGGCGCACCAAATGGTGGGTGGCGAAGCGCAAGGATTAGTACTTCCACCGCATGTATTTTCTCAAGTCACCAATCAGATGCCACTGGCGCAAACGGAATCGTTCGGCCCCATTGCACCGATCATACGTGCACACAATGAAGCCGAAGCATTGAGTATCGCCAATGACACCGATCTTGGGTTGGCTGCCGCGGTGTTTACGCAAGATGTCGAACGCGGTCTTCGATTCGCACAGCAGCTTGAATCCGGCATGGCGCATATCAATGATCAGCCAGTCAATGATCTACCTTATAACCCATTCGGCGGTGAGAAAAATTCAGGCGTCGGCCGTTTCAATGGGGCTTGGGCCGTGGCAGCATTCACGACTGATCAATGGGTCAGCATTCAGCATATACCGCGTCACTACCCCTTCAATGCCCGGAATATTACATAAGCTTCAAGCTATTGAAGCTCTTATCAAACACAATGTGGTGTCTGCAAAAATCCATGACTGCCGAGCAGCCCCACGCTGAAGAATGCCACCTTTGCAACCTTGGTAAATCTGTGAAATTCTCCTGACCCCGGTAATCCTCTAAAAAGCAACGCGATGATGATCACATCTTCACTGCATGCTACTTTTTCTGATCAGTCGTCTTATTTTCCTTTTTTTCCTTTGTAATCGGATTCTGAAGTCCATAACCCTCTTCTTTGGCTTTGTAACCGCCGTATGCACCAACCCCTCCCGCTGCAAGAAGCCAGCATCCCGATAGCATTGGAATCATGAGCAGAGTTACCATGCCATTTAATATCTTTGCTTTCATCGCAACCCTCCAGCAAAATTTATCAAAATCTCCCCCCTGTTTGCCATTCTAATACCGGCAATTTCAACAAGGGAATAAGCATAATGCTTATTTTAAGGATCTGGGTTAGTAGATGCGCTAATCTGTGGCCATATTTCCATAATAATTCGGACCATTAGTATAATCCCCACATCGCCCGGAAATAACAATGGGAGCCGTAGCTCCCATTGTTAATACCCCATCACTTTGAAGTATTACACTTCAGTTGCTTTTCTACGGCGCGCCATGAAGCCCGTTAAAACCAAGCCGGCCAATAGCATGGCATAAGTTTCAGGCTCGGGAACCGGAGTTACTTCAAATCCGGCGTACCTCACGTTGGATTGCGAATTGTTATAGAAACCGAATTGTCCTGATGTGAAAGTGGAATCCAAAACCGTGACATTCCATAATTCGGTGGCTCCCTGATTGATGACAATATGAATTTCTCCGGGATTGACGTTGTACTCCAGGTGGAATGTGTATAAAACATTGTCAACCCACCCCTTCGTACTGGAATGATTGGTCGCAAGCACACTCATATCGCCGAAATCAACCTGATTCTCCCAGAATTCCGCCAGCGATAAATCGGCAAGCCCATCGCCGGTTGCACCTTCAAATTTCTTGATGGTCATACCTTCCGCCGCTGTGCGGCCTACGTAGCCTTGCGATGCTTTTTTCCAGTCGAACAAATAAAAATTGCTGGAATTTTGATAACCGAATGCAAAACCCATGTAATCATCGTCGCCGGATGGTTTGACTTGCCAGGTGCCGTCAACGGTATAGCTGCTCAGGTTTTGGTTGTTCAAAAAGAACGACGGATCGGCATTCAGTTTTTGCTCAACTGCGGTATTGCCGGGTTCCAGCACCCAATTTCCGGCACCCTGTCCGCCTGGGTAATTCAGTGTCAATTCCGTCCACCCTGATAAATCGACAGGCGCTGCTTGTGCGGTAATTGAAGTGCACGATAGTAATCCTGCGATCGCCCAGTAGCGTAAATTTTTATTCTTCATGATAAAACCCCTCAAAATATTTTTATTATCACAAGATCTCTATTAATTCATTATCAATAGCTTACCTTGTTTATTTCCGGTAAAAATTTAACTCTTGACATTTTCACCGGGATTGATATTAAACCTTTCAAGCAATAATCTGAATAAGTATTTCACTTATTTTTCGAATCTTATTACTGCAAACCGGCAACAAAACCGCATTGCTGCCGGTTTGAAATCCGGCATTACGCATGGAGCAAAGCAACCGAGACCTATCCACACGCTAGGCGAGGCAGTGAGCGCCGAGCAAAGAAGTGATTCGCTCGTGCAGTCAATTAACCGGCATTTCCTTAATCTGCGTGACTAATGCGCGATGGCTCTTATACTCTAGTAGCGCTCATACGCCAGCACCGGCGCCAGCCAGCGTTCGGCTTCTTCCAGGGTCCAGCCTTTGCGCTTGGCGTAGTCTTCTACCTGATCCTTGCCGATTTTACCAACGGCGAAGAAAGACGATTCCGGGTGCGAGAAATAAAATCCCGACACCGCAGCCGTCGGCACCATGGCAAACGATTCGGTAATGACGATGCCAGCATTTTCGGTGGCGTTCAGCGTCGCAAACAACGGGCCTTTTTCGGTATGATCCGGGCACGCGGGATAACCCGGCGCAGGACGGATACCAAGGTATTCTTCGTTGATCAATTGCTCGTTGCTCAAGGTCTCATCCTTGGCATAGCCCCAGAATTCACGGCGCACGCGCATGTGCATATGTTCGGCGAAGGCTTCCGCCAGGCGATCGGCCAGCGCTTTCAGCACGATGGCGCTGTAATCGTCGTTGACCGCTTCGAATGCTTTGATGCGCTCATCGATGCCGAATCCCGCGCCGACTGCAAACAAGCCGATGGTATCTTGAATTCCGGTGTCCTTCGGCGCGATGTAATCCGCCAGGCAACGGTTCGGCTTGCCGCTCGGTTTCTGATCCTGCTGTCGCAGGCAGTGATACACCATCGCAATTTTGCTGCGGGTGGCATCGGTATAGATTTCAATGTCGTCGCCGACCGCATTCGCCGGGAAAAGACCGATCACGGCATTGGCGCTGAGCCACTTCTGCTCGACGATTTTCTTCAGCATGGCCTGCGCATCACGGAACAGTTGGCTGGCGGTTTCGCCAACCACTTCATCGGTCAGAATGTCGGGATAGCGCCCCGCCAGTTCCCATGCCTGGAAGAACGGTGTCCAGTCGATGAACGGCACGATTTTATCGAGTGGATAATTGTTCAGCGTGCGCACACCGATCAATTGCGGCTGATGCGGTTGGTAATTGGCCCAGTCGGTCTTGAACGCATTGGCGCGCGCTTCTTGCAGCGTCAGCAGTTTGGCCGGGCCTTTCTTATTTTTGTGCTGGGTGCGGACTTTTTCGTATTCGTCCTTGATGTTCTGCACGTAATTCGCGCGAAGGTCTTCCGACAGCAAATTGCTGCACACGCCGACCGCGCGGCTGGCGTCGGGAACCCACACCGTCGGCCCTTCGTAATGCGGCGCAATCTTAACAGCGGTATGCACGCGCGACGTCGTCGCACCACCGATCAGCAGCGGAATGGTGAATCCCTCGCGCTGCATTTCCTTAGCCACATGCGCCATTTCCTCGAGCGACGGCGTGATCAGCCCGGACAAGCCGATGATATCGGCATTTTCACGCCGCGCCATATCGAGAATCTGCGCGCTCGGCACCATGACGCCCATGTTGATCACTTCGTAATTGTTGCACTGCAATACCACCGCAACGATGTTCTTGCCGATGTCGTGCACATCGCCCTTGACCGTGGCGACGACGATCTTGCCTTTCGGTTTGTCGTCGCCGAGTAGTTTCTTCTCCGCTTCGATGTACGGCAACAGATACGCCACCGCCTGTTTCATCACTCGCGCCGATTTGACCACCTGCGGCAAAAACATTTTTCCGGCGCCGAACAAATCACCGACCACGCTCATGCCATCCATCAGCGGACCCTCGATGACTTGAATCGGCCGGCCGCCTTTTTTCTCGATCTCGGCACGCGCTTCTTCGGTATCGACTTCGATGAACGTGGCAATGCCTCTGACCAGCGCATGCGTCAAGCGCTGTTGCAACGGCTCATCACGCCATGCCAGATCTTCCACCTGTTCCTTTTTCTGCCCCTTGTACTGTTCGGCAAATTCGACCAGACGCTCGGTTGCATCCAGGCGGCGGTTCAGCAGCACATCTTCGACCTTTTCCAGCAATTCGGGCGGAATATCGGAATACACGCCGAGCTGCCCGGCGTTGACGATCCCCATCGTCATGCCGGCCCTGATCGCGTGATACAGGAAAGCGGTGTGAATCGCCTCGCGGATCGGCTCGTTGCCGCGGAAAGAGAACGACACGTTCGACACCCCGCCGCTGACCTTGGCGTACGGCAAAGTCTGCTTGATCGCGCGCGTCGCTTCGATGAAATCGACACCGTAGTTGTTGTGTTCCTCGATCCCTGTGGCGATGGCAAAAATGTTCGGATCGAAAATGATGTCCTCCGGCGGGAAGCCAACCTTGTCCACCAGAATGCGGTAACTGCGCGTGCAGATCTCGACCTTGCGCTGCAACGTATCCGCCTGCCCTTGCTCGTCGAACGCCATGACGATTACGGCGGCGCCATAGCGGCGCGCCAGCTTGGCGTGATGGATAAATTCTTCTTCACCTTCTTTCATGCTGATCGAGTTGATGACCGATTTGCCCTGAATACATTTCAAACCGGCCTGGATCACCGTCCACTTGCTCGAGTCCAGCATGATCGGCACCTTGCAGATATCCGGTTCGGCTGCCACCAGATTGAGGAACGTCACCATGGCCTTGTGCGAATCGAGCATGGCTTCGTCCATGTTGATGTCGATGATCTGCGCACCGTTTTCCACCTGGCTGCGCGCCACGTTCAGCGCTTCCGCATAGTTGTCGTTCAGGATCAGCCGGGCAAAAGCGCGTGAACCGGTCACGTTGGTGCGCTCACCGACGTTTACGAACAGCGAATCGTCACCGATGTTCAATGGTTCCAGACCCGACAGCCGCAATTTTTTCGGAATGTCGGGAATCTTGCGCGGTGCGATAGGTGCAACCGCTTGCGCAATGGCTTTGATATGTGCCGGCGTGGTGCCGCAACAGCCGCCGACAATATTGACGAAACCGTCTTGTGCAAAGCCTTTGATCTGGCTGGCGGTATATTCCGGCGATTCGTCATAGCCAGTCTCGGACAAAGGATTCGGCAGACCTGCATTGGGATGCACGCTGATGTATACGTTCGCCACACCGGCCAGTTCCTCGATATACGGACGCATCAGTTCGGCGCCCAGCGCGCAGTTGATACCCACCGACAATGGCCGGGTGTGGCTGACCGAGTTCCAGAAGGCTTCCGGCGTCTGTCCTGACAAGGTGCGCCCCGAAGCATCGGTGATCGTCACCGAAATCATGACCGGCAAGCGTATGCCGTGATCCTCGAAAAATTGATCGATGGCAAACAGCGCCGCCTTGGCGTTCAGTGAATCGAAAATGGTTTCCACCAGCAAAATGTCCGCACCGCCATCGACCAGCCCGCGGATCGACTCGGTGTAGTCGGTGACCAGTTGATCGAACGAAATATTGCGAAAACCGGGGTCGTTGACATCGGGGGAAATCGATGCGGTTTTGGTGGTTGGACCGATCACACCGGCGACAAAACGCGGCTTGTTGGGTGTTTTGGCTTCATATTCTTGTGCCGCATCGCGCGCCAATTTAGCAGCGGCGACATTCAATTCGTACACCAGATCCTGCATGTGGTAATCCGCCATCGACACCGCGTTAGAATTGAACGTGTTGGTCTCGATGATATCCGCACCCGCTTCCAGATAACCGGCGTGAATCGAGCGGATGATGTCCGGTTGCGTCAGCGTCAGCAGATCGTTGTTACCCTTCAGGTCATGCGCAAAATCCGCAAAACGCTGTCCGCGGAAATCCGCCTCGGTGAGTTTGAAGGTTTGAATCATGGTGCCCATCGCACCATCCAGAATCAGGATGCGCTGGGAAAATAAACTTTCCAATAAAGCTGTGCGGGATTCTCTCGTCATGGATTCAATGATGTTGTAATTAGATGAAGGGGCATTATACCTGAGACGGTTTGATCTATTGGTAAGGGAAAAAGCAGGATTACACACTTCTTTATCCTGTGAATCGCCTTACTCCGCCAAAAAAATACGAACCCTATTAATACCGGCTTGTAGAACTTAAAATGATAACATTCTCCTTTGGAGCATATGCTATGGGTATAGCAACTGCAAGCGGTATCCTAATGCGCCTAAATTCGTGCTGTCGAAATCCAGCCGGACATCGATTTCCTGCTGCGGCTGAATGAATTGCCGTGTGTTATCCTCTTCCGGCAAGTATTCCACGGCGGTAAAGATGCGGCTGGCAATGATTTGTCCCTGTGCATCCAGTAACAATAGTTGCAAAGCCGGAAGAGCTTGCGGGAAAAGCGCATGATTGCTGATGGTGGCACGCATGGTGGTGACTTCCGGCTGGCGCGCGGGATTTTTCTGTAAATCGGATGATTCGATACCGAGCTGCCGGATGTCTTGCGGGTAAGGCACCTGACAGCCGATGAGCGCACAATAGTGCTCCAGATGAGGCCGGGTTTCCGGTTTGATCATGGTCAGTTTCGTGCGATTGGCGAATGCGACCTGGCCGATTAAGACCAACAGCAACAATAGGCTGGCCCATCCCCAGGCACTCGATGATTGCCTTGCCGGTTCATCGTCAAATAAGCCAGCGGATGATTCCGCATCGGTTTGTTCCCAGCCCGGGGTTTCGTTATCTTCATGCGGCGCAGGCAGGTATGTTTCTACCGCCGCTTCGGTTTTCACGGCCGGTTGCAGCGGATATTCGAGCGCCGATTCATTCACGGTAATCAATGTAGCGAATCCGTTGAAAACCCGCTGACAATGCCCGCACCGCACATCGCCGCCGTGCGCTTGCAGTTGCGCGGCATTGACGCGAAAAGTCGTGCCGCAACCGGGGCAAAGTGTCACCAACGCCATGAATCACCCGCAGTATGCAATCGCATGCAAAAGCACCGCTAATGAACAACGGAATTATACGGCTTACTTACCTTCAAGCCAGGAACGGCCATTATTTCACCTTTTGCTACCGGTTAACAGCACCCAGCCTTCCTGTTCGCCGGCGATGTTCATATTGAACCATTGCTGATAAGTATCTCTGACTTCCTCGGCTTGCTCCTCCAGTATCCCGGATAAAACGATATGGCCGTGTGGCCGGACAATCTGTGCAAGCAGCGGCGCCAGTAGAATCAAAGGATTCGCCAGGATATTGGCGACCAAGACGTCCGTTTGTTCCGCCGCTTGCAAATTCCATTCCGTGACTTGATATGCCGTTGCAAAATGAAATCCCGACGGATCGCACTGATTACGCAGCGCGTTTTCCTCGCTGGCTTTGATCGCTTGGGGATCGATATCGATACCGGTGACATGCTGCGCGCCCAGCTTTAGCGCCGCAATGGCGAGTATGCCCGAACCGCAGCCATAATCCACGACGGTAGCGCCCGGCTGCAAATTCTGATCCAGCCAGCGCAAACATAATTGTGTCGTGGGATGACTCCCGGTACCGAAAGCCAATCCGGGATCGAGTATCAAGTTGATGGCCGCAGGATCGGGCGATGCGTGCCAGGTCGGCACAATCCACAAACGCGCCGAGATTTGAATCGGATCGAATTGCGATTGCGTCAGGCGCACCCAATCCTGTTCTTCGATCCGCTCAACACGGTGATTGAGCGGTTGATCCGTTTGCGCGATGGACGCGACATTACGCAGAATCTCAACGATATCCGCGTCTGCATTGAACAGCGCGGAAACTTCCGCGTGCTGCCAGATTTCTCCGCTGGGTTCGCCAGGCTCGCCGAACAGCATCTGTTCGTCTGCCGTATCGGCGGCGGCATCGTGAATATCCACCGACAATGCACCCTGTTCCAGCAGCGCATCGCTCAGTGTTTCGGCGTGCGCCGCATCCGTTTCGATAATCAGTGTCACCCAGGACATGCGGCGGGATAAGAATTGTTAACGGAAGAATCGAGCCGGATATGCTTGCCTGTCAATTCGATTTGTTATGCAACGCGAGCTTTTGCTCTAAATAGTGAATCGAAGCGCCGCCGCGCAAAAAGGTGGCATCGTTGAGCAGATCGCGGTGCAGTGGAATGTTCGTTTTAATACCGGTGATCACCATTTCCGACAATGCGATACGCATACGGGCGATCGCCTGTTCGCGCGTGTCGCCGTAGGTGATAATCTTGCCGATCATGGAATCGTAATACGGCGGCACCATGTAATTGTGGTAAACGTGCGAATCCACGCGCACCCCCGGCCCGCCCGGCGCATGATATTGCGTAATGCGTCCGGCGGATGGCGTCAGCTTATAGGCATCCTCGGCATTAATGCGGCATTCGATCGCATGCCCTTTCATGACGATGTCTTTCTGCTTGACCGGCAGCACAACACCGGCTGCAACGTTGATTTGTGCCTGCACCAGATCGATGCCGGTCACCGCTTCGGTGACCGGATGCTCAACCTGCAAACGCGTGTTCATTTCGATGAAATAAAATTCGTTGTTCTCGAACAAAAACTCAAATGTGCCAACACCGCGATATTTGATGCGGCGACACGCTTCCGCGCAACGCTCGCCGATTTTGTCGCGTAATTTTTCCGGTATGCCGGGTGCCGGCGCCTCTTCCAGAATTTTCTGATGGCGGCGCTGCATGGAGCAATCGCGTTCTCCCAGATGCACGGCATTGCCATACTCATCGATTAATAATTGAAACTCGATATGACGAGGATTTTCAAGAAATTTTTCCGCATACACCACCGGATTGCCAAATGCGGTCTGTGCTTCGTTGCGTGTCACGATGATCGCATTCGATAGCGCAGCTTCGGTATGCACCACGCGCATGCCGCGCCCGCCGCCGCCGCCAGCCGCTTTAATGATGATCGGATAACCGATTTCGCGCGCAATCTTCTTGATCTCATCGATGTCTTCCGGCAACGCGCCGTCCGATCCCGGCACGCAAGGCACACCGGCTTTTTTCATGGCATTCTTCGCGCTGACCTTGTCACCCATCAAACGGATGGTTTCCGGACGCGGACCGATAAACACGAAGCCGCTTTTTTCCACGCGCTCGGCAAAATCGGCGTTTTCCGACAGAAACCCATAGCCGGGATGAATCGCCTCGGAATCGGTCACCTCGGCCGCGCTGATGATGGCCGGTACGTTTAAATAACTGTGCGCCGCCGCCGCCGGGCCGATGCACACCGACTCATCGGCCAATTTGACGTACTTCGCTTCCGCATCCGCTTCGGAATGCACGGCAACTGTCTTGATACCCATCGCACGGCAAGCGCGCTGTATCCGCAAAGCGATTTCGCCGCGATTGGCAATAAGGATTTTTTCAAACATAGAATTTAGCCTTTATTCAGACTATTGGATGACGAATAAAGGCTCGCCGTATTCGACCGGTTGACCGTTTTCCAGCAAGATCGCTTTAATCACCCCGCTTTTATCGGCTTCAATCTCATTCAACAGTTTCATCGCTTCAATGATGCACAAGGTATCGCCTTCCTTAACTCTTTGCCCGACCTCCACGAAAGCATTGGCACCCGGAGATGGCGCGCGATAAAACGTACCGACCATCGGTGACTTGACAACATGTCCCTCGGGGATTGAACTCTTGTCGGAACCATTGCCTTCTGCGGCTTTATCCACATCCGGTGCAGCAGCTGGCACTGGTTGCTGAACCGGTGCCATAACCGGCTGCATGGCGGGCGGCATGAATGCATAGTTCTGCACGCCGGAACCCGACTTGCTGATGCGAACTTTCTCCTCGCCCTCGGTAATTTCCAGTTCCGCGATACTCGACTCTTCAACCAGCTCAATGAGCTTCTTAAGCTTTCTTAAATCCATTTTCAATCTCCCGAGACGATGTCTCGTTTTAAGGTAGTGTTAGCACTGAAAAACAATGTTACTGAATGTAAAAATGAGCAAAATGACGGCATCGCAAAAGAATTGAAATTACAGAAAGAAATTAACGTATAAACCGGCGGATCAATAAGAGGTCATCGCATATTCCAGCGCAAGCTCATAGCCTTTTGCCCCCAAACCGCTGATCACACCGACTGCCAGATCTGAAAAATAAGATCGCTGGCGGAAAGGTTCGCGCGCATAAACATTCGATAAATGCACTTCAATGAATGGCAGCTTCACGGCGGCAAGTGCATCGCGCATCGCCACGCTGGTATGGGTGTATGCAGCCGGGTTGATAATAATAAAATCCGTCCCGTCATGCATTGTTTGCTGAATCCTGTCGATCAATGCAGATTCCGCATTATTCTGAAAAAAATCCAGCCTAATCCCTTTATTTTCAGTTAGCTTGCTTAAATTTCTGTTAATATCCTGAAGTGTAACAGCACCATAAATATCCGGCTCGCGCACTCCCAGCAAATTCAAATTTGGGCCATGCATGATCAAAATATTTTGCACTTTTACACTTTTTAAGTCCATTTTAATAATTATGGACTCTTATACTAAAAATGTACAGATTTTAACGAAATTAGCCGAACTTAAACGAATATTTGTTAAAAATATTGAACCTAGATCTTCAATAAATTAGGTGTGCATTATTCAAAAGACATAACAAGAGAAAGCATGCACAATCTTGAATTCAATTCTTTATCATTTGCCGGCAACCCTCCAACCATCTATAATACGCCGCTCAATTTGCATTCAGGCTGTTGTAGCTCAGTTGGTAGAGCAACTGATTCGTAATCAGTAGGTCGGAGGTTCGACTCCTCTCAACAGCACCATAAAACAAAGACTTAGAAACATAACCGAACCGCTTTTACTTCGATTGTGTCAAATTTGTGCCATTAAGTACGTTATCCACGATTCTGGCATGTTGAGCAAATTGCTCTGGAGCTAGATGCGCATAACGTCTTACCATCTCAGCAGATTCCCATGCGCCCATCTCCTGAATGACATTTAATGGCACACCATTCTGAGTTAACCAACTTGCCCAAGTATGGCGCAAATCATGCCAGCGAAAATCTTCAATACCTGCACGTTTTAACGCTTTATACCAAGCTTTTGTATTAACTTGGATGATTGGTCTGCCCTTGTAACTAAATACTGACTTGGGATTCTTGCCGATCTGTTTGGTTAATACTGCTATAGCCGTCGCATTGAGCGTTACATGAATCGGCTTTCCAGCTTTAGCCTGATCACCGTGAATCCATGCAACATTTCGTTGCATATCCACTTGCGACCATTCCAGTTTCGTGACATTCGACCGTCTCAACCCTGTAGCTAATGAAAACCTTACAATATCCGCCAAATGTTCCGGCAATTCCTGGATAAGCAAATTTGCTTGCTCTGCACTTAAATAACGTACTCGGCGCTTTGCTTCACGATACAGCTTGATAACAGGGGGCTTATCAATCCATTCCCAATCTAAAGCAGATCGCCGCAAGATCGCACGAATTAGCGCCAATAAGCGATTAGCTGTTGCTGGACTTGATTGCTGAAGCTTTAGCTCACCAATGTTTGCGATTACATCACGAGTCAACTCATCCAGATACTTGCCTCTGAAGAACTGTTGGATCCAGTTTATTTTAGCCACATCTTCATGATGTGACTTTTTATGTTGCGTCTCCATCAGCCATTTATAAGCCGCCTCATCCCAAGTTCGCCTTGGCTTATCCCCCAGTCTTGCAACGCGCCAGGACTCCGCTTTCAACTTGTCGTGGAATTCTTGCGCCTGGGTTTTATCTTCAGTTGCAGCAGAGCATCTAACTCGCTCGCCGCTTGGTGTGGTGAAACTAATCCACCACGTCTTACCACGTTTACAGAGTGACATAATTGTTTCTCCTCATGTCCCACTTGCAACGCTTGCCGGGTGCAAGCATATAACGAGCGAATGTGGTCGGCAAGATCATCTTCAATAAATGCCCATCGTTTACCTAATTTTGCACCCGGAATAATTCCTGCTTTAGCGCGACGGCGCACTTCTTCAGGGTGCAATTTCAAGAATTGGGCAGCTTCACTTAAATTTAATGTTCTCATGCGCCATTCCATTGCATTGTTAAAAAAGATTAGCTATAACAAAATCAAAAATATGGTTACAACCGAAATTAAGAGTAAGGTTGATGCCATCAAATTGATAATGGCCGCCTGCCTGGAAATTCTGGTCAGCTCATAAATCTCCTGACCCTCTCCACTTTTTATCCTTTCATCAATCAGCTGAATACAGCTTTCCAGGAATTGGTCTCGTGTTAATTGCGCGTTACCCATGGATGAACTAATAATGGCATTGGATTTCTTGGTCGAATATTCACACCACCGATTAAAGTTTTCTTCCAATATCGCCTGGTAATTTCTTAACAGCTCAGCATGGGCTTCTTTATTTTGTTCCAGCAATACTTCGTTGAGTGTATGCATCATCAATACCGGATCATCCTGCGACAAAACTATTCCATGCTCTGACGCTATTCTTTCAATGAGCGCATCTAATTTGTCGGCACTCATGTTAGAACTGCCGCTACATTTTCAATATTGGTAAAAAGCTGCCTGCGGATAATCGTTAACCTTTGGCGTACCATCACCGGCAAAGAACTATTTTTAAGCGCTTCATCAAAGGTAAATTTTGATTGCAGGATTTCGCTTAAATCTTTGCCGAAAGTCTCAGGCTTGTAGTGCGGAATTCGGATAATGGCTGATACTCGGGCTTTGTTATCCACATACGCTTTCATTTCTTCGAACTGTTTGCCATTCATGGTGATTTCTCCCCAATAGGGATTTAACCAGACAACGAACAGTGCTTCCTTGGGGAATTGTTTAATCAGATGCACAAACCCATTCAATGTGTCCAGTAAAGCCTGACTACCCGTGATGACGGTATGCACAACCAATTCATGCCCCATATCCAAAAGTAAGGCGGGTATCTGGTTGCTGATGAGATAATGTGACATCGGTACAAAGGTGCTGGCACCATTATCAATAATGACGTCATTGTCTGCTTTAGCTATCAATTCAATTAAATCATCAAACTTTCTCGGATCAATCTCATCATTGTTCATCACATTAATCTGCTTAACATTGAGCTTTTTAAATCCATAAAAAGTGGCATTAACCGGGTCTGTATCAATGCATAATGGATTGCCGCCTTTGGCAAACTTATGTTGTGCTAGCGTGGATGATATGAACGATTTGCCTACTCCGCCCTTCCCTTGCAAAATCATATGTATTTTAGCCATCAGACCAACTCCTCTTTTTCAGTTGCAGAATTAAAACGAAATCCTTCATGATTACTCCCAGCTGTCTTTTCTTGATCAATGCGCGAATGATGCTTTCTGTCCTCCCCAATATGTCGATTGACCAAAGTCCTGAACCATTGATAAGAACATTTGATCTTCTCTTCCTGGTGCAAAATGTTCCAGATTTGGCGAATCGTCCAACCATCCTTTAATGCCTGCTCAATATCAGGCTTCAACGCGATGAACGCCGGTAAAAATTGCTTACCGGTACTTTTGTTTTTATCCGCATAAAGTGCGATTCGATCTGATAAGGATTTAGTCATCACACAATTTCCACAAAAATATTTATCTTGGCGTCCAAACAGCTTTTTGATTTTTTGCTTTCCTTTCTGTTTCTTTTTGTTGTTTTCAATTTCTTTGAGTTTCTTATTCTTTCTTTTTGTTTCCAAGTCACTGTTATTTAGTTGAATCAAGCTTCTTTCAAGTATTTTTATACTGATTGAAATTATGATATAACGAAAGTAATCTATTTGCAAACATCGATTATAGTGTTAGTATATTTCTTGAAACTCACAGAACCGGGCAAGATATGTGGAGATGGCCATCTCCACTCCAACTTATTTGCACTCTGTGCTCAACGTTGATCTTGCTCTTCGAGGAAAACCGAAATGATTACCCAAAAGAACCCCAAGACAATCGGAAAAGAAAGAAGAGATAAGAAGCTTAGGGTTCCTGTTTTGCCAATCGAGGAAGCTGAAATAAAGACTAAGGCGCAGGATGCCGGATTAACCGTTGCCGAGTATCTGCGCAATCTGGGCCTGGGTTATCAAGTACCCAGTATTGTTGACAGCAGACAGGTAGATAGCCTGCTAAAAATTAACGGTGATCTTGGCAGATTGGGTGGATTGATCAAACTTTGGCTTACCAACGACAAGCGTACAAAATTGATTGGCAAGTCACAGTTGCATATGACCTTGGACAGTATCCGAAATACGCAAAGCACGATGCTGGATGTCATTATGAAGCTTAAAAAATAACTTTCGGAATAGTCCTTTTTGACTTAAGCAGCTTAAATACGATGATCGCTAAAATCATACCCATCAAATGTGTGCGCAAAAGCAGCTTTTCTGTGCTGATACAGTACTTAACTGATCCCCAAGACAAGAGTGAACGTGTCAGCCAGATCAAGGTATCAAACTGCTATACAGACGATCTAATGGCTGGCTTACTTGAAATTCAGAACACGCAGGAAATGAACACGCGCGCCAAATCAGACAAAACCTGTCATTTGGTGCTGAGTTTCCCTGAAGGAGAGCGTTCATCCCTTGCTGATCTGAATGCCATTGAAGAGCGATTTTGCGAGGCTCTGGGTTTTGTTGGCCATCAACGCATCAGCGTAGTCCACGATGACACCAATAACCTGCACGTGCATATTGCGATTAACAAGATACATCCTATAAACCTCACAATCCATAACCCTTACTATGACTACAAAAAAGTAGCAAAGCTTTGTGAGCAGATTGAACAGGAATATGGTTTAACAAAAGTTAATCATGAAACTTTAAGTGATAAAGCCTCCAGAGTGGCTCAGGAAATTGAAACCAGAACAGGGGTGGAGAGTTTATTGGGCTGGATCAGGCGTGAGTGCTTGAATGAATTGAAGCAGTCGGACAACTGGCAGGATTTGCATCAGGTTCTAGCTAGACATGGCCTTGAAATCAAGGAACGTGGCAACGGGTTTGTATTGGTTGCCAACAATGGTGTGGCTGTTAAAGCCAGTTCGGTTGACCGTTCTCTCTCCAAAGGCAATTTGACCCAAAGACTGGGCGCTTTTGTATCTGGTGAGCATTCTGTTCAATCTTCAAGTCCAGACACCAAACAATACCAGCCAAGACCGCTACAAAATCAAATGGATACTTCAAAGCTCTATTCAAGATACCAGCAAGAGCAAGCGAATAGCGTCAGACATCGTTCAAGCCAGTGGGTTATGTTGCGCCAAAACAGAGATCGATTAATAAAACGCGCCAAACAGGAAGCAAAACTCAAGCGCAACCTCATTAAAAACATCAAAGCCGGGAGATTGGCAAAGAAAGCGCTATACGCAACCGCACATCAGCAGTTCAAAACAACGATAGCAGTCATTAAAAATGATTACCAGAAAGCCTACCAGCACTCTAAAACCCGTCATTCCAGAATGGGGTGGTTGGATTGGCTAGCATTTGAGGCCAAAAATGGTAATGCTGAAGCATTAGGTGTTTTGCGATCCAGAAGAACCGGTCAATTTAAAGGCAACCAAATATCGGCCAAGCAAAGCCATGATTGTTTCAGCACCGACCGGGACTTCAAGGATAGTTTTGATGAATCGATTACCAAAATCGGTACAGTCACTTATAAAGCAGGATCAACCACCATCCGCGATGACGGCAAACGGCTCATCGTTCTGCCGGATACATCGCGTGAGGCATTGGCAGACATTTTGCAAGTGGCCATGAAGAAGTACGGCTGCCACCTGGCGATCAATGGAACTGAATCGTTTCGTCTTGAGATAGCACAGGTCGCAGTACAAAACCAAATGCACGTGACTTTTGATGATAAGGCACTGGAACAATACCGTCAGCGATTAATGAAACAGCACAGGGTCAATAAAGCGCAATCGGCAGGTCAAAAACGATCCGTTACCTAAACCACTCGAAGGAGTCTTTGATGAATAAAGCCAATTTTGATTCTAAAGACAGCAGAAATATTACAAAAGATACATTTATCGTTCGGCTATTGTCCGTTGTGTGTCTTGTTGGCGGATTCCAAGTCGCCACCCAGTATTTTGCCTATAAATTCAATTATCAAGAACAATTAGGCGCGCACTTTTTTTGCATCTATGAACCCTGGGCAATTCTGCTATGGGCAAATAAATGGTATGGCGAGTATTCGGGCATCTTCGATCTGGCGGCAGGTTTCGGCATTTTATTCTCCAGCATCGGTTTGATACTGGTATTGGTCATTAAAATGGTGCTGGCCAATTCATCCAGAACCAATCAAGGATTGCATGGTTCGGCCAGATGGGCAGATAAAAAGGACATTGTAGCTGCAGGATTGCTTGCAACAGGCAAGAATCACAAAAGTAACCAGAGCGACGCCGTTTATGTCGGCGGCTGGCGGGATAATTCCGGCAAAACCCACTATCTGAAACACAGTGGCCCGGAACATGTATTGTGTTATGCCCCAACCCGCTCTGGCAAGGGTGTCAGTCTCGTCATACCGACTCTGCTTTCCTGGACTCAGAGTGCAGTCATTACTGACCTCAAAGGTGAGTTATGGGCATTGACCGCCGGTTGGAGAAAGCATTATGCCAAGAACAAGGTACTACGTTTTGATCCGGCATCAACCAGTAGTGCGCACTGGAATCCGCTGGATGAAATCCAGATTGGCAGCGGGATGGAAGTGGCCGACGTTCAAAACCTGACTACCTTAATTGTTGATCCGGATGGTAAAGGATTACAAACCCACTGGCAGAAGACCAGCCAGGCATTGCTGGTAGGTGTCATTTTGCATGCTTTGTATAAATCAGAGCGAGAAGGAATCCCTGCCACATTCTCGACTGTCGATGCAATGCTCTCTGATCCTGATCGCGATATCAGGGAATTGTGGATGGAAATGGCCATGCAAGATTATCTGGACGGCAAAAGTCACTCGGTTATTGCAGCCAGTGCGCGCGACATGCTGGATCGCCCTGAAGAAGAAGCGGGTTCCGTGTTGTCGACAGCCAAATCGTATTTGTCTTTGTACCGCGATCCGATCGTGGCCAACAATATCAGCACATCGGATTTCACAATCCGCGACCTCATGCACCATGAGCATCCCGTCAGCTTATACATTGTGTCACACCCCAATGACAAATCGCGGTTGCGTCCTTTAATCCGCATTCTGATCAATATGATCATCAGAAAGCTGGCCGACAGAATCACGTTTAAAGACGGTCAACCCAGCGCACATTACAAACACAAGCTTTTGTTGATGCTGGATGAATTCCCAAGTTTAGGAAAACTTGAAATTTTTCAGGAATCCCTCGCATTTATCGCAGGCTATGGCATGAAAGCCTATCTGATCTGCCAGGACTTAAATCAGCTTAAAAGCCGTGAGACCGGCTACGGGCATGATGAAGCGATTACTTCCAATTGTCATATCCAGACCGCGTTTGCACCCAATCGGATTGAAACGGCGGAGCACTTATCCAAACTGACCGGGCAAACCACGGTTATCAAAGAACAGATCACCACCAGCGGCCGCAGGTCATCGATGATGCATGGACATGTCACCCGTACCTTACAGGAGACGCAGCGCGCGTTATTAACGCCGGATGAGTGTATGCGACTGCCCGGCCCGATGAAAGATGCTGACGGCAAGATTACCAAGCCAGGCGACATGATTATTTATGTGGCCGGTTTCCCCGCAATCTATGGCACACAGCCTTTGTACTTTCAGGATGAAACCTTTACCGCACGAGCGCAAGTCAATCCCCCAAGCTTCAGCGATAAATTAACCGGACTGTGAGATACCTCGCACGCTTGAGAATCAACTTCATGAAAAAAACAATCAAAATCCTGGTTGTATTTGTTCTAGCAGTGAGCGTTAGCCTATTTGTGCTGAGTATTGGTGCACGAATCAGCGGGATTTATATCAATTCAACGCCCAGCTTGCCAGTGGGTTTCTACAAAGTGGTTGATGAACCGATTTTAAGCGGCGCTTATGTTGCTTTCTGCCCACCACAGAATGTGGTTTTTGATATGGCCAAGGATCGATCCTACATCAACCGAGGGGATTGCCCTGGCGGTTATGGTTTGTTGCTCAAACGCGTCTTTGCACAATCCGGAGATGTGGTTTCCATCAATCAGGCTGGCATCTTTGTGAATAGTGAACATTTGCCCAACAGTGCTCAGCTCACAGCCGATGCTGATGGTCAACCCTTGCCACAATACCGGCTTCAAGCGGTACTGGATGATTCTGAATACCTACTGCTATCCGATTTAAACTCCCAATCCTTTGATGCGCGCTATTTCGGACTGATTGCGCGTGATCAGATTCAACAGGTTGTCCGTCCAGTTTTTACCTGGAGTCATTAATTAAAATTTAAAGGAGACAATGTTATGGATAGACCGCAGATTGATGCTGAAACCAACAATCCTGACATAACAGAAATCATTCAGGAAAAACTACTCGATGCAGAAATACCGGGCTTCCAGGCTGAATTTGATCCCTTAGAGGCTGAAAGGCTGGGCGCATTCACGGAAGATGCTTTGAGTGAACAAGATGCGCTGGATAGCGGCATTGATCATACAGCGGAGGTTGACGATGAAAGAGGCTAAGAAGGCTTTTCATGAACAAGTCGCCGAGAATCTGATTGAGCAACTTAAAAAAGGTGTTGCGCCTTGGCAAAAGCCCTGGAAACCCGGTGATCTGCTGGCCGTATTACCCATGAATCCAACAACGGGTAAGCGCTATCGAGGCATTAATAGCCTGAATCTGATGAGTCGTGCACATACCGATCCACGTTGGCTAACCTACAAGCAAGCGGTAAGTCTGGGGGCACAGGTGCGCAAAGGTGAAAAAAGCACGCTCGTGCAATACTGGAAATTCACCGATGAACGCATCAAAACCGATGACAACAATAATCCTGTACTAAATAGTGAAGGTAATCCTATTAAAGAACAGGTCAGACTGGAGCGTCCCAGGGTGTTTTATGCCGCCGTATTTAATGCGCAGCAGATGGATAATCTGCCAGAACTCGATATAAAAGCCCCTGACTGGGATCCACTGGAGCGGGCAGAACGCATATTACAAGCATCCCATGCCGTGATCCGCCATGGCGAGGCTGATCGTGCATTTTACCGGCCATCAACTGACAGTATCCACTTACCCCATAAGCACCAGTTTCCGACCCCCGATCGCTACTACGCAACCGCCCTGCATGAACTGGGCCACTGGACAGGTCATGAATTGCGCTTAAGTCGTGATCTATCGCATCCATTTGGAAGCGAAGACTATGCCAAAGAAGAATTACGTGCCGAGATTGCCAGCATGTTGCTCAGCGGTGAGCTGGGTATTGGTCATGATCCGGGGCAGCATGTGGCTTATGTAAATTCATGGATCAAAGCGCTGCAGGAGGATCCGACAGAGATATTTCGTGCTGCTGCTGATGCGGAAAAAATCCAGGATTATGTACTGGCATTGTCACAACAACAGGAAATTGCACAGAAAATTGATAAGCAGGAGGCAACCAAAATGGATCAAATCAAGCAAAACACCACAGCTTATTTACTGAATCTCTCACCTGATCTGGCCACCATCGCATCTCGCAATATCAAACTGTTGAATGAGTTGACACAGGATATGTCAAAAAAGGATCAGGATGCCATCATTCTGGTTGCCGATGCACTCAAATTTTCGAGGGGCGGCGGCATTGATAACCTGGAGTTTGAAGAGGTGGCAAAAGACAAACTGGGTTTTAGCATTCCTGCTAGCTGGAATGGACAATTACAGATTCAGGGTAACATCATTCAAACCGATGAAAATGGTATTAAGTCTATAGTATCCGCTGATTCAATAAACATGGAGCCACAATTTTGGGGCGTGACTATGCAGCGTGATGATCAGACCTTTCAATGGGTGAGAGACTGTGAATCCAAACAAGAAGCGCAAGATTTAACGGATCTGCTCGCACTTATAGATGTCGCTGCAGAACAAAATGAACATGAAAAGGCCATTAAGCTTGCCAACATCCATGAAAACCGCATTCGAAATGATCCAATTAGCACTGGAGTATCGATATCAGGAGCCAAGACCGAGCAAGATGATGACAATGCTCGTCAATATTTGATTGTTCCTTATACGGAAAAGGATTTGGCGAAATCTGCTGGCGCTCGTTGGGACAAGAAGGCCCATGCCTGGTATGTAGGGTCAGAAGCAGATATTCAAACATTACAACGTTGGCTGCCGGAGAATGTTTCCAGACAGCAGGAACCGGCTATCGATCCTCACGTGGAATTTGCTGAATTGCTGCGCGCTCAAGGTTGCCGGGTTGATGGCAATCATCCGGTGATGGATGGCGGCACACACAGAATTAAAGTTGAAGGTGACAAGCCGGGTGAGAAATCAGGTTTTTATGTGGCGCATCTGGATGGTCATCCTGCCGGATATTTCAAGAACAATCGAACCGGTATTGAAATTCGCTGGAAGGCTAAGGGGTATTCGTTAACGGATGAGCAGAAAGCCGAGCTGATCGCCCAAGCTGCTATCAAGCAGCAGAACAGAAAAGCCGAACAACATGCACAGCAAATTAAAGTTGCTGATGCAATTCAGCAATTGCTGACTATCGCACCTGCTGCCGATTCCGAACATCCTTATCTGAAAGAGAAGCATGCCCGGCCAGGCGATTTAAGAATCGTGCCGCAGAATGTGCATGATTTGCCAACCGATTCAATCATCAAAATTGGTCAGAACTGGCAGGAAGTCAGGCTACTACGTGAGGAAAATCCAGACAGTATTGTACTGACTGCCGGTGATTTATTGCTGGCTGTACAAGATATTCATGGTCAGATCTGGAGTGCGCAAACGATACAACCCAGTGGTGCAAAGCTTTTTGCAGCGGGTAGCAAGAAAGAGAATAACTTTCATGTGGCGGGTAATGCAGGTCAGGGATTGGATGCAGCAATTAACAAATTACCTGCCATTGTAATTGCTGAAGGTTATGCCACCGCAGATACATTATCTCAGGGGCTGAATTATCCTGTCATAGCTGCATTTGATTCAGGTAACTTGCCCAAAGTTGCGCAGGATTTACATCATAAATACCCGCACAAGCCAATCGTTATCGCAGGCGACGATGATTATCATCTGGAATCCACCCTTGGCAAAAATCCCGGCAAGGAAAAAGCGTTGGAAGCAGCGACATTGGTAAATGGGGCTGTGGTATTTCCGATTTTTGCGCCGGGTGAACGGAACTCAAGGAAATTAAATGATTTTAATGATCTCGCCAATAAAAGCGCGTTGGGTATTGAGGCAGTCAAACGACAAGTTGGATCGGTTGTTGAAAAAATATCTCAGCAGGCTAAGCAGGACAGCTTATTGAAGTTACAAGTCCCTATTGAACCTAAGCAGCAGGAAATCAAGCAAAAACGTGCATTGACCAGGTAATCTTTTAAGGAGACCATAAGATGCGCGATAATATGCTGAAGATTCCAGGAAACCCATTCGATTCTGATGAAGGTGATCTTTATGAAAAAATTGAGACTCGTCCCGGTACTACAGACAAGCAAAAGAAAGCAGGAAGAGGTGCCTATACAGAACTGCTTGAAGCTCATGCTCGATGGGCAGGTGGCACCTTATTGGGTTGTGATTTCCCAAAAGACTTCAAAGAAAAAGGAGGAACCACTTTCCTGAATCAGCGCATCAAGTCAGGCCATGATCTGGCAATAATGACGCAAATATTACGCGATCCGCGTTATGAGACACTGAGAATCTTCTATACCCGTATGAATCGCATCATTCATCATACGGCTGTGAGTTCCAGATTGCCGGGTGCAGTCTATTTGGAAAAGATTGGGCATGCCAAACATGATCTGGGTGTTTTAGTAGGAAAGACTAGACGACATGTTAAAGCAGATGGTTACTGGTTATTGCATAATCATCCATCGGGTAGTGCTACGCCATCGAGTCAGGATGTCAGACTCACAGAGATACTGGCATCAACTGTTCCGAGTTTCAAAGGCCATGTGGTAATCAATACCAGTCAATACAGTGTCATTGATAAAGACGGTCATGTCGATTTTGTGGCTTGGATGGGTGATCAGGCAGGAGGTTATCAGAATAATCATTATAAAAGTCATGAGCTGCTTTTGGAGAAAATAGCCTCACCGGAGGATCTGGCAAAGATAGGTCATGCTTTAAAAAAGCGAGATCAGTTTTTTAACTTCATAGGGCTTAGTGCAACAGGTTTTGTATTGTCGTTAAGTGAGTTACCCCTGTCTGTATTGGAGCGTCCTCAAAATCTGCTTCTGGCACGACTACAAAATTTTGCACGCAATTCTGGCGTCAATACGGTATTTGCCATCACGAACACCAATGATTACAGACACCCGGTATTATCCAAAGCCTGTGAAGCTGGCATCTTAAAAGATGTGCTAACCGTAGAGGGCTCTGATTATCGTTCATTGCGGGAAGAAGGATTATTTGCGTCAATGCCCGGTGAAATAAGCGCCATTCTTAGAAAGCCCAGATCCTTTGTGAAGGAAGATGGCGGATTAACCAAGTTAAGGGGCAAAGGACGCAATAGGTAGCGGACTGGATGACTATTTGTGGCGGTATTGAATTCAATTAGAAAAGCTTTAGTTGTGTTTGCTGTGCAAAAACTGAAAGTGATATTTCTAGATCCCCTTTTTTTCTAATTGTGGTGATTTCCGCACTTATGGTTTTATCTCCAATAAAAAATTGCGGTGTTTCGCTCTTCCATGAGTCAAGTACAATTGGTGCTGTAACTTTTAATAAAATTTCCTTAGTTGCCGCATGTTCTCTTTTATCAGTCCATTTATTTATTCTAGTTTCGGAACGACGATAAGGTGCATAATTAGAGACACTCTGAAATTCGTTTAGAGGCAGTGAATTTTGAGAAGAATCTAAATTGTATTTTGTAGAAGGCAATGGATTTGTGGTTTTTACGAGAACAACACCATCCTTAAATCCACCAACTTTATTTAGTTTTCTTTCCTTTGCTTTTGTGACTTCGGACATGTCTGCTTTTAAACTATTTAATATCCCATCTATAACTTCTTGGACATCTGATAATTCTTCGATTATTGAGTCATGATCTTTCGCATCTAAAACTTCAAGAGATTCTTCTACCAGTTTTTCACATAAAGCTCTTAATAGGTCATCACCTATTAAACGTTCAGCTTTTACAAGTTCTCCACCCGATTCAATTTTTTGAGGGATCTTGTCTCTAACTAACTTATTAAATACCTGCTGCTCATTATCACCTTTAAATGTAGTACCTGCTTCTACATTTGCGCCCGTTTGAAGAAGTTGATAATAAGCATGAGAAAGAGTAGCCCCTTCTAGAAAAATAACAGCATCAATTTTTTTAACTAGCCCACCAATTTTTTGTAATGCATTTCTATCACGTAACAATATTTCATCTTGAGGTTTTACAAGCACTCTTCTAATACTCTTGTCATTCGAATCTACAAGTGCTTCTAGTTTTGCAATATCTTCAAAATTTTTAATTTCAAATATTTTATCAAAATGCGTTTTATTTCTATGACCATGACTTCTTTGTATTTTTTTTAAGTCATATTCTTCATGATACCAAGGTAAAACCGAAGCTGTAGAAAATTCCTTTGGGACACCAACAAACCACATGATGCTTAGTGGCTTATCTTCTTGAGTCGATATCAGTCTAGAATCACAAGCTATTTTTCGGATCCATTTTTTATATCTAATGCTGCTTTTCCAATCATACGGTTTGGAAATTGCTTGATTTATCCATGTACCATTTTCATTTGGGGCAACACAATTACGTTTAAAGTTCTTCTTCTCTGTGAGAACGTAATTGTCGATTGATGTACTAGCCTTATCGATATCTGAATATAGTGTGTCAACAATATAATTATCATGTGAGTTGTAATACAATCCTTCGGGAATACCCCATAAAGCTTCAATTTGGACTTTCCTTTCCCCTGGTGCAGAGAAAGCAAAAGCTGATGCTTCAGCAGGAATAAAGTTATGAAAAATGAAAGCTAATTCTATAGGCCCTGAAACTTGACTCAAAAGAATTTTAGATTTACTTATTAACCATTCTTTTGCATCTTCAATATTTCTGACTTCATGTGTGCGAGGAAGAAGCTGTTTATTTGATAGTTCATCACTAACAATATCGGTTCTTATAACCAATGAGGATCTTACCAATTCACCAATATCGTGTAATAACTCTTCTTGGAAATTTCCATTAGAAATTTCTTTTATTACTCCCTGATTATCTAGAACATATAAACTGGTTATCGGAAGATCAAGTTCCATATAAGTAAAAACATTGTTAATCTTATGATACTTCCTACCATGTTCTTTCGATATTTTAGAAAGTATTTTGGGCACGAAGGAAAAATGTGATTGATTATTTTTTTTACAGTGTTTTACAGGATCAAAATTTCCTAATAAACTTTCAACATCAGCCTGAACCAAATATATGATTTTGCCATCCCATACCCATTCAAAATGCAATCGACATTGATGTGCAGTTCCCCATGATGCTGCTTTCTTTAAAACATTTTGTAGAGATATTTTGATATTACAATCTAGGGGTTTTAGCGCAGACTCAAAATTATTTTCTTTACTTCGCCAATTGCGCAAATTAATTTGAAATGGCTCTTTTTCATTTTCTATTTCACCTAACCAATCTCTTGATTCTTTGGAGCATCTTCGTTCATTTGATAGATGACCTTTGGCAGAAACCAACGAGTATTTCTGAATAATAAGATTTATTTGTTCGTTTCTTAGCGTTTCATCTGAGATGATCTGTACTAGCCAACTTATTAGGTCATCAGCTAGTTTATTGGATCTTGCTATTTTTGTATGGAATTTTCCTCGATTCTGGATAGATTCGTTTATCCCGGAAGATCTCAAAGTTAGATGCGTTTCATTATCTAATCCAGTCTTTTTAAGTGCAAAAGTTAGTTCGAGAAACCATTCTGCAATTAGCAAATGAAGTTGTGAGTGATCCATCTTGCTTGCAGATGCTACAAGCTCTCCAGAGACTACAAAAAATGGGAGTGTCCATAAAGATGGAATACAAGCAAGACCGAAAGCTTTTTCACCTACTAATTCAGTTGAAACTTGATCGGGTAATAATTCAATAATTTCATCTTTATGTACCAATAGAATATTATTGATAGGAGTTAATCCATTAATAATATTTTTTGACATCACTTTTATGTACTTTATTTTTTATGATGTAAGCTTGTAGGACCAAAAAGAACCATTGCAATTTCATACATTTTTCCGATTGCTTGGTCAGCAAAATAACCAACTAAGAATCCAATGCCTATAGCCGATGCTGCTGAATGACTAAATTTAATGGTATCTGACCCAATATAACTTGCGCTAATTAATGTACCGACAGCAAAAGATATGCTTATAGACATAAAAGGTGATAACAATCTCCAAATTTGTCTGTCCAGGTGCCAATATCCACGCGCAACTACCCGGTACATGTACTTTATCGAAAAGGTTGTTCCCCCTAATAGTCCCGCAAAACAATAGTAGCTGTAAATACGAAAAATTTTTGGATCTAATATTTCTGGATTAAAAAGAAAGTTTTCGAGATATCTATTCCACGTTAAAAGTATTCCGAGAAGTGACATAAGAAGCAGAATAAATAGATAGATAGACTCGAACCTTATAATTTGCATCGCATCTTTAGGATATTTGCTTTGCCATTCATATTGTTGCCTTCCATCAGTGGGCTCAGCCGTGCTCGCATTGGGATCATGTGCTTCATGGCTATTGTTACTCATCGGATTTATTCCAGAAACTAGCTTAGGCCTTGCAGCTCTAGTGCTGTTCGTTGGGTTTTTTCAAGGAGGGGAAAATTCTTGTAGTCGCTAATAAGCTCATTTCCTGTTTTCCTTGCCAATATTTTTCTAAAGAATTGAGAAACTGGTCTATCAACTATGTGCAAATACCCATTAATTTTGCTAAGAGTTGGTGGTGTTTCACTATAAAAAAGGTAGTCTCGGCCACATGATTTATTGGTAATTTCACTTGCGATACATTTTTGCCACGGTAACCTAGTCTCTTTTAAATCTTCTAATAGAGATTCAACAAATGGGACGAAATGAAAATGAGCATGATCAACGCCGCATCCTGTTGGAGAGCCGCTATATGATGCACCATGCTCAAACATTACTGGCCGACCAAATTTTTCTTCAATATATTTATAAATTTTTAGTGCTAATCTTACAAATTCATCATCTTCGTACAGTTCTGACATGTCATATATATGTTTTCTTGGAACAATCATTACCCATCCATCTATAAAAGCCCCAATTGAAGGAATTACCATGTAATTGGGCGTTTCATGAATTGGTTTATCGACAATTCCGTTTATATGTCTGCTTTTTACGATTGAGCACAACCTGCATAAATCAGTTGTTGTACTTTTCATTTTTGAACTCACTAATAAAAAATGGTCAGTTAAGCTTAATAATTTACACTGGAATGAAATTATTTGTTTGATTCATAAATTTTGATGACTTAGCATCAAAATCTCTTATTGAAATTCCACTGTGATAATAGTTCGTATCAAACTTTGGCAAAGTTTTCAGGTTAGTTAATAGTAGCTCTCTTCCAATAAATGAATTCCCACCAATTGGATGGGTTGAGTATGTACTATCAATTATGCAGCCGTTAACTTGTTTTCCAGACAGATACATATCACGAATAATTTTTGAATCATCATACGATAAAACCCAAGGAATATCGCAAAAATTATGTAAATATTCATATAATGCAGCGTGTTCATTTTCATCAAATACATATCTATAAAGTCTATCCGCCTTGTTGTAGTAGGGGGGGTCAAAATAAAGAAAACATGAGGAAGTAATGCTTTGACAGATAAAATTCCTCCAAGGTTTATTTTCAATAAAATTTACCCTATCTGCATAACTAGACAATTTTTCTATCCGTGCAGCCAATTTTTCTCGATTGAATCTACATCCAATTGTCCAGCGATCCTGTTTTCTTCCTCCAATAGGACCTGCATGCTTATGTAATAAACCAGAAAAAGAGGTTCTGTTGAGATAGAGGCATTGGAATGCCTGTTCTCTAAGTGTTTGAGGAGTTTTTGATTTTTGATAATCCCAGTATTCAAGTGTCAAAGGAGCGGTCATTACTTGCTCGCAAAGCCATTTGCTATCGGAGGTAGAAAAAACAGCTTTCCATAGAGATGCGATCATTGGATCTAAGTCATTTAGACTAATTGTTTCAACTGCATCAGCTTCCAGTAGGTTTAGAGAAATTGAAGCTCCACCACAGAATGGTTCAATAAATGTTTTCGGTTGCAGTTTGTTCAGCTTAAAAATAGACACGAGTATTTTAGCATGTCGGCCTTTTCCACCCGGGTATCTCAATAAACTGCCAGAAAGGGATCTAATTTTGAGAGGTTCTGATGCCACGCTATTTCACCAATTTTCTATGCATTGAACAGTAACTATATAAAGTATCCAGTTTTTTTAACACAACCCATGCACGACTAGTGTTCAGAAAAGATCGCTCTGATTATGAATACATCAAGTCGAGCGCATCTGCATCCAACGACAAAGATGGTTTGTACCACAATAAATGCATGCGTTCACTATTCACTTGACCATAATCGCACCAGTTTATAGATGTTGAGCTTTTATTTAGCAATCGCACTGAAAACAAAAGCACTACAGTTGCACAACACACTTTCTATTACTAGAGCAGATTATGCCGCACAAGATCAAGTATCCGTGCCCCATATAGCTTCTTGCTTTAACGATACAACAATCCAGAGCCACGCAATATTTTAATAAAATTCTATAAGAATCTTGTTTTAATCGGTTCTACACCAATTGCAAGAACAGTAGCACTAAATACCAGCTCATCGCATATTTAAAATAATAGGGGCTGTAGTAGATCAGGTTAAATCTGGGTCCAAAGTTTGTGTATTTATAGTTGCTGTTTAGGTGTTCCATAATTAAATCTAAATTCACATTCTTTGAGAAACAGAGGAAATGATCCTTTAGGAATACCATTGTATTTTCTTAAGACGCATTTTGCCTGATTCCAAAAGTTTTCAATGCCGTTGATGTGATTCTTACCTTGAGCAAATAGCGTGGAATGATTGATCCGTTCATGGTAAAAATGATTCACGTCGAGAGCATTATAACTGCGGTAACAGTCTGTATAAACTATGCTGTCAGGTGCTATTTTTCTAGTAATGGGCGGCTCAACGTTTCTGTCTTGGTATCTCCAACAACCTTCGTATAGACCTTATCACCGCGTTTCAATATGCCAAACACAGCAACCTTATGGAGATTATCTCGTAACGGAAGCCATCGGATGAAGTCGAAAGTAACAAGCGGGCGTTAATGATAAATGTTCCATCGATTGCCTTGGCATCGGTCGCGTTATCGTATGTAACGGGTTCAATGCGCAGTTCGTCAATGGAGATCGTCATGATTATTCGCTTCCGTTGACAGGGCTTGCAGTGCTAGTTCAGCAATGGAAAAATCCGAATCTGCGTTTTGGCGATCATCATCTTCCAAAAACCATGAAGCCGATAAGCCAGCATATGCCAATGTCCACTGCAATAAGCGCCGTCGTTCCAAATTAGCAGCTTGCGCAATCACGTAAGATTGGCGAATAAATCTGATGGGATCAGTGACCGATGGTAATTCCGGATTGCACAGAAGATTCGCATAATCATAGCCGCGCTCACCGATTATGCGCTTCGGGTCGATGGCAAGCCAACCGCGCGAACCAAAATCTAATACGTTTTCATGATGTATGTCACCATGCAGCACTACAATGTCGTGCGGTGAGGCCAACAACTCGCGGGCGGCAGCTAAACTTTCAAGAAGCACGCCCCCTTCGCGCTGTGCAGCCGACTCTAACGCCTCAAACCAAATATTTAATGGGATAAGCTCTGGCGGCGGCATAGATCGGGGTTGGTGTAGTTTGGCGATTACATTGCAAGCAATGCGGCTAGCCTCATCATCTTGACCATTGCATGCCATCTGCATGAGAGAATTAGCTCCTTGAGCCCGTTCCATCAGTAGTGCATCACCTTCGTAAGCATACACTCGCGCTGCGCCATCGCCATTCCACCATTGCATGACTAAACCGCCAAATTTTTCTTCGGTATCCATGACAATTTTCAGCATGGCAGGATTGCCATTTATGTGCCCATCCATACGCACTGGCAATAAATAGCTGCCGCGCGTGACAATGGGGTCGCCATCGGGAAGGAGATTCCATCGTCTTAAATAAGGTTCAAACATAAAATCATTTCAGCAGAGCTTATTATTTTTCTGAGCGTATGACACTTCTACCTTTTCGCATGGCGTGATTGGGTGCTTGTTAGTGCAAATAATCAACTTGTTTCAGATTTTCAGAAATAAACAACCTCCCTGGCAAGACCACGGGGTATTAGAAAAGCGCAAGCTGACGCAGTTCTTCTTTTGGCATACCTTGGTTCTTTACATACCGCTCAACTACATTCCAATCCGCTCTTCCCCCTACAGTTGCGATAATAGCCATCCGTCCAAAACTCTCCATTCCACAGGTCTTCCGGCCTCTTCTTAAACAATTCTCGCGCTGTAATGCTCTTGAACACCCTTACAATCTGACCCGGTGCAATCTTCGGATGCGCTGTACAAAGTATATGACATGGTCTTTGCGCAACCTATCTGCTCAAACTCAATGTCGTAGCGCTCTTCTATCTCTTTCGTAGTCATCATAATGATTCTTACAACCGCTTCGTCTAACAGCCCTCGTCTGTATTTCACAGGAAATGCAATGTGATAATGTATCTACCACGCATAGTGGCTCGCCTTTTCTACGACATCTCGCATCCCAACATTCTAAAACCTAATTAGATCCCCGTGGCAAAACCACAGGGAATCACAAGATGAAAAAATGAAAATTCTCGTTATTATATCAATGATTATTTGTAGCTTAATTGGCTGCGTGACATATGACACTTCTAATCAGTTAGAACAAAATGATAAATGTGCCTTAGCGGGAAGAGCATTCATGCACTCTTGCATGAGTAGGAGATAACTTTAATAAATTTCAGATAAATTAAAAACATGAGATATTGAACAGATTAATAGGTTATTCTGGAATCACTAGCAACAAAATAGAAGCTTGTCAGGCTGCTAACCCTCTCCCCTCCTAGATGTATATAAAATCTGAAGATTAAAGCAACCAATAGCGGTTTTATATTATTTGGCCCAAATGCTCTGATAAATGACCCTAGGGCCACTAATAATTTTTTATTAGCCTCCTCATAATGTCTTCTACACAAACCATTAGAGGAGCACCACAAAATGCAATTTACTCAAATCAGAAATGCCACACTTAAAATTAATTATGGTGGTAAGAAAATATTAATTGATCCTTGGTTAGCGGAAAAAGGAGCCTTGCCGGGGTTTGGCGGGACGATCAATGAACATATTCGCAACCCAACGTCAGAATTACCTATGCCAATCAATGAAATAATTGATGTGGATGCGGTTATCTTAACGCATGATCATCCAGATCATTGGGATGATGCGGCTAAAAAGGCAATTCCTAAAGACATGTTGATTTTTACCCAACATGAAAAAGATGCAAAAGCCGTAAAATCTGCCGGATTTAACAATGTTCAGATACTAAATGAAGTCAATGATTATGAGGGTATTACGCTGATTAAAACATTGGGACAACATGGAAGGCCGAAGGTAGTAGAGGATATGAAAGAATTGCTGGGAGAAGTGAGCGGTATCATTCTCAAACATCCCGACGAAAAAACATTTTATATCGCTGGAGATACGGTCTGGTGTGAAGAAGTCGAGAATACCTTGAGCAAATATCATCCTGATGTGGTTGTATTAAATAGTTGTGATGCACAAGTTATTGGTAATGAATCTATTATTATGGGCAAGGAAGATATTTATGAGGTCTACAAAGCCGCTCCTGAAGCAACTATTATTGCAAGCCACATGGAAGCAGTGAATCATGCCACTTTAACCAGAAAAGAGCTGGGTGAATTTCTCAGAGCAAAGGAAATGACGCAACGAGTATTAGTACCCCATGATGGTGAATCATATACGTTCTGAGGTCAAAATAATGCATCTACCTTACTGATGCATTATTTTCTTCATATATTGTCTGATTATTTACAAGCTTTCATCATAAATACTATTTGAACGGTAAAAAAGTTTACCCTGCGAGGTTTTAATATGACAGTCCCATTAGTTGCGGTTGTTGCTTTTAATCATTTCAGCCCTTTTCACTTATCGGTACCATGTATTATTTTTGGTGATCTCCTGCACGATCAAAAATTATTTGAACTGAAGATCTATGCAGAGGAATCGGGCCAGATACGTTCAAATGAGGGGCTGAGTGTTCAATCGTCACTTAGTGTGGAGGAATTGGCGAAAGCAGACATTATTATTGTTCCTTCTTGGCGAGATCCTGCTGAAAAGCCAAACCAGGTAATGCTGGATGCAATGGTTGAGGCACATGCTCGAGGTAATCAAGTTGTAGGGCTGTGTTTGGGCACTTATGTGCTTGCGTATGCAGGTTTACTGAAAAACCATAAGGCGGCTACGCATTGGGAGTTTGAGCAGGATTTCATAAATCGTTTTCCTGATGTAGAACTCGACTGTAATGCGCTATATGTTGATGATGATCGTTTGATTACTTCGGCAGGGACAGCAGCCGGTCTCGACTGTTGTTTATATCTAGTTCGCCAGCGTTACGGCAGTGCAATTGCTAATAAATTGGCTAGACGTATGGTGATTCCTCCATATAGAGAAGGTGGTCAGGCACAATTTATTGAACGTCCTGTGCCTGTTTCAACACAGGATGCCAGAATCAACAAGCTTCTAGATTATTTAAGAAATAATTTAAATAAAATACATGGGTTGGATGAACTTGCTCAATATTGCATGATGAGCCGACGTACCTTCACCCGACAATTTTACAAAGCAACTGGAATGACAGTTGGAGATTGGCTATTAATAGAGCGCCTTCAGCGAAGTCAGGAATTATTAGAATCTACCTCTTTAGCAATAGATACTATTGCAGAGCAAGTAGGATTTCATTCTACTGTTTCCCTGCGTCAACATTTCAAACATAGATTTAATGTAACTCCAAGTGAATGGCGAAAAACTTTTCAAGGTAAATATCCACGCTTAGCATCCGCCGAGATAGCCTAAGAATCTTTGTTATTTTTTTATTAATTTTTACTGCGGAGAACTATACATGGCAGAGTATGTAGATGAAGTCGTTATTCCTTATGATCGTGATTTGGGGCCGGTACTTTTCGATTATTATGGTGTAGACACTGCGCGACGTATTTCAGAGCAATCACCACGCGACGTGCTTGAAATTGCAGCTGGCACAGGTATTGTCACCCGTCATTTACGTGACATGTTACCTAAAGAGACTCACTTGACTGCGGTGGACATTAGCGATTCCATGATGGAACTAGCCCGCACAAAATTTCTTTCCAATGAACAGATCATCTTCCAAAATGCCGACGCTACCGCGTTACCATTCGAAGACGAGGCGTTCGATGCTGTAGTCTGCCAATTCGGTATTATGTTTTTCGATAAAGAACTAGCATTTCGTGAGACGTATCGAATGCTGAAGCCTGGAGGCAATTACTTGTTCCGTGTCTGGGATTCTGAAAAGTACAATCCATTCGCGAGCTTGAGCTTTGAGGTATTCAAACAATTTTTTCCTTCAGATCCTCCCCACTTTTTATTTGAACCAGTTTCGTGTCACCAAATCGATCCCATCAAAGAAAAACTGATAAATGTTGGTTTTGATAATATAGAAATCTCAGTTCAGCGCCATTCATACGACATTTTAGATGTGACTGCTTTTGCACGTGCATTAGTGTTTTCGCCAGTTATTTTTGAAATAAGAGATCGTGGCGGTGTTGATCCGGAGGATATAGTTAAGGTGTTAGCAGAGGCATTTAAAAAAGAATATGGTTCAAATCCAATGCGCTATCCGATGCAAGCCATATTGTTTGAAACGGAAAGACTTTAAGTATTGCGGGCAGATGTTATTTAAAATCGAAAATTAATATCTAGCATATCGAATGAATTATTTTGGGTCTTAGGAAGTTAAGCACATACTAAAGTGTGCTAACTTACTGAGATGGCTTCCCTTTATAAAGTAGCATACGAAATATCATACCCACCGGCGAACCGATCTCAAATATCTGGCATAGTCATCGCCAAATTTAGCCAATAGGGCATTTTCTTCCGAAATAATCTGAAATCGATTTAAATACACAACAAACAGCGGTAACAACAAAACAGACAAGACATTTGCTAAAAATACGCCCCATGCCGCAAGCATCAACAAAAATCCGACATACATGGGATTTCGGCTCAATCTATAGACACCGGTGGTGACTATAGAAGTGGCTAATCCAGGAGTCAATGGATTTGCTGTTGTTTTTGCTGAAATAAATTCAACGGCAGCGACAATGATCAATGCAAAACCTATTAACCATAATGCCCCTGCCACCCACTCCTTGCCCGGAATTTGAATCACCGCCCATGGATTCATCGATGAAACAAACCACATGACTACTGCAAACAAAAGAACCAACATAGCCGGCGGAATTTTAAGTTCAAGACAATACATAGCTTACTAGAATGAAGCAATATCCTTAGAAGATTCTGAATGGGAATCAAGTGATGTTTTCGCTAAAAATAACCAGCAATGATTCCGATAAGCTTGGTAAGCACAACAAGAATTGTGCATCAATTGTGAACCGCTACTATCTCTAAACTGAGTAGTCAAAGTCCCAAGTGGAGCGACACCACATGCTATAAAAATGCAACCTCCTACCGCTCCTTTATTCCAGTGCGACACAGAAAATGATAGTAGAAGAAATAGGAAAAACATAACTAACTGATAATTCCAGAATATGCCACTCCAAAGTACCCAGAAACCAACAATCGACAAGAGAAAACTTCCAGCCAAGACAAGTAAGATAACCACTATCTTTTTCCAATGATTACGATGTCCAGATTCTTTCTTCATTCTAACGAAAGAGGCACGATGATGACAGAGAAGAATGTCAATCCCGGAGATGGTATAGACTCATAGATCCTCAATATATTTACTTATATCTCACCAATATGAGCGTTACCATCATTTATTTCTGAATTTATGTTCAATACTCATCAAACTCCATGATGCTCTAGATTTCAAGCATTTTGTGCATTCAGATCTGAGAATTTGTGCTGATGTATCGAACCATCAGGGAAACCGGTTCTGCTACTATAGCAATCAAAGAACAGGCTGACACTTTTCTCCACGTTGCTTTTCGAGCCACATCCAGTTCGATGATCGGACAGGACTAAAGCGCGAGATACTCAGTGAAAGCCTATGATGGTATTTGTTTCGAGTTTAATCCAGTTTGATCTATATTTATTGTTTTGATAGTTCGTTGTTCCCTGTAACTGGTTTTGCCTTGCTACTTGTTAACAAGTTGGGTGGCGGACCTATCGGCTCAAAATCTTTCAGCAAGGGAATGTCATCCTTATAAACCCAGCGGATATCCGTGTCGAAAGTACCTTGCGGCCCCCAACTACCAGTGAATTTCTTGCCATCCGGGGTAAAAGTCCAACACATGTCCTCACCGTCAGTATTTATGGAATCACCGAGATTGATCGGCTCTTGCCATTCACCATTTGCTTTTTGATGTGAAATCCACATATCATGCCCACCACGGGAACCCAGATCAGTCCGCATACTGGTGACGACTAAACTTTTTCCATCTTTTGACAGCCCAGTCCAGTGCATGTGATCACGCTGCGGAGAGTTAATTTTCGATCCCAGGCTTACCGGTTTTTGCCATATCCCATTTTTCTTCTCAACTTTCCAGATATCACTCTCTTGTGTTACCCCTGGCTGGCTATAGTTGAAATAAATCAGGCTGTCAGAAGCAATAATCGGACAGTGTTCCTCACCGGTCGGCGTATTGATGCTGGGGAGTTCCGGAACATCATTCCAGTTCCTGGCCGATTGCCATACGCCATCTACTTTCTGAACGACGTATAAATCACCCGACAATAAATTACCGGGTTCATATCTTGTAAAATAGATGACATTTCCATCATCGGAAAAACTCGGTTCCAGTTCCCAAGCTGCCGTATTAATATTTGGCCCGACAGCAGGATCAATATCAGATCCTAAGTGAATAGGCGGTTGCCAGACACCATCTACATTGTGAGACATCCATATATCGAAGTTGTACGGGTTACCGGATGATTCTAGGCTACCTTCACGGGTCGACACAAAAATTGCAGTTTTGCCGTCTGCGCTATAGGTAATCTCGATTTCTGAACCAGGCGAATTGATCGGCTCACCCATGCTTTTTGAGATGCGTGGCAACTCCGAGGCACTCCCGTGGCCGGCTCCATGCATACCTGGCATTGCATAAGAAACACCATGCACTAACAGCAATACAAGCGATGTGCAGCCAAGTTTTGCAGTAATCAGTTTACTTTTCATCATAATTGCTCCCTCTTAAAATAATAGCCCCAAATTTAATGTGACGATCCCGAAAATCTTTCCAATCACCGCTAAGCACATAACTCTTCTTTATGTCAGTCAAAGATCAATTAGCGCTTTCTTGATTGCTTAGTTAATTTAAATTGTTGCGTTTCTGATTTGCTTAAATTGCATTCTTATATACTCCTCTATCAGTATTTGATGGAGTTTATTATGAGTAAACTGCTGGAAAATGGCAGTGACCCACGGGACATTTCTCACAACATTTGGGCCAAAAAAATATTGAATCGAACGACAACTTTCCAAACGAATTGATCAAGGTAATTGTTGTGAGGCACTGATAATTGTGACAAGGGGGTGTAATATCTTTGCGTATAAATTCAGCATAACTTGTTAGCTATACTTTTTCATATGCGCCGGTATTCAATACCAAAATCATAAAACTTACTTCCTCCAGTTTGAGAACAAATTATCATCAAAACATATTGTTATAATTAAACTATCTGACAAGTGTAAATAGCGCAACCTCCTTTTGGTTCATCAAATACAACGCAGCTTATCGTCCACCTTGCGGAAAGAGAAGGAAAAATGAGACTACTAACTAAAAAATGCATTCCAAACCACTTTGACAATCAAGCCAATTGCAACACTAATTGCTAAAATGGCAAAACTTTGCTGCAATCTATGTCCTGCAAAACGATGAGCGAATAATCTGCCAACCAATATTCCTGCGATAGTTCCACCACAAAAGGGAAAAGCAATCGACCATATCAGAGCACCAATCAGTATTGCTGAAACAACACCAGTCAGAGAAACCAATGCAATAATGGTGAGTGATGTGGCCAATATGGATTGCATGTTCAGATTAGTGACTTTCTTGAGTGTAGGAACGATTACAAATCCACCACCTACGCCTAGTAAGCCTGACAGAAAACCTGCCATCGTGCCTGACAATGTTAATGCTCTAAAGCAAGGGATGTTCCAAACCAAACGTTCGCCGATTTCATCCAGTCGGCAAGGTGGATCAGCCATTATTCTCACGTCTTTGTTATTTTCATCCAGGCTTTGGTGAAACATGCGAATAGCAACATAAATTAACACACAGGCAAACAACAAGGTCAGCGGTGCGTTTGGCAACTGTTGTGCAGCCCATATGCCTATGGGGGCAGTCAGCGCACCTGTCGCTGCGATCAGCATAGCTGCCCGGTATCTGACAATTTTTTGCCTGAATGCCAACAATGCCCCGATTGCAGCTGACAAGCCGACCGCAAGTAAACCAATGGGAGCAGCTTCTGCAACCGTAAGATGCAAGCTGAACATGAGCAGCGGCACCGCAATGATGGCACCGCCAGCCCCTGTTAGTGCAAGAACGATGCCTGTGAATGAGCCCAGTAGAATGCTGATTAAGTCTGGTTCCATTTTACTTAACTTACACCTGTTGAACGAGTGAGCCATTCGCGGCCTTTCAACATGCCGTTCCAGTATAACCAAGGAAATAATCTGGCTTTTAGAAACCACGCAAATCGCCTTGCCACGGTCGGATTAAGTGGAAAAGTGGGCAGCAATTTACCGCCAAAACCAAATTCGGCTAATATCACCTTGCCATCCCCTACCGTAAGAGGACAAGCACCATAACCATCATAAATATTAGGAAATTCTCTCCCTTCTTTGGCTGCCAGGAGATTTTCTGCCACTATGACAATTTGCTTTCTGGCTGCGGCGGCTGTTTTGGCATTAGGCGAAGAGCAGGCATCTCCTAAGGAAAAGATGTTGGAGTAACGCGGGTGCTGCAACGTTTTGGGATTGACCTCACAAAATCCGGCAGCATCGGCCAAAGAGCTTTTTGTGATGAAGTCTGGCGCAACCTGAGGCGGTACCACGTGCAGCATATCAAACGGCTTTTCCATGCGTGTAACATTTCCTTCGCTATCCTTGATGTCGAAGACGGCTATTTTGTTGGTGCCATCAACTTTTACCAGATTGGAATTAAATGCCAGTTTTGCATGATAACGTTTCACATACTCCATCAGTGGCGGGACAAAATCAGCTACACCAAACAATACTGCACCGGCCGTATTGAATTCGACTTCGATATTGTCCAGCAAATGATGGCGCAACCAATAATCAGAAGATAGATACATGGCTTTTTGAGGAGCACCGGCACATTTGATCGGCATGGAAGGCTGCGTAAACAAGGCCTTGCCGCTTTTGAGATTCTTCGTCAGTGACCAAGTATAAGGCGCCAAATCAAAATGATAGTTGGAGGTGACGCCATTTTTGCCGAGTGTTTCTTGTAAACCATCGATTTTTTCCCAAGCCAAACGTATACCTGGACAAACGATCAATTGCCTATAGCCAATTGAACGGCCATCTGCCAGATTAACTAGATTGTTGTCCGGTTCAAATCCAATCGCTGCTGTTTGTACCCATTCTGCATTCGGTGGAATGACATCTGCCATGTTCCGCACCGTTTGTGCCATGTCATAAGCGCCACCACCAACCAGTGTCCAGGCGGGCTGATAATAATGTTTATCACAGGGTTCGATGATGGCAATGCGAAGAGCAGGCCTGCGGTGCATGAGACTAGCAGTCACTCCGATTCCTGCTGCGCCACCACCTATCACAACAATGTCAAACGCATTACCCCAATTACAAGCAGCTGCCACTGAAAGTGACTTGTCTTGGGATGCGTGTGGAATGTGAATTGTTTCAAGTGCTTCACCTGTCCAACTGCAAGCGGCTCTGACAAATTCATCCTCATATTCGGGCTCTTGTTTTTGCCTGATCAGTCCATACAATGCCCTGGCCCGATTGCCAGTATTACAGAAAGCAAGAATTGGTCCGGGCAATTCAGTTAGTAGTTTGTTGAATGATTCAATCTTTTCGGTGGAGACTGGGCCAATTTCGATGGGTAAATAAATAAAATTGATTCCAAATGGGCGCGCTGCTTTTTCTAGTTCCAGGCTAGAGGGCTGGATATCGCCTTCTTCATGATCAGGACGATTGCAAATAATGGATTTATATCCCGCTGCTGCTATTTCTGCCAAATCATTTACACTAATTTGGCGAGTAACAAACAATTTCTCATCCAATTTTGTCGTAACTATGCTCATTTTTTTCTCCTTCCAAATCATCCCAAGCAAATTTAAATAACACCCATATCTATGAATGCTAATGATGGCCGCATGCGCATCCAGGTGCGTGTCCGCGATTTGTTTGATCGAGTTTTGGCTGAAGCGAGCGCATTGCCAGATCACGGCCACGTGCCATGTTGCCATGCATCGCAGGGGCAAAAAGAATCACTTTTTCTGTCATGTTTCCGCATGCCGAACAATCCGGGTTGGATGCGTTAATTGAATGACGTACTTCAAATTGGAGCTTGCACTGTGTACACAAGTAATCATAAGTTGGCATTTGGAATCCTTATTTATTACATGAATGGCATTTTTCAGAAACACTAAGATATGACCACTTGAGATGCCAAGTGGTCACGCTTTTAGGTTTTTTCTCTTAAATTTAGCTCCAACGAGGCGGTTGTTTTTCTTTAACGCCGAATTGAGCAGAAGTGACATCGGTCCTGGCCCGTTTTTCAGTGTCTCGTGTCGGTGCTCTCAGTCGGCGCGTTTCAACTTCCCAGATCCAGCCGCTGATGACTACATCCTTGGGAATGAGAGGGTGATTTTTAAATGCTTCGATGGTCTTCATGCAGGTTACATCTACGTCATCCATCATTCCGATCCACTTGGCAAATGCACCTTTCTCTAACTTCTGCTCTGGCAGAGTTGGATCCAACGCGATATTATCCGGATCAATTCCCTTGTCACGAAAAGCCTTTTCCAGATCAGTCGCATTTGCAGACAGCATGCCGCATTGCGTGTGCTGCACAATAACAATTTCTGTGGTGCCAAAAAAATTACAAGTCAGCATCGCCGAGCGAATTGCATCGTCGGTGACGATTCCTCCAGCATTACGGAAACAATGTGCATCTCCATGACCTGCCGGGGTATCCACATGGATACCGAGCGCCTCATCTATCGGCAGGCGTTCGTCCATACAAGCAAGTACCCACAACTTCCGGTTATTATGCCCACCCGCTCCATGACGGCGACGTTGTGCCCAGTGATCATATGAGGCTAAGCGTGTATCCAGTTCCTCTTTGAGAGTTTTCAATTTTGAGTCTCCTCGGTAATAGGTTGAAATTTAAAACTCCCTAAAACGATCTACTTTCTCAGTAGAACCTTAAGGGTTTCCTAGGGTATATAACCCGTGCACCTAGTTATTTCGAGATGCAATAAAGTTAATAGCAAATACCATGCCATCAAGATAAAAATAATATTTATTATTAATTACAATAAGTTAAGTTTTATTTGTTGCTAGCTTAGTGAAGCTATGCTTCAATAAGTGAAGATTAACTTCACTAATCATCCATAATTTATGAATAACAATCCTCTTTCTGAGTTAACGCCGATCTTTTTTTTGCAAACCTTCATTCTTGAACTGATGCATGCCAGCGAACAGCAGGGACAAAAGCATTGTGAAGAGTTGATTGAGCATATAGCCCAAACTGCAGGATGTTTTTTTGAAGAAACTTATCGAGAAAATACTAATAAAAATGAACAGCTCGATAATGAAAGCTATACCGAACTAATACTCGGCATCAAAAACAATATCGGAGGTAAATTTTCGCTGGTCTCCAGCAATCAGGACTGTATTACAGTTACTAATTCTCGCTGTCCTTTCGGTGAACAAGTTACTAATTTTCCTGAATTATGTAGAATGACTTCCAGTGTATTTGGAGGTATCGCGGCCAGAAACTTTGGTTACGCCAAAGTTGAAATCAAAAAAAGTATAGCCCGCAAAGATGGCAAGTGTGATGTATGTATTTACACGAATCCACATGCAGCAAAAGGCCATGCGGGAATGGAATATACCGATTCGACACCAGTTAAGGAAATCAACGATACGAATGAATTGCAGTGCCGAATTGAAACTAGTATGCAGAGACTTTGGCAGAAACAAAATAGGCAAATATCAGAAAAACATCAGCCTCCTGCAATCATCGCAAAATCACCAATGATGCAGAAAATACTGCAATCAATTGAGATTATTGCCCCTACTATGGCAACGGTTCTGATTCAGGGTCAAACAGGCGTAGGTAAGGAGCTTATAGCACGTGCCATACATGCAATGAGCGATCGCTACAATAAGCCATTCATCGCCATTAACTGTGGCGCGATTCCAGAAAGCTTGATTGAAAGCAGCTTATTCGGACATGAAAAAGGCGCTTTTACAGGAGCCCTCGAGGTACACCACGGTTTCTTTGAGCGAGCCGAAGGCGGTACTTTATTTCTTGATGAAGTCGATTCATTGTCGCCAGCTGCACAAACCAGATTGCTTCGTGTAATCCAGGAAGGAGAATTGGAGAGAGTTGGCGGCAAGCAAACCTTGGCGGTTGATGTAAGGATCATTTCAGCAACAAATCAGAATCTGGAAGGACTTGTTAAACAGGATCTCTTCCGCAATGACCTATACTACCGCATCAATGTAGTGCGTTTAAGTATTCCTCCCTTGGTCGAGCGACCGGAGGATTTACCTTATCTTGTGCAATTGATCATTCAGCGATTGAATAAGCGTTATAACAAACAGGTTAAATCAGTAAGCCGTGAAGTTATGCAGAAAATCCGCACTTATCATTGGCCAGGCAATGTTCGTGAGCTAGAAAACATCCTTGAGCGTAGCATCTTGTTTGTTAGTGGCAAAGAAATGACTGAATTGGATATAGAGCTTCCAACTAAAACAAAAAGTATTGGTGAATGGAAAGACGAAAAAGAATATGCTCTTACCAAAATTGAAAAATCATTCCTTGAAACAGCTTTGAAACAACACCATGGAAATATAAAAAAAGTGTCTGAGAACATGGGAATTACTTCACGTGCTGTTTATGCCAAACTAAAAAAATACGAAATAAACTTGGCAGAATTCCGTATTTTTGATTGAAACCATCATATCAATCTCGAAATGGCCACGCAAATTCGGACAGCCCCCTAAGTGTTAGCTTTGCTCAACCCAAACAGAAGTGTATGGGTCAAATTATTAGAAAGTCCCAATGCGTCAAGACTACAACAGAAGCAGAAACAACGTTTAAAAACAGATTCATTCTATAAATCACTGCTAATATAAATGCTGTTGGTGCGGAGTGTTAGTACTCATAACGAATACGAGAAACTGACACGCTAACCCTAATCCGATTAGCATGATTTCAATTTAATAATTGAACAAAATTCTACACAGGAATTCTATACTGCATACAGCTAGTTTCTTATCGAAACCAACGGACGACCAATGGAATTGAAGGAGATTAAATGGAACTCGGAATTATCATTTACTCGAATGATCCAGAAACTATATGGAGCACCTTCCGGCTTGGAATTTTCTCCCGTAAGCAAGGAAGATACTGTTACAGTCTTTTTGCTTGGAGAAGGTATGGAGGTAGAATCTCTTAATAGGGATAAGTTTGATATTACCGGTCAGATTCACAGTTTTTTGGATACAGGTGGTGCAATTCTAGCTTGCGGAACCGTCTTAAGCTTCGTCAGTCTGAAGAATTAGGAATCTATCCGATATCCACGATACAGGATTTATATAGTCTGATTCACAATTTATATAAGATATTGATATTTTGTGTAAATTACCAATGGATAATAAGCAGCATTGAGGCTAGATATATACTACCAAAACATCTGACCCAGGCAGTTGGTTTCAGGAACATGCGAACCAGTCTCTGCGACTAATCCATAATACAAAATACAAGACTCGATAAAGATGCGGCCATTATTGATGTGGGAGGGAGGAACTTCCAGGCTAGTAGATGATCCTGTGGTCGAGGGCTATACTGAGTTGACAGTATTTGATTCATCATCAACTGCGCTTGTTGTTGCCAGACAGCGTTGGGGGGCATGCGGATATTGTTCACTGGATAGAGGCGATAATATTACCCGTGCAAAATTTCTCCTGAATCGATTCGACATTTAGCATGACCGAGCAGTGTTCCATTTTTTGACTGATCCAGCAGATCGCCATGCTTATGTCGATCGGGTTTTAAGTTTAGTTCGACCAGACGGACCATGTGAATGGTGCCACTCTTGCCGAGATGGGCCAGAAAAATTTAGTGGTCTTACCCGGATGAGATACCAATCCGAAGCCCTACATGAGGTATTTGGAGATCTTTTCAGCTAGTCGAACATGAAAAAGAGGCACGCCATACGCCGTTTGGAGTTTGTTTATTGCTATTGCCGCAAGAGGTAGTAAGTGATAATTCCTCGAATAAATATCTTCAGAGTGCATAATCTTTCCCGGGTAGAAGCGCAACGTATTGATCCTGATTATTTCTTTTTGCTAAATGTTTTTGAGATTTCTAAACTTTTAGACTCTTGCAAGAGCATCGCAGGCACCCAGCGTATGTAAATCAACTCACCGACCAGTTCCACCAGCGTTTGAGTAACGATGACGACAGATGCCAGAATCCAGCCGTCCGGCAAAGCCAATGCTAAAGGCAGAACCACCAGCGAATTCCGCGTCCCTGCGCTAAAAATGAGTGCTCGTCCTGCCTGTGTGTCCAGGCGAAACGCATATGCCGTCAAGCGAGCAAGAAACGGCATGATAGCCATGAAGGCCATATAAACTGGCACGACTTGTGCCACAACCGGAAGGTACTCGTCTATTCTGTCAATTTGAGATGCTACGACGAAAAGTAATGTCATTGCCATAAAGGGCACCGGAAGCCACGCCGTGACTTCAAGCCAGATGGCACCGCTACGTCGGCGTTTTGCCCAAAACTCGGTCGATAAGGCAAGTCCCAGAGGAAGCACAATCAATACAAGAAAAGCTTCCAGGAATGGTTCAGCACTCATGACTTGTGCATCTTGCTCTTCCATGAAAAGCCATAGATACACGGGCAGAAGAAGCATCTGGGTAAGCAGCAGCAAAGGTGTGGAAGCAAGCACGAGTCGGGCATTGCCACGACCAAGATGGGTAAAAACGACAACGTAATCAATACAAGGTGTTAACAGAACCAGATATACCCCAAGTAGCAGTGGTGGGTGCTCCGGTAAAAGAAGCGACAAAAACCAGACCACGATGGGTACGATGATGAAATTGACTATCAATAGCGCGGCTGTAAACCGTTTGTTCGCGAACGCAGCGCGCAACTGAAGGAATGGAATCTGCGTAAACATGCTATAAAGCAGCACCGCAAGCACGGGGGAAATCAAATACTCTAGGCTGGCACCAAAGTTAGGATGCCACAACCCAAGCCCCACCCCGGCAGCCAAGGCTACCGCGTATAACTCTATCTGATTTTCTTCCAGCTGTTCTCTTCGCATGTGTTTCCTTAAAATACAAACCATCCCGGGTCAGCGCCAAATTTGTGCCATAATTTGGCGCAACGTTTTATTTCAATGATTCTGATCATTTTGGTATAACGATTGTAATTCAACCTATAAATCTTCGATCGACTCCATATAATTTTATGGTTCTTAGGAAGTTAAAGCGGGTTAGAACGTAGTAATTTAAGAATTGCATAATAGAGATTATCACGACGATGATTAAATCGAAATTCTGTTTCTTTCAGGTGTAGATAAAAGGTATGTTCAGGAACGCCATTGAACTTTGCCAAACGTCTTTTTGCAAAACCCCAGAAAGATTCGATTCCGTTAATGTGCCGTTCGCCACTGGCAAACTAGTTGTTGCCATGATGAACCCTGAAGTGTTTATCAAAACCGATATCGACCAGCCCGTCATAGCCGTGCCACCCATCGGAATGAATGATTATGTCTGGTGCTACATGCCCACGGATAATGGTTTTCAATGTGGCTTTAGAGCAATCCGGAACAATCTCCGTATATACTTTCCCCAGGCGCTTCAATACACCAAAAACAATTGTTTTGCCAAAACACCTCGACCTCTTTTACCCCTGATGCGTTGCGCACCAAAATAAGACTCGTCGACTTCTACAGCACCTTGAAGAGGCGATTCAAGCTCGCAACACTGAGCTATTCTTTGCCGGACTTTGAGGTAAATCGTATTAACAGACCGTGTAGAAATATCGGTCAATTGTGCGGTACTTGTGGCAGTAAAATCCAGAGCAAAACAGCGGATAAGTTGCCTGAATTTAGCTTCTCTGATTCGAGAACGAAAATAGTATCTGTTTTTAACATTAATCTCAGTAAGTTAGTACACTTTTGTAAGTACTTAACTTCCTAAGACTCAATTTTATTTATCCGCTACTTTGAAAATTCACATGTCGGGAAACGAATTGATACATGGTACATAAACATTCCCACGATCATAACCATAACCACACCCCAAAAAACTTTGATCGCGCATTCGCAATTATTGAGATTATGAATCGGCCCGGGGTGATTCAGTAACACGCTTTACCAGGCAACACATTCGTTCAGCACAACAAATCAGAAGTGATGCATTACCCTGCTTGACATCGCTGAAAGAGACTCAACACCATGCCGCATGGGTGACTCCAGCAAACAAAGCAGGTAAAAGGCTGCCTTGGGTACATCATCATAGGCAATTTCAAGATATTTCTGTTGGGCACATATCACATACTAGTGTATTGGGCAAATACTCGCAGGAATATCTAAATAAGTTTTGTTATCGCTTCACAACCGCCGTCGCGTGTTACATGAACTTCCGCTACGACTGCTTAACGCTTGCGCGCGGCATGTTCCAATAAAGTGTGCAGTGCCTTTGTTAAGATGCATAAATATTTATTTATCTGATTTTGACATCTTACTATTTCCGGTATATCATCCCCAAAAAAGAGAATGACTGGTCTACTTTTTTGAAAAGAAAAAATAGTAACAGACGATATAAATGCCGGATACAAATGCGAAAAATTCATTTCTTTAATTTGTTTGTCATGGAGGTCTGACGATGGTTAACTCGAATATCAAAAATATCGTCAATGGAATTGATCTTGAGCAATCCCAAGTCATATACGGTCAGATTAAGATAGAGGGTAACAACGATATTGCCAAACCTCACTATCAGGCGACAGTTGTTTGGGACAACGGTTACAACACTACCACGAGCGTAAATGGTGATCAGACCATCATCGGCGATGAGCCGGTCCGCTATGGGGGAGGAGGCATGGGTATTACACCGCAGGATCTTCTACTTACCGCCGTTGGCCATTGTCTTGCCGCCACTTATATCGGCGGATTATCGGTTGCCCGGATTAATGTGGAATCACTCCGCCTGCATGTTTCAGGGCGTGTCAATTTCCGGGCGGCTTTTGCAATAGAACCGGGCAACCCCGGATTTGAAGATATAACGGTTGTAGTGGAGATACAGACTGACGCGCCATTGGACAAAGTAACCGCTCTTTTGAAAAAACTGCAGCAGATAGCTCCCATACCGGACACCATCATGCGTCCGGTTCCGGTCAACATCGAGATTCATCACCATTCAGAGCAGGCCACAATGCCACATGACTGACAACAGCTTATTACGGCGAAACGCTACAGGCCGGATCATATACGCCAGAACACATTCCCGGTTGGAAACAGGAAAGGAGATAAGCAATGAAAGCCAGTGATATTCATGACGTGACCGTAATCGGTGCAGGCCCGGCAGGTTTGTCGGTAGCCTATGAACTGACAAAAGCAGAACTGACTCCACTGGTATTGGAACGTACGCTTGCTGTAGGGGATGTCTGGCGCAATCATTATGATGGTCTGCGCCTGAATACAGGTCGTTTCCTTTCAGCCCTGCCAGGCAGTAAATTCCCAAGATCTACTGGAGCATGGCCTTCGCGTGATGCGGTCGTGCATCTACTCGAAACATTTCCCGCTCGGGGCGGTTTCACTGTACAGACTGGAATCGAAATTAAAAAAGTCAGTTATGACCGTAACCGCGATATCTGGTTGATCACAAGCAGTGATGGCCGACAATTTGAATCCCGGGCGGTTGTCATGGCAATCGGCACTTGCCGTATTCCGGTGATTCCTGAATGGGAAGGGAGAGAGGCTTTTCCAGGAGAAATCATTCACTCTTCAAAATTCAAACGTGCACAAGATTACGCGGGAAAGCATGTGCTCGTGATCGGCAGCGGAAATTCTGCGGCTGAAATTGCCAGCAGACTGACTGAATATGCGAGCTCGGTAGCGATGTCTGTCAGGACACCGCCGTACTTTTTGCCCAAAAGTATTTATGGTATTCCGATTGTAGGCCTAGGAATAGGGTTAAAGCATTTGCCCAATAATCTAGTTGATATGTTGCTAAGCTTTCTGCAACGCAGAACGATAGGTGATCTGACAGCATATGGTCTCCCGTTTCCAACGATGCCCCTCACCAGGCAATACGCTATCAATAATGTAGTGCCGATTCTATACGGTCCTTTCGCTAACGATGTTCGTGCCGGTCGGATCAAAATCGTCGGACCGATACAGAAAATTTCGGGGCGGATGGCACATGTTCTGAATACTGTTGGAACAGCACAGGATAGTGATAACACCGTGACGACGCTGGAACCTGATGTCATTGTTGCTGGAACCGGTTTTCGTACCGGAGTTCCTGAGCTTGTTCAGATACCGGGCATTGCTGACGAGAAGGGTAGGCCAAAAATTTCGGGTGACCAGGAATTCGAGGGAGCGCCCCGTCTCTACTTTATCGGACAAGTCAATCCACTCAGTGGTCAGTTGCGGGAAATTCGCATCGAAGCTGGCAAAATCGCCAGGAAAATCAGGAAACAGATTGGGGCAAAATAGAGTGAGAATGTTTGAAGAGATTCTTTTACCTCAATGGCTTAAAAATCATGGATCTACCAGTATGAAGGCCGATGTCAGCATACTGGATTACCTTGACAACGATGCCTAGAAAAATATCAGTAGAGGAAAAAATACTGCGGACGACACGTCGTCTGTTTTGCCGTGTGGGCATTCATGCTACCGGTATCGCCAGAATCATTGAAGAATCGGGTGTATCCCGGCGCAGTCTCTATACGCATTACGGATCGAAAGAAAACCTGCTCAAAGCCGTGTTCGAGGCAGAGGCAGATATGTGGTTCCGTTGGTTTGATTTGGATCTTCCGACAATGGAATGCTCTCCTTTCGACCGCATCCTGGCACTGTTCGATTTAATGCAGGACTGGTTCGGCAGTGAAGATTTTTTCGGTTGTGTATTTATCAATGCCGTGGCTGAACATGAAAAGAGCAATGGCTGGATACAGGAAATAGCCAACGGGCACAGGGAGAAAATAAATGCCAGACTCCAGGCAATGGTAGCGGAAAGCGGCGCACGGAATCCCGAGATAGTAACGGAAAAACTGAGCCTATTGATTGATGGCACCATCGTGACAGCAATGGTTACCGGCAATGGTGAAATTGCGCATATAGGACGATTAGCTGCTGAGGATATTCTGCGCAGCGCTACATAGGAGAGAATATTACCTTGAACTGGTCGCTACATATTGACAGAGCGCTGCCCCAACCCTTGCGAGTAATTTTAAGAGGTGCGGGACAGGTAGTTTTCTGCTGCAATGCCGTAACGGGATTCATTGTTCTGGCTGCATTCTATGCTGGTGGAGTAATCTTGGGGCTGGCTGCAACCGTTGGGGTAATCAGCAGTACGGTTACCGCGTATGCTCTCAGATTCTGCGAGGATGATATTGATGCTGGATTATATGGATTTAACGGCACTCTGGTAGGGCCCTGCCTGTTTCTATTTCTCGAGCAAACGCCTCAGCTCTGGCTCTACATTGTACTTGCCTCGATGCTGTCAAGCATCGTGTGGGTTACTCTGGCGAGAATTCTCCAGAACTTTAAGATTCCAGCTGCAACCTCGCCATTCGTCCTGACTAGCTGGTTGTTTTTGATAACGATATACGCATTTGATAGTTATGCACGACCAGCATTACCCGCAGCAAGCACTCAAACAACTGCGATAGAAATAGGGGCCATACCTATCGAAACGTGGTTTAGCGCGCTAGCAAGAAGTCTAAGCCAAGTTATCCTTACTGACAGTATCCTTGCCGGCGGTTTACTTTTAATGGGTATTGCGATCGCTTCGCTGCGTGGCGCACTCATGGCCATAGGCGGAGCAATCATCGGGGTTGTCTTGCCAGCGCTGATTGGGATTAGCCAGGAGGTAATCGAGATAGGGCTGTATGGATTCAATCCGGTCCTGACTATGATTGCGGTAGGGTGGGTTTTTCTTGAACCTACTGCTAAAAGTGCTGCGCTGGCAGTATTAGCTGGTATTCTGGCAGTGTTATGCCAAGCAGTATTATCTAGTCTACTGACACCCATGGGTCTGCCCGTTCTGGCATCTCCCTTTATTCTTACCTTATGGGTAGTCCTGTTTATTGCGAGTAAATCCAGATACTGATTTTCGGCAGCAATGAGTTAAGCAAATTATCCCCTTTTCGATTCCAGAAAACATTTCCAGGAGGAGTTTATGACCACAATCTGGCAGAATTTATCGATCCACACCCGGCGCCTTGTAATTGTCACGGGAATATTGATGAGCATCGTTGTGATCGGCATGCAGTTTCACGTAAGCTCTCAGGGAGACAGATCGGAAACTTATCCCAAAGGCTTTCGTGGCGGCACCTGCACGATCGAGTCCGATACATTATTGATCGGCTATTCCGCTTATTTTATTCCTGATGACTATGAAATACCGGAAGATGCATTGAGTGCAATGGCCGCTCCAATTCTGTGTGGAAAAATACCCGGCCCGGGCCTGCTCAGTATTACCATCGATCTGTTATATCCCGTAACTATACGGGAACAGCCCGTAGCACTTACCCTGTTCAGGGAAGTCGATGGAAAATCAGGGCAACCACTTCTTTCGGCTCCTGCCGGAAATTATCATTCAGGCATCATTTCCCAGGAAATTCGTATTAAGGAAACGGGAGAATACATATTCCGTCTCTCCGGAATAGATGAGCACCAGGCTGAATTCAATCTGGAAATCCCGATCACGGTCGGCACGGAATGGTATGAGCCTTTCATTCAGTTCTGGCCTTTGCTCTTACTAAGCGCGGTAGCTGTCTTTTTATATAATCTCAGACGAATGGTCGATTAGTTTTTCTTCTGCTTATAAAGATCCGGTCATTTGACCACCGTACTATGGTCGATCAGACACTTTATCCTATCAGTTAACGTTTACTGGAGAACTCAATGACAGGTTATTTTGGCAACGTCGCTATCCCTTACGATCAAGACCTCGGCCCGGTGCTTTTCGAGCACTATGGCGCCGACATCGCACAACGTACCGTGGAAAGATCACTTAAGGACGTGCTTGAAGTTGCCGTCGGTGCTGGTATAATACCCGTAAGTTGCGTAATATGCTCGCAACACACAACTGACTGCAATCGACACCAGTAATTCCATGCTGGATGTTGCCCATGCGAAATTTCTTCCTCATGAACAATTCATATTTTTTGATAAAGAAATGCCTTTTCGCGAAATCCACCGGACATTGAGACATGGCGGGTGTTACTTGTTCAATGTCTGGGGCTCGGAACACTACAATCCATTCGCCAGGTTGAGTTTCGAAGTACTTAATCAATTCTTTCCGTCGGATACGCCCAGATTCCTGTTCAATCCCATTTCCTGTCATGCAATCGACCCCATCAAAGAAATACTCACTCGTTCAGGCTTTGACCGAATCGTAATATTAGTCTCAATCAATTACGTGCGGTTGATATCTCTCGAATTGGCAAAAAACAAAGTAGACTTGAGAGTCAATATCTGCAAGCGATCAAACAAGCTTTGGCAATTGTCAGTAGAAATATCAAAAACACTGACAAATTTTCAAAAAATTTATAAAATTTGTATCTAATGAATAGCAAAAAGTGTTGGATTTTGATCCGGTGGGCTAAAAAGACAAAAGAATCCAACTGTGCCAAATTTATGCTAAATCGCCCTGCAAAAGGTAGTCACCATAATTGCTAGAAGTGCCATCTTCAAGAAAGCGACTATCATTAATCCATAGCTGAAGTAATCCGTTCTTCCAACCAATCAGCCCATTTAACAGCTCTGGCAATCAAATCAGAGCGATACTTTGCATTATATTTTGGAGTCCGTGAATGATAATTGGCTGCTTTTGTCCAGATGTCGCCCTTGTCATTCCTGATATGCAGACGCACCCGCCAGGCGGCCAGATCATAGGCATAACAACCAACTCTTGCCACATGCTCAGCCGTGATGCCATATTTGGATAAATCTTGTAGGTATGAGGTATTAAACTGCATAGAACCAACATCGTAAGTGCCATTCCTATTATTGACCCATTGACCTGGCTTGCCGCCCTCTTTTTCGGCTATCGCCAGTAAGATATTGGCGGGTATTTCATACTTGATGGCAGCAGTGATTGAACACACCACCCTTTCTTGCATATCCGGCGGCAAATCCATCATCGAGCGAATCGTTTAAATGCCTTATTAATTATTTACCCCTCCTCGCGAAATATTGTTCATACCTGACGATTCCTGAGCCTGGCCTTTTTCTATGGCACTCCGTAAGGCATTCGTCCCTGCACTTCTTGCTGCCGTCAGCCGACTTGCTGCCAATGTGCCACCATAAGATGCAACAGCCGCCGCCGTACCTGCCGCTGCCATAAAACCGCTGGCGCCATAACTGCCAATTCCGACAGTCGAACCTATGCTACTACCCGTTATAATACCAGCGAGCAACAGCGGCAATCTGGAAATCAATACAAAAAACGCAATCGAAAAAATCAGCATAACCGCCAGTTCTTCATAATTCAGAACGTTTTTACCCATTTTGGTGTAAAAACTGGTTAACAGATCACTGCCAATACCGACAATCAGGAGCATTACAAATAGCTGAATACCGACACCCAGAACTGTTTTAAAGTAGTTTATGGCAATATCGGATGTCCAGCGTGCGCCGCCAAAACCTAAGAAGAAGATACCTGCATACATTAATACCCATCCTGATATCAGCAAGAGCAGCATGTTGACTGCAATTACTGTCAGAATAATTAAAATAATCAAAGAAATGATAAAACCCATCAGACTATCCATAGGCTGCATAAATGTAAGACTATTAGTTGCCTGGTTCCAGATTAAAATACCTGTGTGCATGATACCGGCATGACTGGCTCCACTTGGCAGACCAGCAGCGGTTCCGCCTAGTTGCTGCATCGAATCTATGATTGTCCCTGCAATATTGTGCCCTGATACTGCATTGGTCAGCAGCCAGAAGTAAAAGCCTGTAAAGATAATAAAACGGGTGAACTCGGCAAAGAAATCCGCGATATCGGCTTTGCGCAACAGCATCATTCCAAATGTCCACACCATCGAAATCAGCACCAACGTCCAGAACAAACGCTCGGCCGCGGCCTGAACAACATTTTGCCAGCTCTTAACCTTTGTCCAAAATTTTTGGACAACCTGATCCAACACACTCTGATTGGTTGCTGGATCAATGTAGGCCAGCTCAGCAGATGCCTTTGTAGAAAGAAATATCAGAAGCAAGGTACTTAATAAGACACATAATAATTTGTACATATGTTTGATCTCTTGATTCTTCTCGCAATTTTAGGCGAACAACTATTTTGCTTTTTCTAATTCAATTGGATTACCCGTTTCATCTACTGGCCCATTAATAGTCCATCTAATTCCAGGCGGCATCTCACTTAATTCCTTCTTAGGCTCCTTCAATTCAAGCTTGCCATCGCCATCCTTATAACACCCTGACGACAGCAACAAAGACAATGAACAGATAACTGCAATAATCAAATGACCTTTTTTCATCGGTATCTCCTTAGGTTAGAGTTTCAAAAGGCGTCCCTGACAGACCAGTTTCTACCCACTGGCAGTATTTCAGGACTCAATCGCTTGGTTGCCGCCTCACGCGCAGCCTGTTGCATGGCCTTTTGGTCTACCTCGGCCTGACTTAGCGTATTGGCAGCATTATGCTGGGCAATGAGCATTTGACGCATTTGCAGCAACTGATTTGCCTGGTACGCGGCCAACTGGTTGGCATATTGTAGGGCTTCCATTTGTCCCTGGGCCGACTCGGTTTTTTGTTGCAGGACTTGCAGGTGAGCAGCATCCACTGGAATCTGATTCTGATGTTCGCTTAAACCCCGTAATAACGAATCATTGGCATTTTTTTGTGCGTCCGTACTGGTATTTTGTCCTTCCTTCAGGAGTTTCCAGGCGCCCTCATTGCATTTTTCCTGCAAACTAAAACACGGGGAACTGCGATAATATTCAACATTGCGAAACCGCTGCATATAACCATCCAGTCCGCCATACTGCTGTTCATAATAGCGTATGGTATTGGTCAAATTGATGAGCTTGTTCATCGCATACTCCACTTTCGCCCAGACATATGCAGGCGGTGCCATGGTGTTTCGAATCATGTTCTCATATTGCTGCAATTGCGTCTGATACTGCTCTATTTGCTTTTGTGTCTGTTCAATTGCTTCAAGCGCGGTAATCGTGGTTTGCTTGATATTTGCCACATCAATGACAGCCATTCCACCGGCTTTTATAACCGGTGAATAACCAGTATTACCCAGCACAAGCAGTATCATGATCAATCGGGTGGTTAGATTTTTACTGTTTGTCATGTTTGAACCTCCTGTCATTAATAATCAAATGATTGGTATGGCTTAGAGAACTTCATGTCTTTGGTCACAATGATGTTAAAGCGATACCCTGGCCTGATTTCAAGGGTGGGTGATATATTCAGGTTTTTCCGAATGAGATTGGCGGTCACCAACCCCAATTGCTGACCCAATGACTGACTCATGATGCTCCCGGCGTTTTGTCGTCCGAACGCACCGCCTGCATCACGCTGACTGTACGCGGCACCGGCCACGATCGCCGACATGATCAGCGCTGAGCCGAAGATGCGCAGGTAATGGTTATTCACCAGATCCTTAAACCCTGCATAACCCACCCCGTCAGCACCCGGCATGGCACCGATATCCATGGTCTTGCCATCCGGAAAGATAATGCGTTGCCAGGCAACCAGCACACGTGCCTGACCAAATTCTACTTCGCTGGAATAAGTACCCACCAATCTGGATCCTTGCGGAATCAAACGCCATTTGCCGATCGGTGAATCATAAATATGCTGGCTCACCTGCGCCATGATCTGCCCCGGCAGGCTGGAATTAATACCTGATATCAAGGTTGCCGGTATTACAAACCCTGTTTGCAAAACATAAGGCGATGCGGGCTTTTGGACTTCGCTATTTAATTTCCAGCGTTCCTCGCCACTCGCTGAATCAAAGCGCGAATAATCCTTATCCCGAGCACCAGCCTCGTCATCCAGCAAGCGAGGTGTTCCATCATCCATGAATTCATCACTTCTACCCATTCCCATTCCTCCGGCTACACTCGCCCCCCCATCCTGCCGCAACTGCGCCAGGCGCGCATGATAAGCCGCCGTAGGATCTTCGCGCAGGTTTACATCGATCTGTTGACGCACCGATGCCAATTTTGCCAACATTTCCTCGCGTGTTTTAGGTGCACCGGCGTTGGCTAAATTCGGCGATGATCCTGAGCTTCTCGGTGCAACGACATTCACATTGGTTTTGGCCTTGATCGCTTCTTCCATTTGCTGGCGTTTTAGCATCCGAATATGCGCAATATCAGCGTGAAGCGATGGATCGACAGTATCCATAAAGGGCGGCAAAGGCGGCCGATCCAGATCCGCTGGTCGTTCAATAATAATTCCCTGTAGGGGTGCTTTTTCGGTTAAATCAGGAGTTTTAGTCTGAGTTTTGGGTTCGATAATGCCGCCGATATAGTCCTTGGCAATCAGTGCGGCAAAAGAATTGCTCGACTGAGCATCATGATTACCATCAAAATCGTATTGACCGCGTTCAGCTGCGCGATTCATGGCGACGATCATCATAAGCAACATGAATATCAGCATGATTGCGCCAAAGATAACAATCGGCAGGTTATTGACGCGCCGCACCCCAACGTTTTTGGCAACTACATCCGGGGATGAATCAGGCGACAGGAGTTTTGAATTGGTTGACATCACTCTTACCCCCTTATTCTTTTCTCACCCAAAGACCGGCAGGATGGATACTGTCGGCCTGTACCGCGAATGCGCGCGACAATCGCATATCGTCAATCATGAGTTTGACATGATACAAATCACCCGACTGATCTACGATGTAACTTAGCGTGGATCCTTTTTGCGGTTCAGTATCAGGTTGATGCGGCGCAGCAAAGATTTGCTGCTGAATTGATTGCTGAGTCGCTTCCTGAACTGCAAACCCTGCCAGTCTCAGGTTCTCGATCAAGGCATGACCAAACGGATCATTAACCACATGGCGCAGATTGAACTTCGTATTGGCCGCCGGATACAGCCGCACTATTTGGGCTGTCACGTCATCAGCCATGTCTTTGCTGTATGTAGTTGAAGGATTTTGAATAAAATTGCCATACGGTTGGCTTACACAACCATTCAATAGCAATAAAACCAGCATGAGGATAAAAACAGAGTTGGATGCGGTGATCATTTTATTCATCATCATTTCCCCCGCGTAATCGTCACTCGGCTTTGATTGCCGCCGACACCGGCAATTAGAATCGCACGATCAAAAACGGTATCCACAATATAGCGATCACCCTGCAAACGGTAATTCACCATAACCGTTTCATCATCGCTAAAAATGCCACCTTCTTTGTTCAGTAGTAGCAAAGTCGGTGCTTCCGTTTGCGCCATGATGGCAGGCATTTGTATGATGGTTTTCAGACCGTCGTTATAAACACGCAGCGGTTTCCAAGCGGCATCCCCAGACACTGCATACGCAAAATCCAGATTGCCCAGATATTCCCCGGTTTCAGAAATGGTGCGCGATCTCCTGACTCCCATCGCATGGCTTTCTTTATCTCTGATCGCATCCCATTTAATCAGCGCATCTTCCGGATAAGTAAAACTCACTCTCGGCATAAAATCACGCCGATGAGATCGCAAGCGCAGGTGATACGTGCGCCGGTTGGTCGTCACAACTAAGGATGTTTCCAGCCCCACATCCAGTGGTTTTACGATCAGATGTTGCACCTCAGCATATCCTTGACCGGTCACTGCCGGTTCTATTAGCCAGCGCGCCTGATCACCCAAGTGGATGGAATTCACTTGCTCACCCGGCTGCAATTCGATATCGCAGACCTGCAATACCGCACAGACGATGCTGGGTTGCTGAGAGCCAAACAGAAAACGAATGGATCCATCCGGTCCTGCAACCGGCTTTGTGCCGGTGGGGTTGCTTGATTGCCATTTCTTGGCCAGATCAATTGCGGCGCGCTCCTGCGGGGTTAGTTGAGGATTCTTATCGGTGAAATACGCTTCTGACAAGCCGTTGGCATAGCTTGGAGCAGCGAGTCCAATGGACAAAATCAATGTGCTCAGGATACTTAAAGCGAATAACGGTTTCATGATGAGTGCCCTCTTTAGGTTTGTTTCGACCAGGAGAAATCCTGGATATAAATACCCAGCGGGTTATTTCGGATCTGTTCTTCCGTGGTGCTTTGCGTGGTCGGCTTGTTATAGATCCTGAGCAAAGCACGCATTTTGAAAGGTGGCTCGGTTAAGTGCCCTTGCCGGTCATAGACTTTCTCCAGCCAATCGACCTGCCAGGTCTCCGGTGATTGGGGAATCACCGATATGATTTCAACATTAACCGTTTGGGTTTCAGCCCGTTTGAAAGGACTGCTGGCCTCACTGCTATTGAACCATTCGTTGGCTTTTGCCGTGGCGGGATCGTTATTGGATAGCATGGCATACGCACGAAAGATGGCGCGCCGTTGCAAGGCGATATCCGGTGTTACCATGCGCAAATCATTAATAAACGCTGCCACGGACGCATGCACCACGCGCTGATCGGCCACCGCGGCAATATCCGCACGGGAAACCGCGATGGCTTCCCCCAGTTTATTAACCTGCACCACATAAGGGATGAATTTAGATTGGCTGCCGATAGCAATGACTCCACCTACTCCTGCCAGCGCAATCAACAAACAAAGAAGAGCTAACATTTGCCACATAGTGCGCGAAGCAATTACTTCCCTCATGTGATCATTCCAGGTACGCCTTGCTGACTGATAGGGATTTTCATTTTCACCAAAACGGCGACCGCCTTCCATCCTGTCGTCATTAACGCGCATAGTTTTATGCGCACCCGGCTTTAGCTTGAATAGTTCGTTGATCATATTCATGCGGCAACTCCATAATCAGATAACGTTAATCCTTTGATCGTCAACCATTCGTGAACCCAGCCATCACCATACTTGTCATGTAGATTCTTGATGGTTGCAATCGATTCCTTATCCGTAGATCCCACAAAAGCGAGCGCCAATGGTCCAAGCGCCAAGTCGTAGAGCCGCCTGCCGTTCTCGGACACGGTGTAATATTGCTGCTTGGGAATGGCAGAAGCCAGAATATCAATCTGGCGCGTATTCAATCCCATGCGCCGGTAGAGTGCCGAAGCCTCTTCATCACGGGCGAATACATTGGGTAGAAATATCTTGGTGGCGGTGGATTCGACAATGACATCGAGAATCCCGCTGTTGGCCGCATCCGACAGGCTTTGTGTTGCCATCAACACCAAGCAATTGTTTTTACGCATGACTTTCAGCCATTCGCGGATCTTTGCGCGAAACACCGGATGACCCAACATCAACCAGGCTTCATCCAGAATAATGGCGGAAGGTTGCCCATGCAGACTGCGCTCGATGCGGCGAAACAGATACAGCAACGTGGGCAGTGCGTATTTATCACCGAGATTCATCAATTCTTCGATTTCGAACGTGGTGAAGGTCGACAGATTCAAACCATCGGCTTCAGCATCGAGCAAATGTCCCATCATGCCGTCGATGGTGTATTGCCGAAGATACTCGCGTATGGATTCATCCTGGATCGTCACTGACAAATCCGATAAGGTTTTTGAGCCGCTTTGATGCATGTTAGTAATGGCCTGACTGATTTCGTTACGCTGCAGAGGCGTGACTGTGATGTTGTTTAATTCAACCATCAAACAAATCCATTCCAGCGCCCAGGCACGATCGCCCTTGGTGTGCAAGAACTGCAATGGACAGAAAGACAGCGATTCATCATCGCCTGCTACGGTGAAATGCTGACCACCCACCGCTTTTGTTAGCGGATACATTGACATTCCCTTGTCAAAGCAATAAATCGATATGCCGGAGTAACGTCTCAATTGTGCGGCAATCAACGCCAAGTGCGTGGACTTACCGGCTCCGGTTGGGCCGAACATGAAAGTGTGACCTAAATCACGCACATGCAGATTCAGCCGGAAAGGGGTTGCTCCTTGTGTGACGCAGTGCATCAATGGCGGTGAATTGGGGGGATACATCGGACAGGGTGCTATGGGTTTACCTGTCCAGATGGTATTGACCGGCAACAGATCGGCCAGATTCATCGTATTGATGAGAGGCCTGCGCACATTCTCGACACCGTGACCGGGCAGGCTTCCCAGATAAGCATCCATGGTGTTAATCGTCTCAACCCGTGCGGCAAATCCCAAATGATTGATGGCTTTCTCTACCTTTCGCCCGGCTTCTTCCAATGCTGCCCGATCTTCCATCATCAGAACGACTACGCTGGTATAGTAGCCTTGACCTACAAAACCGCTATTCGTCTCAGCAATCGCTGACTGCGCATCTTCAGTCATATTAAGAGCGTCTTCATCGATGTTGCTGCTTTGCAGATTAAACACCTGGTCAAAGAATCCACGAATTTTTTGTTTCCAGCGTCTGCGGAATTTTTCCAGATGGTTGACTGCTTCATGCGTATCCATAAAGATAAAGCGCGATGACCAGCGGTATACGCCTGGCAATTCAGAGAGCAGATTTAACATGCCGGGAGAAGATTCTAGCGGAAAACCTTCAATCGAGACCACTTGAACAAAATTGCGGCCAATTTTGGGCACGACCCCACCCCACATTTCCTGACCACCCAGCAAGGTATCCAGGTACATCGGATTGGCCGGTAGCACCATCGGGTGATCCAGGCCGGTTACGCATAATTGCAGCCACTGCAAGAAATCATCATGGGTGATGGTTGTACTGTCCTCATTGACCAGTTTGCGGCTTCTTAAACGCGACAAATGAAATACGCTGGATAATCGGGATTCAAAGTTGGCACATTCTCGCTGGAAATAATCCAGCAATCCTTGCGTTCTGGCTTTTTGATCCGGAGCTTGGGCTTCATCGTCAAACATCAGTTCTACAAACTTGCGTTGTGCCAGCATCGGCGGCAAATACGTCAGTGATACGATAAAGCAGCTCTCGTACATTGTGCCGATACGCTCGAACAGATTGCGCCGTTCCTCGTCAATGGCAGCGGTCACAGGATCGGGATAATTGGAGTGGGCTTTATCGGAATAACCTTGTGCCGGTTTGCGGATCGCATCGATATGAATCATCCAGCCGTTTCCTAAGCGTGATAACGCCTGATTAATGCGAAATGACACCCGTTCACGCTCAATCTCGGTACTACTGGCAGTATCATCGCCACAAAATACCCAGGCGGCCATCAACGAACCGTTCTTGCCGACAATCACACCGTCTTCTACCACTGCCGCATACACCAGCAGATCGGCAAAGCCCATTGCTTTGGATCGATGTTGATCCAGTCTTAATTCTTTATCCGTATCACGGATACGGATAAACAGTATCAGAAGCAGCGCAGCTCCAGAGATTGCGATAAGAATTGTGATGGCGGCAATCATAGATGCTGTTTTTCCTGTTGGCGGGTATTATCATAAAAAGGAGTGCTTCGCGCCGGATAGTATTTTTTGTATTTCATCTGGCGTAAGTAAACATGACGCAGTTGTGGATCATTTTTAGCCATCAATCGTAGTGCAAACAGTGCAAAAACCCATAGTGCTATGCCGAAGAGTGTGGCTTTGACTTCCATCGCCACAAAAATTGAAGTCGCTACAATCAGAATAGAAAACATGACCAGTTCCCGGTCGCCACCCATAAACAGGTTAGGACGGTTACCCGATTGACGGATAGGTATTGTTCGCAAAGCCATAATCAGCCTCCTATTCTTGTGGATTTACGACTGATTCCTGGATTTCACCCGGAATAACCGCACCCTGAAATAGATTAGTCATGATGTTGTTGGCGCCCACGAGTAATGCCATAACCAGCACGATAAAAATCAAGGTGCGGAAAAACGCATTGAGCTCACCGCCAAAGATCAGAATGCCGCCTGCAACGACAATGCCGACGATAGATAGGGTAAAAGCAACCGGGCCGGTGACAGAGTTTCTCAGATTAACCAGCCAGGTTTCATAGGGAAGCGCGCCACCCGCGCCTACAGCCGCTTGTGCGTTATCGGTTGAAAACAAAAGCGCAAACAAAAAAGCGATTGAGAAGAAACAAAAGAATGGAGAGATATCCTTGATATGAATCAGTTTCATAGACTGGCTCCTATGGATGATTTACAACTTTTTGATCTGGTAACTTCCTCTTTTAAAACCTTGCACTTCGATAATCTGCTGGATTTTTCTGCCGTGGGGTGCGCGCGTGATATGTACCACCATATCAACAGCCTCTGCGATTAATGACATGATCTCTTTAGGTGCTGAAGGATTGCGTGAAATCAGGGATTCCAGGCGGGTTAGTCCTGATAGCGCATCATTGGCGTGCAAAGTTGCAGCTCCTCCCTCATGACCGGTGTTCCAAGCATCGAGTAAATCCAATGCTTCAGGGCCTCTCACTTCACCGACCAGAATGCGATCCGGGCGCATACGCAAGGTTGTTTTTAACAATTGCGTCATGTCGACATCAAGTGTGGTGTGATACTGAACAAAATTCTGTGCGGCGCATTGAATCTCACCGGTATCCTCGAGGATGAAGATTCGCTCATCCGGGTCACTGCGAACCATTTCATTGATAATGGCGTTAATCAGCGTTGTTTTACCTGATCCGGTGCCACCAATGACTAGAATGTTGCGGTGCTTGTGCACGCTATCTTTGATGACATCAGAGTGTCTTGGCGACAACACGCCGGTTTCCACATACTGCTCAAGCGTAAAGATCTTGATGGCTTTTTTGCGGATGGCAAATGTGGGGGATGAAACAATGGGGGGTAGTTGACCGGCAAAGCGTGAATTATCGAGCGGGAATTCACCTTCAATCATCGGGTTGAATCGATTGACTTCCTTGCCATGGAAGCCTGCAACCGTTTTGATGACCGCTTCAACCTGAGCAGCCTGGATAATTCCGATATGTTGTATCTTCTGACCCAGCTTCTCTTGCCAGATACGGCCATCAGCGTTGACCATGATTTCAACCGTTTCAGGATCTTGCAAGGCCGACAATATTTCCCGTGCATCGCGTTCCAGCTTGCTCTTTGCCCGGTCTTTAACGGTTGTGACGTGAGGTAATTGATCTTGCGATGTCATGCGAGTACTCCAACGACTTACACATGACATTACAATATAACGTAATTACATTTTGTGCAATACTTTTTTTACTGTTTCTTTACTGCTTTTTATTACTTTATTTATTTCTTACTTTTGTTTTTTAACAAGAACGCTCTGTTCTTTTTATCCCATTGCTCGACTTGATAAGCCTCAAATTCACTCAGCACGCCCCCTTTCCAGACAAAGCCTTTAGGCAAATGCTTTAGTTTTCGATTGGTTAATGCTTCAAGATCAGCCGTGCTCATATCCGAACTATCCAATAGCATTGGCAGTGGGGTCTCGAGTGCTTCTGCAATTGCCTCTATAATTCTAAGTGATGGATTGGCTTTATCATTGGTCAGATCAGTAAAAAAAGAGATGGAAACACCCGCCTTCTCTGCTAATTCTGACTTGGTCATATCCTTTTCATCAAGGATACGCAAAATATTTGTGATTAAGATTAAATTGTACATATAATAGCCCTGCCATTTTTAGGGTTTAAGCAGCTTAACTAATCAACACCATTGTTTTGCAGTAGTATTGCTGCTATTTTAATCCAAAATAAATACGCAAATTTATTAATTCTATGGAGGGCTAAATAATAGTTTCGTTATATGCATATTTTATGGATAATTATTAATAGTAGGTTTAGAATAGAAATTTAAACTAAAGATTTATCATATCATTGATTTATATCAATATAATTAATATTAATAGTTACCTTAGAATGCTATGAATAGAGGGTAGATGAGTGACTGATGGAAAATCTGATGAATCTGAAAATACATGCTGTTTTCAGATACGAGAGATTAAGCATTCAATAATAAACTGAACAAGAAGAACAAAAATATAAAAGCGCAAAAACAACTTTTGCGCTGTTTTATTTGTTGATGACTGCATCCATCGTTTCTATCTTTCTAATCATAAATTGGCAGAATCATTTAATCCCAATAAATATTTCTGCCCAGCATAACGAGCGCAAGTTAGGTCCACGATAAAAATGACAGAGAAAAAAAAGGAAAATATAAAAGGGCTTGTTGCGCCTATCGGTGCAACAGAAATTGATATTACGCTGATCAGCGAAGATGCCCATCAACCCAGGAAGGAGTTTAATCAGGAAACGTTACGAGAATTAACGGAGACGATTAAATTACGCGGAGTCAAATCACCGATATCGGTTCGCCCCAATCCGGATAAACCAGGAACTTATATCATTAATCATGGGGCGCGACGCTATCGCGCCAGCATTAATGCCGGATTAACCAAGATTCCTGCATTCATTGATACCGATTACAGCGAAGCGGATCAGGTAATCGAAAATCTGCAAAGAGATGATTTAACCTCCAGAGAGATTGCTGACTTTATTGGACGGCAACTGGCCGGTGGTAAAACCAAGTCTGAAATTGCCAGACTCATTGGCAAAACCAATCCTTATATCACCATGCATGCCACACTCCTTGATCTACCTGATCCACTCGCAGATGTATACCGGACAGGCCGTTGCACTGATGTCACTGCACTCTATGATTTAACAAGGCTGTATAAAGCCAATAAAGAGGAAGTAATCACTTGGCTGGCGCTCAGTACGCAAGAAGAGATATCACGATTGGATGTCTATCAATTCAGTCAATTCTTAAAGCTGAAAAAAACACCCTCATCTAATTCTGCGGATGATCAAGTATCCAGCGCTGAAGGCAAATCAAATACTCTTTCAGCTCATAACAACGATCAAAAACAAACCACGCCGAATTCATTGCTGGATTCTATTTACAACCTGATTAAAAAAGACAAACGCAAGCCACAGGATTTAATGCGCGATCTGTCTAACGATAATAAAGAGTTACTAAAAACCAAGATTAGCGATTATTTTGAGCAAGGCAGAAATTGCCCAAATATCGTTCAGTTCACCATCAAAGCGCTTCAAGACGGCAGCTTCTCAGCTAAGGGCAGCGGCGCACTGCAATTGGTCGCCTTTTTGCATGGTATGGAAAGATCAGAGTCTTTCGATCTCATGAAAATACTGGAAGAAATTGCCGGACAACAGGAAGCAGGATAAATTAATCTTGCCAGTAATCCTACTTACAACTAATTTGAAATGACGACACCCGCAAAGCTACGAATGATTGTAATGAATGGCCAAAAGATTCTACAAACTCAAAATAATAATGAATGGGAGACGGTTGGCACTATCAAGAAGGTTGATGAAGGCATCAAGCCGGGTGTCTACAATATTTATTTAGCTAAAACACCTGTCGACAAAAATCAGTATGAGGGGCAAGTTATTCATATTGATAAAGAGAATGCTGTTTTTTATCAGCAGGTCAAGAAGGATTTTATTGTGCACCAATTAAAGGCTATTGATGGTAAACCAGTTGCTGGGAAAGATGCAGCCATTACGTATGATGGGGAAAAAGCTACATTAACTCTAATAGATGCGCTTAAGAATAAAAGAACGTTGAAAATTTGATTTGTCTGGCACAGATTATCGTACAAAAGTTAAATTACTTTCGGCAAAGCCGGAGGCTTATTGGGTGAACGCCTCAAAGGCGCCCTAAACCATGAGCCGCCCAAAAGGCGGCTAAACATCCAATTTCATTTGATCGTAGCGTTCATCCTCATGCTCTTGGTTGCGGATATACGCCCTGACTATCCCTTCATCAAGTCCGACCGTCGAAACAAAATCCCCTCGAGCCCAGGAACCTCACCAGTAAAATTCTTTACTCGACCTCTGAAGCGCCTCACTATCGCAATTGCGCTTTTCCCCTTGATGTACCCCATCACGTTCGACACCGCATATTTCGGTGGAATGCTGATGCACATGTGCACGTGATCCGGCATAATGTGCCCTTCTACAATCTTCGCTTCCTTATATCCCGCAAGTTCGTGGAATATCTCGCCCAGATGCTTGCGCAATACCCTAAATATACGCTTCTTCGGAATGAAAACCATATGGCACTTACAATCCCATCTTGTGTGGGTCAAACTCTGATACTCTTTCATCCTGAATCTCCTTCTCTTGTTCGAGATAGAAGATTTCCAATGACCGCCGTATAGGTCAAACCACTGTGAGTCCCCCGGCAAAGTGGGGGGCTTACCCCACTGAGTTACCACTTTCAGTATCTACAATAGACAAGTAGAAGAAGTATTAGAACGGCTCAAATTATTGTATGATGCACACCACATTGTTTTTGCAGATTACCTCTCATGCCTAGAAGCCGTCCAAGAGTCAAGACCGTAATCATGATCTTGTGGAGCGATCCTGAAATCAAGGCTACATGCGAAATAGTGGCGATCCAGGATCGTCGCAGTCTCACCAATTTAGTGGAGGTACTGCTGGTTAATCATTGCAAGATGTCTGCACCCTGCCCGATTCTGCGAAGGAAACCCGTAAATGAAAAGATCCGCGAAACCCCAGAAAGCCTCTTCAATGCAGGGGTGTAACGATGATGCAGGTTTGCCTGAGATTCATTTCTATCGTGCGAATGAGAAGCCCTATGGGGTGTTCAGTAACCTATACAGGCGCCCCATAGTGTTTGAGGGACGCGAGTATCCGACATCTGAGCATGCATACCAGGCAGGCAAGGCAGCCAAGGAATCGGTGCGCGAATGGATTTTGAGCGCACCAAGTCCATCGCTGGTGGCAATGGCTGCTCATGGGTTATATACGTGGGATATTGTTCCGGACTGGTCGAAGGTGAAGTTCGATCGGATGCGGGGCGTATTGCGTGCCAAATTCACCCAGCATCAGGATCTCCGTGAATTGCTCCTTTCCACGGGGGATGCGCGATTAGTTGAGTCGGCTAAGACAGATAACCCCGTCAATCGTCTGTGGGGTGAAGTGAACGGAAAAGGCAAAAATATGCTGGGAGTCCTCCTCATGGAGCTGCGTTCAGAGCTTAGGAGCAAGTCTGTACAGTCAAAAAGTAATACGAAGCCGAACGGAAAATCGCGAGCCCATTCCTTGTCGGGAATGGCGATAGTCGAGCTAGCGTGCTGATGTATCCAAGATGGATAACAGCCATTACGATACGGAGCTAGATCAGCTTGCAGCGACATATCAGCATGGTTTGATGCTCGATGTGGCGCCGCTGAGATCGGCAATAGCGGCCGCTTGTGAATCAAGTATCATTGGCGTCGGCTCAGGTGGGTCGTATACGGTGGCGTCATTGCTGTGCAATTTGCACGAGACGTATACGGGGCGTGTATCCAGACCGGTTACCCCTTTGGAGGTAATCTGCAATCCTACGCTGGCGGCATCCAGTCCGGTATTCCTTATCTCTGCCGAAGGACGAAATCCAGATATCTCTGAAGCATTGCGGCGAGCGCGCAGGCATAGCGCGAGAACGATCCACGTTCTGACCAATCGCACAAGCAGTCCACTACAGGAGTGTGTAAGCGGACTTACGGATGTAAGTGCGCACGTCTTCGATCTCGAAAAGAAAGATGGCTATCTGGCAACCAACAGTCTGTTGTTAGATGCAACAGTCGTTGCCCGAGCTTATGGTGAGCTCGACCAACACCGCCACAAGGATGCGCTACCCTCGCAACTAGACCATCTGCGAATCGGTAACCAGTCGATTACAGAGTGGCTGGAAAACGCACAGGACTTCATCACTGAAGTAGCAAGACGCGGTACACTGACCGTTGTGTTTTCGCCGCTCCTTCGCCCCATTGCCGCCGATCTTGAATCCAAATTGTCTGAAGCGGCGTTGCTTCATTGTCAATTGGCCGATATTCGGTCATACGCTCATGGACGGCACCTCTGGCTTGCGCAGCGCCCAGATGAATGCGCGATGTTGGTATTGACCGAACCAACGCTTGGTGATCTATGGGGGCATATGGTTGCACTCGTGCCTAGTGACATTCCCGCTTATACGATGCCTCTTAACGGCTCATCCCCCTCTGATTTGATTGCGGGAATTATCGCGCAGATGCACTTCGTTGCTGAGATTGCTCGTATGCTTGGCAAAGATCCTGGACGTCCGGATGTTCCACAGTTCGGGAGGGAATTGTATTACCTCGACTTGCTTGCCGTTGTTCCAGCGCCAGTGAATCACTCAGACGGTGCCGAACTTTCAAAATCGGAAGTACTAGGTGCACATTGGCCTTCTGCGCGAAGCACGGGGGCGATTCTTCGCGAACGAGAAGCATTCTGTGACGCATTAGATAAGCAGCACTTCCATGCTGTGGTCTTTGACTATGATGGTACTCTTTGTAGCTCACAAAGGAAGGATGGGGCGCCACCAAAGAGCGTGTTGGAACAAATCGAAAAACTGGTACAGGCCGGGGTTGTCGTTGGTATAGCATCTGGTCGTGGAGGCTCAATTCAGGAGCGTCTGCAGGAGAGCCTCTCATCCGACGTATTGGGACATATCCAGCTTGGTCTTTATAACGGGGGATGGGTTGGCAGTGCTGCCTCAGCACCAGAACAAAGGATCGAAACCAGCGAGTTTTTAAGTCATGTTAATCGAATCGCGGTGCGATTGAGAAATCTGGGTGTACCTATTCAGGATGTAAGAACTACCCATCCCTACCAAGTCAGTATTCGCTTCCGCGAAGGGCTGTCGACCGAGCAGATGTGGTTTGTGATGGCCGACTCGTTACGCCAGGCTGGACTTGATTTATCGAGTATGGTTAGAAGCAAGCATTCAATTGATGTGCTGGCTAAGGGTATAAGCAAAGCGAGATTGATTGCGCACATCATCCAAAATTTCAAAATAGACCCGCAAGCTATATTGACGATGGGTGATCAGGGGGCATGGCCTGGCAACGACACGGCATTGCTTGAGCACAAGTATTCTTTGAGTGTAGACGTCCCCTCACGAAGGCTTGATCGTGGCTGGAAGCTAGCACCAGCTCATTTGCGGGACGTGGACGCGACACTTTGGTATCTCAATCAGATCACAATTGAATCTGGTGCCAACCGGTTTCATATTTCAATACCCCATTAAGGACATCAGGTCGATACATGCGAGATCAAAATGCTGCGCAACTTCTGGCTACAGTCATGGGATGGCATGATGAGGCGACAGTCTCACGAATCCTGCCCAAGCTGCAGCTACTCGCCGACTACAAGTATGACCACTATCAACGATTCGGGCCTGGGCGCCGGTTCATAGAAAACTTGGCGCTCTGGTTGAACCAATTCGCCGAGCCTGACCGTGAAGCAGCTCTCGAGCTGGTCACCGAGCGGTTGGTGTACCTCTCTGACGAAGAATTCTCGCACTTAGTCCGTACCGCCTACCCAGATGTGATAGTGCAGGAGCGCATGCGTCTGGTGGCAGAGGAATATGACATACCCAGCCATCGGATAATGAAGATTGTTCGTCATAGACGTTTCGAGGAACTACGAATCAAATCGCTCTATCTGGGACTCAGCGATGGTGCCAGGACGAACGAGCTTCGACGCGCGAGCGGCAATGCGATCAGCAACGAGCAAATATGGCAGGCCTATGAACTTGGTGAAGACAAGGCCGAGGAAATGACCGATGATCTTGAGGAGACGCTGAAGAAGAATGGGTATCCTGCAGAGCAAGCACGATTCAATCTGATCTGGCTTCTAGACGACTTTTCCGGGAGCGGTAACACCTATATTCGCTATGATGCGAGCAAAGGCGTCTTCAAGGGCAAAATTCGGAAGATCTACGACAGGCTACATCGGGGCGATCTGGTAGATCCGGTGCACTACGAGGTCTTCTTGTTGCTCTACGTAGCGACCCGCCAGGCAATCGATCACATTGAATACTGGGTTGAACGATTCACGTCCGAATTCGGATACAAGCCGCTCCAGATTAGAGTCCTTTGCCCCATAGAGCCGGATATCGCTCTGACGCAGAACGTTTCTCTCCCGCTAAGCAACTTGCTGGCCAACACGGCGTACTATGACGTTCGGGCAACGGATAAGCACATTGCTGTTGGGGGAACCGCAGACGCTCGGCTTGGCTTTGCCGGATGCGCATTGCCCGTAGTTTTATCACACAACACGCCAAACAACTCCATCTATCTGCTTTGGGGACCGGAATCCTTCAACCCGTTCGGCCTGTTCCCAAGGATGAGCAGGCACAGAGAGTTCTAATGGCATACAAGGCTAACCCTTTTCTCGAAAGGATGTCCGAGCGAACTACATCGGACATGGATTTCGCCCGACTGTTCTCCCCGAAGATATTGGAGAAGTTGGCAGAGGACGCTTTCGAGGGGGCAGTACATATTTTCCGCAGTGCGCCCGGGGCCGGTAAGACGACGCTACTACGGGCGTTTACGCCGACAGCATTAGGTGCATTCTGGAGTTCGCGGCATATTCCTGAACTCACAGAATCATTTAAACACCTTGTCTCTCGCGGAGTGGTCGATGATCAGGACGGTCCGCAAATGCTTGGTGTCATCTTGTCGTGCGCCTCTGGTTATGCCGACCTTCCTCCAGGCGCCGAGCTCGCAAATGAAGGGTTGTTCCGAGCGCTACTGGATTGCCGAGTTGTACTTCGGACGCTGCGCAGTATCAGTGCTTTGGTCGGCATCAGTTCTACCGAGCAACTTGGCGCGGTTCGCTTGACTTACGGTGAGTCCGCCGCCGACCTGAAGTGTATTCCACGCCACGAAGACCCCCGTCAGCTCGTGGCCTGGGCAGAGCAGCATGAGCAACGCGTCTACGCACAGCTTGACGCATTTGCTGGCCATCAGGATGCAAGCATGCCATTGCATGTGCGATTTGAGAGCATTCTCTGGCTTCAATCCGTTAGCTTCCATTTCAAGGATCGAATCGTTGCACCGCGGCGCCTTCTGATGATTGACGATCTCCACAAATTACGTCGGAAGCAGCGAACACTCCTGATTGACGAGCTTACGGTATTGCGTCCCACCATTCCAGTATGGCTTGCCGAGAGAGCAAGCGCACTTGGAAATGATCTACTTTCGCAGGGGGCTCGCCAAGGACGTGACCTGCGCGAATACGCACTTGAGGACATGTGGAGCGGGTCCAAGGGTACCCACCAGTTCATGGCGTTCGCGCAGAATATTCTTGACCGGCGAATGTCCCTCCAAGACGTCGTTGCATCAAGCTCATTCTCGCAGTGTCTCCAAAGCGAATATTCTCCCGACGAAATCAGGGAAGAGGTCACTCGAGGGATCGAGGCTTTTAATACTGAGGTGCGCAGGCATGAGGGCAATGTTCGATACAGCGAATGGTTGGCACGAGCTCAACAACGAGTCGCAGAACCGACGATCGAAGCGCTCATCGACATGTACGTCATACGTACGTGGATAACTCGCGACGAAGCAAAGAGGCAGATGACACTTGACTTGGCGCTATCGATGGAGGAGCTCGAGGATAAAGACAATTCTCAGGTACGTGGCGCTGCGGAAATCTTCATCCATGACGAACTAAAGATCCCGTACTACTATGGTCTCGAACGCCTATGCGTATTGGCGACAAGCAATATTGAGGAGTTGTTATCACTTGCCGCCGCCCTCTACGTTGGGTTGCAAGCAAAACAAGTATTACGGAAACCGCAATTGGTTCTATCGCCATCTGAACAAGAGAAACTTCTCGTCGAAGCGGCGAAGCGCAAACGCGAGTTTATTCCGAAAAATCATACTGAGGGTTCACGTGCCTTCCGACTTCTCGATTCGATAGGCGGGTTTTGTCGCGAAAAAACATTTCAGCGAAACGCGCCCTATGCCCCGGGAGTAACGGGTATACGTTTGTCTCAAACGGAGTTTGCCAAGCTACATTCGACCTCAAGAGCCCTGGGCGGCATGGGCGATATTCTGACCCGAGTGCTTGCCGAATGCGCTGCCGATAATCTTGTTGTAACGAAACAAAGCTCTGCAAGTGCATCACGGGAAAGCGGAATGATCTTCTATCTGAATCGGACGCTTTGTGCCTGTTACGGACTGCCAGTGCAAATGGGGGGATGGCAGGACGTATCAGTAAGTGAGCTCATCGATTGGATGGAGCGCGGTTTTGTTCCGAACCGGCGACGCAAGTTGGAGATGAGCTAAGAATGCTTTGGGACCACTACATCTTTCGACGCGGGCGCGATGTCCACGAGTTATGGGATCAGCTGTTTGATTCCCGACCGGTCAGGATTCTCTATATCGCGGGGCGCGGTTTCGATGTCCGAGCCCAGAATGTCATGCGCGAATTCGTTTCAAGCGTGCAGGCCTCAGGGCGTAGAATCGAGAAAGCGCAACTTCTGTTGATCGGTTTCAGCGATTACACGCTCGATGACGAAATCAGTCAACTGACCGAGGAAAACGCTGCGGCACTCCAGTCGGTTTTCGCCCCGTTTGGTGGTTGCCAGACTATTACAATTGGTGGATCGTCGGGTGGCGAGGACGACCTCAGCACAGGAACTGCCCTAAAACTCGGAACGAGCCAGGTACTGGCCGAAGTGACAGACCAGACCGACATTGTCTTGGATGTCAGCTCTCTTCCGCGTGTTGCTTACCTCTCGTTGCTGACGAGCTTGCTTAACAAGCTCGTTCCCAACAAGAATGCCGGAGGTGAAATCTCGCCACTGACGGCGAACGGTGTGAACTTCCAAGTCCTGGTAGGCGAAGATGCTGCTCTTGACGGACACATTCAGGCCGAGGATCCAAGCAATGACCTCGTCATGATTCCAGGTTTTTCTGGCGCTCTGCATGCAGAGAGCGTCCAGGACTGGCCTCTGGTTTGGTTCCCCATCTTGGGAGAGGGACGTGTAAGCCAACTTCAAAAAGTCATGGCTTCCGCAGTGATTCCCAACTCAGCAGAGATATGCCCTGTTCTGCCACATCCCTCACGCAACCCTAGGCGTGCTGACAATTTGCTAGTGGAGTACAAGATACCGTTGTTCGACAGTCGACAAACTCCTACGTCAAATATCTTGTACGCCCATGAGTCGAACCCATTTGAGGCATATCGTCAACTGCTCGGTGCGATGCAGCGTTACCGTAACAGTATGACTATTATGGGTGGTTGTCGGCTAGTGGTTACACCGCTCGGGAGTAAGCTTATTACGTTGGGCGCCGGGCTGGCTTGCTTTGAAATGAGGCCATCTGATCTCAACGACAAGTACGGAGTAGCAATCCCGCATGCCGAGCCAACTCGGTATGTTGCATCGGTCGATACGATCAAAGCATCAAAGCCAGAGATTTCCGTAATGCTACTTACAGGCGATGCGTACTCCGCCACTTAACGCTAGGAGTGGACTAGGCCAATGGTCTTTAGGTGTTTGCTAACCGATAATGCTTATCAGTCTTGAGTCTCAGACAAGTCGAGGTTGCTTCGAAACTTTCATTTCACGCCGGTTATGAACATGCACACCGTCGAAGGAAATTTACACCGACCGTGGCTACCACCGTCACGGACTGACAGAGGGAGTCAAGGTATGGATTACAGGTGCCAGGCGAACAGTGACGTTAGCAATCAAAAAGAAAATCAAACAGCGCAATGCAGTGGAGCCAATGATTCAGGCACATGAAGAATAATGGGCTTTTTGGAAAAAACTTGGGATTGTAGTAGATCCGGTTAAATCTGAGTCCAAAGTTTAAGTATTTTTAGTTGTTGTTTAAGAGTTCCATAGTTGAGTCTGAATTCGCATTATTTGAGAAATAGTGGAAATGATCCCTTAGGAATACCATTGTATTTTCTTAAGACGCGTTTAGTCTGATTCTAGAAGTTTTCAATGCCGTTGTAGCCTAATGGAATGGACACCCATTACCCTAAACGACATCGAAGTGCCAAAGTAGCTTTCATCTAATTCCACCACACCATCAAAAATTTCGTGAGATTCCTGCTCCAGATGGTAAACAATTACTTCCCGTATTTTGCGATAAAACAGTGCTGCACTATTGAGTTATATTTCCAGTATATCGGCTACCGATCTTGCTGTAACCTCCAACACAAAATACTCCAGCAGCCTTGATTGTATTTTCTTCAATAATCCACAATGACTTATCTTCATTCAATTAGCTTAGCATCTAAACTAATCTACTACAGGCCCCAAAACTTTCTCAAAAGCGCTGCAGGTGATGTCATGTAACATGCCATATCGTAAACGAGTAGGCAAGCTTGCATTCGGTTGCAGGAAATATTCTGGTCCCTGGTATTGAACACCACCGCGCATGGCTCTCCCTGCCGCGCAAGCACATAGATTGCTGCAAAAGAAGGAAATTAACCCACTCAGACGACAGCTTCCAGACCGCGTTTCTGCACAAGATATAGCAACTTAAGAGCGGTGCCTGTTGGCCGTTTCTGTCCAATCTCCCATTTTTGTACTGTCGAAACACTAGTATTTAGTATGGCAGCAAACACCGCCTGACTGACACGTGTGGCTTCGCGAATTTGTTTTATCTGCTCCGGTCCCAACGATTCAATAGGCGGCAAGCACAATCGGTCGAATTCATGCAGCGTAACCTGATCCAGCACATCAGCCTTGTGTAAGCCCTTGGCCGTGTCATGTACAGCCTCGAGAATGGTTGATTTAGTTTTGCGCATCGCAGTTAATCTCCATTAATTCTCCCGCATGTTGTGCTTGATCGAGCGCCTGTGTTGTCAGTGACAGCAGGTGAGCAGCCAACAGCTTTAGGGCTACCTCTTCATCTTTGTCAATGTTGCTACGTTCGTTCTTCGGAAAACCAAATAAGAATATCCAACGGTTTCCTTTATTGGTGGCGACCAACGTGCGAAAACCGCTCCTCTTTCCTTGCCCTGGCCGCGCAATTCGTTTTTTCAGCAGTCCATTGCCGAGATCGGCATCATACAGTCCCTCTGTCATCTCATGTACGGCTGCGCAAAGACTGGACGAGGTTAACCCTTGTTTGTTTGCCCAACGATCAAACCATCGCGTCTTATAAACGACCATCCTGTATCTATCCTAAATGAAATATAGCACTTAGTGATATATCTGACAAGCTGAAACCTATAACATATTCGTTTTTAATTGGAACAGATAAACCGAAAATCCTCTGTTAATCACAAAAAATGTTGCCCTAAATGTTGCCCAAGCTATGCCAAAACATGCCAATTTATGCTTATCCTTAGGCAACATTACAATTATAACTAATTGATAAATATGACACCATCAATTTAAACTGCTGGTTCGAATCCCGCCTTCCCGCCACTAACCATGTATTCATGTGATATTGAAGCATATCGAATATTAATTACCATCAATGATCTCATCAAAAAAGTTTCGCTTGCTGGCTCTTTCTGAAGATAATAGCGGGCTTAAAAAGTACCCATAAAATCGCCCTTGCCAACTTCCAAACCATTGTGCCGCAAAATTGCATAGGCAGTGGTGACATGGAAGAAAAATTGCGACAAACCATAGTTGGTCAGATAATTGCGGCCAAGCAGCTTTTTCTCTTTTGGTGTTCCCGGGCGTAACACGATTTCACGCGTTTCGCTGCCTTCAAATTGTTCTGGTGCTAGACTTTCGATAAATAACAGAGTCTTACTTATTCGTGCTTGCAGATCGGCGAAAGTTTGTTCGTTGTCCTCATACACCGGCGCTTCAATCCCTGCCAGCCTTGCCGACACGCTCTTGGCAAAATCAGCAGCGACTTGCACCTGGCGGATTAAGGGAAACATATCAGGATATAGTCTGGCATTTAACAATACGGCTGGCTCAAATTTTTTCTCGGTTGCGTAGGCTTCAGCTTTGGTTAGAATGGCGCTTAAACTGTTCAATATCTGTTTGAAAACCGGTACGGATGTTTGGTACATATAAGACTTGGTCATAAATCGTTCTCAATTGGTTGATGATAGTAATGATAGATACCGGTACAAGTATCTCACATGATTAATTAAGGTTTGTGCGAACCACACTCACCTCCTGATGGAATTGGAAGTTAAATTTGTTCTGGAATGCGTTTTGTCTTGGCAAATTTACGGTTGATAGGTGTAATCAAGGTAAAATGCCAAGGATTCCCGATCAAGATAGGCGCCAGCTTACAAGCGGAATATAAAAAATGCAGCCAAATTTCTTCAATCATCTGGTACTCATCAGCGTATTTGAGCTCAAAAGAGGTTTTGCTACCCGAAAAAGTATATTGCCGTTGGTAACCTTTGTAGTCGTTTGGTATTTCATTTTACTGTATCCAATACGATTTGCTGCTGAGCTGTTGGTTCAGGAAAAGGAATTACAGGTAGAATTCAGTTTCTTTGACTTGATTGGCTTTGGTTCAATACAGCACTGGCCTATTCCTGAGTTTGGTGTATTCTGGCACTTTGCGCTAATGATATTCCCGATGTTGAGTATCTTACTCGCAGCCGATCAAACCTGTTCTGATCGAGAGCACGGCACGCTACGCTTTATTGTCATACGCAGTAGCCGTGATCGTGTATTCTTTGGCCGGTTTGTAGGCACTATACTGATTCAAGCAGTATGGATCAGTGCGGCCACATTCAGTACCTTTATTCTTGCTTTGACCCGTGATGCTTCGCTTCTTTATTTTGTATTGCCGGATTTTCCCATCCTAATTCTTAACTTAATCTTAGTCGTTCTACCTTTTACAGCCATGATGGCCGCTTTATCCGCGCAAGTTAAATCTGCCCGGCAAGCAATCCTGTGGGCAATTCTGATCTGGATGTTTCTGGCTGGAATTATCAACAGTTTGGCTTATTACTTGCCGGCATTGGCTTTTCTAAAATGTTTGATCCCTGGATATCAATTATCTGATATGGCGCAACTGCCAGGATGGCAAACACTATCATTGATATACATCCCCCTCCTGCAGAGCCTGTTTTTGTTAACTATTGGGCGCTGGATAATGCTGAGGCAGGCATTGTGAGTTCACCGATTATTCAGTGCAAACAGCTTAACCATGTTTATTCAGGCAAAGCTGCGCTCACTAATGTCAATTTTGAGCTGGATGCGGGCGAGCCTATCGGCTTGGTAGGCCCCAATGGAGCCGGAAAAACCACTTTGCTGAATATCTTATCTGGTTTCTTGCATCCCACTTCCGGCACTGTTCTGGTCTTTGATCACCCACCTGGTGCAACGCAACTCATTGGCAAAATCTCAGCATTGCCCCAGGATGCCCGGTTAGACGCGAGCTTCACGCTTACAGAACGATTGATTCTTTATGCGCGCCTGCAAGGATTCTCTTCCCAATATGCAAACCTGGAAGCCAGCCGGGTTTTAGAGATATTTGCACTCAAAGATGCCGCACATGAAAAACCTCTGGCGCTCAGTCATGGCATGGCTAAACGGGCGGCGATCGCGCAAGCGCTGATCGGCAAACCTGCATTGATCTTATTGGATGAACCGACTGCCGGGCTTGGTCCTGTGAATGCCCGAATCGTACGATCAATTATTGCAGAACAATCGTCAGAAACAACCTTCATCATCAGTTCTCACAATTTGATCGAACTTGACCGGTTATGCCAAGAAATTTTGTTACTGGAAAACGGCGTTCTGCAAACCGAGAAATTAAGAATCAACGAGAAACAAGTTTCCTCGCGATTTATCACTCTACAAATGGAAAACTGTCCGGCATCGGAGGTATTGGCTAAATTCAGCGCTTTTGAAGGTGTCTTACAGGTCACCAATCCACAAAAAAATGAATTTATAGTGGCGTACAATCCAAACCTGCAACCCAGCATGGATTTGCAACTCATGCATTGTATCCGTGCCAATCACTGGCAATATCGACAACTAAATCACGGTAAAACATTAGAAGAAAAACTCTTTCCTAGCGATTCACAGCGCCCATAGTTAATCCGCGTTGAAAATATCGCATATCGAGCACCTTTTTCAGAATAAATACTCACCAGAAGAAAATCTGGCTAATTTGCAGTAAATTACATTTAAACTAAAACATCAACAGGAGGCAAAAACCTACTCAGTCCGGTCCATTTGTCCACAGATGCGTAGTGTCTTACGTTCTATTTTCCCCTGCTCATTTTTTAACCGTAATAGCTGGTCAATTTTAAACCGGCATCAACAATAAAAGGCCATCTCACAGAAAAAAGTACACACAAAAAATACCAAGTCTCTTGTATCATACCCATACGAAATACAGTAATGTTTCAAAATAAGCACCTCAAACCAATAATAGTCCGATATAAAATAATTAGCGGCTAATATTGAATATGTGACAATCATTGAATAGCGCGAACTCACAATAGAAATTGCAACACAAGTCTTGCTGGTCTCCCTGAGCAAATTGGAAAGTGAGCGGTTTATTTATCTATGTCAATTAGAGTCAAATTATTCCTAACCTTTCTACTGACTACTTTATTAGTAGTCATGGGCATGCATCTCTTTACTCGCTGGTCATTAGAGAAAGGATTTGCCGAATTTGTTGAAAAAAGACAATCGGAGCGGGTGGACAAAATTATAGATGTGCTGGAAGAGTATTACGCAGAGAATCATGGCTGGGAAGCTCTGGCTGAAAATAAACTCAACTGGATTTCATTGCTTTGGCGCGCTGATCCGCATCGGCATCATCCACCAGAATGGATCATCAAACAGGCACAACGAGAAGCTGCTCAGCAATGGCCGCCAGAAATATTGCCTGAAAAAGTGAATCAAAGATGGCCCCCATTCGGATTACGCATAATGCTATTAAATGCAGACAAGTCGATACTGTTTGGACGAGAGGAGTTGCTTTCCCAATTACGCTTGTATGCGATCCAGTCTGATTATCATACCGTGGGTTATGTCGGACTTCTGCCGGGGAACCCGGTTAGCCAGGCAAGCGATATTTATTTTATGGAACGGCAAGCCAATTTATTTTTCTGGATTGCTTTGGTCATGATAGCACTTTCTGCATTGATCGCTTGGTTTCTAGCTTATCACCTTGGTCGCCCGCTCAAACGTATTACTGTGGCAGCACAAAGGCTTGCAGTTGGCGACTACAAAGTCAGGTTGCTAGTTGAATCCAGTGATGAAATGGGGCAACTGGCGCGCAATTTTAATGATATGGCGGCTGCGCTGGAACAAGCAGAGCAAAGTCGCAGACGATGGGTAGCGGATATTTCTCATGAATTACGCACACCACTCTCTGTACTACGTGGTGAACTGGAGGCTATCATGGATGGAATACGCCCGCTGACATATGATGCAATTAAATCATTGTCGGGTGATGTAATGCGGCTCAATCGTTTGACAGAAGATCTTTATCAATTGGCACTGTCCGATCAAGGAGCTTTGAGTTATCGGAAATTTTTACTTGATCCAGTGCCGATCCTGCAGAAAGACCTTGCAGCCTTTATTCCCGATTTCAATCAAAAACGGATTAACGTTAAATGGACTAATCGATTATCTAAACCATTACTGGTCAATGCGGATCAGGATCGATTATCGCAATTGTTCCGTAATTTACTTACCAATAGCTTGAATCATACGGATCCGGAAGGCCAAGTGGAGATTATGATTCAGCATATCAAAGATGAATTGTTAATTGAATTGACTGATAGCAGTCCCGGCGTTTCAGAACAAGATATCGTTCATTTGTTTGATCGTTTCTATCGTGTCGATAGCTCGCGGAACCGGCATTTAGGAGGCGCCGGTCTGGGTCTGGCCATATGCAATAATATCGTAAAGGCGCATGAAGGAACGCTCTTAGCATTCCATTCAGATCTTGGTGGGCTTGCGATGCGTATTTCATTGCCGGTTGCATCATGAGCCGTATCCTAATTGTCGAGGATGAGCCCAAACTAGCTAGTCTGGAAACCGATTACTTGCATCATGCGGGTTTTCAAACTCATTGTTTGAGTCAGGGATTAGAAGTGGTGCCGTGGCTAAAAGATAATAGGGTTGATTTAGTGCTGCTCGATTTGATGGTGCCAGGCAGAGACGGTTTTGACATTTGTCGTGACATTCGTAGTTTTAGCCAAGTACCGATCATTATCGTAACCGCACGTGTTGAAGAAATTGACCGTTTGCTTGGTCTGGAGATGGGTGCAGACGATTATATTTGTAAGCCTTTCAGTTCACGGGAAATGGTCGCACGTGTCAAGGCTGTGTTGCGTAGATTACAGCCACACGCCACGAACTCGGTTGAGCAAGCGCTTAGGCTACATCCGCAAAGTTTCAGAGTGCAGTACGATGATCAAGAAATCGAATTGACAGTGGTTGAATTTCAGTTGCTCCACGCGTTGTATCAATATCCAGGGCGTATTTTCTCGCGCTCTAGGTTAATGGATTTGATATATCAGGATCAGCGAATCGTTTCAGATAGAACAATAGACAGCCATATAAAAAAATTGAGAAAGAAATTGGCTGAGCTGATCCCAGAGAAAGAAGTGATTCATTCGGTTTATGGAGCGGGCTATCGATATGATCCACAAAATTTCGATTAGGAAGATACAGC